>NZ_VJNA01000015.1 GCF_007556585.1 Tepidimonas aquatica | reverse complement strand
GGACTGACGCTGGCAAACCAATAACTAAGTCATAGACTTAGCGGAGCATTTTGGCTCCCCGACCTGGGCTCGAACCAGGGACCTACGGATTAACAGTCCGGCGCTCTACCGACTGAGCTATCGGGGAACAAGACCTACATTATAGCCCAGTTTAGGCCGCGCTTTCGCGCGCGGCGGTGTCGGCGCGCAACGCGCTCCAGCGCTGCATCAGCGCATGCGCGGCCTCTTGCGGGTCGGGGGCTTGCACAATGGCGCGCACCACCGCAAAAGCGCCCACGCCGCTGGCGGCCACGGCGGGCAGCTCGGCCAGTCCAATGCCGCCGATGGCCACGGTTGGTAGCGCATGCAGCAGGCGGGCGTAGGCGCGCAGGCGGCCCACCCCTTGCGGGGCGGTTGGCATGGCTTTGAGCGTGGTGGGCAACACCGCCCCCAGCGCAATGTAGCTGGGCCCCAGCCGCCAGGCGCGCACCATTTCGGCGTAGCCGTGCGTGCTGATGCCCAGCCGCAGGCCGCTGGCACGCAGCGTGGCGATCTCGTCGGGGCCGAGGGTGTCGAGGTCCTCCTGACCTAAATGCACGCCGTAGGCGCCGACGTCCAGCGCAGCGCGCCAGTGGTCGTTGATGAACAGCCGCGCGGGCGTGCCCTCGACGGCGCGCACCGCAGCCTGCACCTCCCGCGCGATGCGTGCCGGGTCGTCGTGCTTGAAGCGCAGTTGCAGTGTGGGCACCCCGGCTGCGGCCATGCGCGCCACCCAGTCGGCGTTGGGCAGCACGGCGTACAGACCCATGTCGTGTGGGCAGGGGGCGAACGGTTGGGGGTGCAGGGCCAGGCCGAAATCCTGTGGGTCGTCCGGCCAGTCGTGGGCTTGCAAGCCCATGCGGGCGGCGCGGCGCACCCAGGCGCCAGCAACGATGGCCGCATCGGCGGGCACGAAGCCCAGGCGGCGTGCCGCGGCGTAGGTGACGGCGTAGACGCTGTCGTCGGCAGGGGTGGCGTGGGGGTCGGCGTCGCGCTCGATGCGCAGCTCGGCGTGCGCGTCGGCGATGGCCTGGACGGCGGCCTCGGGTTGGGGGACGGTCAAGCGCTTGGACATGGCATCAGGGTTGGTGCCAAAACGGTGTGCCCAGCACCGGGGTGCTGGGCTGGGCTGCGGTTTGGGGCTCGATGGCGCCAGCGCGGTACGCGGCGCGACCCGCGGCCACGGCGTCGGCAAACGCCCCGGCCATGGCCACCGGGTCGCGGGCCTGCGCCACCGCGGTGTTGAGCAGCACGGCGTCGTAGCCCCACTCCAGCACCTGGCAGGCGTGCGAGGGCAGCCCGAGGCCCGCGTCCACGATCAGCGGCACGTCGGGCAGGCGTTCGCGCAGCACGCGCATCGCGTACGGGTTGACCGGCCCCTGGCCGGTGCCAATGGGCGCTGCCCACGGCATGACGGCCTGGCAGCCGGTGTCCAGCAGCCGCTGACACAGCACCAGGTCTTCGGTGCAGTAGGGCAGCACCTTGAAGCCGCGGCGCACGAGCTCGGCCGCTGCGGCCGGCAGCTGCACGGTGTCGGGCTGCAGGGTGTAGTCGTCGCCAATAAGCTCCAGCTTGATCCAGTCGGTGCCGAACACCTCGCGCGCCATTTCGGCGGTGGTGATGACCTCTTGCAGGCTGTGGCATCCGGCGGTGTTGGGCAGCACCGGCACCCCCAGGCGCTGCAGCAGCGTCCAAAAGCCGTGGCTGGCGTCGGCGCCCAGGGCGCCGTGGCGCCGCAGCGAGGCGGTCAGCATGCACGGCCTGGCCCGTTGTACGGCCTGCTCCAGCACCGCGGGCGAGGGGTAACGCGAGGTGCCCAGCAGCAGGCGCGAGCCGAACGCCTGGCCGTACAGGATCAGGGGATCGGGGTGGTTGGCGAGGTTGGGGTCGGCGTCCATGGGCAGGGTCGTCAGCCGCCGGTGATGGGGGTGATGATTTCCAAGCGGTCCCCTTCGTGCAGCGGCGTGTGCGCGTATTGTGCCCGCGGCACGAATTGCAGGTTGAGCGCCACCGCAAAAGGCGGCCGCAGCCCCAGCGCGCGGGTGGCGTGGTCGACAGCGTCGGCCACGCAAGCGGCGTCGGGCAGCGCGACGGGCTGGCCGTTGAGCACGATGTTCATGCGGTCACAGCCTCCGGCGTCACAAACGTCAGCCCAAGTTGCTGCGCCAGCGTGGTGTGGCCCTCCTGCACATACTGCAGCACGGCGTCGCAGACAGCGGGCGCGATCAGGTAGCCGTGCCGGTACAGGCCGTTGAGCTGCAACACACGCGGGGCCCGCACGCGCACGGCCGGCAGGTTGTCGGGCAGGGTGGGGCGGCACTCGGTGTTGAGCTCCAGGATGCGCGCTTCGGCAAAACCGGGGTGGACGGCGTAAGCGGCGCTGAGCAGCTCCAGCGTCGAGCGCACGCTGGCGGGCGAGCGGTCGTCGGCCTCGATTTCGGTGGCTCCAATGACAAAAACGTGCCGCTCTTTGGGGGCGATGTAAATCGGGTAGCGCGGGTGCAGCAGCCGGGTGGGGCGCTGCAGCGTGACGTCGGGCGCGTACAGGCGCACCACCTCGCCGCGCACACCGCGCAGCGGTCCGCTGCCGGCGGCGCCATCGGCGGGCCACTCAGCTTGGGCTCCCAGGCCACGGCAGTCAAACACCCAGTGGCCGCTTGCGCGGGCGGCGGTTGCGGCCTCGGCCAGCGTGGTGGTCACGCCCCAGCGCACGACAGCGCCGTGGGCGTGCAGCTCCGCCAGCAGCGCGTCCAGCGCGGCGCGGCCATCGAGCTGGCCTTCCCCGGGCAGGTACAGCGCCTGCGCAAAACGGCCCGCGACGGCGGGTTCACGCTGCGCCAGTTGCTCGGCGTGCAGCGGCTCGGGTTCGGGCAGGTTGCCCAGGCGGGCGGCGGTGGCGCGCAGCAGCGCTTCGAAGCGATGCGCTTCGCGCGCGTCTTGCCGGTGCCACAGGATCAGCGTGCCGTTGCGCTGAAAAAACACCGGCTGCGGCAAGCTGGCGCACAGCGCTTGCCAGCGCGGCAGTGCGTACAAACCCATGACCACGACGTTGGGTTCGGTCACGGCCGACTCGGCCAGCGGTGCCAGCATCGCCGCGGCCACGCGCGCGGCGCCGCCAGCCCGCGCGGGGTCGGGGGCTTGCTCCAACAGTTCAACCTGCCAGCCGGCGCGCGCCAGGGTCACGCCCAGCAGGCGGCCCAGCAGACCCGCACCGAGGATGGTTGCGCTCATCGGGTTGTTCATGCGCCCGATCGTACCCGAGCGCAGCCGCCGCATAATTGACCTATGTCGCACCTCAACGATCTTGCCCACCCCGACGTCTGGTGCTACCCGCGTGTGCTGTCGATCGCCGGCAGCGACAGCGGCGGCGGCGCTGGCATTCAGGCCGACCTCAAGACGATGGCAGCGCTGGGCTGCTACGGTATGACCGCGATCACGGCCCTGACGGCGCAAAACACGCTGGGCGTGCGGGCCATCCACGCGGTGCCAGCGTCGTTTCTGAAGGAACAGATCGCGGCGGTGGTGGAGGATATTGGTGTCGATGCCGTCAAGGTCGGCATGCTGCACGCGCCCGACATCGTCGAGGCGGTGGCGTGGGCTATCGACACCTACCGCTTGCCCAACGTGGTGCTCGACCCGGTGATGGTGGCCACCAGCGGCGACACGCTGATCGAACCCGACACGGTACAACGCCTGGTGCACGAGCTGTTTCCCCGTGTCACGTTGGTCACGCCCAACCTGGACGAGGCCGGGCTGTTGCTGGGCCGCACCTTGAGCGATGCGTCCGAGCTCGAAGCCGCCGCAGCTGAGTTGCTGCAACGGGGCGCGCGCGCCGTGCTGCTCAAAGGCGGCCACCTGAGCGGCGAGGTGGTGACCGACCTGCTGGCCATCGCCAGCGAGCCGGCCGCCTTTTGGACCTGGTTGCGCGGTGAGCGCATCCCCAGCCCCAACCTGCACGGCACCGGCTGCACGCTGTCGTCGGCGATTGCGTCGTACCTGGCGCTGGGCCAGACGCTGGAAGAGGCGGTGCAATCCGCCCATGCCTGGGTCCGTCAGGCGTTGCAGGCCGGTGCGCACGTGCGTCTGGGGCAGGGCAGCGGTCCGCTCAACCACGGCTGGGCACCGCAGCCCATGCAGTTGCGCCGCATCACGGGTTAGGGCGCGTCGGCCCCCAGCAGCGCGCGCAGGCGGGGGCTGGTGGTGGTGTATTCCAACGGGATGCGCTGCCCCGGCCGCAACCGCTCGGCGATGGCCCACGCGGCCAACGTGGCTTCGTGAAAACCGCACAGGATGAGCTTGCGTTTGCCGGGGTAGTGCGCCACGTCGCCCACCGCGTAGATGCCGGGGGTGGAGGTCTGCAAGGTGCTCGGCTCCACGACGAGGTGTTTGCGCTCCATGGCCAAGCCCCACTCGGCGATCGGGCCCAGACGCGGATGCAAGCCCAGCCGTGGCAGCAACACATCCACCGGCAGGCTCAGGCGCTCGTCCCGTGCGGTGGCTACCTCCAGCGCCAGCAGACGGCCGTCCGGATCGCTCAAAACGGCCACCGGTTGGCCCAGGCACAGGTGCACCCGCGCCGCGCCGATGGCGGCCTGCAGCTCATCGTCCAGCGCGGGGTCGATCGTGAAGCGGTCGGTGCGGTGCAGCAGGGTCACGCGGGCCGCACCGTGGGCGGCGGTGTGCAGCGCCAACCGCACCGCCGCTTCACCCGGGCCGACCACGACGACGTGGCGGTCCAACCAAACGTCGGGGGGCGGGTCGGTGTAAAAGACCTGCTGATCCTGCCAAGCCTCCAACCCCGGTACAGCCAGCGGTCGCGGCACGAACGCGCCCACGCCCGCGGCGATGACCAGGGCGCGGCAGCGCAGCGTCATGCCCTGTGCGGTGTGCAGGCGCCACCCCTCGCCCTGGCCGGTGCGGTCGGCGTGCAGCTCGGCCACCGTCTGCCCCAGGTGCAATGGCACCTGCAGCGGCTGCAACTGCTGCAGCAGGTGGTGTGCCAGCTCCTGCCCAGTGCACACCGGTACCCCGGGGATGTCGTAGATGGGTTTGTCGGGGTACAGCTCGGCGCACTGCCCGCCGGCGTGCGGCAGGCTGTCCACCACGTGCACGGCCAGCGTCTGCAGCCCCAGTTCGAAGGCTGCCCACAGGCCCGCCGGGCCAGCGCCGATGACGACGGCGTCGGCGTCGACGGCCGCCGGGTGGTCCCGTGTGGCCATGGTGGCGGCCTCAGCGCTGCAGCAGATGCAGCTTGCCGGTCATGTCCTTGTACTTGTCGGCGTCGGGCAGCGGGGCCTTGCGCTTGGTGATGCTCTTCCAGGTCGGCAGCTTGGCCAGCTCGGCGTTGAGCTTGATCATGTGCTGCTGGTCCCTCGGCACGTCTTCTTCGGCGTAGATGGCGCCGACCGGACACTCGGGAATGCACACCGCGCAGTCGATGCATTCATCCGGGTCGATGGCCAAAAAATTGGGCCCTTCGCGGAAGCAGTCCACGGGGCAGACATCCACGCAATCGGTGTACTTGCAGGCGATGCAGGCTTCGGTTACGACGTGTGTCATGGCAAGACCATTGCGGTGCACGCCCCGCCGGGACGGCGGCGGCCGATGCACCTTGGAAACGCTGAATTGTAGGCCCACGGCGCCCTCGTTGCCGTTGACGTGCGTCAGCAAGGCCCCGCGCCGTGGGGGCTTGACCGGCCCCAACGCAGCGCCAACAGCTTGGCGGCCAGGGCCGGCTCCAGCGGCCAGGGTTCGCCGTGGCATTGCGCCGCCAGCACCTCGCCGGCCAGCACCGACAAGGTCAAGCCGCGCGCGCCCAGCCCAGCCAGCACGTACAGGCCTGGCCAGCGGTCGGGGTCCACGGCGCCGACGAGGGGAAAGCGGTCCGGCACCGTGCAGCGCACCCCAGCCCAGGCCTGCGCCCGGGGCCAGAGGGGCGCCAGTGCCGCCGCGGCGTTGGGCAGCAGGCGCCGCAACTTGTCCAGGTTGGCGGCGTGCTCATCGCTGCTGGGGGTGGTGTCGGTACGGCCCCGCACGAAGGTCGAACCCATGCACCAGATCGGCTCACCCGCCGGGCCGGCCGGCACGCCCGCCACCAGCGAGCCGTGGCCGTTGACCGGCCACGGGGGCAGGGCGCCCAGCGCGGTGCTGGGAAGGTCGCTGATGCGGCCCCAGGCCACCTGACCGCGCAGCGCGTGCAACGGCAAGCGGCCGTTCAGCGGCGCCAGCAGGGCGGTGGTGTCGAACCCCGCGCAGACGGCAGCCACGTCGGCCGCCGCCAGCAGGTGGCCCTGCGCATCGCGTGCGTGCCAGCCGTCGGCCGAGCGCGCCAGCGCCGCCACCGCCTGGCCCCCGCGCCAGACGATGTTGGGGTGCGCCAGTTGTGCATGCACCAGCGCCGCTGGGCGCAGCCAAGCGCCGCAGCCGTGCCACAGCGCCTGCGCGTCGGCAGGCAGGCTGGCTTGCTGGCGCTGCATGGCCGTGGCGGGGGCGCTCCAGTGCTCGCCCCAAGGCTGCCAGGTGCTCGCTGGGGGCAGCGCATGGCGGCCTTCGAACGCATGCTCCAGCACCCCACTGGGCGCCCAGTCCTGCCCGTGCTGCAGCAGCCGCTGCGCGCGCTGCAACGTGGCCGCCAGCCCCGCGCGCGTCAGGCGCGACAGCGGCGCGTCGTCGGGCGAGACATGCGGCGCGAGCAGGCCCACTGGCAGGCCCGAAGCACCGGCCGCGGGCGCGACCGCACGGTCCAGTACGGTGACCTGCCAGCCGCGCTGGGCCAGGCTGTGCGCCGTCGCCGCGCCCGCCAGGCCGCCCCCCACCACCAGCGCCTGGCTTGGCGTGGGGTGCAGGGCGGCGCGCAGCACCGTGCGTGGCTGCCAGGCGGGGTCGTACAGCGCGCGCAGGCAGTGGCGTTTGGGTGGCAGGCCCGCGTGGCGTTCGACCTGAAAGCCGGCTTGTGCCAGGGCGTCGCGCACCGAGCGCGCCACGCTCCAAGTGGCCAACCGCGCCCCGCGACGGCACAGGCGCGCCACCGCCCGCAGCAGCTCTGGCGTCCACATGTCAGGGTTGCATGAGGGGTCGAAGCCGTCCAGGTAGACGCTGTCCACCGCGGTGTCAAGCTGGCGCAGCCAGCGTTGCACCGGGCCCACGCACAGCGTCAGGTGCAGCCGCCGGGGTTGGCCATCGGGTCCGGACTCGTCCCACGTCCAGCGGTGCACACCGGGCAGCAAACCGCGCCAGACGGCCGCCAGCCGTTGCGCCAGCGGCAGCAGCTCGGCGAACGCCGCGGCGCTGCGCAACAGGTCTTCGGCCTGCGCAGGGTGGGCCTCGATGCCGATGTAGTGCAGCTGAGGTGGCGCCGCGGCCTGCGTGCGCCAGGTGTACCAGGTGGCCAGAAAGTTCAGCCCCAGGCCAAAGCCGTTTTCCAGCAGGTGCCAGCGTGCGGCGTGCGCCCACGCGGTGGGCTCGTCGGACTCGGCCAGCAGCCCACAGCCGCGCAAAAAGACATGCCGCGCCTGTGCCCAGCCGCCGTGGCCGTCGGCGCCGCGGCTGCGGTAGATGTCGCCGTACAGCGTGCTTTGTGGCGTGCCGTCGGGCAGCCACCGCACCACCGTGTTCACGCTTGGGTGGGCGGCACGTAGCCGGCGGCCACGTCGGCGCCTTCGCCAAAGAAGTGCTTTTCCATCTGGCGTGCCAGGTACTGGCGCGCGCGTGCGTCGGCCAGGTTGAGGCGGTTTTCGTTGACCAACATCGTTTGCAGGCGCAACCACTCCTGCCACGCCTGCTTGCTGACGTTGTCGTAAATGCGCTTGCCCAGCTCGCCGGGGTACGGCGGAAAGTCCAGGCCCTCGGCCTCGACGCCGAGCTTGATGCAACGAACCATGCGTGCCATGGCGATCTCCTGATGAATGAAGCAATCTCTTCATGCCTTGCAGTCATGATGACAGCGGCGCAAGGGCATGAAGGGTTTGCTACGATGCAGCCTTCGACGCCACGCAGCGGGTCTGCCGTGCGCGGTGTCGTCACAGGCGACACTGTACCCGAGCGTGCGCCGTGCCGCGCGCGTGGGGTGTTTGACGGTCGTCAACGTTAGATGCCCGTGGGGGTATTAGGCTTTTGTTTGATTCGTAGCCATTCAACCATCGACCCGACATCATGAGTGCTTTCGACGACGAGCGCGTGCTCAGCGTGCACCACTGGACCGACCGGCTGTTTTCGTTCAAAACCACGCGCAACGCGGGCCTGCGCTTCCTCAACGGGCAGTTCACGATGATCGGCTTGCGCCTGGAAAACGGCAAACCGCTGTTGCGCGCCTACAGCATCGTGTCGGCCAACTACGAGGAACACCTGGAGTTTTTGAGCATCAAGGTGCCCGATGGCCCGCTGACCAGCCGCCTGCAGCATATCCAGCCGGGCGACCACATCATCGTCGGGCACAAGCCGACCGGCACCCTGGTCATCGACTACCTGTTGCCGGGCAAGCACCTGTACCTGTTTGGCACTGGCACGGGCCTGGCGCCGTTCATGAGCATCATCCGCGACCCCGCCACCTACGAGCGCTTCGAGCAGGTGGTTCTGGTGCACGGCGTGCGCCTGGTGGCGGAGCTGGCCTACCGCGACTACATCACCCAGGAGCTGCCGCAGCACGAGTTTTTGGGGGAAATGGTGCGCCAGCAGCTGCGCTACTACCCCACGGTGACGCGCGAGCCGTTCGAGCGCCAAGGGCGTATCCCGCAGCTGGTGGAAAGCGGCCAAATGGCGCGGGAGCTGGGCCTGCCGCAGCTCAACCCCGAGACCGACCGCGTGATGATCTGCGGCAGCCCGGCGATGCTGCGCGACCTCAAGGCCATGTGCGAGCGCTACGGCTTCGTCGAAGGCAACACCAGCACGCCGGGGCAGTTCGTCATCGAGCGCGCGTTTGCCGACGCCAACTAAAGCCGATGCCCGAGGAGTGCTGCGCATCATGACCGTTGCCGATCACCGTGGTAGGCTGTCGGCACTGGCCACCCGGCTGCGGGTGCTGTCTGCTGGGCTGGCGCTGTGGTGCCTGGGGCTGCTGGGTTTTGGGCTGTACCTGCAGCACGTCGTCGGGCATGAACCGTGCCCGATGTGCATCGTGCAGCGCTACGCGTTGATCGGGGTGGCGCTGCTGGCTGCGCTGGCCGCCGCGCTGCCGGGCCGCGCGGTGCGCGTGGGGCTGATCGCAGGGGCGGCGCTGGTGGCGGGGTTTGGGGCGTTCGTCGCGGCACGCCAGTCGTGGCTGCAATGGTTCCCGCCGGACATCCAAACCTGTGGGCGCGACTTCTACGGCATGATCGAGGCTTTCCCCCTCAAGCGCGCGATCCCGATGATTTTCCGCGGCAGCGGCGACTGCACGGCGATCGACTGGACGTGGCTGGGGTTGACGATCGCCAACTGGTCGTTCCTCAACTTCGTGGCGATGGCTGCCGTATGCCTGGCCCTGCTGGTGGCGGCTGTGCGTCGCCGCAGCTGATGGTGCAGGCCGGTGGCGATGGATCGCGTAGGTGCCTTGGTCATTGGCGCTGGCGTCATCGGCCTGGCGGTGGCGCGCGCGTTGGCGCTGGCTGGGCGCGAGGTGGTCGTGCTGGAGCGCGGCACCGCAATCGGCACTGGGGTCAGCTCGCGCAGCAGTGAGGTCATCCACGCCGGGTTGTACTACGCCCCCGGTTCGTGGAAGGCCCGGCTGTGCGTGCGCGGCAAGGCGCTGCTGTACGACTACGCCCAACGCATGGGGGTGGGGCACCGCCGCTGTGGCAAGTTGGTCGTGGCGACCGACGCCGACGACGAGGCGGTGCTGGACCAGCTGGCGCGGCGTGCGGCGGCCAATGGAGTGCCGGTGCAGCCGCTCGACGCCGCGCAGGTGCGGCGCCGCGCCCCAGCGCTGCACGCATGCGCGGCGTTGTGGTCCCCCTCCACCGGCATCGTCGACAGCCACGCGCTGATGCAGGCGCTGCACGCCGACGTGCAACGTGCGGGTGGTGCGGTGGCGTTGGGGTCGGTCTTCGAAGGGGCCGAGCCAATCGGCCCGCGTGGCGAGGGCGGCTGGCGCGTGCGCGGCCGCACGTTGGCGGGCGAGGCCTTTGCGCTGCAAGCCGATGTGTTGGTCAACGCGGCCGGTTTGTGGGCATGTCATGTGGCGCGCGCGGTGCAGGGGCCGGACCCGCAGGCATGGCCGCCGCCACGCTACGCCAAGGGGCACTACTTTGCGCTGCAGGGGGCGGCACCCGTGGACTGCCTGGTGTACCCGGTGCCACGCGATGCCTGGCTGGGGGTGCACCTGACGCTGGACCTTGGCGGTCAGGCCCGCTTTGGCCCCGACCTGCAGTGGCTGCCTGACGAGGCGCCGGATACCCTGAGCTACGACGTCGATGGCACGCGCCAGGCGGCGTTCGAAGCCGCCATCCGCCGCTACTGGCCGGGGCTGCCCTCTGGCGCGCTGCGACCGGCCTACGCGGGTGTGCGGCCGAAAATCCACGGCCCCGGCGAATCCGCGCCGGATTTTCTGATCGTGCAGCCCGCGCAGCATGGCTGGGCGGGTTTGGTGCACCTGCTGGGCATGGAGTCCCCCGGCTTGACCAGCGCGCTGGCGGTGGGCGAGGCGGTAGCGATGGGCCTGGCCTGACGCCAGCCCGTTGACGCGGGCACCGCAACGGGAACCAACCTCGCCGGGGGGGTCGCCGCAGGTATATACCGACGATCGACCCCTTTGCCGAATTCGCCATGTTGTTGCTGGTGGCAGCGGCCGCCGGGGCGTTGTTCGTGCGTTTGCACCAACCGGTGCTGATTGCTTATATCGTCGTCGGCATTGCGTTGGGGCCCGCAGGCCTGGGCTGGGTCAAGGCGCACGACCAGGTGGCGCTGTTGGCCCAGATCGGCGTGACGGTGTTGCTGTTCATCGTCGGGCTCAAGCTCGATTGGCACCATGTGCGGCACATCGGTCCGGTGGCGCTGGCCACCGGCCTGGGGCAGCTGGCCTTTACGATCGTGCTCGGGTTTGGGTTGATCCTGGCCCTGGGCAAAGACGTGATGACGGCGCTGTACGTGGCGGTAGCGCTGACGTTTTCGAGCACGATCATCATCGTCAAGTTGCTGACCGACAAACGCGAGCTCGACGCTTTGCACGGGCGCATCGCGGTGGGCTTTTTGATCGTGCAGGACCTGGCGGTGGTGCTGGCGATGATGGCGATGAGTGCCCTGCGGGCCCCCGAGGCTGCGGATGCCGTCGGTGAATGGGGTGTGGTGGCGTCGCTGGTTGGGCGGTTGGTGTTGGCGGTGGCGCTGATCGCGGGCCTGATGCGCTGGGTGCTGCCGCGCGTGACGGCGATGATGGCGCGCTCCCAGGAGTTGCTGCTGATTTTTGCCCTGGCCTGGGGATTGGGCCTGGCGGCGCTAGGGGCCTGGGCCGGCTTTTCGATGGAGGCGGGGGCGTTCGTCGCGGGGTTTACGCTGGCGTCGACCCATTACCGCGAAGCGATCAACGCCCGGCTGGGTGGTGTGCGCGACTTTTTGCTGCTGTTTTTCTTCATCCATATGGGGGCGGAGTTGGAGCTGTCCACGCTGGGGCAGGAGCTCGTGCCTGCGCTGGTGCTGTCGGTGTTTGTGCTGGTGGGCAACCCGCTGATCGTCATGGCGATCATGGGCTACATGGGCTACCGCAAGCGCACGGGCTTTTTGGCGGGCCTGACGGTGGCGCAAATCAGTGAGTTTTCGATCGTCTTCGTGGCCATGGGCATCACGCTGGGCCATGTCGACACGCAGGCATTGGGGTTGACGACGCTGGTGGGCCTGATCACGATCACCCTGTCGACCTACATGATTCTGTACTCCCACCCGTTGTACGAGCGCCTGTCGCCGTGGCTCGATATGTTCGAGCGGCGGCGGCCGTACCGCGAGTTGTCGGTGGACCGACACCCGCCCCGCCACGGTGAAGCGGATGTGCTGGTGTTTGGCCTGGGACGCTACGGCAGCCGGCTGCTGCGCGAACTGCAGCGGCGCGGCGTTACCGCAGTCGGCATCGACCACGACCCTGAGCTGGTGCGCGACCTCAAGCGCCAGCAGCTGCCGGTGCACTATGGCGACGCCGAGAACCCCGACTTTCTGGAGTCACTGCCGTTGTCGTCTACGCGCTGGGTGGTCGTGACGCTGCCCCTCGTGGCCTCGGCTAGCACCCTCGTTTACGCGCTGCGCAGTGCGGGCTACCAGGGGCCGATCGCGGTCGCCGCGCGCGACGAGGCGGCGCTGGAGGATCTGCAGCGGCTCGACGTGCAGCACATCTACCAACCCTACCGTGACGCCGCGTTGCACGCCGCGCAACACCTGGCGGAGGTCATGAAGCCGGCCGTCCCTCGTCAAGGAGCTGATCCATGAGCGAGCGCATCTCGATCACCACGGAGCCGACAGCCCCGCCGCTGGGCGGGTTGTTGGCGGCAACCGATTTTTCCACGGGCGCGCAGGCGGCCGCGCAACGCGCTGCAACGTTGGCGCAGGAGTTGGGTACGCCGTTGACCGTGCTGCACGTGTTGCAACACGACTGGATGACGGAGCTGGCGACATGGTTGGGCGACCCCCAGCCCCGGCAGCGTATCTTGGCCGATGCCCGAGCCTCGTTGGAGGCGGTCGTGCGCGCGCTGCAAGCGCAGCATACAGTTGCCGTCGATGCGGCGCTGGTCGAGGGGCATCCGGTGCGCGACATCGATGGGTTTGCGCGGCAGTGCCAGGCGCGCTGCGTGGTGTTGGGGGCCAGTGGGCGGGGGGGTGCGCTCTTGCCGTTGTTGGGTACCACCGTCGAGCGCCTGCTGCGCAAGGCTGCTTACCCCGTGCTGATGGTGCGTCAGGCGCCGCGGCGGGGTTACCATCGCGTGCTGGTGGCGGTGGATTTTTCCCCCTGGACGGAGTCCGCCGTTGCGCTAGTCGACACCATTGCGCCGCGCGCCGACGTGTGGCTTTTACACGCCTACGCTGTCCCGTTCGAGGAAAAGCTGCGTTTTGCGGGGGTCGATGACGAAACGATCGAACGCTACCGCCAACACAGCCGCGAGCGCGCGCTGCACGGTTTGCACCACTTGGCGCAGCAGCGGGGCTGGCCCTCGACGCGCTACCAAACCGTGTTGCACGAGGGCGACGCAGCGCCGGCCATCGTCGACGAAGCCGTGCAGCGCGAGTGCGATTTGGTCGTCATTGGCAAGCATGGCACCAGCGCCGCCGAAGAGCTGTTGCTGGGCAGCGTCACCAAACACGCGTTGGCGCAGGTGCCGTGCGACGTGCTGGTGTCGCCGCTGCGCACGCCGGCCTGACGCGCCTGCCGCCCCCACGGCCCCTTGCGCCCGGCGATCAGCGGCCCGCAGCGGTGCCGGCGGCGTGGTCGCGCAGCGCCCGTGCCGCTTCCGTGACCAACGCCGGTCCACGGTAAATCAGCCCGGTGTAGAGCTGCACCGCGTCGGCGCCGGCGCGCAGCTTGGCCAACGCGTCGTCGCCGCTAAGGATGCCGCCCACGCCGATGATGGGAAACCCCGGCCCCAGGCGGGCGCGCAGCGCCGCGATGACGCGGTTGCTCGGCGTGGCCAGCGGCGCGCCGGACAACCCGCCGGCTTCGTCCGCATGCGGCAGGCCCTGCACCGCATCGCGCGCCAGCGTCGTGTTGGTGGCGATGACCCCATCGATGCCGTAGCGCTGCAGAGCGTCGGCGATCGTGCCGATCTGTACCTCGTCCAGGTCGGGGGCGATCTTCAGCATCAGCGGCCGGTACGCGCCGTGCTGATCGGCCAGCCGTGCGCGCTCCGCAGTGAGGGCCGCCAGTAACCCCTCCAGCGCGTCATCGGTTTGCAGCTGCCGCAGGTTGCGCGTGTTGGGGCTGGAGATGTTGACGGTGACGTAGTCCGCGTGGGCGTACACGCCGCGCAGGCCCAGCAGGTAGTCGTCCACCGCACGCTCGATGGGCGTGTCGGCGTTTTTGCCGATGTTGAGGCCCAGCACCAACGCGGGTTGCCCCTGCTGGCGCACGCGGCTGGCACACACGTGCTCCACGAAGGATTGCAGCCCTTCGTTGTTGAAGCCGAAGCGGTTGATCAGCGCGTGGACCTGTGGCAGCCGAAACAGGCGCGGCTTGGGGTTGCCGGGCTGGGGCCTGGGCGTGACGGTGCCCACCTCGACAAAGCCAAACCCCATGGCCGCCCAGGCGTCGATGCATTGCGCGTTCTTGTCCAACCCTGCGGCCAGGCCCACGCGGTTGGGCAGTGTCAGCCCCGCCAACTGGATCGGGTCGTCCACCCGTGGCTGCGCCAGCAGCGCTGCCAGGGGACTGTGTTGCAGCCGCTGCAGCGTCTGCAGCGTCAGTTCGTGCGCGTGTTCGGGGTCCAGCGCAAACAGCGCCCGGCGCGCGAGGCCATAGGGTATCCAGCTCATTGGATAATTGTCGCATTGCGTACCCCCTCAACCCTGCCCGCGAGGAGCCAACGATGCCTGCTGCCGAGCCGATGACCCAAGACCAACTCAAGGCCCTGGTGGGCCGCGCCGCGCTGGACTACGTGGGGCATGGGCACATCATCGGGGTCGGCACCGGCTCCACGGTCAACTGCTTCATCGACGCGCTGGCTGAGCAGCGCGAGCGCATCGTCGGCGCGGTGTCGAGCTCGGAGGCCACCACGCAGCGCCTGCGTGCGCACGGCATCCGCGTCTTCGACGCCAACGAGGTCGAGGAGCTTGCCGTCTACATCGACGGTGCCGACGAGATCGACCCGCGTGGTTACATGATCAAGGGCGGCGGCGCGGCACTGACACGGGAAAAAATCGTCGCCGCGCAGGCGCGGCGCTTTGTGTGCATCGCCGACCAATCCAAGTGGGTGCCGGTGCTGGGGCGCTTTCCGCTGCCGGTGGAGGTGATCCCGATGGCAGCGCAGCGCATCATCCGCCAGTTCGCGGCGCTGGGGGGCACGGCGCGCGTGCGGCTGCGCGACGGTGCGCCGCTGGTGACCGACAACGGCCAGCACATCCTGGACGTGACCGGGCTGCAAATCACCGACCCGCCGGCGTTTGAGAGCATGGTCAACGATTGGCCCGGTGTGGTGACGGTGGGGGTGTTCGCGCACCAACGCGCGCACGTGTGCCTGCTGGGCACACCTGAAGGGGTGCGCACCGTCACCTTTGACGGCACCGCGGGTTGACCGCCGCCGCGGTGCCCGGCGGCGGCCCTGCCGATCAGGCCAGACCCAACTGACGTAGCAGTGCGTCGATGCGCGGCTCGCGCCCGCGAAAGGCGCGAAACGACGCCAGCGCCGGGCGGCTGCCGCCGACCTCCAGGATGGTTTGCCGAAAGCGCCGCCCGGTGGCGGTGTCCAGCACGCTACCGCGCTCGGCGGCGGCTTCCTCGAAGGCCGCAAAGGCGTCGGCGCTGAGCACTTCGGCCCACAGGTAGCTGTAGTAGCCGGCCGCGTAGCCACCGGCAAAGATGTGGCTGAAGCTGTGCGGCATGCGGTGCCACGCCGGTGGGCGCAGCACGGCCACTTCGTCGCGCACCTGCTCCAGCAGCGCCATGACGTCGCCGCCCGGCGCCCCTTCCAGGTGCAGTCGCATGTCGAACAGCGCGTATTCGACCTGCCGCAGCAGCTGCAGCGCGCTCTGGAAGTGGCGCGCGGCGCGCATCTTGTCGTACAGCGTGCGCGGCAGCGGTTCGCCCGTGTCGACGTGGCCGCTGAGGCGTTGCAAGGCCTCCCAGTCCCAGCCGAAGTTTTCCAGAAACTGGCTCGGCAGCTCCACCGCGTCCCACTCCACGCCGCTGATGCCCGCGACGTCGTGCTCATCGACCTGCGTCAGCAGGTGGTGCAAGCCGTGCCCGAACTCGTGCAGCAGCGTCGTGACGTCGTCGTGCGTCAGCAGCGGCGGGCGGCCGCCCGCGCCTTCGCCAAAGTTGCACACCAGGTAGGCCACCGGGGTTTGCAGGCGACCGTCGTCGGGCCGGCGCCAGCGGCTGCGGGCGTCGTCCATCCAAGCGCCGCCGCGCTTGCCCGCGCGCGCCACCGGGTCGAGGTAAAAGTGCCCCAGCAGCTCGGCGTCGCGATGGAGCGCAAACGCTTGCACCGACGGGTGCCACACCGGTGCTTCCATCGGCTCGAAGCGCACTTCGAACAGCGTGCCCACGATGTCGAACAGACCTTGCAGCACCCGTGGCAGCGGAAAGTAGGGCTTGATCTCCTGCTCGCTGTAGGCGTAGCGCTGCTGGCGCAGCGCTTCGGCGATGTAGGTCCAGTCCCACGGCTGCGGGTCGCTCAGCCCCAGCGCCGATGCCGCAAAGGCCCGCATGTCGGCCACGTCGCGCTCCGCCCAGGGGCGTGCGCGTTGCGCCAGGTCGCGCAAAAAAGCCAGCACCTGCTCGGGTGATTCCGCCATTTTGGGCACCAGCGACAGGTGCGCAAAGCTTGGGTACCCAAGCAACTGCGCCTCTTCGTGGCGCAGCGCCAGCAACTCGGCCATGATGGCGGTGTTGTCCAGCCGGGCCAGCTCGCCCTCGGCCTGGTCGCTGGCGCGCGTGCCGTAGGCGCGGTACAGGCGCGCACGCAGCTCACGGTCGTGCGCGAACTGCATCACCGGCAGGTACACCGGCAGCTTCAGGCTCAAGCGCAGTTGCCCGGCCTTACCCGCGGCCTCGGCGGCCGCACGGGCGCTGGCTTGCACGTCGTCGGGCAGGCCAGCGGCTTGGGCGGGGTCGATGTCGCAGTGCCAGCCGTCGGTGGCGTCGAGCACATGCTCGCTGAAGCGCTGTGCCAACTCGGCTTGGCGCTCCTGGATGGCGGCGAAACGCGCTTTGGCCGCGCCTTGCAACTCGGCTCCGCCCAGCACGAAGCCCTGCAGCGTCAGCTCGCGTGCGCGCCGCTGAACGGCATCCAGCCGCGTGGGGTCGATGGCCTTGTACTTGGCGTACAAGGCCTCGTCGGCGCCCAAACGGGTCCAAAACTCCGTCACCCGCGGCAGCAGGGCGTTGTAGGCGGCGCGCAGCTCGGGCGTGTCGGCCACGGCGTTGAGGTGGCTGACCACCCCCCAGGCGCGCCCCAGGCGCTCGGTGGCGACGTCCAGCGTGCGCGCCAGCGCTTGCCAGTCGGCCGGGTGCTCGGGGGCGGTGGCGGCTTGCAGCGCTGCTTCGGCTTCGTGCAGCAGGGCCTCGATGGCCGGCTGCACGTGCGCGGGTTGAACCGCGTCGTAGCGCGGCAGGGGCTCCAGCGCCAGCAGGGGGTTGTCAAGCAAAGTGTTGTCGATGCGGGTGTTCATGCCCGCAAGCATGCCACGACATCGGCGGCGCTGCTGGCCACCCCGCGATCAACGCCCCGCCGCCGCAGCCTTTTTGGCGCTCTTTTGGCGTTTTTTGGCTTTTTTGATCAAGCCGCCGGGGGTGAGGCGCTGGTTGCCCAGCACACGCACGGTCTTGATCTCGGGGCGCCGCCCGGGCTGCTTGGCGGGCTTGACGACCTTGTACTCGCGTGGGCCGGGCTTGCGTTCGCCGGCGGGGGCTTTTTCCTTGGCGGGCAGCGGGCGCCACAGCACCAACAGCTTGCCGATGTGTTGCACCGGCGCGGCGCTCAGCCGTTCGGCCAGCTCGGCCAGCCAGGCTTCGCGCTGCTCGCGTTCGCCTTCCAGCACGCGCACCTTGATGAGCCCATGGGCGTTCAACGCCGCGTCCACTTCGGCTATGACGGCCTCGGTCAGCCCCCCGGTGCCGATCATCACGACGGGCTCCAGGTGGTGGGCCGCGCCCCGGTGTTGGGCGCGTTCGGCGGGGGTCAGGTGCAAGGCTGGCATGGGCGGGATTATCCCCCATGCACGGCGCAACGGGCCTATAGTGCGGTCCATATGAAAGTTCGGACCCAAAGCAAAAAAGTGGACAAGGCCTGGTTCAACCAGCACGTCACCGACCCCTGGGTGCGCCGTGCGCAGCAAGACGGCTACCGCGCCCGCGCCGCCTACAAATTGCAGGAGCTCGACGCAACGTACCACCTGGTGCGCCCCGGGCAGTGCATCGTGGACTTGGGGTGCGCCCCGGGTGCGTGGTGCCAATACCTGCGGCGGCGCCTGGGCACGGTCACCGACACCACGGGCCACGTGCGGCTGCGCGGCGTGGTGGTGGGGGTGGACCTGCTGCCCGTGGAGCCGATCGACGGCGTGCACATCCTGCAGGGCGATTTTCGTGACGAGGCCACGCTGCAGGCGCTGCAAGCGACCCTGCAACACGCGCTGGGCGGCAAGGTCCCGCAACGCGCGGTCGATCTGGTGGTGTCCGACATGGCGCCCAACCTCAGCGGCATCGAGGAGGTGGACGCGGCGCACATCGAGCACCTGATCGAGCTGGCGGTGGACTTTGCGGTGCAGCACCTCAAGCCCGAGGGCGCGCTGGTGGTCAAGGTGTTCCATGGCGGCGCCTACGACGGCGCGGTGCGTCGGCTGCGCCAGCACTTTCGCACCGTTAAGGCGCACAAGCCCAAGGCGTCGCGGCCGCAATCGGCCGAAACCTTTTTGGTGGCGCGCGGTCTGATCGAGCCAGGGGTGGCCAGCACGCTATCCACGTGATAGCCAGGGTTGGCCGCCCAACGGTCGCCGTGCGGGCTTGATAAGGCCTACAATGGCCGCACATGGCCCGTCATGGGTAGGTGCCCGCAGTGGCGGGCGTCGCGTCAACGGTTGGTAGGCAGGAGTTTTCGTTGAACAACAACCAGTGGATTTCGAAAGTGGCGATCTGGATGGTGATCGCCATGGTGCTGTTCACGGTCTTCAAGCAATTCGATGGCCGTGCCACCGCAGGCGCCGGCTACATGGCGTACTCCGACTTCCTCAACGAAGTCAAGGCGCAGCGCATCAAAAGCGCCACCATCCAGGAGGGCGCCAATGGCACCGAAATCATCGCGGTGACCACCGACGACCGGCGCATCCGCACCAACGCCACCTACCTGGACCGCGGGCTGATCGGCGACCTGCTGGCCAACGACGTCAAGTTCGACGTGCGCCCGCGCGAGGAGGGCTCGCTGCTGATGACGCTGCTGGTTAGTTGGGGGCCGATGCTGCTGCTCATTGGCGTGTGGATTTACTTCATGCGCCAGATGCAGGGTGGCCGCGGCGGCGCGTTCAGCTTTGGCAAGAGCAAGGCGCGCATGTTGGATGAATCGGCCAACAACGTGACGTTCGCCGACGTGGCCGGCTGCGACGAGGCCAAGGAGGAAGTCAAGGAGCTGGTCGACTTCCTCAAAGACCCGCAAAAGTTCCAGAAGCTGGGCGGGCGCATTCCGCGCGGGCTGCTGTTGGTGGGGCCGCCGGGCACCGGCAAAACCTTGCTGGCCAAGGCCATCGCGGGCGAAGCCAAGGTGCCGTTTTTCAGCATCTCGGGCTCGGATTTTGTCGAGATGTTCGTCGGCGTCGGGGCGGCGCGTGTGCGCGACATGTTCGAGCAGGCCAAGAAAAACGCCCCCTGCATCATCTTCATCGACGAAATCGACGCCGTGGGCCGCCAGCGCGGCGCCGGCTTGGGCGGTGGTAATGACGAGCGCGAGCAAACGCTCAACCAGATGCTGGTCGAGATGGACGGCTTCGAGACCAACCTCGGGGTCATCGTCATCGCCGCCACCAACCGGCCGGACATTCTGGACGCCGCGCTGCTGCGCCCGGGCCGCTTCGACCGCCAGGTGTACGTGACGCTGCCCGACATTCGCGGTCGCGAGCAGATCCTCAAGGTGCACATGCGCAAGATCCCCATCGGCCCGGACGTCAGCCCCGAGGTGATCGCGCGTGGCACGCCGGGTATGAGCGGCGCGGACCTGGCCAACCTGTGCAACGAAGCCGCGCTGATGGCCGCGCGCCGCAACGCCCGCGTGGTGGAAATGCAGGACTTCGAAAAGGCCAAGGACAAAATCCTGATGGGCCCCGAGCGCAAGTCCATGGTCATGCCGGAAGAGGAGCGCCGCAACACCGCCTACCACGAAGCAGGGCATGCGCTCATCGGCAAGCTGCTGCCCAAGTGCGACCCGGTGCACAAGGTCACGATCATCCCGCGTGGCCGCGCGCTGGGCGTGACGATGAGCCTGCCGGAAAAAGACCGCTACTCCTACGACAAGGAGTACATGCTAAACCAGATCGCGATGCTGTTCGGTGGACGCATCGCCGAAGAGGTGTTCATGAACCAGATGACCACCGGGGCCAGCAACGATTTCGAACGCGCCACGCAGATCGCCCGCGACATGGTGATGCGCTACGGCATGTCGGAAAAACTGGGCCCGATGGTGTACGCCGAAAACGAGGGCGAGGTGTTCCTTGGTCGCTCGATCACCAAAACCACCAACATCAGCGAAGAAACGATGCGCCAGGTCGACGCCGAGGTGCGCCGCATCATCGACGAGCAGTACGCGCTGGCGCGCCGCCTGATCGAAGAAAACAAGGACAAGATGCACGCCATGGCCAAGGCGCTGCTGGAGTGGGAAACCATCGACGCCGACCAAATCGACGACATCATGGCCGGGCGCCCGCCCCGGCCGCCGAAGGATGTGTCGCCCTCCAGCCCCAACACCGGCGGTGGCGATGGCGGAGGCGCCGCGCCGGTGGTCAAGGGCGAGCCGACCCCCCAGGCGCCGACGGCGGCGTGACGTGGCCGAGGGTGTGCCACCAACCCAACCGGGCCGGAAGGCCCGGTTTTTCTTTCACAATACCGCCCATGACCGCCGCGCATTGGCAGACCAGCCGTTTTGTCATTGACCTGTCCCGTCCGCGGGTGATGGGCATCGTCAATGTCACGCCCGACTCGTTTTCCGACGGTGGCGCGCACGCCGACGCCACCAGCGGTTTGCGGCACGCCGAGGCCCTGCTGCGCGAAGGGGCCGACATCCTCGATATCGGTGGCGAATCCACCCGCCCGGGGGCACCACCGGTGCCGCTGGACGAGGAACTGGCGCGCGTCGTGCCCGTGGTGCGAGAGGCCGTGCGCTGGGGCGTGCCGATCAGCGTCGACACCTACAAACCCGAGGTCATGGCCGCATGCCTTGAACTGGGGGCAGACATCATCAACGACGTGTGGGCCTTGCGGCGCGTCGGCGCAGACGGGCGCACCGGTGCGCTCGACGTGGTGGCCCAGCATCCCGGCTGCGGCGTGGTGCTGATGCACATGCACCGCCAGCCGCAGGATATGCAGGTGCAGCCGATGCAGGGCGACGCCGTGCCGCAGGTGCGCGACTTCTTGGCCGCGCGCGCCCAAGCGGCGCTGGATCGCGGCGTGGCCCGCGAGCGCATCGTGTTGGACTACGGTATCGGCTTTGGCAAAACGGTCGAGCAAAACCTGGGCCTGCTGGCGCGCCAGCAGGCCCTGCTGACATTGGGCTACCCGCTGCTGGCGGGCTGGTCGCGCAAGTCCACGCTGGGGCGCATCACGGGCGAGGACGTGGCGGCGCGCCGTGTGGGCGCCAGCGTGGCCGCGGCGTTGCTGGCGGTGCAGCGCGGGGCGCGCATCGTGCGGGTGCATGACGTGGCCCCCACCGTGCAGGCGCTGCGGGTGTGGCAAGCCCTTCAAGACAGGGAGCAAACATGACGCGTCAATACTTTGGCACCGACGGTATCCGTGGCACGGTGGGGCAGCCCCCCATCACGCCCGATTTTGTGCTGCGCCTGGCCCACGCGGTGGGGCAGGTGCTCAAACGCACCGAACCAAACCCGACCGTGCTGATCGGCAAGGACACCCGCATTTCGGGCTACATGCTCGAGTCGGCGCTGGAGTCAGGCTTCAACTCGGCCGGGGTGGACGTGGTGCTGCTGGGGCCGGTACCCACGCCCGCGGTGGCGTACCTGACGCGCGCCCAGCGCGCGACGCTGGGCGTGGTCATCAGCGCCAGCCACAACCCCTACTCAGACAACGGCATCAAGTTTTTCAGCGCCCACGGCACCAAGCTGCCGGACGAGTGGGAGCTGGCGGTCGAAGCCGCGCTGGCGCAACCCCCGGCGTGGGCCGATGCAAGCACGCTGGGCCGCGCGCGTCGGCTGGACGACGCGGCGGGGCGCTACATCGAGTTTTGCAAAAGCACCTTTGCCCCGGAGCTGTCGTTGCGCGGGCTCAAAATCGTCGTGGACGCCGCCCACGGCGCCGCGTACCACATCGCGCCGGCGGTGTTCCACGAACTGGGGGCAGATGTGGTGGCGATCGGCTGCAGCCCCAACGGCCGCAACATCAACGACGGGGTCGGGGCCACGCATCCGCAAACCCTGGTCGACGCGGTGCGCGCGCACGGCGCCGACCTCGGCTTGGCGCTGGATGGGGACGCTGACCGGTTGCAGGTGGTCGACGGGCAGGGGCGGCTGTTCAACGGGGATGAGCTGTTGTACCTGTTGGCCGACGACCGGCTGGCGCGCGGCGAGGCGGTGGCCGGCGTCGTTGGCACACTGATGACCAACATGGCCGTGGAGCAGGCGCTGGCTGCGCGCGGCGTGGCGCTGGCGCGCGCCAAGGTCGGCGACCGCTACGTGCTGGAAGAGCTGCACCGGCGCGGCTGGCGCCTGGGCGGTGAGGGGTCGGGGCACCTCATCATCCTCGATAAGCACACCACCGGCGATGGCATTGTGGCGGCGCTGCAAGTGCTGCAGGCGTGCGTGCGCAGGCAGCGCACATTGGCAGACTTGCTGCGCGAAGTGACGCTGTACCCCCAGGTGCTGCGCAACGTGCGCATCCAGCAAGGGGGGGACTGGCGTGCGTGGCCGACGTTGGCACAGGTCCAAGCCGAAGCCGAAGCGGCGCTGCAGGGGCAGGGCAGGGTGTTGATCCGCGCCAGTGGCACCGAGCCGGTGCTGCGCGTGATGGTCGAAGCCCGTGACGCTGCGATCGCCCAGCAGTGGGCGGATGCATTGGCGCAGGCGGCGACCGCCGTGCCTGCCTGAGGTGCGGGTGCAGGGCCGCGCGATCAGCGCCGTGCGGCTTCCAAAAACGCCTCCAGCATCGGCGTCGGGTCCAGCATCGTCGGGTCGTCGAGTGGGTGAAACTCGGGGTGCCATTGCACGCCCATCACCCACGGGCGGCCCTGCAGCCGTATGGCCTCGATAACCCCGTCAGGTGCGGTGGCTTCGACCACCAAATCGCGCCCCAGCCGTTTGACCGCCTGATGGTGCACCGACGCCACCTGCCGCCCAGGCAGTGTTCCATTCCAGCGCTGCAGCCAGCCGTCGGCGGCCAGCTCCACCTCGTGCCGGTGGCGGTCGTACTGAGGGCTTTCATGCTCGATGGCGCCGTCCACCATCGTAGGAATATCCTGGTACAGGCTACCCCCAAACGCCACGTTGATCAGTTGCATGCCGCGGCAAATCCCCAAGATGGGTTTGCCTGCCTCCAGAAATTCGTGCACCAGCTCCAGCTCGTAGGCGTCGCGCACGGGGTCGCCCGCCCACTCGGGCTTGAGGGGCTCCTCACCGTAAGCGCGTGGGCTGACATCGGCGCCACCCTGCAAAATAAGGCCGTCCAAATACTGCGCGTAGTCGCGCACGCGGATGCTGCTGCGCCGCAGCGCCCCGTCTTGCAATACCGACGGGATCATCAGCACCAACGTATCGCGCGAAGCGGCCCACTGCGCCACCGACTGCTCCAACACCTGCAGCGTTTTGCTGCGCAGGCCACTGCCGCCGGACTCAGGGTGGAAGATCCGGGCGGACAGTCCGATGTGAACAGGGCGTCGGCGACCGAACATGGCATGATCATTGAGGGTGTGTTGGCCATCATAGTCCAAATGCTCGACCCGTGGGGACCGGGCGCGTATCGATCGCTTGGCCACCGCCTGGCTGGCGGCCTCGCGTGAGGGCCGACTTTGCAACCCCGTCGTTCAATACGTGCAACGGACGGGCGCTTCCTGAGCGCGGGTCAACGCCCCGACGATCGCGGCATGGGCTCGGCGGGCCAGCGCCTGGCGCGACACGTGTGCCGGCTCAATCGGTGGCAGCCACTGCATTTCCACCACCCCTGCGGGCTGGCGGCACACGCGGCGAATCGACTGCCACAGCGTCATGTCGCCATGGTAGGCCCAGGCGTTGGGGCTGGGCAGCCCGTCGCTGCGGCGGTAGCGCAATGCCACCGGGTACACGGGGGTCGCGGTGTCGATCGCCGGTTGCAGCAGGGCCGCAAAGAAAGGGCGCACATGGCTGCCATCGGTGGTGGTGCCCTCGGGGAAGATCGCCACCGGTGCGCCAGCACGCAAGCGGTCGCACAGCGCGGTGTGCAGTTGGCGCAACGCCAGCGCGTGCCCGCGCTGCACGAACAGCGTGGCCGCACGCCGGGCCAGCGTGCCAACCAGTGGCCAGCGCGCCACCTCGTCTTTGGCCACGAAGCGGCAGGGCAGCACGCTCAGCAAAGCCGGTATGTCCAGCCACGAGATGTGGTTGGCCACGATGCACGCGCCCGTGCCGTCGGCCGGCGGCGTGCCGCGCACCTCGACCTGTATCCCCACCTCGCCCAGCATGTGCTGCGCCCAGGCCTGGGTGCGCTGGTCGCGTTGCAGCTCGGGCAGCCGCGTCCACCCCCACTGTGTCGACGCAACACCGCGCAGCACATGGGTGCCCAAGCGCAGTGTGCGCATCCAGCTGGCCGCGCCTGCACGCAACGGATAGGGGTGACGTGCCGCGCTGCGGCGGGAGCAGTCGGGCGGCTGGGCCGCGTCGGCGTCGTGTTCGTGGGGGGCTGGTGGGGTCAGCGTTGTCATCGCCATCGGTCATGGGTGAGGTGCCCGCACCAACCTCGCGTGGGTTGGGCAGGGCGTGGCGCCGATGCTGCCGCAGCCGTGTGACGAGGCCGTGACAGCGGACCACCCCGCCGCGCGTGGCGCCACGCCGCGGGGTGGCTGTCATGCCATCGACATGCAAGCGCCAACGCCATGTCACACAGGCGGCGAACAATGCCGCGGCAGCGGGCCGACGACGCCCCGCACATCCTTGCGGAGATCAGCCATGATGAACCCCTTGCCGACGTCCGAACTGCACGCCCATCGGGGGACAGACGCCCTGGTCAGCAGCGCCGGGGTGGTCCACTCCCCCGTGGCGTGGCCAGCGGGGACCGCGTGCGCCGAGCCCACGACCCCAGCGGGGTTGCAGGTGGTGTGGGCGCGGCACCTCGACGAGGTGCGCGCGGCGCAGCGGCTGCGCTACCAGGTGTTCGCGCTGGAGATGGGCGCGCGCCTGCAAACCCCGCTGCCGGGCCACGACTGCGACCTGTTTGACGACTACTGTGAGCACCTGCTGGTGCGTGAGTCCCAGCGAGGCGAAGTCGTAGGCACGTACCGCGTGCTCACCCCGGCGCAGGCCAAACGCGTCGGGTGCTACTACAGCGACACGGAGTTCGACCTGACGCGCCTGCGGGCGCTGCGCGATCAGATGGTGGAGCTGGGGCGCTCATGCGTCCATCCGCAACACCGTCATGGCGGCGTCATCATGGCGCTGTGGAAGGCGCTGGCCGAGTTTATGGTGCGCAACGGTCTGGACGTGATGATCGGTTGCGCCAGCATTCCGATGCAGTACGAGGGCCCGCATGGCATGGCCACTGGGGGGCATGCCGCCGCCAGCATCTGGCGCCAAGTGCGCCAGCGCCACCTGGCGCCGATCGAGTGGCACGTGTTGCCGCGCGTGCCGCTGCCCCTGCATGCCTTGGACGATACGCTGCCGGTCGAGCCGCCGGCGCTGCTGAAGGGCTATTTGCGCCTGGGTGCCAAGGTGCTTGGGCCGCCCGCGTGGGATCCTGACTTCAACACGGCGGATTTGCCGATGATGATGCGCCTGGCCGATATGCCGGCGCGCTACCGGCGCCATTTGGTGGGGGTGTGATGCGGCGCGAGGGCCGGCCTGCCGAGCCAAAGCGTTTTTGGCGTTTCTTAAAGAACACCCAAGCGAGCGTCTGCACCTGGTATGGTAACGACCGTCTGGAGTTGGTGTTGTGGGGGCACAAGGGGCAAGCCCCGAGCGCCGTGGTGCAGGCTCGCCCCGGCAAGGGTGGGGTTGTCACGAATCCTTCATCCGAACGGCACCTGGGCGCGGAATAATGTCACTCTCGCCGTCCCGCGCTCGAGCGGGCTTGCGCCGACGCGTTGCTGATCCCGCCCAACCCATGACCCAAACGCCACCCCACCACCCGCGCCACGCGTTTTTGGACCGCGACCAAAGCATACTTGCGTTCAACGAGCGCGTGCTCGACTGGGCCTGCCGGCGCGATGTGCCGCTGCTGGAGCGGCTGCGTTTCCTGGCCATCGTGTCGTCCAACCTGGACGAGTTTTTCGAGGTGCGCTTCGCCCCCCACCACATGGCCCGCCTGACCCACGAGCAGCGCGGCGTGGCCACCGTGGAGACCTACCGCGCGCTGACCGAGCGCATCCACGCGCTGGTGGCGCGGCAGTACGCCATATACAACGATGAGCTGCTGCCGGCGCTGGAAAAGCGGGGCATTCGCATCATTGCCCACGGCGAGCGCAACCCGCGCCAACGGCGCTGGGTGCGCGAGTATTTTGTCGATCAGGTGCAGCCTTTGTTGCTGCCTGTAGCGCTTGACCCAGCGCACCCGTTTCCGCAGGTGGCCAACAAGTCGCTCAACTTTATCGTGCGCCTCGGTGGGCGCGATGCGTTCGGGCGCGAACACGAGATCGCCATCGTCAAGGTCCCGCGCGCGCTCAAGCGCTTCGTGCTGATGCCACCGGTCAAAGGCTCCAAGCAGCAGCACTTTGTGTCGATTTCCAGCATCATCCGCGCGCACCTGCCGGACTTGTTCCCGGGCCGCACGGTGGTGGAGTTCTCCCAGTTCCGTGTCACGCGTCACTCCGACCTGGCGCTGGACGAGGAGGAGGTGAAAAACCTGCGCACGGCGCTGCGCCTGGGGCTGCAGCAGCGCCACTTTGGGCAGGCGCTGCGGCTGGAGGTGTCTGCCGGGTGCTCGGATTTTTTGGCCAACTTCCTGCTGCAGCAATTCGAGCTGCCGCCGGAGAGCCTGTACCGGGTGCCGGGGCCGGTCAACCTGGTGCGCCTCAACCAACTGGTGGACCAGATCGACGCGCCGGCGTTACGCTTCGAGCGCTATACCCCTGGCTGGCCGGTGGCACTGACGCCGGGTCAATCGTTCTTCGAGCGGCTCAAGCAGGGCGACGTGTTGATCCATCAGCCGTACGAGAACTTCGACGCCGTGCTGGCCTTTTTGCGCGAGGCGGTCGAGGACCCCGACGTGCTGGCCATCAAGCAAACCATCTACCGCACCGGCAAGCGCAGCGCGATGACGGAGCTGCTGCGCGAAGCCGTGCGTCGTGGCAAAGAGGTCACGGCGGTGGTCGAGCTCAAGGCCCGCTTTGACGAGGAAGCCAACATCGACCACGCGGAGCGGCTCGAATCGGTCGGTGCGCAGGTGGTCTATGGCATCGTCGGCCTCAAGACGCACGCCAAAATGCTGCTAATTACCCGGCGCGAGGACGGCCGGCTGGTACGCTACGCCCACCTGTCCACGGGCAACTACAACCCCGACACGGCCAAGCTGTACACCGACCTGTCGTACCTGACGGCGGACGAAGACCTGACGGCCGACGTCGATGCCGTGTTCAACCACCTGGCCAGCCAGAACCGCCTGCCGCGCTTGCGTAAAGCGATGATGGCGCCGTTCCATCTGCAAAAAGGGCTGCTGGAGCGCATCGAGGCCTGCGCCGCCGCCGCCAAGGCTGGGCAGCCGGCGCAGATCCTGCTGAAGATGAACGCCCTGACCGACGAGCCGCTGGCGCGCGCGCTGGTGCAGGCGTCGCAAGCTGGGGTGGCGATCGAGGCCATCGTGCGCGGCGCCTGCGTGCTGCCCGCAGGCGTGCCTGGTTACACCGAACATGTGCGGATCCGCTCGGTCGTGGGGCGGTTGCTGGAACACTCGCGGGTGTTTTACTTCCGCTGGGGTGAACACGAGGAACTGTGGCTGGCCAGTGCCGACTGGATGAACCGCAACATGCTGCGTCGTGTGGAGCTGGCCTGGCCCGTGACGGACGCGGCGCTGCGCGCGCGCATCATGGACGAATGTCTGCGCCTGTACCTGAGCGACCAGGGCGATGCCTGGTTGTTGCAGCCCGATGGCACCTACGTCAAGGCGGCCGATCGGGCCCCGCGCGGCGCGCGCGCCGGGCTAGTGTCGGCCCAAGGCACGCTGATGAACCGCTACGGCACCAAAGGATGACACCGCGATGACCGACCTGATTCTGTGGCGCCACGCCGAAGCCGAAGACCTGGACGAGACCGACGACGGCGGCGGGGACGACCTGTCGCGCCGCCTGACGCCGCGCGGCGAAAAACAGGCCGCGCGCATGGCCGCGTGGCTGGACCGACAGCTGCCCCACGACGTGCGCATTTGGTGCAGCCCCGCCGTGCGCACCGAGCAAACGGTGCTGCCACTGGGGCGCAAGTACCGCATCCACCCCGACCTGGCCCCGGGTGAGGACGCCGCCGCGCTGCTGCGCGTGGCCCAGTGGCCGCTGGCGCGCCAGCCGGTGCTGGTCGTTGGGCACCAGCCGACGCTGGGGCAGGTCATCGCGCAACTGCTGGGCATGGCCGGCGGCCAATGCTCGGTGCGCAAGGGCGCTGTGTGGTGGCTGCGCCATCGCGAGCGCGACGGCGCAGCCCAGACCGTGGTGCTGTGCGTGCAAACGCCGGAACTGCTGTAGGGCACGCGCGGGCTACAGCAACGCCAGCTGCAGCCGCCACGGCGTGCGCGCCCAAGCCTCGGCTTCCTCGTGCAACAACCAGGACGATTGCGGGTACTGCTGGGCCCAGCCACGGGCGGCGCTGAGTTTGAAGGTCTGGCGCGCGCTGTAGCGCAGCGTCAGCGCGTGCAGCGCCGGGTCTTTGCGCGCGTGGCACAGCAGCACCGCCAAGCGCAGGCACATCAACTGCTTGGCAAACAGCTCGTCGTGCAGCGCCGCTTCGACTTTGCGCAGTTTGCCGCGCTGGCCCAGCACCAACAGGCTGAGGCGGTGCAACTCTGGCAGCGAAAACCCCGGCGCGTCCACATGGTCTAGGATGTAGGCGCCGTGCTTGTGCGCGTCGGTGTGCGAAATGTGCGCGCCGATTTCGTGCAGCCGTGCCGCCCACGCCAGCTTTTGCGAGTAGCGCCCGTTGCGTGGGTCGGGCACGGCCACCTGTTCGAACAGGTGCACCGCCACGGCGCGCACGCGCTCGGCCTGGGCGGCGTCGACGTTGAATTTTTGGGCCAGCCAGCGCACCGTGCGTTCACGCACGTCGGTGCTGTCGTGGGCGCGGTCGATCAAGTCGTACAGCGCTCCCTGGCGCAGCGCGCCCTGGGCGCGGTGCACCTCGTGCCAGCCGAACAGCTCGAACAACGCCAGCATGATGCTCAGGCCCCCGGTCAGCACCGGACGACGGTCATCCTTGAGGCCCTCCAGCCGCAGCGCGTCCACGTGCCCGGCGCGCACCAGGCGGTCGGCGATCCAGTCCAGGCCCTCGCGCGTGATCATCCCAACCGGAAAACCCGCATGGGCTAGCATCTCAGCCAGGGCGCCAGCGGTGCCGGAGGACGCGTACACCGCGTCCCAACTGCCCGGGGCAAACAGGTCCAGTGCCTCGTCCAACACCGCCTGCGCCGCCACCACCGCTTGGCGCAACGCCCGCTCGCTGACGGCGCCCCCAGCGAAGTAGCGCCCCGACCACGCCACACTGCCCAGCGGGTACGACTCCATGCGCTGCGGGCGGTAGCCGTGGCCGAGAATGACCTCGGTCGAGCGCCCGCCGATGTCGACCACCAGGCGGCGCTCATCCGATTGCGGCAGCAGGTGCGTCACACCCTGGTAGATCAGACGCGCCTCTTCGTGGCCCGCCACGACGTCGATGGGAAAGCCCAGGATGTGCTCGGCACGCTGCACGAAAACATCGCGGTTGCGCGCTTCGCGCAGCGTCTGCGTGGCCACGGCGCGGACCTGCCGCTTGTCAAATCCTCGCAACTTTTCGGCAAAGCGTGCCAAGCAGGCCCAGCCACGTTCCATGGCCGCTGGGCTCAGCAGCTTGTCGTCGCCCAAGCCCGCGCCCAAGCGAACCGTTTCCTTCAGGTATTCGACGCGCTCAATGTGGCCGCCGACGTAGCGGCCGATCTCGAGGCGAAAGCTGTTGGAGCCCAGGTCCAACGCGGCCAGCAGGGTTCCGTCTTGCATGCGCACAGTGCTCGTGGGGCGACAGGGCGGCAGCATACCAGAGGGCCGGGGTGCACTGCGCCGCCGCGTGCAGGGCTGCCGGGGTCATCTGTCACACAACCGTCACACACGGCCCCTACGATGGCTGCTGCGGTCGCCCCACGGATGGCCGGTTCATGTCCTGCAATCGGAGTGTTACACGGATGAAGCTGAACAAACTTTTGGCCCTGATGGGCATCGTCACGTTGGGCTTCACGGCCCAAAGCGCCATGGCGCAGGCTGCCCAAGTCGATCCCGCTCTGCCGAAGTACGAAAAGGCGGCCGGGGTGTCGGGCAACTTCACCAGCATCGGCTCGGACACCCTCAACAACCTGATGACGCTGTGGGCCGAGGAGTTCAAGCGCCTGTACCCCAATGTCAACATCCAGATCCAGGGGGCCGGCTCGTCCACCGCGCCGCCGGCGCTGACCGAGGGCACCTCCAACTTCGGCCCGATGAGCCGCCTGATGACCGCCAAGGAGGTCGAGGCGTTCGAGAAAAAACACGGCTACAAACCTTACCCGGTGCCGGTGGCCATCGACGCGCTGGCGGTCTATGTGCACAAAGACAACCCGATCAAGGGTCTGAGCATCGAAGAGGTCGATGCGATCTTTTCCAGCACGCGCAAGTGCGGCTACGCCAGCGACATCACCAAGTGGGGCCAGGTTGGGCTGACGGGTGAGTGGGCCAACCGCGACATCGCGCTTTACAGCCGCAACTCGGTGTCGGGCACCTACGGCTACTTCAAGGAGGTGGCGCTGTGCAAGGGTGACTTCAAGCGCAACGTGGCCGAGCAGCCCGGTTCGGCGTCGGTTGTGCAGTCGGTGGCCACGCAGCTCAACGCCATCGGTTACTCGGGCATCGGCTACAAGACCTCGGGCGTGCGTGCACTGCCGCTGTCGAAGAAGAAGGGCCAACCGTTCGTCGAGCCCGATCCAAAGCATACGGTGGATGGCAGCTACCCGCTGGCGCGTATCCTCTACGTGTACGTCAACAAAAAGCCCAACCAGCCGCTGCCGCCGCTGGAGCGCGAGTTCTTCAAGATGGTGCTGTCGCAGCAAGGGCAGATGGTCGTGGTCAAAGACGGCTTTGTGCCGCTGCCGGCCACCCTGGCCAAAAAAGCCCTCGATGAGCTGAGCAAGTAAGCGGAGGCACCCCATGTCGAATCGTATTTGGATCGCAGGGGTGTCGCTGGTGGCCGGGCTGGCGGGGTGCGCTGCGCCCGGTGGGCAGTCGCCTGCAGCGAAGGCCGCCTCCACCCCAGCGCCGGCCCCGGCCACAGCCTCGGCGGCGGTGTCGCCTGCGTCGGCACCAGCCCCCGCAGCGGCCAGCACGCAGCAGGCAGCTGAGTTTTATGTCGTGTTGCCCGAAGACGGCCGCTACTACGCGTTTGGCAGCTTCAAGCTGTACCAGGATTACCTGGCCCACGGCGAGGTCGCCCTGACGCGCACCCGCATCGGGGCGGGGCCGAGCGGCCAGACGGTGGTGTTTGGCATCACCAAAGATGATGTCAAACATGGCCAGCCCAGCACGGGTGAGCGGGTGTACGACGGCCAGTTAGCACCCGCCGCGGATTTTTACGGCGAGGTGTTCAAAGGTGGTCGATACTACGTGTTCGGGGATTTGAAGCAGCTGCTCGACTTTGCGGCGCACGGGGAGGTTCCCTATTCGTTCACCGACATCGGTGCTGGGCCTAACGGCGCCACCATTGTCTGGGTGATGGACAAACGCTCGTACGCCGAGGGTGAGCCCACGCAGCGTATGCAGCGCTTCCGTGCCTTGCGCGGGGCTGGCTGAGGACCCGGTCAACCCTGTCCGAGCGACGGCGTGGGCCAAGGCGGTCGCCGCGGCCCACCTTTTTGTTGGCACAACGCAACCCGACATCGTATGGATTCAACGCAGTCGATCGACGGCACCGAGGCCCGCAGCCTGACGGCCCAAAGCGTGGACCGCGCCATGGGGCGGCGCCTGTGGACAGACCGCTGGTTCAAGGGCCTGATGACAGCCGGTGGCCTGGGCGTCATCGTGGCCATCACGGCCATCTTTTTTTACTTGGCCAGCGTGGTGGTGCCGCTGTTCATGCCGCCCAAGGTGGATGCGCAGACCTCGTACCCGGCGCCGGGCAACGCGCAGCAGCCGGCGGTGCTGTTGCAGGCGGACGAGCGGCTCGAAACCCTGGTGCGCGCGCAAGCCGACGGCCGCGTGGTGTTTGCCGATTTCGCCAGCGGGCGGCCGCAGGCCGAGATGGCCCTGGCGCTGCCGGCGGGCCGCACCGTGCGTTCGACAGCGGCTGCCGACCGCGCGGCCAGCGTGCTGGCGCTGGGGCTCGACGACGGCCGTGCGCTGGTGGCTCAAGTGGGGTTCAAGACCAGCTTCGACGCCGAGGCCCGGCGCGTCATCGAGCCGCAGGTGGAATACCCCGCCGGTGCGCAGCCGGTGGCCATTGACCCCCAACAGCGCCCGCTGGTGAAGCTGGCGGTGCAGCACAGCCCCGACGGCACCACGCTGGCCGCATTGACGGACGACGCGCGCCTGTGGGTCAGTGGCTTGGCGGTGGAACGCAACCCCATCACCGGTGAGGAAACGGTTCAAGGCAGCGCCGCTGAAATCCAGCCCGCACCACCGTCGGTGCGGGAGGTGTTGATCGAGTTCAAGCAGCGCGAAATGTTTGTGCTGTCGGGCGACCGCGAGCTGTGGCGCTACGACATCAGCGACAAGTCAGCCCCCCAACTGCTTGAAAAGGTGCAGCTGGTCGGGCCGGGCGAGCGCGTCACGGCGCTGACGATGCTGTCGGGCGGCTTTTCGATCATCGTCGGCACCGACCGGGGCAACCTGGCGCAGTGGTTCCCGGTGCGCGAGGAAGGTACGCGCTTCAAGCTGACCCACATTCGCGATTTCAAGCCGATGCCGGCTGCGGTGACGGTGCTGGAGCCCGAGTACCACCGCAAGGGTTTTATGGCTGGTGATGCACAAGGCCACGTCGGCAGCTACTTTGCCACCTCCAAGCGGTTGCTGTTTCAGCGCAAGGTATCGGACCAGCCGATCGCCCATCTCGGCTACCCGCCGCGTGGCAACGCCTACATGGCCGAGGATGCGGTGGGCCGGCTGCACGTGGCCCACGTCGAAAACGACTACCCCGAGGTGTCGTTCTACGCCACCTGGCAAAAGGTCTGGTACGAAAGTTACGAAGAGCCGGCGTACGTCTGGCAGTCATCCGCCGCCAACGCCGACTTCGAGCCCAAATTCAGCCTGACGCCATTGACCTATGGCACGCTCAAGGCGGCCTTCTACGCGATGATCGTCGCGGTGCCGCTGGCGCTGCTGGGGGCGATTTACACCGCGTACTTCATGTCACCCAAGATCCGCGGCGCGATCAAACCCACCATTGAGGTGATGCAGGCGCTGCCCACCGTGGTGTTGGGCTTTTTGGCGGGTTTGTGGCTGGCGCCGTTTGTCGAAAACAACCTGGCCGGCGTGTTGCTGACGATCGCCACTTTTCCGCTGACGTTTTTTGCTGCGGCGTGGCTGTTTGCATTGCTGCCCGAGGCGGTCCGCCTGCGTGTGCCGCCTGGGTGGGAGGCGGCTTGGCTGGTGCCTGTGGTCGTGTTGCAGGTGTGGCTGTGCTTGACGCTGGGCCACCCCATCGAGGCAGCGCTCTTCGGCGGCGATATGCCCAACTGGCTCAGCAACGTGGCGGGCATCAAGTTCGAGCAGCGCAACTCGCTGGTGGTGGGCATTGCCATGGGCTTTGCCGTGACGCCGACGATTTTTTCGATTGCCGAAGATGCGATTTTTTCGGTGCCGAAGCACCTCACCACCGGCTCGCTGGCGCTGGGCGCGACGCCGTGGCAAACGCTGACGCGCGTGGTGTTGCTGACGGCCAGCCCCGGCATCTTTTCCGCCATCATGATCGGGCTTGGGCGCGCTGTGGGCGAAACGATGATCGTGCTGATGGCCACTGGCAACACGGCTGTGATGGATTGGAGCATATTCACCGGTTTTCGCACGCTGTCGGCCAACATCGGGGTGGAAATGCCCGAAGCTGGCGTGGGGGAAACGCATTACCGGCTGCTGTTCCTGTCGGCACTGGTGCTGTTTGGCTTTACCTTTGTCGTCAATACCCTGGCCGAGCTGGTGCGCCAGCGCCTGCGCCAGCGCTACCAAACCATTTGACGCCGCGTGCACGGAGCGTTTGAGTGATGAAAGACTGGATCAAATCTGGGGTGCCCTGGATCTGGATGACGGCCGGCGCGGTGGCGTTGTCGGTGCTGGCAGTGGTGTTTGTGCTGTGGATGACCGCGGCACGGGGGCTGACGCATTTCTGGCCCAAGGCGGTGCTGGAGACCACGTTTCGCGACGGCGCGCAGACCGTGCGCGTGATCGGTGAGCTGCGCGAGCGCGAGGAGGTTTCGCTGCGCCGCCTGCAAGAGGCCGGTTTCAACATCGAGTCCAATGACCCATTTGTCGAGCGGGTGCTGATCAAATTGGGCAACCGCGACCTGACCGGACAGGATTTCCGCTGGTTTCCCCTGCCGTTGCTGGGGACGTGGCAGTACCCTGTGGACATTCTGACGGTGGAGCGCCACGAGTGGGGCAATTTTTACGGCCACCTCAAGGCGGTCAAAGAAGGGGAGCGGGTGGTGGCCGCAGGGCCACAAGCATGGCCCGAGCTGCAGGCGCGTGTACAGCGTGCGCAACGGCTGTTCCGCGAGATTTACCGCCTTGAAAAGGACGATATCGGCGATGTCAACTACCGGCTCGAGCAGTTGCGGTTGCGCGAGCGCAAGGCCACGCTGCAAGGCAAACTCGACGACGCGCTGCGCGCCGAGTTGCAGCGCCAGCGTGAAGCCCTGCAAGCCGAGTTCGACCAGCTGCAGCAGCGCCTGCAAACGCTGCGTCAGGACATCGCACGCGACACCCTGGTGGCCGAAGTGGCCGACGGCAGCCTCGTCGAGGTATCGCTGGCCAAAGTGGCCGATGTCTACCAGCCCAATGCCATGGGCACGCTGGACAAGCTGCTGCACTACGCGCGCAAATTCTGGGAGTTTTTGACCGACGACCCGCGCGAAGCCAACACCGAAGGAGGCATCTTCCCCGCCATCTTTGGTACGGTGACGATGGTGTTGGTGATGTCGGTCATCGTGACGCCATTTGGCATCATGGCCGCCGTCTACATGCGCGAATACGCCAAACAAGGGCCGTTGATTCGCATCATTCGCATCTCGGTCAACAACCTGGCCGGCGTGCCGTCGATCGTTTACGGCGTATTCGGTCTGGGGTTTTTTGTTTACGTGCTGGGCGGCAACATCGACCGGCTGTTTTACCCCGAAGCGTTGCCGGCCCCAACCTTTGGCACGCCGGGGCTGCTGTGGGCGTCGTTGACGCTGGCCATTTTGACGCTGCCGGTGGTCATCGTGGCTACCGAAGAGGGGTTGGCGCGTGTGCCGCGCTCGGTACGTGAGGGCAGCCTGGCGCTGGGCGCGACCAAAGCCGAGACGTTGATTCGCACCGTGTTGCCGATGGCCAGCCCGGCGATGATGACCGGCCTGATCCTGGCGGTGGCGCGCGCGGCTGGCGAAGTTGCCCCGTTGATGCTGGTCGGCGTGGTCAAGCTGGCCCCCTCGCTGCCGATCGACGGCTACGCACCGTTTGTCCACCTGGAGCGCAAGTTCATGCACCTGGGCTTTCACATCTACGACGTTGGCTTCCAAAGCCCCAACGTCGAGGCCGCGCGGCCGCTGGTCTATGCCACCGCCTTGCTGCTGGTGATATTGATCATGGTGCTGAACCTGGCGGCGATCAAGCTGCGCAACCACTTGCGTGAAAAATACCGGGGATTGGAAGGCGTTTGAACGATGAATACGACCACCGAAAAGACCACGTTTGTTCACACCCATGCGGTGTTTCACCAGGCGCCGCCGCTGGAGTCGCTGCCCAAAGCGCTCGAGGTACGCAACCTCAACCTCTGGTATGGCGACAAGCACGCGCTGCACAACATCTCGATGGGCATTCCAAAAGGCCGCGTGGTGGCCTTCATCGGTCCCAGTGGTTGCGGCAAATCGACATTGCTGCGCTGCTTCAACCGCATGAACGACCTGGTCGACAACTGCCGCATCGAAGGCGAAATCATGCACGAGGGCGTCAACATCTACGACCGCAGTGTGAATGTCGCGCAGCTGCGCCGGCGCATCGGGATGGTGTTTCAAAAGCCCAATCCATTTCCGAAGTCGATTTACGAAAATGTCGCCTACGGTTTGCGGCTGCTCGGCGTCAAGAACAAAGCCTATATCGACGAGGTGGTGGAAAAATCCTTGCGCGGCGCGGCGCTGTGGGACGATGTCAAGGACCGGCTCGACGCCAACGGGCTGAGCCTGTCGGGTGGGCAGCAGCAGCGTCTGGTGATCGCGCGAGCCATCGCGCTGGAGCCGGATGTGCTGCTGCTGGACGAACCGTGTTCGGCGCTGGACCCGATTTCGACGGCCAAGATCGAGGAGCTGCTGATTCAGCTCAAAGAGAAGTACACCATCGTCATCGTCACGCACAACATGCAGCAGGCGGCCCGGGTGTCGGACTACACCGCTTACATGTACCTGGGCGACCTGATCGAATACGACGCCACCGACAATATCTTCACCCGGCCCAAGCGTCAGGAGACCGAGGACTACATCACCGGCCGCTTTGGTTGAACAGCGGTCAGGACAACAGGAGCCAGCGATGGAAAAGCATATTTCCAGCCAATTTGACGCCGAACTGAATTCCATTTCCACCCGTGTGCTGGAAATGGGTGGACTTGTGGAGCGACAGATCCAGTGGGCCGTGCAAGCGCTGCTCGACGAGGACAGCGAGCGCGCCCAGCAGGTGCTGCAGGTCGAGCGCGAAATCAACGAACTCGAGCTGGGCATCGACGCCGACCTATCGACCACCATCGCTCGGCGGCAGCCCACCGCGCGGGATTTGCGCTTTTTGATTGGTATTTCGAAAACGGTCGGCAACCTGGAGCGCGCCGGCGACGAGGCGGCCCGCATCGCGCGCATGGCAGCGTCGATCACGGAAAGCGGCCACGCACGCCGTCTGCCAGTGGCGGAGCTGCGTTTGGCGGCGGATTTGGCCTCCGGCATGCTGCGGCGCGCGCTGGACGCGCTGGCCAGGCTGGATGTCGACGAGGCCTTGGCCATCATGCGCGACGACGACCGCATCGATGTGGAGTTCAACGGTTTCGTGCGCAAGCTGGTGACGTTCATGATGGAGGATGCGCGCACGATTTCGCCGAGCCTGGATCTGTTGTTTGTGGCCAAAGCCATCGAGCGCATCGGTGACCACGCCAAAAATATCGGCGAGTTGATCATCTACATCGTCAAAGGGCAGGACGTGCGTCATGCCCCGTTGGAGCAAGTGGAAACGGTGGTGCGATGAAAAAGCTGCCTCGCGTGCTGGTGGTGGAAGACGAACCGGCGATCGCGGAGTTGATCGCCGTCAACCTGCGCCACAACGGGTTTGCGCCGACGGTGGTGTTCGACGCCGAGGCGGCGCAGCGCGAGGTGGACGCGGTGTTGCCCGATGTGGTGCTGCTCGACTGGATGCTGCCCGGCAAAAGCGGCGTGCAGCTGGCGCGCGCGTGGCGTGTTGACGAGCGCACGCGGGGGGTGCCGATCATCCTGCTGACCGCGCGCAGCGAAGAGTCGGACAAGGTGCAAGGGCTTGACGCTGGCGCTGATGACTACGTGACCAAACCGTTTTCGACGCAGGAGTTGCTCGCGCGCATCCGGGCGGTGCTGCGCCGCCGCGCCCCCGAAAACGTGCCGGATACGGTGCACATCGGTGCGCTGGTGCTGGATGCGGCCGCGCACCGCGTGACGTGGCAGGGGCAGGAGCTCAGGCTTGGCCCCACCGAATTCCGGCTGCTGCACTACTTGATGAAGCACCCGGAGCGCGTGCACAGCCGCGCCACGCTGTTGGACCGCGTCTGGGGTGACCACGTCTTCATCGAAGAGCGCACGGTGGATGTGCACATCAAGCGCCTGCGCGAGGGTTTGGGCGGGGCGGCCGTGATGATCGAGACGGTGCGTGGCGCCGGTTACCGCCTCAGCGCGGCGGCCGCCACGGTCGGTTGACGCAAGTCAGCCCGCGCTCAAGCGGCGCCGCTATCATCCACACGCATGTGGCAGCGCACAACCGCTTTGGTGGCATGCGTCAGCGCCGGCGCCGCGCTGGTGTGGCTGTTCCTGCCCGGGCATGGCATGGCGTGGCTGGGGGCGCTGGCCGGGGCCGTGGCGTGGCAAGCCTGGGACCACCGCCATTGGCGCGCGGTGTTGGCATGGTTGCGCGAGCCCAAGCCCGGTGACACCCCCGAGCTGGACGGTGCCTGGGGTGAGCTGGTGGCGCGGGTGCGCCGCGCCCTCAAAGGTGCCAACCGCAAGGCGCGCAAAGCCCAGGCGCGCTTGCAGGAGTTTTTGTCGGCCATCCAGGCCTCGCCCAACGGGGTCGTGCTGCTCAGCAAAGAAGGCACGATCGAGTGGTGCAATGTGATGGCGGGTGAGCACCTGGGCTTTGACGCCAAGCGCGACTTGGGCCAGCGCATCCGCAACCTGGTGCGCGACCCGCTGTTCATTCAGTACCTGAATCAGCGTGACTTCACGCAAGCGGTCGAGATCGACGGCCGCCAGGCGCGGCCCGGCCACCCCCAGCGCATTGCCGTGCAAATCTTCCCCTATGCCAAGGGCCGACGTCTGTTGCTGACCCGCGACGTCACGGCGCTGCAGCTGGCCGAGGCCATGCGGCGCGACTTCGTGGCCAATGTCTCGCATGAAATCCGTAGCCCGCTGACGGTCATCACAGGGTTTATCGAAACGCTGCAAACGCTGCCGTTGAACGACGCGCAGCGCCAGCAGTACCTTGGGCTGATGGCGCAGCAGGCCCAGCGCATGCAGGCGCTGGTGGAGGACTTGCTGACCCTGTCCCGCCTGGAAGGTAGCCCCCCGCCGGACGCCAGCCAATGGTTGGAGGTGTCTGCGCTGGTGGAGGAGGCAGCTGCCCATGCGCGTGCGCTGGCCGATGTGCTGCACGGTGGACGCCAAACCATCGAGGTGCAGCGCGGCCCGCACGCAGAGGTGGCTGGGCAAGGCAGCGAGCTGGCCAGCGCGTTGGGCAACCTGGCCAGCAACGCGGTGCGGTACACGCCGGCGGGTGGCCACATCACACTGGGCTGGACGGTGCTGCCCGACGAAGCCTTGGAAATCTGGGTGCGCGACGATGGCCCCGGTATCGCGCCGGAACACCTGCCACGCCTGACCGAGCGGTTTTACCGCGTGGACCGCAGCCGTTCGCGCGACACCGGCGGCACGGGTTTGGGGTTGGCCATCGTCAAGCATGTGGCGCAGCGCCATGGTGGCGAACTGTTGATCGACAGCACCGTCGGGCGGGGTTCGACCTTCCGGCTGCGGCTGCCGCCGGCGCGGGTGTTGGTGCCGGCGCCGTCCACTTCAGCGCCTGCGGGCAAGCCTCACGAGGCACTGTCGGCGGCGGGCGCGACGCGCTCGTAAACTTGCCAACGCTCGCGGTTTTCGCGCAGGCGCGGCAAGTCGGCGCGCAGCCTCCATTGGCTCGGATCCAGCCCACGGGTGCGCGGCCCCGCCACCAGCAGTGGGCAGCGCTGTGCTTCGTGGCTGCCCAGGCGTTGCAGGTGCAAGCCTCCGTGCAAGCGCAGCGCACCGATGTCGCCGTGGCTAAGCCCCGTGACGGCCACGCACGCCTGCGTGGGCACCAGGCGCGCGATGCGCTCGCTGATGGGGCGCAAGCCCAAACCCCAGTTCAACAGGGGCAGCCACAGCGTCATCAGCAGCAGCCAGTTCAGCGTAAAGCCCGCCGCCGACAGCACCAGCCCTTTCCACAGCGCGGGGGCATGCCGTCCTAGGCGCCACGCCACCAACGCCAACCACGCCGCCGTGCCAGCCAGCGCCACGCCCAGCGGCAGTGGGTTCAAGGCAGGCTCGAAGCCCGGCACCAGCCTCGCCACGTTGGCGGCAGGCTTGGCTGGCACACCGGTCATCATCGCGATCCAGATCACCCACACGATGACCGCAGCGCCGCTGTAAAGCAACAATGCGAACCAGTCGATCGCGGCGCTGAGGCTGCCGCGCAGGGTCGGCAGCGCCCACGCCGCCAGCGTGGCGATGCTGGGCAGCGCCAGCACCAGCACGCGGTCGTTGGCGCCATCGGCCACGCTGGCCAGCAACACGATGAGCGTTTGCGTCAGCGGCCAACCGATATGGGGCGAGCGCAGGTGCGCGCGCCAGCGCCACAGCGCCCACAACGCCAGCGCCGCACTGGGCCAGACAAACCATGCCAGCAAACGCCCGAGGCTGCGCCATGCGGCTGTATCGAGCACGTCAAAGCCATCTGGCCAACCAAACGCCGACCACCCCAAGCCCGTCGGCAGCAGCGCCCACGCCGCGGCCAGTGCCGCCGCCGCCCCGGCCAGCGCCAGCACAATCTGGGCGCGCCGCACACCGGTGCGCCACCACCACACCGCGTGCGCCAAGCCCAGCGGCAGCACCAGCCACGGCGCGCCGCTGAGCGACAGGATGCCCGCGCCGGCCCACGTCGCGCCGATGGCAAGCAAGCTTGCAGACGCCACGCCGCGGGCGGCGGCAGGCGCCCAGCCAAGCGTGCCGGCCCACCCCCACAGCGTCACGCCGGCCAGTTGCAGCGCCGTCGGCGTGGTCTCGTGCGCCAACATGGCCAGCCCCAGTGTGGCCACCAGCGCCAGCAGCGCGCCATCGGCCACCGCACGGGCATAGTCCACTGGCGCCACCGCTTCGCCCAACGCGGGTGCCAGGGGCTGCGCCGTGGGCAGCCGTGCCAGGCGGTAGGTGCCGTACCAGGTGCACGCCAGGGTCAGCCCCAGCGCCACCATGAACGGCAGGCGCGCCGCCACCAGCGTCGGCAGCGGCAAACACTCGATGGCCGTCGCGCCCAGCCAATACGGCAGCCAGGCCAGCGGCAGCACGGCCTCGCCCAGCACCTGGGGCAGCAGCCAAGGACCGCCGCCGTGCATGTCCAGCATCACGGCCAGCGACGTCAGGTCGGCGCCACGCCAGGGGTCGCGCCCCCAAAAGCCCGGCAACACGTACACCGCCACCAGCAGCCACGGCACCCAGCGCGGCAAGCGCCGCGCGGCTTGCGGCGTGACCAGGGCGGGGGTGGGGCGGTTCATGCGGGTGTCTCCCAGCATCGGGCAAGCGTGGGTGCGCGCCACAGCCGGCCCAAAAACAAACAGCCCGCAAGCGGGCTGTTGTCCACGAAGCGGGCCGAGCGCCGCACGGCGCGCCCCTTATTTGGCTGCGGCGCGGGCGTAGCGGTTGCGGAATTTTTCCACACGGCCACCCATGGTATCCACCGTCTTCTGGGTGCCGGTGTAAAACGGGTGCGATTCGCTGGAGGTTTCCAGCTTGAACAGCGGCAGTTCGCGGCCGTCGTCGAGCTTGATCGTTTCCTTGGTCGGCGCGCACGAGCGGATGATGAACTGCGCACCGTTGGACAGGTCGACGAAGCAGACTTCGCGGTAGTTCGGGTGGATGCCTTCTTTCATGATCGCTTTCCTGCTGGCAGCAGCCACGGCCGGCCCATCCGGCGCACTTGCTGCAAAGCTTCGCATTATAAGCCAAACGGTACGGACTCAGCCACCCCGGCGCATCAGCTCGAAGAACTCCTGGTTGTTCTTGGTTTGCTTCATGCTCTTGAGCACCATTTCCATGGCCTCGATCTCGTCCATGTTGTAGAAGAACTGGCGCAGGATGCGCGTCTTTTGCAGCACTTCCGGCGGCAGCAGCAGCTCCTCGCGCCGGGTGCCGGAGCGGCTGAGCTGGATCGAGGGGAAGACGCGCTTTTCATAGAGGCGGCGGTCGAGGTGGATTTCGCAGTTGCCGGTGCCCTTGAACTCCTCAAAGATCACCTCGTCCATGCGGCTGCCGGTGTCCACCAGCGCGGTGGCGATGATGGTCAGGCTGCCGCCTTCTTCGACGTTGCGCGCCGCCCCGAAGAAGCGCTTGGGTCGCTGCAGCGCGTTGGCGTCCACGCCACCCGTGAGCACCTTGCCGCTGGAGGGCAGCACGTTGTTGTAGGCCCGCGCCAGCCGGGTGATCGAGTCAAGCAGGATCACCACGTCTTTTTTCAGTTCGACCAGCCGCTTGGCGCGCTCGATGACCATTTCGGCCACGTGCACGTGGCGTGCCGCCGGCTCGTCGAAGGTGGAGGCGATGACCTCGCCGCGCACGGTGCGCTGCATTTCGGTTACTTCCTCAGGGCGCTCGTCCACCAGCAGCACCATCAGCGTCACCTCGGGGTAGTTGGTGGTGATGGCGTGCGCGATGTGCTGCATCATGACCGTCTTGCCGCTCTTGGGCGGCGCCACGATCAGGGCGCGCTGTCCCTTGCCGATCGGGGCGATGATGTCGATGATGCGGCCGGTGATGTTTTCCTCGCTCTTGAGGCCCTCACGCTCCAGCTTCATCTGTTCCTTGGGGAACAGCGGCGTGAGGTTTTCGAACATGATCTTGTGCTTGTTCTGCTCCGGCGGCAGGCCGTTGACCTTGTCGAGTTTGTTCAGCGCGAAGTAGCGTTCGCCGTCCTTGGGGATACGCACGTCGCCCTCGACCATGTCGCCGGTGTGCAGGTTGAAGCGGCGGATTTGGCTCGGCGAGATGTAGATGTCGTCGGTGCTGGCGGTGTAGCTGGCGCTCGGATCACGCAGGAAGCCAAAGCCATCGGGCAGCACTTCCAGCACCCCATCGGCAAACACCTGCTCGCCCGCTTTGGCGCGTTTTTTGATGATGGCGAACATCAGCTCCTGCTTGCGCATGCGGCCGGTGTTGTCGATTTCGAGCGACTCGGCCATCTTGAGCAGTTCGGAAACGTGCAGGGCTTTGAGTTCGTTGAGGTGCATGAGGGACTCCGTGCAAAGGGAGTGCAAGGACGTTGCACGCTCGGGCGGTGCCCGGCGTTGTGCCGTGTAGTCTAGGGGCGTGGGGAAGGTCGTTGTGGCCGGCGTTGGAGGCTCATCAACGTAGGCGGCCCATTCAGCACCGGGCCGCGTCACCGATGCTCACCCGCGCGGGTGGCATCGTCCCAATGCACTATTATGGCACGGCGCGCGTGGCACACGCCATGCCACGCGGCCATCAGGCCACAAACGGTTCGAGGAAGCTGACCAACTGCGCCTTGGACAGCGCGCCCACTTTGGTGGCGGCGAGCTTGCCGTCCTTGAACAGCATCAATGTCGGGATGCCGCGAATACCAAACTTGGCCGGCACCTCGCGGTTCTCGTCCACGTTGACCTTGGCCACGACCAGCTTGCCCTGGTAGGTCTGCGCGACCTCGTCCAGGATGGGGGCGATCATGCGGCACGGCCCGCACCATTCGGCCCAGAAGTCCACCAACACCGGCGTGCTGCTGCCCAGCACATCGCGGTCGAAGGTGGCGTCGGTCACGTGTTGGATGAGGTCACTGGCCATGGTGGTGAGGTTCGACGTTGAACGAGAGGGGTAGGAACGTTGAGGGTGACGAGCCTTGACCCCGGCACTGGCTACACGGTTAGGGCTGCTTGGTTCCCCACCTGACCCGGTTGGCCGCTTCACCATGCGGGAAGGCCCGTCAGGGCGCATTGTATGTCACGGCGTTGCTCCTTGCAGCACGGCGGTTGGCATGTGACCCCTACAATGCGGCCATGACCTACGTCGTCCTGGCCCGCAAATACCGCCCCAAGACCTTTGCCGAGATGGTGGGGCAGGAGCACGTTGTGCAGGCGCTGGGCAACGCGCTGCGCAGTGCGCGGCTGCACCACGCGTACCTGTTCACCGGCACGCGCGGCATTGGCAAGACGACCGTGTCGCGCATCCTGGCCAAATCGCTCAACTGCACGGGGCCTGACGGGCAGGGCGGCATCACCGACACGCCCTGCGGCGTGTGCGAGGCGTGCCGCGCCATCGACGCCGGGCGCTTTGTCGACTACACCGAGCTCGACGCCGCCTCCAACCGTGGCGTGGACGAGGTGCAAACGCTGCTGGAACAGGCGGTGTACAAGCCGGTGCAGGGGCGCTTCAAGGTCTTCATGATCGACGAAGTGCACATGCTGACCAACACCGCGTTCAACGCGATGTTGAAGACCCTGGAGGAACCGCCCGAGTACCTGAAGTTCGTGTTGGCCACCACCGACCCGCAAAAAGTGCCGGTGACGGTGTTGAGCCGCTGCCTGCAGTTCAACCTGCGGCCGATGGCGCCGGACACCGTGGCCGACCATCTGGCGCGCGTGCTGGCGGCCGAAGGCATCGAGGCGGAGCCGGGGGCGCTGAAGCTGCTGGGGCGGGCCGCGCGCGGCTCGATGCGCGACGCGCTGAGCCTGGCCGACCAGGCCATCGCCTACGGGGGCGGCGCCGTACGCGAGGCACAGGTTCGCGCCATGCTCGGTGCGGTGCAGCGCGAGCACGTGACCGCGTTGCTGCAGGCGGTGGCCGACGGGCAGGCCGCCGACGTGGTGCGGTTGGTTGACGCCATGCGGGCCGAGGGCGTGGGGGCAGCCGCCACGCTGGAAGAAATGGCCGCGGTGTTGCACCAGCTGGCCGTGCTGCAGTGGACCGGCCAAGCCCCGGCCGGCGACGAAGCGCCCGCCGCCGTGCGGGCCTTGGCCGCTCAGCTCGCGCCCGATCAGGTGCAGCTGTTGTACAGCCTGGCGCTGCACGGGCGGGCCGAATTGGGGTTGGCGCCGGACGAATACGCCGCGCTGACGATGGTGTTGCTGCGCGCGTTGAGCTTTGCCCCCACGCCGCCCGTGGCGGGTTCGAGCGACACCGCCCCTGTGGCACCGCACGGCGCGGCCAGCGACGCCCCCTCCTCGCCGACGCCGAGGGCACAGCCGGATGCGGTACCGGACGTGCCGCTGGCGGCCGTGCCCGTGCCGGCAACTGCCCCGGCCCAGCCCGCGCCCACGGACTCCGGCGTGGCGCCAGCCTTCGATGGGGGCGCGTTGGCCGACGAATGGGCTGCACTGGTCGACCGCCTGGATGCTGCCGGACGACTGCAGGCGTTGGTGCGCGAGCTGGCGTTGCAGTCCACCCTGGTGGCGCGCGACGCGCACGGCTGGCGCCTGCGCTGTGCCAGCGCGACGCTGGCGCAGGACGGAGCGCGCCAGCGCCTGCAAAGCGTGCTGGCCGAGCAGCTGGGGCTGGGCGAGGGCTGGACGTTGACGGTCGAGGTGGGGCCGGCCACCGACACCCCGGCGCAGCGCCACGCGGCCGCGCGGGCGGCTCGGCAGCGTGCGGCGCAGCAGGCCATCGAGTCCGACCCCGTGGTGCAGGCGCTGCAGCGGGACTGGGGGGCGGTTGTCGTTGCTGGTAGCATCGAGCCCCTCGACGACGCGGCGGCCGCATGAGCCTGCCGGCGCTGGCCCCGCAGGGCCCCGATGACGGTTTGACCAACGGAAGGCACCATGTTCAACAAAGGACAACTCGCAGGGCTGATGAAGCAAGCCCAGGCCATGCAAGACAACCTCAAGCGCGCGCAGGAGGAGATCGCCCAGCTGGAGGTGACCGGCGAAGCCGGCGCGGGCCTGGTCAAGGTGACGATGACTGGCAAGCACGACGTCAAACGTGTCAGCATCGACGCCAGCTTGCTGGCCGACGACAAGGACATGCTGGAAGACCTGGTGGCGGCGGCGTTCAACGCCGCGGTGCGCAAGGTCGAGGAGGCCACGCAGGAGCGCATGGCCAAGGTCACGGCGGGCATGCCGGGCTTGCCGGGCGGGCTCAAGCTGCCGTTCTGACCGGCCCCGGCCATGGCCGCGATGCCGCACCTGGAGCGCCTGACGGCCGCGCTGCAGCGGCTGCCTGGGGTCGGGGCGCGTTCGGCGGCGCGCATGGCCTACCACCTGCTGCAGCACGACCGCGCCGGTGCCGTAGAGCTGGCCCAGGCCCTGCTGGCGGCGGCCGACCACGTGCGTCATTGCACGCTGTGCCACACCCTGTGCGAGGACGAGGTCTGTGCCACCTGCGCCGACCCCACGCGCGACCCGGCGCTGCTGTGCGTCGTCGAAACCCCGGGCGACCAAGCGGCGCTGGAGCGCACCGGTACCTACCGCGGGCGTTATTTCGTGCTGATGGGGCGCTTGCGCCCGCTGGATGGCATCGGCCCCGAGGCCATCGGCCTGCAGGCGTTGCTGCAGCGTTTGCAGGCCGAGCCGCCGGTGCGTGAGCTGATCGTGGCCACCAGCTTCACCGCCGATGGGGAGGCCACGGCGCACGTCATCACCCAACTGGCGCGCGCCGCGGGGGTGACGGTGACGCGGCTGGCCCGCGGCGTGCCGGTCGGCAGCGAGCTGGAGTTCGTCGACCTCAGCACCATCGCCCACGCGCTGGCCGACCGGCGTCCGGGTTGACCCGCATCGTACAAATCCCGATGGTCGGCGCTCCCCCGTGGGTGTACCGTGCCGCATGCCATCGCCCACGGCCTTGCGTGCGCCGGGCGGGCGGTGACGGGAGGTTGATGCCATGGACAGACGGCGCTGGATGCGCTGGGCTGCCGCGGCTGCGTGGATGGGCGTTGCGGTCGACGGCCACGCGGCGCAGGACACCGTGCTGCTGCGTGTGCAGGCTGGCTTGGGCTTGCGCGCGCTGCCATTGTGGCTGGCGCAGCGCTTGGGCTACCTGACGCAGCACGGTGTGCACGTGCGCTGGGGGGTGGAGCTGGACGACCTCGACCCGCCCGGTGCGACGGTGCAGGTGTTGGCGCTGCAAACCTTGGCCCAGCGTGCGCTGCAAGGGCAGCCGTTGCGCGCCTGGATGGCGCTGGTGCGTTCCCCCCAGTTGGGCTTGGGCGCCGCGGCCCCGTCGGCGCAGGTGGATGCTTCCTACTGGAGGAACGCCCGCATCGGCGTGCCCGCCGGCACCGAGCTGGCGGCGCCGCTGGCGGCCCAGGTGGTGGCGCAACGCTGGGGGGTGCTGCCGAGCACGCGCCAATGGGTGGTGCTGCGCGGCCCCGCGCAGGCCCAGGTGGCGTTGCTCGAGGGGCAGGTGCAAGCGCTGTGCTGGGGCGAGCCGCTGCTGACCCAGCTCGAGCTGGCCGGCGCCCTGCATGTCCAGGTGGACCTGCGCCACCCGCAGCAAAGCCAGCGCTGGCTGGGTGGCCCGCTGGTGTGCACCTGCTTGTGCTGCAGCATGGAAGACATCGGACACCCCGCGGTCGGGCGCGTCGCCGGGGCGGTGCAGCGCGCGCTGCGCTGGCTGTCAACGGCGTCGGCCATCGACCTGGCGGACCATGCGGACGTGGCCGGCATGGCCCACGAGCGCGCCCTCTTTTTGCAAATGATGGAGCGGCTGCGCGGTACCTACAGCGTGGATGGCGCGCTGGACGTGGCCACGATGCAGCAGTCGCTGCGGATGCTGGCGGCGCTGCCCGGTGGGGTGCGGTACCAAGGGTTGGACGTGGCGCGGCTGGTGGCGCGCGTGCCTGGGGCGGCGGGCTGACGGCGCATCCCCACCGGCGGCGATAATCGCGCACCGATGAGCCACATCCCCTCCGACCCGCCATCCGACCTTTGGGCCACGGCCGAACAGGCCGACCGCCAGCGTATCGAGCAGCTGCGCGCACTGCTGCGCCACCATGCGTGGCGCTACTACGTGCTGGATAACCCGGAAATCCCCGATGCCGAGTACGACCGCCTGATGCAGGAGCTGCAGGCGCTGGAAGCCCGCCACCCGCAGTGGGTCACGCCGGACTCGCCGACGCAGCGCGTCGGGGCGCAGCCCTCGGCCGCGTTTGCGCCGGTCGAACACCGGGTGCCGATGCTGTCGATCCGCACCGAGACCGACACCTCGCCGCAGGCGGCCCTGGCCTTCGACGCCCGCATCCGCAAGGAGCTGGGGCTGCAGCCCAGCGACCCGCCGGTGGACTACGTGGCCGAGCCCAAGTTCGACGGCCTGGCCATCGCGCTGCACTACGACCACGGGGTGCTGGTGTGCGCTGCCACCCGGGGCGACGGCGTGACCGGCGAAGACGTCACGCACACCGTGCGCACCATCGCGCAGGTGCCGCTGCGCTTGCTGGGCGACGGCGCCACCATCCCGTGGCTGGAGGTGCGCGGTGAGGTGTACATGCGGCGCGACGACTTCGAGGCGCTCAACGAGCGCCAGCGCCAGCGCATCGCCGCCGGGGACAAGGGCGAAAAAACCTTCGTCAACCCACGCAACGCGGCCGCGGGGGCGGTGCGGCAGCTCGACCCCGCGGTGGCGGCGGCGCGGCCGCTGAGTTTTTTTGCCTATGGGCTGGGCGATGTCACCCCCGCGCCGCAAGGAGGCCCGGCGTTCGAGCGCCACTGGCACGTGCTGCAGGCGCTGCGCGCCTGGGGTTTTCCGGTGTCGGCGCTGGCGCAGCGCTGCGTCGGAGGTCAGGCGTTGGCCGACTACCACCGCCGCATCGGGCAGATGCGCGACACGCTGCCGTTCGACATCGATGGCGTCGTCTACAAGGTGGACCGGCTCGATTGGCAACAGCAGCTGGGCTTCGTGACGCGCGAACCACGCTGGGCGCTGGCGCACAAGTACCCGGCGCAGGAGCAGTTGACCCGTGTGCTGGCCATCGAAGTGCAGGTGGGGCGTACCGGCAAACTCACGCCGGTGGCCAAGCTGGAGCCCGTGTTCGTGGGCGGCGTGACGGTGACCAACGCCACCCTACACAACGAAGACGAGGTGTTGCGCAAGGACGTGCGTGTGGGCGACACGGTCATCGTGCGCCGCGCCGGCGATGTGATCCCCGAGGTGGTGGCGGTGGCGCCGCCGCTGCCCGAGCCGCGTGGCGAGCCGTTTCGCATGCCCAGCCACTGCCCGGTGTGCGGCAGCGCCGTGGTGCGCGAACCCGGCGAAGTCGACCATCGCTGCAGCGGCGGGCTGTTTTGCCCCGCGCAGCGCAAGCAGGCCATCCTGCACTTTGCCCAACGGCGCGCGATGGACATCGAGGGGCTGGGCGACAAGCTGGTGGACCAGCTGGTCGACGGCGGCCTGGTGCGCACCGTGGCGGACCTGTACCGGCTGGGCCTGCGCCAGTTGGCCGAACTGCCGCGCATGGCCGACAAGTCGGCGAACAACCTGCTGGCGGCCATCGAGCGCTCGAAGGCCACGACGCTGGCGCGCTTTTTGTTTGCGCTGGGCATCCGCCACGTGGGCGAGAGCACCGCGCGCGACCTGGCGCGCCACTTCGGGCGGCTCGATGCCATCATGGACGCCAGCGTCGAGCAACTGCAGCAGGTGCCCGACGTGGGGCCGGTGGTGGCGGCCAGCATCCGTACCTTTTTTGACCAGCCGCACAACCGCGAGGTGGTGGAACAACTGCGCGCCTGCGGCGTGCATTGGCCCGAAGGGCAGGGCGCAGCCGCCGCGGACGTGCCCCAGCCGTTGGCAGGCAAGACGCTGGTGCTGACCGGCACGCTGCCGACCCTGACGCGCGACGAGGCCAAGGCGCTGATCGAAGCTGCCGGCGGCAAGGTGGCGGGTTCGGTCAGCCGCAAGACCGACTACGTGGTGGCCGGCGACGCCGCCGGCAGCAAGCTGGACAAGGCCCGCGAGCTGGGCGTGCCGGTGTTGGACGAGGCCGGCCTGCGCGCGCTGCTGGCGGGCAGCGCCGTCAGTCCTTGAAGCGGTAGTGGTCGCGGTTCAGCACCGCGGCCACCGCCGTCACTTCCTCGGGCCACATTTGCAGGTTCAGCGCGCTGTTGCATTGCTCGACCATGCCGCGCAACAGCCCCGCGGTGTTGATGCGCCCCTGTGGGCGGTAAATGGCGCTGCCGTCGCCGCCCACCTTGTCGGCGTGGCACTGCGCGCAGCGGTGTTGCCGGATCAGCTGCTCGCCCAGCGCCAGGTCGGCGTCGCGGAAGATGGCGGGCACCTCGGCGCTCGCCCACGGCACGGCCAGCAGCGCGCTGGCGCCGGCGCACCAAGCCGCTAGGCGTTGGTGCCAACGAACCGCGGTGCGCGCCGCCGCTGCGCGGGCGGGTTGGCTGGTCGTGGTGTGCATCGTGTCGACTCCCCTGCGCGGGTTGGGGTGGCCCCACGGCCACGGGACTTCATGCTACCGCGCTGGCCGACTCGTCGTCCAGCACTTGCATCAGATCGTGCGTGAGCTGGGCTTGTTCCCGTACCATGTGCAAAGCGACCCCACTGATGACGAAGGTGTCTTCCACCCGCTCGCCCAGCGTGGTGATTTTGGCCAGTTGCAGCTGCACGCGGTGCTGCGCGAACACGCGCGCGATGCGGTACAGCAGCCCTTTGCGGTCACCCGCCGACACCGACAGCAGCCAGCGCTGGCCGCGCTCGTCGGGCTGCAGCGTCACCCGTGGCACCACCGGAAAGCTGCGCATGCGCCGCGAGGCGCGCGCCCGTGTGGGCTCCGGCAGCGGCGCATCCGGTTGCAGCGCCCGCGGCAAGCCGCTTTCTACCAAGGTGACCAGCTCGCGGTAGTGCTGTGGCATCGTGTCGGTGGCGACTTGGAAGGTGTCCAGCGCGCAGCCGTCGGCGGTGGTGTGGACCTTGGCGTCCAAAATCGAAAACCCAGTGCGGTCGAAGTAGCCGCAGATACGGGCAAACAGGTCAGGCTGGTCGGCGGTGTAGACCATCACCTGCAGCCCTTCGCCGGCACTGGACAGGCGTGCACGCACCACCGTGGGGTGGGTTGCTGCATCGGTGTGTTGGGCCAGCGCGCGCGACAGGTGGCGGGTGTGCCAGGCGACTTCGTCGGCGCTGTGGCGCATGAAGTAACCCACATCCAGCCGCGCCCACAACGCCGCGTGCGCCTGGTGGGGCAGGGCGTGCAGCGCCAGTTGTGCCAGCGCGTCGCGCTTGCGCGCTTGCACTTCGGCATGGGGGTCGGGCGCACCGCCGCCCAGCACGCGCAGCGTGGCGCGGTACAGGTCCTCCAACAGCTTGGCTTTCCAACCGTTCCACACCTTGGGGCTGGTGCCGCGGATGTCGGCCACCGTCAACAGGTACAACCCCGTCAGGCGCCGCTCGTCACCGACGCGCTCGGCAAACGCCCGGATGACGTCCGGGTCGGTGGTGTCTTGCCGTTGCGCCACGTGGCTCATCGTCAGGTGCTCGGCCACCAAAAAACGCACCAACTCGGCGTCGTCGCGCGCCATGCCGTGCTGGCGGGCAAAGGTCATGACGTCGCGTGCGCCCAGCACCGAGTGGTCGCCGCCACGGCCCTTGCCGATGTCGTGAAACAGCGCGGCCAGGTACAGCAGCCAAGGCTTGTCCCACCCGGCCGCCAGTTGGGAGCAAAACGGGTACTCGTGCGCGTGCTCCGGCATGAAAAAGCGCCGCATGTTGCGCAGCACCATCAGGATGTGCTGGTCCACCGTGTAGACGTGGAACAGGTCGTGCTGCATTTGGCCGACCGTGTTGCGAAACGGCCACAGGTAGCGCCCCAGCACCGAGGTCTGGTTCATCAGCCGAAACGCATGCGTGATGCCCTGCGGCTGCTGCAGGATCTGCATGAACGTTCGCCGGTTGACGGGGTCGCGCCGAAAGGCCGCGTTCATCACCGGCCGGGCGTTGTACAGCGCGCGCAACGTGCGCGCCGACAGCCCCTTGATGCCCGGTGTTTGCTGATACAGCAAAAACGTTTCCAAAATGGCGTGCGGCTCGCGCCAGTACAGGTCATCGTGCACGACGTCCAGCATGCCGTCGCGCTCGGCAAAGCGCGCGTTGATGGGGCGCGACTGTGCGGGGTGGCGGTTGCTGTGTTCGAGCCGCTCGCGGATGTTGAGCAGCAAAATCTGGTTGAGCTGCGTGACCGCCTTGGCGGCCCAGTAGTAGCGGCGCATCAGGCGCTCGCTGGCGCGGCGCGCGCGCCGGGCACGGTGTTCGCGGCCCGGCTCGGGGGGCAGGTCGGGCTCGATGCCGAAGGCGCTGGCCAGCGCCGACTGCAAGTCGAACACCAGCCGGTCCTCGCGCCGACCGGCCAGGATGTGCAGCCGGGCGCGGATCAGCGCCAGCAGCGCCTCGTTGGCGCGCAGCTGCCGTGCCTCGCGCGGGGTGGCCATGCCGCTGCGCGCCAGCGCTTGCCAGGTGTGGCCCAGGCCCGCCGCCCGTGCCACCCACAAAATCACCTGCAGGTCGCGCAGACCGCCGGGCGATTCTTTGCAGTTCGGCTCCAGCGCGTAGGGGGTGTTTTCGTAGCGCTGGTGGCGCTGCTGCATCTCGAAGTATTTGGCGCGGCAAAACGCCAGCGGGTCGATGGCGGCGCGCACGGCTTGCAGCAGCGCTTGCGCCGGCGCGCGTGCGCCGGCCAACCAGCGTCCCTCCAGCAGCGCGGTCTGTACGGTGATGTCGGCCGCGGCTTCGTCCAGGCACTGTCGTTGCGCGCGCGCGCTGGAGCCGATTTCCAGCCCCATGTCCCAGCAGGCGCCGACCAAGCGCTCCACCGCCGCGTGCTCATCGGCGCTGGCGTTGTCCGGCAACAACACCAGCAGGTCGATGTCGGAGTGTGGAAACAGCTCGCCACGGCCGTAGCCACCCACCGCCAGCAACGCCAGCCTTGGCGGCATCGCCAGCCGCTGCCACAGCGCGCGCAGCGTACTGTCGGTGACACGGGCCAGACGCCGCAGCCGTGGCCGGATGCCCGAGGCGCGGCCGCCCAGCGCCTCGATCTCGCGCAAGACCGCCGTCTTGGCCTGGCGGTGCTGCTCGCGCAGCGCGGTCAGATCCTGTGGGGTGGATGGTGGTGGGTTCGCCATACCCACGGCGGCAAGCAAACGGCGTGCCGGCCAGGCTTCAGGGCGCGGTCGAGGCCGCGGCCTGCACAAACGCCGGCGGCGGCGGACTGCCCGCTGACAGCGTCAGCACCTCGTAGCCGTCGTCGGTGCACAGCACGGTGTGCTCCCACTGGGCCGACAGCATGCGGTCACGCGTCACGATGGTCCAGCCGTCGCCCAGCTCACGGATGTCGCGCCGCCCCTGGTTGATCATCGGCTCGATGGTGAACGTCATGCCGGCGCGCAGCTCCATGCCGGTGCCCGGCTGGCCGTAGTGCAGCACCTGCGGGTCTTCGTGGAACTTGCGCCCGATGCCGTGGCCGCAAAACTCCCGCACCACGCTGTAGCCTGCGGCTTCGGCAAAGCGCTGGATCGCGTGGCCGATGTCTCCCAGCCGCACACCCGGGCGCACCATCACGATGCCTTTCCACATCGCCTGGTAGGTGATTTCGCACAACCGGCGTGCATGCGGGGCGACTTCGCCGACGTAGAACATGCGGCTGGTGTCGCCGTGCCAGCCGTCTTTGATGACGGTGACGTCGATGTTGACGATGTCGCCCTTTTTGAGCGGTTTGTCGTTGGGGATGCCGTGGCACACCACGTGGTTGACCGACGTGCAGATGCTCTTGGGGTAGGGGTTGTAGCCGTTGGGGGCGTAGTTCAGCGGCGCCGGAATGGCCTGCTGCACGTTGACGATGTAGTCGTGCGCCAGCCGGTCGAGTTCGTTGGTGGTCACGCCCGGGCGCACGAACGGCGTCAGGTAGTCCAGCACCTCGGCGGCCAGACGGCCCGCCACGCGCATGCCCTCGATGCCGGCGGAATCCTTGATGGTCACAGTCATGGGGCGCGATGGTAACAAACGTGCGCCATCGATGTCGGCCGTGGTGGGATTGGCCCGTCCGGAGGGGCTCGAACCCCCGACCCACGGCTTAGAAGGCCGTTGCTCTATCCAGCTGAGCTACGGACGGCAGGGGTGTTGGGATGGTCGGAGCGAAAGGATTCGAACCTTCGACCCTCTGCTCCCAAAGCAGATGCGCTACCAGACTGCGCTACGCTCCGACGTCAAGCCTGCATTGTAACGGTGCCGCGGTGTGGCATGGCGGCGCGGCTCAGGCCGAAGGCCTGGGCGGCGCGCCGAACAGGATTTGCCGGGCCTTGTCGTCCAGGGGCTTGCGGGCGTCGGCCAGCACCTGCAGTGCGTGCTGTACGGCGGGGCGCGCGGCGATGCGCTCGAACCACGCGCGCACGGCCGGGTAGTCGTCCAGCTCGACGCCCTGGTTTTGCCACGGGCGTATCCAGGGGAAAGTGGCGACATCGGCCACGCTGTAGCTGCGCCCGCCCAGCCAGGGGCTGCGCTGCAGCCGGCGTTCCATGACGCCGTACAGGCGACGCGCCTCGTTGGTGTAGCGCTCGATGGCGTAGTCGATCTTCTGCGGTGCGTACAGCCGGAAGTGGTGCGCCTGCCCCAACATCGGCCCCACACCCCCCATCTGAAACATCAGCCACTGCAATACCTCCCAGCGCTGGCGCTCGCCGCGCGGCAGCAGCTTGCCGGTTTTGCTGGCCAGGTACAGCAAAATCGCGCCGGACTCGAACAGCGCGATCGGTTTGCCGTCGGGCCCATGGGGGTCGACGATGGCGGGTATTTTGTTGTTGGGGCTGATGCGCAGGAATTCCGGGTTGAACTGGTCTCCCCGGCCGATGTCGATGGGGTGCACGCGCCAGTCGCGCCCCAAGCGCAAGCCGCACTCTTCGAGCGCGATGTGAACCTTGTGGCCGTTGGGGGTGGGCCAGGAGTAGATCTCGATCATGCTGCGCTCCTTCGGTGGGCGGGGCACGCCGCCGGACAGCGCGGCGCCCTTCAGTGGTAGAATAGCAGGGTCGCGACCGAATGGGCGGGTGCATACCGGCCCATTTTTTTTGGTCGCATCGATGGGCAATGTGCGACAGGCAAGGAGCGACGGCCGCATGGCGAATCAATGGCAGCAAACGGTGGCACAGACCGTGGCCGGTATGGGCTACGAGCTGGTGGACGTAGAGCGTTCCGCCGGCGGCATGCTGCGCCTGACGATCGACTGGCCGTGGGACCCGGACCAGCCGCAGCCGCGCTTCATCACCGTGGACGACTGCGAGCGCGTCACGCGCCAGCTGCAGTACGTGTTGGAAGTGGAAGGTGTGGACTACCGACGGCTGGAGGTGGGCTCGCCCGGTATCGACCGGCCGTTGCGCACGCCGCGGGATTACGAGCGCTTCGTGGGCGAGGTGGTCGAGCTGACGCTGCGTGCCCCGATTGGATCCGCTGGGGCCGGACTGGCGGCGCCGGCGCGCCGCAAGTTCCGTGGCGTGCTGCAGCGTGGGCAGGCACCGGGCGCCTGGCAGCTGGAGCTGCTGCCGCCCGAGTCGCCGCGCCCCGGCAAGGTCGGCGCGCGCAAGGCGCCGCCTGCGGCCGAGACGGTGCAGGTGCTGGGCTTCACGCTGGACGAGGTGCGCGAAGCGCGGCTGGCGCCGGTGGTGGATTTTTCCGGGCGGCGCACCCGTGGCAGCGCCCAACCCCAGCAATAACGACGAGTACCAGCAGGCAACTGGAAGGGCCTACAGTCATGAACCGTGAAATGTTGATGTTGATCGATGCCATCTCGCGCGAAAAGAACGTCGAGCCGCGCGTGGTGCTGGGTGCCGTAGAGGCGGCGCTGGCATCGGCCACCAAAAAGCTGCTGGGCGGTGACGCCGACGTGCGCGTCAGTATCGATCCCGACACCGGCGCTTACGAGACGTTTCGGCGTTGGAAGGTGGTGCCCGACGAGGCCGGCCTGCAAAACCCCGAGGCCGAGGAGCTGTACTCGGACGTCAAAGACGACTACCCCGGCATCCAGGTGGGCGACTACATCGAAAAACCCATCGAGAGCGTACCCATTGGGCGCATCGGTGCGCAGGCGGCCAAGCAAGTCATTCTGCAAAAAATCCGCGACGCCGAGCGCGAAATGCTGCTCAACGACTTTTTGTCGCGTGGCGACAAAATTTTTGTCGGCACGGTCAAGCGCATGGACAAAGGCGACATCATCGCCGAAAGCGGCCGTGTGGAGGGTCGTCTCAAGCGCAGCGAGATGATTCCGAAAGAAAACTTCCGCACCGGCGACCGCATCAAGGCGCTGATCGTGGAGGTGGATCCGACGCTGCGCGGTGCGCCGATTTTGCTGTCGCGCGCCTCGCCCGACTTCATGATCGAGCTGTTCCGCCAGGAAGTGCCCGAAATCGAGCAGGGGCTGCTGGAAATCAAGGCCTGCGCGCGCGACCCGGGCAGCCGCGCCAAGATCGCCGTGCTGTCGCACGACCGCCGCATCGACCCCATCGGCACCTGCATCGGGGTGCGTGGCTCGCGTGTCAACGCCGTCACCAACGAGCTGTCGGGCGAGCGCGTCGACATCGTGCTGTGGAGTGAAGATCCGGCGCAGTTCGTCATCGCGGCGCTGGCGCCCGCGGCGGTGCAGTCGATCGTCGTGGACGAGGAGCGCCACGCGATGGACGTGGTGGTGGACGAGGAAAACCTGGCCATTGCCATTGGCCGCGGCGGTCAGAACGTGCGCCTGGCTTCGGAGCTGACGGGCTGGAAGATCAACATCATGACCGCCGAGGAATCGGCGGCCAAGCAGGCGCAGGAGCGCCAGGCGCTGCGCGAGCTGTTCATGAGCAAGCTCGACGTAGACGAGGAGATCGCTGACATCCTTATCGAAGAGGGCTTCACCAGCTTGGAGGAGGTGGCTTATGTGCCGCTGCAGGAAATGCTGGACATCGAAGCCTTCGACGAGGATACCGTCAACGAGCTGCGCGCCCGCGCCAAGGACGCGCTGTTGACGATGGAAATCGCCAAGGAAGAAAGCGTCGAGGAGGTGTCGCAGGATTTGCGTGACCTCGAAGGTTTGACCACCGATCTGATTGCCAAACTGGCCGAAGCCGGCGTGCACACGTTGGACGACCTGGCCGACCTGTCGGTGGACGAGTTGGTGGAGATCACCGGGCAAAGCCGTGACGAAGCGACGGCACTGATCATGAAAGCGCGCCAGCATTGGTTCAGCGACGATGCGGCCGCCGCACGCGAATGATCGGAGCCGACTGTAAGCCGAACATTCAAAAAAAGGAATCCTATGTCGAGCAACACCGTCGCCGAATTCGCCGCCGAACTGAACAAGCCCGTCTCGCTGCTGTTGGAGCAGTTTGCCGCCGCTGGCGTGCACAAGCAGGCGGGTAGCGACCCCGTCACCGAGGTGGACAAGCTGCGCCTGCTGGCGTACCTGAAAGCGGCGCACGGCACGCTCGGCCAGGAACGACGCAAGATCACGCTGACCAAAAAGTCCACCACCGAAATCAAACAAGCCGACGCCACGGGGCGTGCACGCACGATCCAGGTGGAGGTGCGCAAAAAGCGCACCTTCATCAAGCGCGACGACGAGCCCAGCCCGACCCCTGACGCCGCGGCGCAACAAGCGGTCGAGGCCGAAGAGGCCGCGCGCGCCGCCGAGTTGGCCCGGCGCGAGGAGGAAGCCCGCCTGCAAGCCGAGCGTCTGCGGCAGGAAGAAGAAGAGCTGGCACGCCGCCGCCGCGAGCGCGAAGAAGCTGAGGCCCGCGCGGCCGAGGAAGCGCGGCTGGCGCGAGAGGCCGAAGCGCGGGCGCGCGCCGAGCGCGAAGCGGCGGCAGCGCGCGCCGCCGCGGCGGCAACCGCCTCCGGCGGCGAGCCGGCGAACCCCGAGCCGCCGACCGAGCCTGCGCCAACGCCTGCCGCGCAGCAGGCGGCTGCCGAACAGCAGCGCCGTCAGCAGGCCGAGCGCGAAGCCGAAGAAGCGCGCGCCCGCGAGCTGGAGGAGCGCCGCCGCAAAGCCTTGGCCGAAGCCGAGGCGATTCGCGCGATGCTGGCGCAGCCGCGCAAGGTGCTGGTGGCCAAAAAGCCCGAAGAGCCCAAGCCTGCGGCCGACGCCGCCAAGGCCGGGCTCAAGGGGACGCTGCACAAGCCCGCCTCCACGCCCGCGCGGGGTGCAACGCCGGCGTCGGCGCCGGCCAAAAAAGAAGTCAAGTCCGAGGCGCTGTCGTCGTCGTGGAAGGACGAGGCCGGCAAAAAGAAAGACGCCGCCAAGGCCCGTGCCGACGCGGTGGCGGCGCGCAGCAGCGGCAGCTCGTGGCGCGCCGGCCCCAAAGGCAAGCCTGGCAAGGGCGGCCGCGACGACCGCGGCAGCCAGCCTGGGATGTCGGGTGCCGAGCAGCGCGTGCTGGAGGTGCACGTGCCCGAGACCATCACGGTGGCGGAGCTGGCGCACAAGATGGCGGTCAAGGCCTCCGAGGTCATCAAGGTGTTGATGAAGTTGGGCCAGATGGTCACCATCAACCAGTCGCTGGACCAGGACACCGCGATGATCGTGGTGGAAGAACTGGGCCACAGGGCGGTTGCCGCCACGCTGGACGATCCGGAGGCGTTTTCCGAAGAAGAGGCGGTGCTGTACCAAGGCGAGCCCAAGCCGCGTCCGCCGGTGGTCACCGTCATGGGCCACGTGGACCACGGCAAGACGTCGCTGCTGGACTACATCCGCCGCTCCAAGGTGGCCGCAGGCGAAGCCGGCGGTATCACCCAGCACATCGGGGCGTACCACGTGGAAACGCCGCGCGGTGTCATCACGTTCCTCGACACCCCGGGCCACGAGGCCTTCACGGCGATGCGGGCGCGCGGGGCGCAGGCCACCGACATCGTCATCCTGGTGGTGGCGGCCGACGACGGCGTAATGCCGCAAACGCGCGAAGCGATCAAACACGCCAAGGCGGCCGGGGTGCCCATCGTGGTGGCGCTGACCAAGATCGACAAGCCCGACGCCAACCCGGACAAGGTTAAACAAGAGCTCGTGGCCGAGGAGGTGGTGCCCGAGGAATACGGCGGCGACTCGCCCTTCATCGGGGTGTCGTCCAAGACCGGCCAGGGCATCGACGAGCTGCTGGAAAACGTGCTGCTGCAGGCTGAGGTGCTGGAGCTCAAGGCCCCGGTGGACGCCAAGGCCAAGGGCTTGGTGATCGAAGCGCGTCTGGACAAAGGGCGCGGGCCGGTGGCCACGGCGCTGGTGCAGTCGGGCACGCTGCGCGTGGGCGATGTGGTGCTGGCCGGACAGACCTACGGCCGTGTGCGCGCCATGCTGGACGAAAACGGCCGTCAGGTCAAAGAGGCCGGCCCCTCGATTCCGGTCGAAATCCAGGGCCTGGCCGAGGTGCCACAGGCCGGCGACGAGTTCATGGTGATGGCCGACGAGCGCCGTGCGCGCGAAATCGCCACCTACCGCGCCGGCAAGTACCGCAGCACCAAGCTGGCCAAGCAGCAAGCGGCCAAGCTGGAGAACATGTTTGCCGAGATGACCGCGGGCGAGGTCAAGACCCTGCCCATCATCATCAAGGCGGACGTGCAAGGCTCGCAAGAAGCGCTGTCGGCTGCACTGCTCAAGCTTTCGACCGACGAGGTGCGCGTGCAGCTCGTCTACGCGGGCGTGGGTGGCATCAGCGAATCGGACGTCAACCTGGCCATCGCATCCAAGGCCATCATCATCGGCTTCAACGTGCGCGCCGACGCCAACGCGCGCAAGGCCGCGGAGTCGGCCGACGTCGAGATCCGCTACTACAACATCATTTACGACGCGGTGGACGACCTCAAGGCCGCCATGGCCGGGCTGCTGTCGCCGGAAAAGCGCGAGGAGGTCATCGGCATGGCCGAGGTGCGCACGGTGTTCGTGGCGTCCAAGATCGGCACCGTGGCGGGCTGCATGGTCACGCAGGGCTACGTCACGCGCAACGCGCACTTCCGCCTCATCCGCGACAACGTCGTCGTCTACACCGGTGAACTCGAATCGCTCAAGCGCTTCAAGGACGATGTGCGCGAGGTCAAAGAGGGCTTCGAGTGTGGCATCAAGCTCAAGAACTACAACGACATCAAGGAAGGTGACGTGCTGGAGTTCTTCGAGATCAAGGAAGTGGCGCGCACGCTGTAAGGAGTCGCCATGCCCAACCGCAAGGGACCGCACCGCGGCCACAAGGTGGCCGACCAAATCCAGCGCGACTTGAGCGAGCTGATCGCGCGCGAACTCAAGGACCCGCGCGTGGGCATGGTCACCATCCAGGCCGTCGAGGTCACGCCCGACTACGCGCACGCCAAGGTGTACTTCAGCGTGCTGGTGGGCGACCCGCAGGCCACCGAAGAAGCGCTCAACCAGGGCGCGGGCTTTTTGCGCAGCGCGCTGCTCAAGCGCTTGCACATCCACACCGTGCCCACGCTGCACTTCATCTACGACCGCTCGATCGAGCGCGCCGCCGACCTCAACGCGCTCATCGCCAAGGCCGTGGCCTCGCGCGGCAAGGACGAGGAGGGCGCATGACCGCCGAGCCCCGTGCACGGGTGCCGCGGCGCCCCGTGCATGGGGTGCTGTTGCTGGACAAGCCCGCGGGCATGTCCGCGCAGGCGGCCGTGTCCAAAGTCAAATGGCTGCTGGGGGCCGAAAAAGCCGGCCACACCGGCACGTTGGATCCGCTGGCCAGCGGGCTGCTGCCGGTGTGTCTGGGCGCCGCCACCAAGTTCGCGCAAGTCCAGCTCGATGCCGACAAGGTCTATGAAGCCACGTTGCGGCTGGGCGTGCGCACCCGCACCGGCGACGCCGAAGGGGAGGTGGTGGCCACCGCCGCCGTCGATCCCGCCCTGCTGACCCCTGCGCAGCTGCACGTCGTCGCGCAGCGCTTCACAGGCACGATCGAACAGGTGCCGCCGCTGCACAGCGCGCTCAAAAAAGACGGCAAGCCCCTGTACGCCTACGCGCGCGCGGGCCTGGAGGTCGAGCGCGCGCCGCGGGCGGTGACCATCCACGCGCTGACGCTCACGGCGGTGCCGGACGACCCCACGGCGCTGCACCTGCACGTGCGTTGCAGCAAAGGCACCTACGTGCGCACGCTGGCCGAAGACATTGGCCAGGCGCTGGGCTGTGGCGCGCACCTGGCGGCGCTGCGACGCCTGGCCACGGGGCCTTTGCAGTTGGCGCAGGCCGTGGCCATCGAAGCGCTCGAAGCGCTGCCGCCGCCCGAGCGGCTGCGGCTGTTGCGTCCGCCCGAAGTGTTGCTGCACGGCTGGCCCGAAGTGGTGCTGGACGAGGCCGAAGCGGGCCGCTTCCTTACCGGGTTGCGCCGCCGTGGCCGCTGGCCCGACGCCGCGCACGTGGCCGTGTTCGGTGCGCGCCCGCGCGCGCTGCTGGGCACTGCGCGCTGCGTGGGCGGCGAACTGATTCCCATCCGGCTGCTGGCGCCCACCGAGATCGCCCAGTGGCTGACCCAATCGACCGCATCATGACACGACCGATACGCAACATCGCCATCATCGCCCACGTGGACCACGGCAAGACCACGCTGGTGGACCAACTGCTGCGCCAAAGCGGCACCTTCCGCGACAACCAGCAGGTCGGCGAGCGCGTGATGGACAGCAACGACCTGGAGCGCGAGCGCGGCATCACCATCCTGGCCAAAAACTGCGCCGTCCGTTGGAAGGGCACGCACATCAACATCGTGGACACGCCCGGCCACGCCGACTTCGGTGGCGAGGTCGAGCGGGCGCTGTCGATGGTGGACGGCGTGCTGCTGCTCATCGACGCGCAGGAAGGGCCGATGCCGCAGACGCGCTTCGTGACCAAGAAGGCGTTGGCGTTGGGCTTGAAGCCCATCGTCGTCGTCAACAAGGTGGACAAGCCCGGCGCGCGGCCCGACCATGTCATCAACGCGGCCTTCGACCTGTTCGACAAGCTCGGGGCCACCGATGAGCAGTTGGACTTTCCCGTGGTGTACGCCTCGGGCCTCAACGGCTGGGCGTCGCTGACCGAAGGCGAGCCCGGCCAAGCCTGGGGCACCGACATGGGGCCGCTGTTTGAGACGATTCTGCAGCACGTTCCGGTGCACCAAGGGGACGCCGACGCTGCGCTGCAGCTGCAAATATCGTCGCTGGACTACTCCAGCTACGTGGGGCGCATCGGTGTGGGCCGCATCAACGCCGGCACGCTGCGCCCCGGCATGGAGGTGCTGGTGTGCGAGGGGCCCGACGGCCCGCGCCGCAAAGGCCGCATCAACCAGGTGCTTAAGTTCCAAGGGCTGGAGCGGGTGCAGGCCGACAGCGCCGGGCCGGGCGACATCGTACTCATCAGCGGCATCGAGGATATCGGCATTGGCGTGACCGTCACCGATCCGCTCGATCCGCGACCGCTGCCGATGCTCAAGGTGGACGAACCCACCTTGACGATGAACTTTTGCGTCAATACCAGCCCGCTGGCGGGGCGCGAGGGCAAGTTCGTCACCAGCCGGCAGATTTGGGACCGGCTGCAGCGCGAGCTGCAAAGCAACGTGGCGCTGCGTGTGCGCGAAACCAGCGAAGACGGCGTGTTCGAGGTGAGTGGCCGCGGCGAGCTGCACCTGACGATCCTGCTGGAAAATATGCGCCGCGAGGGCTACGAGCTGGCGGTGTCGCGGCCGCGCGTGGTGTTGCGGGACATCGACGGCGTGCGCCACGAGCCCATCGAGCTGCTGACCGTGGACGTGGAGGAGCAGCACCAAGGCGCCGTGATGCAGGCGCTGGGCGAGCGCAAGGGCGAGCTGGTCAACATGGAGCCCGACGGGCGCGGGCGCGTGCGGTTGGAGTACCGCATCCCGGCGCGCGGGCTAATCGGCTTCCAGACGGAGTTTTTGAACCTGACGCGCGGCACGGGCCTGATGTCCAACATCTTCGATGGCTACGAGCCTTACAAGGGCGAGATCGCCGGGCGTAAAAACGGCGTGCTTATCAGCCAGGACGACGGCGAGATCGTCACCTATGCGCTGGGCAAGCTGGACGACCGTGGGCGCATGTTCGTCAAGCCCGGTGACCCGGTGTACGAAGGCATGATCATCGGCATCCACAGCCGCGACAACGATCTCGTCGTCAACCCGGTGCGCACCAAGCAACTGACCAACTTTCGCGCCAGCGGCAAGGACGAGGCGATCAAGCTCACTCCGCCGATCGAGCTGACGCTGGAGTACGCGGTGGAGTTCATCGCCGACGACGAACTGGCCGAAATCACCCCCAAGAGCATCCGTCTGCGCAAGCGGCTGCTCAAAGAACACGAGCGCAAGCGCGCCAGCCGGGAGGGCGTATGAGCGAATTGGTCCATCTCGAGCGCACGCCCAACGGTGTGGGGCGCATCACGCTCACCCGCCCCAAGGCGCTCAACGCGCTGGATCTGGGCATGGTGCGTGCACTGACGCAGGCGCTGCGGGCGTGGCGCGACGATCCGACCGTGGTGGCGGTGGCCATCCGTGGTATCGGCAAGGATGGGCCGTTTGGCGCTTTCTGCGCCGGGGGCGATATCCGCTTTTTCCACCAAGCGGCGCTGGCGGGCGACGCGCGGCTGGAGGATTTTTTCACCGAGGAGTACGCCCTCAACCACCTGATCCACACCTACCCCAAGCCCTACATCGCCTTCATGGACGGGGTGGTGATGGGCGGCGGCATGGGCATCAGCCAGGGCGGGCGCTGGCGCATCGTCACCGAGCGCACCAAGATGGCCATGCCCGAGACCAACATCGGCCTGTTTCCCGACGTGGCGGGCGGCTACTTCCTGAGCCGCTGCCCCGGGCACGTGGGCGAATACCTGGGCTTGACGGGTGCGGTCATTGGCGCGGACGCCGCGCTGGCGTGGGGGTTGGCCGACCGCGCCGCGCCGGCGGCCGACCTGCCGCGCGCGTGGGATGCGTTGGCCCAGCTTGACGCCGACAGCCCGGCGGCGTTCGACGCCGCGTGGGTGGCGTGGATGGACGCTGCGGGCTGGCGGTCCGCCCCGGTCGCCGGCGCTGTACCGCTTGCGTCGGAGGTGCAGGCGGCCTTCGCGGCGCCGGACGTGGCGGGCATCGTGGCGGCGCTTGAGGCCGCTGGCACCGACGCCGCCCGGCACACGCTGACCGTGTTGCGGCAGCGCTGCCCGCTGATGGTGCACGTGGTGTTGCAGCAAATCCGGCGCGCCCGCGGCATGACGCTGGCCGACGAGCTGCGCATGGAGCGCGATCTGGTGCGCCACTGCTTCCACCCGCACCACCTGGGCCGCAGCCCCGCGCAAAGCGAGACGGTGGAGGGTATTCGGGCGCTGGCGGTGGACAAGGACCACCAGCCGCGCTGGAACCCGGCACGCCTGGAGGATGTGACGCCGGCGATGGTGGAGCCGTTTTTCGTCAGCCCCTGGCCAGCCTACGCGCACCCGTTGCGCGACGTGGCCTGAACCCGAAGCCGCCGCGTGCCGCGCCTGCGGTGCCGCGGCGGTGGTCCTGCGCTGCCGGGGCGGAGGGCTTTAGCGCGTGCGCTGTTTGAGCGCGCGCTCCACCTCGCGCTTGCCTTCGCGCTCCTTGATGGCGTCGCGTTTGTCGTGCTGGGCCTTGCCGCGCGCCAGGGCGATTTCGCACTTCACACGACCGTTTTTCCAGTGCAGGTTCAGCGGCACCAGCGTGTAGCCCTTTTGCTCCACCTTGCCGATCAGGCGGCGGATTTCATCCTTGTGCATCAGTAGCTTGCGCGTGCGTGCGCTGTCGGCGCGGATGTGGGTGGAGGTGCTGCGCAGCGGGTGGATCAGGCAGCCGATCAAAAACAGCTCGCCGTCGCGTACCACCACATAGCCCTCGGTGAGCTGTACCTTGCCCTCGCGGATGGCCTTCACCTCCCAGCCCTGCAGCACCACACCGGCCTCGAAGCGCTCTTCGATGTGGTAGTTGAAGAAGGCCTTTTTGTTGTCGGCGATCAGCGCGGGCTGAGGTTTGCGGTTCGGAGCACTCATGGGGCCTACAATCGGGCAAGACTCGCGATTGTATGAAACCCAAGACCGTGCGCAAATCGGTGCTGGTGTGGCACAGCGCCAAACAGATGTTCGACCTCGTCAGCGACGTGGAGCACTACCCGGCTTTTTTGCCGTGGTGTGAATATGGCCGCGTCCTCGAGCGCACCCCGGAGGGCATGGTGGCGTCGATTGGCATGGCCTTTGGCGGCGTGCACAAGAGCTTCACCACCCGCAACGTCCACGAGCCTGGCCGGCGCATTCGGCTCACGCTGGTCGATGGGCCGTTTTCGCAACTGGAGGGCGACTGGACCTTCACCCCCCTGGGTGACGGGGCTGGCGGCCAGCCGGCAGCGTGCCGCATCGACTTCGTGCTCACGTACGGCTTTTCCAGCAGCGTGCTGGCGGCGCTGGTGGGGCCGGTGTTCGACCGCATCGCCAACACGCTGGTGGACGCTTTCGTCAAGCGCGCCGACCAATTGCACGGCACGCAGGGGTAGGGCGGCATGCAGGTGGAGCTCGTCTGGGCCGAAGCGCCGCGCCGTGTGCGCGTAGCCACGTTGACGCTGCCCGCTGACGCCACCGTGGAGCAGGCGGTGCAGGCCAGCGGCTGGCCGGTGGCCGAGGCGCTGGCGCAGCAGCGGCTGGCCGCCAGCGTCTGGGGGCGCCGCGTGGCGCTGGATGCCCCGTTGCGCGACGGCGACCGTCTGGAGCTGACCCGACCGCTGCGCGTGGATCCCAAGGTGGCGCGGCGCGAGCGCTTTGCCCGCCAGGGGGCGCGGGCGCCCGGCCTGTTTGCGCGCCGCCGCCCCTGAGCCTGGCCGTGGCGGGTGGCGCAAGGGCACCGGTACAATAGCATTTTTGGAGCCAATCCCATGCGCCTGCTCGGAAAAGCCCTGACGTTCGACGACGTCCTGCTCGTTCCCGCCTACTCGCAAGTTCTGCCCAAAGATACGTCGCTGGCCACGCAGCTCACCCGCGACATCCGCCTGAACCTGCCGCTGGTGTCGGCGGCGATGGACACGGTCACCGAAGCGCGGTTGGCCATCGCCATCGCCCAGGAAGGCGGCATCGGCATCATCCACAAAAACCTGTCGGTGCAGGAGCAGGCCGCGCAGGTGGCCAAGGTCAAGCGCTACGAGTCGGGCGTGCTGCGCGACCCCGTCGTCATCAGCCCCGACACCACCGTGCGTCAGGTGGTCAAGCTGTCCGACGAGCTGGGGGTGTCCGGTTTTCCGGTGGTGCAAGCGGGCAAGGTGGTGGGCATCGTCACCGGGCGCGATCTGCGCTTCGAAACCCGCATGGACGCGCCGGTGCGCGAGATCATGACGCCGCGTGAGCGGCTGGTCACCGTGCCCGAAGGCACCACCCCCGAGGCCGCCAAGGCGCTGCTGAACAAACACAAACTCGAGCGGCTGCTGGTGGTCAACGACGCGTTCGAGCTCAAGGGCCTCATCACGGTCAAGGACATCACCAAGCAGCTCAACTTCCCCAACGCCGCGCGCGACGACAACGGCCGCCTGCGCGTCGGCGCCGCGGTCGGCGTCGGCCCCGGCACCGACGAGCGCGTCGAGGCGCTGGTCAAGGCCGGGGTGGACGTCATCGTCGTCGACACCGCGCACGGCCACAGCAAGGGCGTGCTGGACCGCGTGCGCTGGGTCAAGCACAACTTCCCGCAGGTGCAGGTGGTGGGCGGCAACATCGCCACGGGCGAAGCCGCGCGCGCCATGGTGGACGCCGGGGCGGACGCGGTCAAGGTCGGCATCGGGCCGGGCTCGATCTGCACCACGCGCATCGTCGCCGGGGTCGGCGTGCCGCAGATCACCGCCATCGACAACGTGGCGCAGGCGCTCAAGGGGACGGGTGTGCCGCTGATCGCCGACGGCGGCATCCGCTACAGCGGCGACATCGCCAAGGCCCTGGCCGCCGGCGCGCACTGCGTGATGATGGGCGGCATGTTCGCCGGCACCGAGGAGGCGCCCGGCGAGGTGATCCTGTACCAGGGCCGCAGCTACAAGAGCTACCGCGGCATGGGCTCGATCGGTGCGATGAAGGCCGGCAGCGCCGACCGTTACTTTCAGGAAAACGACGAGGCCGCCAACCCCAACGCCGACAAGCTGGTGCCCGAGGGTATCGAGGGCCGCGTGCCGTACAAGGGGTCGGTGGTGGCCATCATCTTCCAAATGGCCGGTGGCGTGCGCGCCGCGTTGGGTTATTGCGGCTGCGCCAGCATCGCCGAGCTGCACGAAAAGGCCGCGTTCGTGCAAATCACCGCCGCGGGCATCCGCGAAAGCCATGTGCACGACGTGCAAATCACCAAGGAAGCGCCCAACTACCGGCTGGATTGATACCACGCCGTGCCGAGGGCCGCCAGCGAGGCGGCCCTTCGCTTTGTCGGCCCCGCAGCGGATATGACCCGATGAACCACGACAAGATCCTCATCCTCGACTTCGGCTCGCAGGTCACGCAGCTGATCGCGCGGCGCGTGCGCGAGGCGCACGTCTATTGCGAGGTGCACCCCTGCGACGTCAGCAGCGAGTGGGTGCGGCAGTACGCCGCCGACGGGCGGCTCAAGGGCGTGATCCTTTCGGGCAGCCACGCCAGCGTCTACGAGGTGGACGACCGCGCGCCCGATGCGGTGTTCGAGCTGGGCGTGCCGGTGCTGGGCATCTGCTACGGCATGCAAACGATGGCGCAGCAGCTCGGCGGGCGCGTGGAGGGCTCGCCGGTGCGCGAGTTCGGCTACGCCGAGGTGCGCGCGCGCGGCCACACCGCGCTGCTGAAGGACATCGCCGACTTCCACACCCCCGAGGGGCATGGGATGCTCAAGGTGTGGATGAGCCACGGCGACAAGGTGGTGGAGCTGCCGCCCGGCTTCAAGCTGATGGCCAGCACCGACTCCTGCCCGATCGCCGGCATGGCCGACGAGGCGCGGCGCTTCTACGGCGTGCAGTTCCACCCGGAGGTGACGCACACCGTGCAGGGGCGGGCGATCCTGGAGCGCTTCGTGCTGGAGATCTGCGGCGCCAGGCCCGACTGGATCATGCGCGACCACATCGAGGAGGCGGTGGCGGCCATCCGCGCCCAGGTCGGCGACGAGGAGGTGCTGCTGGGCCTCTCGGGAGGGGTCGATTCCTCGGTGGCCGCAGCGCTCATCCACCGGGCGATTGGCGACCAGCTCACCTGCGTGTTCGTCGATCATGGCCTGCTGCGCCTGCACGAAGGCGACATGGTGATGGACATGTTCGCCGGCAAGCTGCACGCCCGGGTGATCCGGGTGGACGCCAGCGACCTGTTCCTGCGCGAGCTGGCTGGCGTGACCGACCCCGAGCGCAAGCGCAAGATCATCGGGCGGCTGTTCGTCGATGTCTTCAAGGCCGAGGCGGAAAAGCTCAAGGCCGCGCGCCCCGGCTCCAAGGGCATCCAGTGGCTGGCGCAGGGCACCATCTACCCGGACGTGATCGAGTCCGGCGGCGCCAAGAGCAAGAAAGCCGTCACGATCAAAAGCCATCACAACGTCGGTGGCCTGCCCGAGCAGTTGGGCCTCAAGCTCCTGGAGCCGCTGCGCGACCTGTTCAAGGACGAAGTGCGCGAGCTGGGCGTGGCGTTGGGGCTGCCGCACGACATGGTGTACCGCCACCCCTTCCCCGGGCCAGGGCTGGGTGTGCGCATTTTGGGCGAGGTCAAAAAGGAATACGCCGACCTGCTGCGCCGCGCCGACGCCATCTTCATCGAGGAGCTGCGCTCGACCATCGAGCCGAACTCCGGCAAAAGCTGGTACGACCTCGTCAGCCAGGCGTTTGCGGTGTTCCTGCCGGTCAAGAGCGTCGGCGTGATGGGCGACGGCCGCACCTACGACTATGTGGTGGCGCTGCGCGCGGTGCAGACCAGCGACTTCATGACCGCCGACTGGGCCGAGCTGCCCTACAGCCTGCTCAAGCGCGTCTCCAGCCGCATCATCAACGAGGTGCGCGGCATCAACCGCGTCACCTACGACGTCAGCTCCAAGCCGCCGGCGACGATTGAGTGGGAGTGAGGCCGCAGTTGGCTGTCGCTGGCACGGTCAGGCGCCGAACACACTTTAACCCGCTGTCGAGTGCAACGTAAGCCCGAGCCACAGCCCTATGGAGGGGGAGGGGGCGTCATGGCGATCCCGACGATCAGCAACGTGCCTGAGGACGTGCACCGCGCCTTGCGGACGCAGGCCGAGCAGCATGGCCGCAGCACCGAGGCCGAGGTGCGCGAGATCCTGGCGGTGGCGTTCAAGCCGGAAAACCGGGTGCTGGTGGGTGACGCCCTGGCAGCCATCGGCCGGAAGAGTGGCCTCACGGACGAAGACTTCGCCATCCTGGAAAGCGTCCGTGACAGGACGCCCGCCGAGCCGCCTAGGTTCGAATGATCGTCCTCGACACCAACGTGTCCGAGGCGATGAAGCCGGAACCCAACCCGGCCGTTCTGGCCTGTCTGAACGACCAGGCGGCGGAGACCCTCTACATCTCCTCAGTCACGCTGGCCGAGCTGCTGTTCGGCATCCAGGCCCTGCCGCGGGGCAGGCGCAGGGACCAGCTGGACGGCGCGCTCAACGCGCTGCTGGAGCTGTTCAGGGATCGCGTGCTGTCCTTCGACACGGAGGCAGCACGTTGCTACGCAGAGCTGGCCGTGGCGGCCAGGAATGGGGGGCGTGGCTTCCCGACGCCGGATGGCTACATCGCCGCCATCGCCGCATCGCGGGGCTTCATCGTGGCGTCACGCGATACCGCGCCCTTCGAGGCGGCGGGGGCGGCGGTCATCAATCCGTGGAGCTGACATTGGCCCGCATGTCTCCGACGTTGTGCGAGCGTGCCTGCACTCGGTGGTGGCCATCTGTGGCTTGGCGGACCCAAGTGCAGGCAATGCAGTTACGAGCTTGCGGAGACCTCCATGCTTCGGGTCGGCTCGAGCAACGCGCGGATGTACGTCTCCCCGTCTTCCTCCTGAAACAGGATGTGTTTTTTCTGCATTTCGCCTTTGGTGATGCCCCAAAGCTTGCTCATTTCATGCGAGGGCGTGTTCGAGACGATGAAGGACTCGAGCACAACATCAGGCTGCCCCAGCCGTTTCTCGATGTCCTTGACCGTTTCGTAGAAGCTGATCTTGGGATCTCGGAGGCCGACGTTGCGGATGCCTTTGGGGTCGACAAAGGTCACGCGCTGCCGTTTGCCTTCGAGCTGCCAGATGATGAAGTCCGGGTGGAAGTTGCCAGCCTCGAAGAAGCCGACGCCACGGCCCTTGCTCAGGTTGCGCAGCAGGTAGAGCTCCCGTTCTGCAAAATAGTCGGGGTTGGCGTCGTGGAACGCCTTCAGGTCCTCGATGAACCGGCGCTCGCCCTTGTTGAGCGGGGCGGGTGAGATCTCGACTGCACTGCCGTCCAGGAACAGCAACGGCTGGTAGAGGTGTCGCCCGAACCAGATCGCCTTGAGGCCCCGGAACTCCCAGTCCTTCAGATTCCCTTGCTCGATGGCCTCTTTCAGCTCTTTCAGTTTTGCGACGATTTCCTGCTGCGATTCCTCGATCAGGATCCGGTAACCGTATTCGGCGCCATCTTCGCTCAGGATGGATGGGAAGTTGGGATCGTCGTCGGTGAGGTCACGGTACTCCAGGTGCGGCAGTTCCCACTCTTTCTTGCGGAAGGTGTAGTAGCGCTCCACGTACTTGCGCAGCAGGGCCTGGGCGATCTCCTGCCATACGCGCACCTTTTCGAACGCGTCGAAGGCCAGCTCCGACGCGGGGATCAGCAGCCGGTACCAGCTGGTGTCCATCAGCAAAGCAGCGATGCCGGAACGGGGCAGGTTGAGGTTGTGCCAGCCACGCTCGGCCTTGAAACGTTCGAGGTCGAAGTACAGCTGATCGAGGTCCAGGAAGGCGATGTGCTGCTTCGTCAGGTGCGCCTCATTGGGAGCGCCTTCGTCGTCGCTGCCCGATACCCCGTCGGACTTCATGGCCTGGATCTTCGGGTACCAGTTCAGCACCACCTGGTTCTTCTGCAGATAGGCCGTGGCGGGCTCAAGGTCGGGGCGCGGGGGCTGGAGGGTCGGAACCGGCCCCAGCTTGCGGAAGGCGTCGCCAAATTCGGTCTTGATGCCGTTGATCTCTTTCTTGAGACGGATCGTCTTGAGCGGCGTCGTGCCCAGGTTCCGGATGACCGGCAGGATGAATTCGATGCGTTCTTCGTTGGCGGGTAATCCTTCATCTTCCAGGAACTTCCGGAACTGTTCCATGTAGTCGGCACGGACGCCGAAGATATGCAGCGTTTCGAGCAGGTCGATGTATCTGGGCCGTTTCAGCGCCGCGGGGAGGGTTGCACGCACGCTGCGCTTGAGGCTCATGCCGTAACCCTTCAACCGCACGCCGCGGCCGAAGAGCTGGATGATCTGCGCGCCCTCGCTGCGCCCAACGTTCATCAGCCCCATGGTGCTCACGCGCCAGCTGCTCCAGCCCTCGGTGAACTTCTTCGAACCAATGAGCACGTTGATGGCGGAGTGCGGCTTGTCCAGCTCGTGGAACAACGAGCCGGAGAATTCCCGCTCGGCGACATGCAAGCCGCTGGCTTCGCACAGCTTCACCAGCTTGGTGTCGTCACCGACGTTGATGACGCCAAAGAACGCGTTGTCGCCCACGCGCACGCCGATTTCGCCGGCGGCACCCTTCAGGTTCTCGACGTGCAGCAGGCCGCCTGCGGGAGCGTTGAACAGGGTCGCCAGTGTTTCGTCGAAGATCTGTTCCGGCGACAGGCCGCAGGTGTTCAGGTAGGCGAAACGGCCCGCGAACAGGTTCTTGCCGGTGGCCGTCAGCAACCCCTCGTTCAGCACGCGCCGGATGCGCTCGGTGCTGTCCTTGCGATTCGCCACGTAGGTGGCCAGGAACTTCAGGATGGCCACGACGTCGGACACATCCTTTTTGTCCTCCTTGCGCACGGCATTGACGCTGCCGCCCACGAAGACCCACAACGGCTTTTCGATGTTGAACGGGCGCAGGCTCGCTTCCTGTTCCCGGTACAGCCGCTGCTGCTGGAAGAACGACAGCAGGCAGGCGGTGAGGTAGGTCCTCATCCATTCCTCGTTGCGATCGTCCTCCAGGTTGAGGATGTGGTAGTCCTTGCCGAAACCGTCGCCGTAGAACCAGCGGTACGAATAGTCGAACAGCGTGCTGCGCGCGTAGAGGTCGGTCAGCTGTCGGTTTCCGGCCACGGCCTGGCCGAAGGTGGCGGAATATTCGAACGAGAAGCCCTTTTCACACAGCGCGTTGCGGAACTTCATCCAGGCCCCTTCGCCGCCTGCCGAAGCACCGCGGTGCCCTTCATCGACGAGGACAAGGTTGTTGCCCTCGAAGGCATCCACCGCCACCGTCTTCTCGCCCATCTCCTCCTTCAGCTTGGTGACCTCCAGGATTTCCACCGCACGGCCGGCGAACAGGTCGCGTCCGTCCTTGTTGAAGCGACGTCCCCCCGGTTTTGAGTAGCGCCGCGATCTGGAGTCCAATCCCCAACGACAAGGAGATTGGACGTGAAGAAGCGTTTTACCGAAGAGCAGATCATCGGCTTCCTGCGTGAGGCCGAGGCCGGCGTGCCGGTCAAGGAACTGTGCCGCCGGCACGGCTTCAGCGAAGCCTCGTACTACCTGTGGCGCAGCAAGTTCGGCGGCATGAGCGTGCCCGACGCCAAGCGGCTCAAGGAGCTGGAGGCGGAGAACACCCGGCTGAAGAAGC
>NZ_VJNA01000014.1 GCF_007556585.1 Tepidimonas aquatica | reverse complement strand
GCTTGCCTGAGCTTGAGGTGGATCATCCCGACGCCGTAGCGCGTGTGCCGCTGCGCCAGCGCCAGGATCCGCGCCCGCAGTTCGACATTGCGGTCCGGACGCGGCGCATAGCGGTAGGCGCTGGCGCTCATGCGCACCATCGCCAGCGATCGCCGCTCGCTCAAGCCCTTGTCCACCAGATGCCGCACCAGCTCGCGCCTGGCCGGTGCGGTCACCACTTTTTTCGCAGGGCGTCCTTGATCACGTCGTTCTCGAACATCTGCTCGGCCAGCAGCTTCTTCAGCCGGGTGTTCTCCGCCTCCAGCTCCTTGAGCCGCTTGGCGTCGGGCACGCTCATGCCGCCGAACTTGCTGCGCCACAGGTAGTACGAGGCTTCGCTGAAGCCGTGCCGGCGGCACAGGTCCTTGACCGGCAGGCCGGCCTCCGCCTCACGCAGGAAGCCGATGATCTGCTCTTCGGTAAAACGCTTCTTCACGTCCAATCTCCTTGTCGTTGGGGATTGGACTCCAGATCGCGGCGCTACTCAAAACCGGGGGGACGTCGCGACCTTCAACGTGCGGCTCCAGCGCTTTGAGTCCCAGCGCACGCGCGGGGGATTCCTGCCACGCACGCAGATGCTCCTCGCTGTCGAACGCAAACAGCATGTGGTACAGCCGTGCGTCGTCGGTTTCGCCCTGCTCTGAGGGACGAATCAACTGCCCACCCAAATAACCCGGGAAGCTGGCAGCGACAGCCGAAAGCTGCGCCCATGTCGCCTCCAAATCGGACTCGTGACCTTGCCGCGCCCGCCGCGACACAAGCACCATCACGGCCCTGGGCAACAGGGTCGATGCGTTTGAAACGTGCCCCACCACCTGCCCCTGGATTCACACAAAACGCACCGAACAGCCACCGATGCCGCCTATCGTCACCCGTAGGCTGTCGCCCTGCTGCACCGGCACCATCGCGCCCAACGCGCCCGACAGGATGACCTCTCCGGCCTTGAGGGGCACGCCCATACGTCCCAGCGTATTGGCCAACCATGCCACCGCTGTCAGCGGCGAACCCATCGTGGCCGCGCCGGCGCCGGTCACGACGATCTCGCCATTCTTGTCCAGCACCATACCGCACGCGTGCAAATCGACCGATTTGGGATCGACCAGGCGATCACCCAGCACGAACACGCCGCAGGATGCGTTGTCGGCCACCGTGTCCTGGATTTTGATCTTCCAGTCGCGGATGCGGCTGTCGACGATTTCGAAGCAGGCCATCACACCCTCGGTGGCGGCCAGCACATCGGCAGCGGTCACTCCGGGACCTTGCAGGTCACGTTTGAGGACAAACGCGATTTCCCCTTCAGCTTTGGGCTGGATCAGGCGTGCCGCTGGAATCGCCTCGCCCTCGTTGTAAACCATGCCGTCGGTCAACATGCCAAAGTCCGGCTGGTTGACGCCCAGCATATTCATCACCGCTTGGCTGGTCACACCAATTTTTTTACCGATGATGCGCTCACCCGCAGCCACGCGACGCGCATTGAGCCGCTGCTGAATGGCGTAGGCATCTTCGATGGTGATGTCGGCGTGTCGGCTCGTGAGCGGTTCGACGACATGGCATCCGACGAGCGCGGCGTACAGTTCATCGCCCAGCGCATCTAGGGTGGTTGCAAGCATCACAGCAAAGGCTCCTCGCGAGGTTCTTGGGCATCGAGTGGGCGCGGCTCATCCGGGCCAGCTTCCGCCAGAAAGTCGCCCACCAGACGGGCAAACCGTTCGGCATGCTCGATCTGGGTCCAATGGCCACAGCGACCGAACACGTGCAGTTGGCTGCGGTGGATCCAGCGCGCCAGCGTCAGGGCGTTGGACAGCGGGATGACCCGATCCTCGCGCCCATGGATGATCAGCGTTTCGTGCGGCAGCGAGCGGATGGCTGCCTCGGGGCTGGCCAGCGCATCGATCCAGCGCTGACGCGGCGCCGGAAACATCGCGGCAAACGCCTCCTGCACCCCGGGTCGAACGCTGGCGCGGTAGCGCAACTCAGCCAATTCGTCATTCACCAGGCGGCGGTCGTAGGCAAAGATATCGAGCAAACGGCGCATCGCCTGCACCGATGGCTCGTAGCCCCACACCGCATCCAGCCCCGGTGTCAACTGAAACGGCACGCCCGCCGCCCCCATCAGCACCAGGCGGCGCACCCGCTGCGGATGGCGGATGGCCAAGGCCAACGCCAGCGCACCGCCGAACGAGTTACCTACCAGGTCCACCTGCGCCAGCCCGAGTGCGTCGATGAAGCCCAGCGCATGGTCAACCCAGGTATCCATCCCGTACTGGATGCCAGCGGGCCGCTCGGTGTAACCAAAGCCGACCATGTCAGGCGCCAGCACACGGGCACGCGCGGCCAAACGCGGCATCGTCAACCGCCAGTTGGCCCAGGCACTGACACCGGGACCGGAGCCGTGAATCAGCAAAACCGGAAAGCCTTGACCAACGTCATGGTAGTTCGTGCGAATGCCAGCCGCGAGCACCTCGCGGCCGACTTCAGGGTTGGCGTGATCGTGTGTCATCGGAGTCATCCTAAGGCGCGGAGCAATACCATTCAAATACTTTTTATAGATTTCTCGATACCTTGTAAGCATGAACAACCCCCGCCGCTGCGGGGGGTCAACGCGCCGCGTCACAGCTTGATGCAGACGTTTTTCAGCTCGGTGTAGAACTCGAGCGAGTGCACGCCGCCCTCGCGGCCGATGCCCGACTGTTTGGCACCACCGAACGGGGTACGCAGGTCACGCAAGAACCAACTGTTGACCCAGCTCAAACCAACTTCCATGCGCTGCGCCACGCGGTGCGCCCGGCTGACGTCGCGCGTCCAAATCGCGCAGGCCAGGCCATAGTCGTTGTCGTTGGCCTTGGCCAGCACTTCCTCTTCGGTGTCGAAGGGCGCAATGTGGCAGCAGGGGCCAAAGATCTCTTCCTTCATCACGCGCGCGGACTCCGGCAGCCCGGTCCAGATGGTGGGCTGGATCCAGGAGCCGCCGGCCAGTTCGCCCGGCATCGACGGCACGCCGCCGCCGGTGACGACGGTGGCGCCTTCCTCGACCGCCAGGCGGTAGTACGACAGCACCTTGGCCTGGTGCTCGGCGCTGATCAGCGGGCCGAGCGTGGTGGCCGGATCTTCCGGCCGGCCCAGCGTCAACCCCTCGGCGCCGCGCTTGAGCGCCTCGACAAAGCGCTCGAAGATCGGCCGCTCGACATAGACGCGCTCGGTGCCCAGGCACACCTGGCCGCAGTTGGCGAACACCGAGCGCATCGTGCCCTCGATGGCGGCGTCGAAGTCGCAGTCGGCGAAGACGATCGCCGCGTTCTTGCCGCCCATCTCCAGGCTGACCGGCCGCGCACCCTTGGCAGCGGCCTTCATGATGACCTCGCCGGTGCGCGTCTCGCCGGTGAAGGTGATGGCGTTGACGCCGGGGTGGGTGGTGACGAACTCGCCGGCCGACGCCGGCCCGAAACCGTGCACGACGTTGTAGACGCCCGGCGGGATGCCGGCCTCGTTCATCACCTCGCCCAGCAGCGCGGCGGTCTGCGGCGTCTCCTCGCTGGGCTTGACGACCACGGCGTTGCCGCAGGCCAGCGCGGGGCCCACCTTCCACGTCATCAGCAGCAGCGGCAGGTTCCACGGGCAGATCACGCCGACCACGCCTACTGGCGTGCGGTAGCCGTAGTTGATCGCGCCGCGGCCATCGGGCGTGGCCATCTCGAAAAACTCGGTCGGCACGTTCTTGACCACGTCGGCAAAGATGCGGAAGTTGGCTGCGCCGCGCGGGATGTCCACGTGCCGCGCCAGGCTCATCGGTTTGCCGGTGTCCTCGCACTCGGCGGCGAGGAATTCCTCGAAGCGCCGCTCGATGCCGGCGGCCACGGCGTACAGGCGCTCGACCCGCTCGGCCACGGTCATGCGGCCCCACGGGCCGCGCAGCGCCGCGCGCGCGGCGCGCACCGCGGCATCGACCTGCTCGCGGCTGGCCTCGTGCACCTGGGCGATGACCTGGCCGGTCAGCGGGCTGCGCTTGTCGAAGGTGCGGTCGGACGCGGCGTACTCACCGCCGATGAAGTTGAGGATCTGTTTCATGGACAACGTTGGGATGACAGGAAAAGGTCTGGGGGCTGAGCGTCACGCCAGGCCGATGGCTGCGAGGCCTGCCTGCGCGCAGGCTTCGTCTTGCTCGGCCGAGCCACCCGAGACGCCGATGCCGCCGACCAGTGCGCCAGAGGCGCGCACCGGCAGGCCGCCACCGAACACCACCAGCCGCGGCCGCAGCGGCAGGCCGGCGCGTAGCGCCTCGTCCGTGCCGATCAGATCCATCCACTGCCGCGTCGGAAAGCCGAAGCTCGCGGCGGTGTAGGCCTTGTCGATGGCGATGTCGATCGAGTGTAGGAAGGCACCGTGCATGCGGCGGAAGGCCAGCAGCACGCCGCTGGCGTCGCACACGGCGACGTTGACGCGGATGCCCAGCGTGCGGGCGTGGGCGATGGCGGCGGCGCAGGCCGCAGCGGCGGCCTCGTCGTTCAGGTGCTGCTGGGTCGTGGTGGGGGTAGACATGATGATCATCGTGGAAGCGGAGGACGTGTGCCGAGCCGGCGCGGGTGGCACCGGCTCGGCCCACGCCGCGCGGGGACGCCCCGCGCGGGCCAGGTGGGCCGATCAGGTGTAGACGTCGGTGAAGGACGGCACCGCCTCGCCGGTGTGGTAGAAGATCCCCGTCCAGAGCTTGTCTTCGGTCCAGGTCGTCACCGGCCGGTCCCGCTGGGCCAGATAGCCCAGCCCGGCAAAGGTCTCGTTGCGGTTGCCGCTCGGGTCGAAGAAGTAGATGGTCTCCCCGCGCGTGATGCCGTGGCGGGTCGGCGCGACGTCGATCTTGACCTTGTTCTTGGCCATCACGTCGGCGGACTTGAGCACGTCGTGCCAGCTATCCAGGAAGAACGAGATGTGATGCAGACCGGCGCGCGGGCCGCCGACGAAGGCAATGTCGTGCGGCGTCGTGGTGCGGGCCAACCATGTGGCGGCCTGGATGGCGCCGCCCGGGCCGACCATTACCTGCTCGGTCAGGAAGAAGTCCAGCACCTCGATCGCGAACTGGGTGTTTTCGGCCACCTTGTTGACGCCGGTCTCGGGGTTGAGCTCGCACATCAGCAGGCAGTGATCCAGCCAGTGCGCACCGGCGCCGCGGATGTCGTCCGGCCACGGGTCGGGATTGACGGTGCCGACGTCGGTGCCGACGTACTCCTTGAAGGCGTATAGGCGCATCTCGTGCCCGCTGGGCAGGTTGAACTTGAGCATGCGCCCGGTGGACGGCAGCGCACCCTCGGGCAGCATCTCGGTGCGCACGCCCCAGGCTTCGGCTTTGGCCTGGATCTCATCCAGGTCGCTGTCTTTCTCGACCTTGTAGGCGACGTGATTCATGCCCGCTTGGTCGGACGGGGTCAGGATGAGCGAGTACTTGTCCCACTCGTCCCAGCACTTGAGGTATACGTTTCCGTGCTTGTCCTCCATCGTTTTTTTCATGCCGAGCACCTTCTCGTAGTGCTGGACGGCGGCGGCCATGTCCATGACACGCAGGCTGGCGTGTCCGATGCGCAGAATGCCCATGGTGGTCTCCTCGTTCTCAGGGGGTGGGTTGGGGGGAAGGCATGCCGGCGCCACGCGCGGCGGCCCCGGCTCGGAAAGGTTTGGCCATGCGCCCCTCGACGCACAGCACGACGTCGGTTTGCGGTGCCACGCGGCAGGCCAGCGTGCAGCCGGCGGCCTCCTCGTCGGCGCTGACGTGGGCGCGGCTGATCGGTCCCAGGCGCTGCACCTGTCCCTGGACGATGCGCACCTTGCACACCCCGCAGCCGCCGTTGACGCAGCCCACCGGGATGCCGCGCTGCCCCAGGCGCAACATGCCGCGCAGCAGGCTTTCGGTGCGGGTGCAGGCATAGCGCTCGCCGGTGTCGACGACCTCGACCTGTACCGTGGTTTGTGGCGTGAAAAACATGGTGGAGAGCTTCAGTCTAGAAATAGACGGCGATACCGTCCAATACTGTTTTGATCCTGTTTGATACCATCTCGGTATGGAAAGCTGGACCCGGGCGCTGCAGGACGGCCGTCGCCTGCGCCTGTTTCTGACGGTGGCCGAGGAAGGGCATGTGGGCCGTGCGGCCGAGCGTCTGCACATGGCGCAGCCCCCGCTGTCGCGCCATATCCAGGCGCTGGAGGCCGAGCTGGGCGTCACCCTGTTTCTGCGCACCACCAAGGGCATGCAGCTCACCGAGGCCGGCCGTGTGCTGGCCGACGAGGCCCGCCATCTGCTGGCGCTGGGCGAGCAGGCCGCCGAGCGCACCCGCGCGGCGGGGCAGGGCATCGCCGGGCGGCTGGACGTCGGCTTGTTTGGCTCGGGCGTGCTCGACGCGATTCCCCGTTTGCTGGCGCGGTTTCACGCGCAGCGCCCGCAGGTGCGCATCGTGTTGCACAACCTGACCAAGGCCGAGCAGCTCCAGGCGCTGCGCGACCGCCGCATTGCCGTGGGCTTCAACCGGTTGGTGCCGCCCGAGCCCGACATCGCGGTGGAGCGGCTGCTGCGCGAGCCCCTGCGCGTCGCCCTGCCGGCCAAGCATGCGCTGGCGGCGGCGCACGAGGTGCGCTTGCCCCAGCTCGACGGGGTGCCGATGATTCTGTATCCCAACCTGCCGCTGCACGGCCTGGCGCACGAGGTGCGGGCGGCCTTCCAGGCCGAGGAGGTGACCCTGCGGGTCGAGCAGGAGGTGGAGGACGTCGTCACCGCCGTCGCCCTGGTGGCGGCGGGTTTCGGGGTGGCGATCACCACCCGCTCCGCGGCCAATCTGCGCCTGCCTGGTGTGGTCTTTCGCCCCTTGAACAGCCCGTCGTTGCGCGACATGGAGCTGTGCTGCCTGTGGCGCAAAGATGACCCCTCGCCGGTGCTGGCCGCGTTCCTGGCGTCGGTACGGGCGGACGGCGGGCCCCATGGCTCAGATCCGGTGGAACAGCGGGCTGCGTGAGGCGCTGGCGGCATCGGCCGCTGTCAGGAAGCGCTCGGTGTGGATATCGCGCTCGAACAGGCGGCCCTGTATCAGCGTGGCCAGGCAGGCTTCGATCATCGGCGGCGGGCCGCACAGGTAGGCCTGGTGGCCGGCGAACTGCCCGCCGAAGTGGGCCTTGGCCACCTCATGCACGAAGCCGCGTGCGCCGTCCCAGCCGCTGCCGTCGGGCTCGTGCGACAGGCACGGCACGTAATGGAAGTGAGAGTGGCGCCGGGCCAGCGCGACGAACTCCTCGTGGTAGTACAGCTCGTCGCGCGTGCGCTGGCCGTAGACCAGCGTGATCGGCTGACCCCAGCCGGTGGCCAGCAGGTCCAGGATCATCGAGCGCGGGCTGGACAGGCCCGAGCCGCCGGCCAGGAAGATCAGCGGCTTGCCGGCCGAGCGGCGCACGAAGAAGCGCCCGTTGGGGCCGCTCAGGCGCAGCCGGTCGCCCGGCGCCAGCCGCTCGTGCAGCCACGTGGTGGCGGCGCCGCCCGGCACGCGGCGCACGTTGAGCTCGAGCAGGCCGGTGGCCTGTACCTCCTGCGGGCTGTTGGCGATCGAGAAGGCGCGCGTGCCCTCCACCCCCGGCACATGCACTTGCACATACTGGCCGGCCTGGAATGGCAACGGTTCGTCCATCCGCAGCCACAGGCCGCGGATGGCGGGGGTCAGCATCTCGGCGCGCGCCACGGTGGCCGTGACGTCGCGCAGTGGGATCACTTCGGCGTCCGGGTCCTCGTCGACGTCGGCTTCGATGACGACGTCGGACAGGGCCGTGGCGCAGCACGCCAGCGTCTTGCCTTCCTCGCGCTCGACGTCCATCAGGGCGAACGGATTGGCCGGGCCGTGGTCGACCTCGCCGGCCAGCACCTGCACCTTGCAGGTGCCGCACAGGCCGTGACCGCAGGCGTGCGGCAGGTAGATGCCGTGGCGCAGGGCAGCGTCCAGCAGCGTTTGCCCGGGTGCGACGTCCAGCGCCGCGCCCAGAGGCTCGATGGTTAGTTGGTGCGTCATGCCATCATGTCGGGAGGCCGAGCGCGGCGCGGGACCGCGCACGGCCGGTTTCAGTGGTGCGAGCCCTTGATGCCGGTAAGGCCCGGCGTGCGGAAACGGATCGCGTCCTTGTGCTTGAGGCCGTTGTCGGCCAGCGACTTGGCTGGATCCGGCGTCCACGGCTGGCCGGACTTGAACCATTGCGCTTGTGTCCAGTCGATGCGCGCGAAGTCCGGGTGGTAGCCGTACAGGCCGGGCAGCACGTCGCTGATCAGGGCGCCGAACGGCATCGTCGGCGGCAGCGGCAGGCAAAACGGCGCACAGAACATCAGGTGGTCCTCCCAGCCGATGTACAGCAGCGGGGCGGGGAACTTGTCCACCGTGTCCTGCGCGGGAAATCGGTATTCCTTGACGGCGGCAACGCTCATGTCGGGGTCTCCTCGTCGTGTGGGGGCTCAGGCCGCGCCGGCGCGCCAGCGGGCGAAGTTGCGCTGGTCCTCCGAACCCTCGAAGTCCAGGTTGTCGCGGCCGAACTGCAGCTCGTAGTAGTCCAGCACCGCTGCCAGCGGGTCGAAGCCCGGCGCGGTCGGGTCCACCCCCGGCTTGAAGCAGTGGCCCTGGTAGATCTGGTGCACCGGCAGCCAGCTCTGCACGTACTTCTCGGGCTCGTGGTCGAAGATGCCCTTGCAGTGGTCGCTGCAGAAATGGTAGGTCTCGCCCTCGTACGTGGACTCGCGGTAGCAGATGCGCGTGGGGTCGCCCGGCTCGGTGAACAGCATCGGGACCTGGCACGTCGTGCACAGCATCGGCAGGTTCTTGTTGTAGAACCGATTGCCCGCTTGCTGCTGCTCTCGGTAGTACTCGAACAGCGGGCGGTAGTAGCGGTCGAAGCTATCCGGATATTTCTGGCTCAACCAGTCGAGCTCCTCGTCGCTGGGTACCCAGGTGTGGAACGCTGCCGCCGCCGCATAGTTGTAGAATGTGTTCCACGCCTGATGACTGATGTGGTGCTTGCCTTCGCAGGCGTCAACCCAGCCCTTGGGTTCGCGGATCCCGTAGCGCGACAGGTCTTTGAAAAGCGCTCCTCCGTTCGACTCCGCGTACATCTCCCAGGCCTCTTTCCAGCTCAGACCACGTTTGGGCAGCATGTAGTCCTGCATCATGGCCACGAGGGTCAGCAGCCGGTAGCCGCGCCAGAACCACTTGTCGATCCAGCGCTGCACGATCGGCACGTTGCCCTCGTCCTGCTCCAGCATGAACTTGATGCACTCGATGCCCAGCGTCATGTGGCGGCTCTCGTCGGACTGCGCCGAGAAGCCGAAGGTGACGGTGGACATGTCGCCGTTGTGCGCCGCGCCGCTCATGAACGGCACGAACAGCAGGTTGGTCAGCACATACTCGAACGAAAAGCTCACCGAGGTGAGGAACTCGAACGGGCCGGCGGTGCAGGCGTCCTCGAAAAAGCTCTTCGGCACCGACAGGTACCACACGCGGTCGAACCAGTGGTTCGCGTGGTGCATGCCGTTGAAGTACTTGTTGTAGGTGCTGATGGCATGCGTTTCGGTCTGGTAGTGGCGCAGCTCGTCAATCGATTGCATTTGGCATGCCACACGGGCACCCTCGCCGCGGAACGCACGGCCGGCATGCGCAAAGCCACGATGCGCGTAATACTCCAACGGGCTGACGCCCTGGATGAAGAGCTTCAGCGCGTTGACGTAGCGCGCATCGCTGATGCCCAGAAAGCCGTTGTTCTGCGCGAAGGCGTCGATGACGGCGTAGAGCTTGCGTTCCTTCTCGCCCTGGTATTTCCAGTAGGCGTCCATGGTCAGGCGGAACGGGTCCTGCCACTGGTCCCAGTCGTGGATCTTGATGCCCTCGTACTTGTCGTACGGGTAGACCTGATCCATCGGCTGGTAGGTGGTCTCCCAGCCGAGGCCGCGCGTCATGGCGGCGTAGCGTTCCTTGAGGCCGAGTTTGCGTTTGAGGACGCGGGTATCCATGTTCAGGTCTCCTTGGGTGGTGAGGTTAGTGTTTCCAGCTCAGGATGAACTGGTCATCGTCTTCGTCGACGTGACCGGACAACGTCACCAGGTTGACGTGTATTTGCTGTAAATCAAAGGGCTGCCCGGTAATATTTTCGATCGTCTGTCGGCGTATCGTCAGGCGCTGCGGTACGTCGATTTTGATAAGTGCTGGCGAGTGATCAACCTGGGCATTGGGGTTGTCGGCCAGAATAGCCTCGACGATCGGACGTGCTTCTTCGTTGGCCTGGAATGCGATAAAGACATTGGACATGGCTGTACTCCTGGGTGGTGCGTACGTTTTAAGCAACACCGACCTTGGCAAGGCGTGCTTCGAGCTCCTGGCGCGCATCGGCCAGGGCGGCCGCCCCCGCCTCGCCCAGCGCAAGGGCCGCCACGGGCTGCAGAGCGTTTTCGGCACGTCCGCCCCAATCACGCACCCATCCGGCAATCAACGCACGGTTGGCGTCCGACTCGGCCGCGGCGACTTTCAGCACGGCGTCCACCCAGTGACTGCTTTCTTCGAACCACTCTGGCATAAACGCCGTCAGCATGGCCACCGCAGTACCGCCTTGCATGGCGATGTGGTCGTCGACAAACGCGCCATACACCAGTGGGTACAACAGGCCGTCGAGCGCCACGTTTTGCGCCACGAACAACTCGAACGGGTCACGCACGACAAAGGTGTCTTCGACATAGCGCCGCAGCGACTGCCACGAGGGATCGTTTAACCAAGCCTGCCGCCCCACCTCCAGCACGTCTGGACCTTCCAAAGCGAGCCCAAGGCGGGTCAGGTACTGCGCTGCCCCCAAGTGATCCAACGCATGCATCATGGTCGGCGCGGTGAACGCCGTGCCGTAGCCATAGGCACACACCGACGCGTTGTTCATGTTGCCGCCCCACGCCACGTGGCGCAGCGGCATCAGCACTTGGCATGCCTTTTCACGCACGGCCGCAGGCATTTTGTCGATCAGGCCGCGCTGCTCCACGAACTGGTAGTTGGCCTCCATTGCGTCTTGCTGACGCGCGCGGGTGATGGTCCACGTGGCGTAATAAAACTGTCGCGGATCACGCAGCTTGTACCAGTCGCTCATCACCACCCGGGTGCGCCGCGTGTCGAACAGCTCGTGGTCGGGATCCCAGGTGGGCCGGTAGTGGAAGTTCACGCAGGGCTGTGCGCCCAGGGTGGCCTCCTCGTACCGGCTGGGCACCTTGTCCTCGCCGATGTACTGCGCCACATGGTGGTAGGTGGTGCGCAGCGGCTTGATGCTGCGCGTCTGGATGTCGATGGTGGTCATCGGTCAGATCTCCTCGTCGTCTACGGGGTCGGTGGGGGATTCAGGCTGCGGTGCCAGCCGGGTGACGGCGTGGCGAACACAAAAATCTTCGAACGCGGCGCGGGGCAACACCAGCTCCACGCACAACTCGGGCCAGCCGATGGCGAAGTCGAACTCGATGAAATCGCCCCGCTCGGCGGTGACGCGCACGAATTTCCGGGTCACGTCCACACCCTCGAAAAAAACGGGGTATGGGGTGGGGGGCGGCGAAGAAGCAGTCATGGCATGGTGACACGACGAAAACATGTCCACTGCTCAGCACGTTCCATGCCAACCATGGCCCAGCATGGCGTATCAATCGATAAAAATAAGGGAAAACCCTGAACCATCGATACCCACAAGGCCCAAGCAGCGACCAGTCCTGCCGATGGCGTTACGCGTCCAAGCCTGCGTCAACGCCTTATGCTGCATAGCAGCACGATCAAATCAGCCACGGCGCGCGCCTAGACTGTACGATTTCAGCCACGGCGCATCAGGGTTAACCCCAAGAGCCTTCGGAAACTTTGTTATCGATAATCAAATATGTGAACCGATCGTTACCCATGCCCGGCGCTGACGACCTGCGCCGACTCATTCACTTCTCTGCCCACGACGGGCGCATTTGGCTGGCCGGGCAGCGCATGCTGCTGATCCACGCAGCAGCGCTTGGTGCCTTGCGGCGGGAATTGTTCCAAACCATCGGCCGCGACGCCACCCGTCGTTTGCTGCTGCGTGCAGGGTACGCTGCTGGTTTGGCGGACGCGCAGTTGGCGCGGCAGGTGCGGCCCAAGGCGCCGCTGTTCGAAGTGTTCGCGGTCGGCCCGCAATTGCACATGCTCGAAGGTGCCGTTCAAGTGACCCCGGAGCGCTTCGAGTACGACGCTGACAGAGGCCACTACCTGGGCGTGTTTCGCTGGGATCACAGCTGGGAGGTGGATGCCCACGTGCGCGATTTCGGTCCCCAAAGTGAGCCGGTTTGCTGGATACTGCTCGGTTACGCCTCGGGCTACACCAGCGGCTTTTTTGGACAACCGATTTACTACAAGGAAGTGGCTTGCGCAGCCTGCGGCCATAGCCACTGCCGTATCGAGGGGCGCCCCCAGCGCGATTGGCCCGATGGTGAACTGTTGGCCGCCGACTACGAGGCCGACCCGATGCTGCTGAGGTTCGAGGATTTGCAGCAGCAAGTCGAAACGCTGCGCTCCACGCTGCACTCGCCCGACGATGGTAGCGCGCTGTTGGGCGAGTCCCCCGCCTTCCAGCAGGCGCTGGAGCTGCTGCGCAAAGCGGCCCAAACCCATGTCACCGTTTTGCTGACCGGGGAAACCGGGGTTGGCAAGGAGCGTTTTGCCCGCACGCTGCACGCCTGGAGCCAGCGTGCCCACGGCCCATTCGTTGCCGTCAATTGCGCCGCGCTGCCTACCGACCTGATCGAGAGCGAACTTTTTGGGGTGGAGCGCGGCGCGTACACGGGAGCGCACGCCGCCCGACCCGGGCGGTTCGAGCGTGCGCACGGCGGTACGCTGTTCCTCGATGAAATCGGCGACATGCCGTTGCCCGCCCAAGCCAAGCTGTTGCGCGTGCTGCAAGAGGGCGAAGTGGAGCGCTTGGGTGGGAGCCACCCCAAAAAGGTGGACGTGCGCTTGGTGGCAGCCACCAACGTCGACCTGGAGGAGGCCGTGGCGCAGGGGCGATTCCGGCGCGATTTGCTGTATCGGCTCAACGTCTACCCGATCCGCATACCGCCCCTGCGCGAACGCCCTGAGGACATCGAACCGTTGGCGCGGCACTTGATCCGCCGCTTTGCCGCGCAGCACGGCAAACATACGATCGGCCTGTCGGACCGTGCGCTGGACGCCATGCGAAGCTACCCTTGGCCCGGCAACGTGCGTGAGCTGGAAAACCTGATCGAACGCGGCGTCATCCTGGCCACATCCGGCACCCGGATCGACGCTTCGCACCTCTTCCCAGGCAGGCCAACGGAGCCCGACGTGGTGCTGGGCAACGACGGGCGGCTGGCGACACGACCATGTGGGGACGTCGGCCACGTGCTGGACGATATGGTGCGTCGTGGGATCAGCTTGGCGCAGCTGGAGCGCAGCTTGCTTGAGGAGGCCGTGCAACGGCACGGCGGCAACCTCACCGCCGCCGCACGCGCGCTGGGCATGACGCGGGCGCAACTGCGTTACCGCTTGGCGCAGCCGGTGCAGGAGTCTGCCCCATGAGCAAACGCAGGGCCCCCGAGGTGGCGCCAGAGACCGGGTCACCGCGCACGCTCATCGAGCTGGTCTACACGCGCATACGCGACGACATCGTCGAAGGCCGCTTAGCGCCAGGCGAAAAGTTGCGTATTGAACACCTGCGGCTGCGCTACGGCATCGGCGCCGGCACCTTGCGTGAAGCCGTGACCCGGTTGGTCAGCGACGCGTTGGTCGAAACCGAGGGTCAGCGGGGCTTTCGTGTCACGCCGATTTCACTGCAGGATTTGGCCGACCTGACGGAGTTGCGGCTGCACATCGAGCTGGACGCCCTGCGTCAGTCCATCCGCCTGGGCGGCGCCGCGTGGCGCACGCAGCTGCAGCGCGCGTTCGAGGCGCTCGACGGCTGCGCGATCACCCCCCAAAACCGAAAACAGTGGGAAGCGCTGAACACGCACTTTCATGAAGTGCTGATTTCCGGGCGCCCCTCGGCCTGGACGTTGCGGGTGTGGCGCGTGCTGGCGCGCCACGGGGAACGTTACCGTCGCGTGGCCATCGCGTTGCTGCCGACCCAACGCCGTGACGTGGTGGGCGAGCACCGGCAAATCTACGAGGCGGCCATGGATGGTAACGAGGCACGCGCAGCGCTGGCGCTAGAGGCCCACATCCGCGCCAGCTACGACCTGCTGGCGCGTGACGGCAGCCTGCCCGCGCAAGCCGCCATGCGGTCAACCGGGCCATTGCGCAAGGCACTGCATTACGACGGCTCCGCGACCTGAGAGGACAGCACAAGGCTCTGCCCCCCCAAATGGGGGATAGACACAGCTTGCCACAACGTGCCATAGTTTTCATTTTCTAACTTGGGCACGCGTGCGATGGCCACCGGCATCCCAACGACAACCGCTGCCGAACCTGCGGCGGCCGCACCGGCATGGCCGCAGCATGTGGACGCGTGGCTGGCGCTGGTGGCCGATTGGCGATGGGCCATGGACGCCCAGCTGCGCATCGTTCGGGTGGAAAGCTTGCGCCCCGACCAGCCGCTGCCGATGCTGGACGCTCTGCTTGGCCATACCCCGTGGGATAGCCCCGCCTTCCAGCTGCCGGTGGCCCAGTGGCGTCGCCACCAGCGCGTGCTGTGGGCGCACAAGCCGTTTCGGGGCCTCGAGCTGGCATGGCGTCTGCCCGGCCGGCGGGCGCGCTGGTGTGCGATCAGTGGCGTACCCCAGTTCGATGCGCGGGGGCACTTCGCGGGCTACGTGGGCCTGGCGCAGGACATCACGGCGCGCAAGCGCGCCGAGGTGGCGTTGCGCGAAACGCGCGCCGAACTCGACGCCACGCTGCGCGCCCTGCCGGACTTGATGTTCGAAATCGACCGCCACGGCGTGTTTCACCGCGTCTACACGCCCGATGTCGGCTTGCTGGCGGCGCCCGCCGACGCCATCGTCGGGCACAACCACCGGGATTTGCTGCCGGCCGACGTGGTGGCGGTGGGCGAAGCGGCGATGGCCGAGGCCGACCGCCATGGCCACGCACGCGGTTACCGCTACTCGCTGGACCTGCCGATGGGACGGCGCTGGTTTGAGCTTTCGGTGGCACGCAAGCAGGCGCACGGGCCCGGGCCGGCGCGCTTCGTGATGTTGGTGCGCGACATCACCGCGCTGAAGCAGCGCGAGGATGAGCTGACCGAGCTGGCGTTCATCGACCCGCTCACCGGCCTGGCCAACCGGCGGCTGCTGCTGGACCGCATCGAGCAAGCGGTGCTGCGCCAGCAACGTGAGCCGAGTTGGTGCGCGCTGCTGTTCATCGACCTCGACGATTTCAAGCAAATCAACGACCGCCACGGCCACCCGGCGGGCGACACCGTGCTGCAGGCGTTGGGGCAGCGCTTGCGCGGCAGCGTGCGCGCCACCGACCCGGTGGGACGGCTGGCCGGCGACGAGTTTTTGGCGCTGCTGACCGACATCGGGCAAGCGCCGCTGCGGGCGCAGCGCGTGGCGATGCGCACCGCCCGCGTGATCGTGCAAGCCATGGCGGAGCCGGTGCCGGTCCGCGACCACACGGTACAGCCTAGCTGCAGCGTCGGTGTGCTGTTGTTCCGTGGTTGCCAGTCGCTGCCGGCGCTGCTGGCCCAGGCCGACGAGCTGATGTACCGCGCCAAAGACGCCGGCAAGGGCCGCGTCATCGTGCGCTGGTACGGGCGCGGCGGACCCGCAGCCGTGCCGGCACCGGACCTCTGAGCGGGCTGCGGCCACTCAGCGACGCAGCGCAGCGTCGAGCTGGTCCACCACTTCCGCCCAGTCGGCGTCCTCGCATTTGGCGTCGTGCAAAAAGCGTGCCTGCGCCGGCGTCCACCATGGCGCGTCGGCCAGCGCCACATCGGCCGGCAACGGCGCATGTTGTTCGATGAAGGCACGCATCGACGCTTCGTCGTTGGGTAGGCCAAGCTGCGCAAACAGCTCGGCCAGGTCGTGTATTGGTCGTTCCATACCGTACTCCCGTACGCGTTCAGTAACCTGTATCGTACCCCGCCAAGTTTTCGAACCGCGTCAACGCGCTCAGGAACGCCAGCTTGACCGTGCCAGTGGGCCCGTTGCGCTGCTTGCCGATGATGATCTCAGCCACCCCGGGCTCCTTGCACTGGTCTTTGGTGTAGTACTCGTCGCGGTAGATGAACATGATGATGTCGGCGTCCTGTTCAATCGCGCCCGAGTTGTGGCTAACGACACCGTCGGCAAGCCACGAGCTCGGCCCCGGCACCGTCAGGTCGTACACGTCCGCTTCGCCGGCGGGCTCCACCGCCACCACACGATCCCAAAACAGGTCGGACGTGGCCCAACGACGCAAGGTTTCGTCGTCCAACCGTTCGGCGTAATCCTGCAACACCGCCCCGGAAGGCGCGAACCGAAAATGCGCCGCCCCCCCGTACGAGGTGCCCCGCATGGCCGCCATTTGCCGCTGCGAGATACCACGCGCGCGCATCAATTCTTTGACGCGTTCGAACACATTGGCCGGCAACGTATCCACATTGACGTTTCCCCCGTCGGCCCCCAGCGCATCCAGCCACCGCTGCAGCGCCTGCGCGGCGGCCTGGCGCGGCCCGTAGGCACCCACCGTCGCCAAGAAGCGGTGCTGTTGTTCGGCGCCAGACACATCCACCGTCCATACCCTGCCGTTGGAGCTGGGCCTGCGCACCCGCGCCACCAGGCCCAGCCGCAGCAGCAACGCCGCCACGTCGCGCGCCAGCCCCTCGCTGGCGGTGGAAAAATACACCCGAGGCGCCCCCTTTTGCCCGGGGGGACGAACGTGGATCGAGCCATCGGTGGCCCACAAATGGCGCAGCAGCGTGGCGATACTGGTGTCGCTCAACGTAAAGACCGCTTGTGGAATACGCTTGTCGTGGGAGCGCTGGCCAAAAATACCCAGCTCGCGCAGCCAGGCATTGACCCCACGCGGATGCCAGCGGTTGCCATTGCCCGCGATGGTCAGCTGAAACCACCGGCCCGCGCCTTGGTGCCGGCGCACCGTACACCCAAAAGTCTGCGCCGCCCGCTCGACGATGGCGGCATTGTCCTCGCTGACGGTGGTGTAGCGCAGCGGCTGGCCCACCAAATAACTGCCATCGCCGATCAGATGGCCCAACAGGGCCAGGTGTTCCTCGGGCCAATCGGCTGCGGTCGGCGCGCTGGGGATCTGCCGCGCCAGCGCCACGCGGTCGCCCACACGCAGCTCGCAAACCGTGGTCCACCCCCCGCCCGCCAGCACACGATGCTGGGCCGTGGCACACAGCTCACGGCCACTGGCCAGCCGCACGCGGTACACCGGGCGCTGGCCAACGTGCCACACGAGGTCGGCCTGGGCCGGCACCAGGCGCTGGCGCTCATCGACGGCCCACACCTCAGGGCGGTGCCCCACCAGCTGCGCGATCGGCACACGACGCCCATCGGTTAGGCACACCAACGTATCGCCGGTCACGCACTCGCGCAAGTCCGACATCATCGGCCGCTTGTCGGTGCGCTGCTCGACGCCGCGGTTGAGCTGCGACAACGCAATCACCGGGCACTGCAGCTCTTTGGCCAGCATCTTGAGGCCGCGCGAGATTTCGCCGAGCTCCGTGGCGCGGTTTTCGTCGCTGTTGCCACCGCCGCTCATCAGCTGCAGGTAGTCCACGACGATCAGGCCGAGCTTGCCGCACTGGCGCGCCAGTCGGCGCGCGTTGGCGCGCAGCTCCGCCGGCGTCAGGCCGGGCGTCTCGTCGATGTACAGCGACACGTGGCGCAGCTTTTCGATCGCCTCGGTCAGGCGCGGCCATTCGTCGGGCGCCAGCTTGCCGGTGCGCAGGTGGCTTTGGTTGATGCGCCCGATCGAACCCACCACCCGCACCGCCAGCTGCGCCGCACCCATTTCCATCGAAAACACCGCCACCGGCAAGCCCTCGTGCAAAGCCACGTGCTCGGCGATGTTGATCGCAAAGGCCGTTTTACCCATGCTCGGGCGCGCGGCGATGATGATGAGGTCACCCGGCTGCAAACCGGCGGTCATGCGGTCCAGGTCGATGAAGCCGGTCGGCACCCCGGTGATGTCGTTGGGGTTGTCGGCCATCTCCTGCACGCGATCCAGCAGCTCGACCACGAGCTTGTCCATCGACTGAAAGCCCTGTTTCATGCGGCTGCCTTCTTCGCCGATGGACAGGATTTTTTGCTCCGCCTCGTCCAGGATCGTGGCCACGGGCTTGCCACGCGGCGCGAAGGCTTGCGCGGCAATATCGTCGCTGGCGGCGATCAGCTTGCGCAGGATGGCACGCTCGCGCACGATTTCGGCGTAGCGCCGGATGTTGGCCGCGCTAGGTACGTACTGCGCCAGCTGGTTCAGATAGGCCAGCCCACCCACCTCGTCGGCGCGACCCAGGCTGGCCAGGTGCTCGTGCACCGTGATGACGTCGGCAGGCTTGCCGGCGCCGATCAGGGCGTCGATGGCGGCGAAGATACGCTGGTGCTCAGGGCGATAGAAGTCGCTTTCGGTGATGAGGTCGGCCACGCGGTCCCACGCGGCGTTGTCCAGCAGCAGCCCGCCCAGCACGCTGGACTCGGCCTCCAGGGAGTGAGGAGGTACCCGCAGCGCCGCCAGTTGCGGGTCGTGCTCCAGCGGGGGCAGCAGCGGCGACAGCGCCGCCAGGGGGTCGATCGATGCGTCGTTCATCGCACGCGATTGTGGCAGCATCCGCGCCCGCCCGCGCCGGTTGGCGTGTTTCAGCCAGCCTGGCCCGCCAGCCAACGCTGGCGCCAACCGGGGGCGTCGTGGTGGCGTCACAGTTCGGCAAAGTCGGCTTCGGCCCACGCAACCCAAGTCCCTGCCATACCGCGATGGTACGTCATGAATGGTGCAGCCCCAAAAGCACAAAGCCCGCACGTGGCGGGCTTTGGGGCTTGCAAACTGGTAGGCGCGATTGGACTCGAACCAACGACCCCCACCATGTCAAGGTGGTGCTCTAACCAGCTGAGCTACGCGCCTGGGTCGCTGCCGGGTGACAAACCATTGTGTGGCGTTGCGTGTCCGACAGAACCGAGAGTATAGCGCAAAAATGGCCTGATGCCGGACGCCGTCAACGCCGCCACACCTTGATCACACCGGGCACGTCCGACAGCACCGCCATCACCCGCGCCACGCGCGAAGCGTCGCTGACCTCCACGGTAAACGTCATCCAGGCCACGTCGCGCACGGTTTGGGTTTGCACACCGATGACGTTGATTTTTTCGCGTGCAAAGGCCTCGGTGATATCGCGCAGCAAGCCTTGGCGATCCTGGGCCTGCACGCCCACGTCCACCGCGTACACGGGCGCGTGCGGGCCGCCGGCTGGGGTACCGGCCCAGGCCACGTCGATGACGCGCCCCGGCTGGCGCGCCGCCAGCGCGGCAAAATCCGGGCAGTCGGCGCGGTGCACGCTAACGCCTTTGCCGCGCGTGATGAAGCCGCGGATCTCGTCCGGCGGGGCTGGCTTGCAGCAGCGCGCCAGCGTCGTCATCAGCGCCCCCACCCCCACCACCAGCACATCGGCACTGGCGCCACGCGACATGGCGCGGGCTTTTTTCAGCACCGGCGTCGGGGGCTGCGCGGTGGTCGGGGCCGCCGGGGCCAGCTGCTGCTCGATGGCGCGCAGCGTGATCGCTTCTTTGCCTACCGCTTCGAACAGCGCCTCGGGCGTGGCGTAGCCCAAGGCTTGCGCCAGCGCTTCCAGGTTGGTGGCGGTGCGCCCCTCGCGCTGCAGCAGCCGCTCCACCTGCTCGCGGCCGCGGGCGATGTTTTCCTGCGCCGCCAGCGCGTTGAACCATGCGCGCACCTTGGCCTTGGCGCGGTGGCTGACCAGGTAGCCCGCTTCGGGGTTGAGCCAGTCCCGCGACGGCCCGCCTTCCTTGGCGGCGATGATTTCCACCGTTTGCCCAGTGCTCAGCGGGGTGTTGAGCGGCACCATCTGGCCGTCCACCTTGGCGCCGCGGCAGCGGTGGCCCAGGTCGGTGTGCACAGCGTAGGCAAAGTCCACCGGGGTGGCACCCTTGGGCAACTCGACGATGGCCGCCTGTGGCGTGAAGACGTAGATGTGGTCGTCGAACAGCCCGTGCGCCACGCCGGTGAGGTCGCTTTGCCACGCCAGCAGCTGGCGCAGCACGGCGATCTTGGCATCGTACGACGAGCTGGCGCTGACCCCGGCGTAGCCTTTGGTGCCCGCTTCCTTGTAGGCCCAGTGCGCTGCCACGCCGTGTTCGGCGTGCTCGTGCATCGCGCGGGTGCGGATCTGGATTTCGAACGCGCGCCCCTGTTCGTCGCGCACCACCGTGTGCAGCGACTGGTAGCCGTTGGGCTTGGGGCGGGCGATGTAGTCGTCGAACTCCTCCGGCACCGGTGTGTAGTGCTCGTGCACCCAGGCCAGCACGCGGTAGCACTCATCGACCGTGCCGACGATGACGCGCAGCGCCCGCAGGTCGTACACCTGGTCGAACGACAGCCCCTTGCCGCGCATCTTTTTGACGATGCTGTAAATATGCTTGGGGCGCCCTTGCACCTGGGCCTCCAGGCCCAGCTCGCGCAGCGCCAGCTCCAGCCGCTGGCGCACCTGCTCGACGTGGGCCTCGCGCTCGATGCGCTTTTCGTCCAGCAGCCGCGCGATGGTCTTGTAGGTGTCGGGCTCCAGAAAGCGAAACGCCAGGTCCTCCAGCTCCCACTTCAGCTGCCCGATGCCGAGCCGGTTGGCCAGCGGCGCAAACACATGCAGCGACTCGGCCGCCAGCGCCCTTGGGGGGACTTGCTTGGTGGCGGCGTAGTGACGCAGCGTTTGTAGGCGCGAGGCCAGCCGCAGCAGCACCACACGCAGGTCGCGCGAAAACGCCAGCAGCATCTTGCGCACGTTTTCGGTCTGGGCACGGTCCAGCTCGCTGCCGCTCGCGGCGGCGTCGGCCGCCGGTGCCCGTGCGCGCGCCTGCCGCTGCAACTGAATAAGCTTGTGCGTCTCCAATGCCACGTCGGCCAGCGACTCGCCAAACGCCTTGGCGATGATGTCCCTTGGGCGCGCCAGGTAGCCCACCGCGTAAACCAGGTAGGCACAGGCTTGCAGCTCGGCGGTGCCACCGATGCGCGCCAAGATCTGCGCCACCCCGTCGGCGTGCTGCAAGGCGGGCTCGCCGGTGTCCAGGCGCTCGGGCGCCAACAGCGGCTCGGCAAAGGCGCGCGCTCGCGCCAGGGCGCGCTGGTCGTTCGCCTGCGGCGAGTCCAGCGCCGCGTGGATGGCCGCGGCGCTAGCCGCGTCGGTCGTACCGTGGGCAACGCTGATCATGGCGCCAGCAAAAAGTCCCGCACCACCTGCACCTGATCGGGCTGCACCAGCATCGGCGCGTGCCCGACACCGGCAAACTCCACCAGCCGCGCGCGTGGGCCGCGCTGCGTCATCGCCTCGGCGGTGGCACGCGACAGCAAGTCGGACTCGGCGCCGCGCAGCAGCAACGTCGGGCAGGTGATGGCGTCGTAGATGGCCCACAGCATGGCTTCGCTGGCCTGCGCCGCAGACGCCGCAGCGTCACGCGCCGCCGCCGGGTCGGCCTGCTGCGCGGCTTGCTGCGCCTGGGCCAGCGCGCGAAAAGGCACCGCCAGCGCGGGGTCGTAGTGCAGCCGCCAGCCGCCACCTCGGGCAGGGCGCAGCATCGGGCGGGTCAACGCCAACCACTGCTCACGGGTGTGCGGACCAAAGGTTGGCGACGCCGCCCACAGCGCATCGGCCGCCTCGTCCACGCTGGCAAACACCGGGTCACCGCCGATGTAGCGCGCAATGCGCTGCAGCGACGCGGGTTCGATGACCGGCCCGACGTCGTTGAGCACCAGCTTGTGGATGGCCATGGCCGGCTGCGCCGCGATGGCCATGCCGATGAGGCCGCCCATGCTCGTGCCCACCCAGTCGATCTGCAGCGGCTCGGCCGCCCCGGTGTGCTCGGCATGGCGCTGACGCAAGTGCCCGATGAGTTGGGCCAAGTCGGCCACGTAGGTGGGGATTTGGTAGGCCATGGGGTCGTCGAGCCAGTCGCTCTCGCCCCGGCCCGCCACGTCCACCGCCACCACCATCATGTGGGGCGCCAGGGCCTGGGCCAGCACATCGAAGTCACGCGCCTGCCGCGTCAAGCCGTGCACGCACACCACCGCCCGCGCCGGCCAGGCTTGGCCGGTGACGTTCCACGCCCACCAGGCCAGGTGGCGCACGCCGCCCCCGCGGGCGGCCGGTCCGGCAACGGGAATACGGTGCAGTGTGGGTTCCATGGTGTGACAAGGCAGTGGCGGATAATGAATGCTGTTCGTAACGGTGACGTGATCCTAGCGGATCGGCAAGGAGGCCAACCATGCTACACAACAAGACCGCCCTCGTGACGGGCTCCACCAGCGGCATCGGGCTGGGCATCGCCAAGGCGTTGGCCGCGCGCGGCGCCAACATCGTGCTCAACGGCTTTGGGGATGTGGACGGCGCGCGCGCCGCCATCGAGGCGCTGGGGGTGCAGGTGCTGTACCACGGCGCCGACATGAGCAAGCCCGCCGAGATCGAAGCGATGATGCACGCCGCCGCCGAGCGCTTTGGGCGCGTCGACATCCTGGTCAACAACGCTGGCATCCAGCACGTGGCGGCGGTGGAGGACTTCCCGCCCGAGCGCTGGGATGCCATCCTTGCCATCAACCTCAGCAGCGCCTTCCACACCACGCGGCTGGCGCTGCCGGCCATGAAGGCGGCCAACTGGGGGCGCATCATCAACATCGCGTCGGTGCACGGCCTGGTGGCCTCGGTGCACAAGGCGGCCTACGTCGCCGCCAAGCACGGCCTGGTGGGGCTGACGAAGGTGGTGGCGCTGGAAACCGCCACCACCGGCATCACCTGCAACGCCATTTGCCCCGGGTGGGTGCTGACGCCGCTGGTGCAAAAGCAGGTGGACGACCGCGCCGCGCAGCAAGGCATCAGCGTCGAGCAGGCCACAAGGCAACTGCTGGGTGAAAAACAGCCTTCGATGCAGTTCACCACACCGGAGCAACTGGGCGAGCTGGCGGTGTTCTTGTGCTCGCCGGCCGCCGACAACGTGCGCGGTGCGGCCTGGAACATGGACGGCGGCTGGGCCGCGCAGTGACACCCCCACCACACGCCCAGCGCGTCACTGCAGGGCGATGCTGCCCGACACGGTGACCGTGAGCGTGTCTTGCCCGGCCTCCAATGGCAAGGGCGCGGCCTCGGCTGGGCCAACGGCCAGGGTGGCCGCGCGCAGCACCGGCGGCGGGTTGCCCGCGTCGGCCTGGCTGACGTGGGCTTCGTGCAACACCCAGCCGCGCGCGCCAAAGGCCTGGGCCACCTCGTCGGCTTGGCGCCGAAAGGCTTCGATGGCACGCTGACGCAGTGCGGCATGGGCCGCCTGTTGCGTGGCCGGCGCCACGCCCATGCGCACCGACGCCACCGCCATACCGGGGGCCGCTGGCGCCAACGCGGTCACGGTCGCTACGTCGCGCCCCTGCACGACGATTTCGGCGCTGCCCTGCCAGCCGACGATGTGCCCCTCCCGGCCATAGCGCGGCTGCACGACGAACGCGCCGGTGCGCAGCTCCACCCCGTCGGCCGGCGCCCGCGCGCGCAAGGCGGCCAGCGCCTGGCGCAGCGTATCGGCCAGCGACGTCTGCACCGCGCTTGCGTCGGCGGCCTGCAACCGCGCCTGCAGGGTCAGGGTGACCCAGTCTTGGATCACCCGCTGCGTGGCCTGCGCGCTCAGGTGCACGACACGGCGCGGCTGCTGGGCCAGCGTCGCTTCGGCCCAAGCGTGCGGCGCCGTCAGCACGGCCACCAACGCCAACGCCGTCCATCCCCTGCGGCTACGTTGTCGATCGCTTGGCATCGTTGCATCCTCCTTGGGGTTATCGGTGGCGTCCGGAGTATGCCGCAGGCCCGGCGCTTGCGGCAGCGCCGTCACACCCCGTTACGCATGTTGCGGGCGTTTGCCCGCACAATCTGCGCCATGGTTGGCTACACCGATTGGCAAGACGCATGACCCCACGTCGCCCCACCCGCCTGATCATTGTCGATGACGACGCGCGCATCCGCGAGCTGCTGCAACGCTACCTGGCCCAAGAGGGCTTCGAGGTGTTGCTGGCCGAAGACGGCGCCCGGCTGGACCGCCTGCTGCAGCGCGAAGGCGCCGATCTGATCGTGCTGGACCTGATGCTGCCCGGCGAAGACGGGCTGTCGATTTGCCGGCGACTACGCGCTGCCGGCGAGTCCACGCCGATCATCATGCTGACCGCCAAGGGCGAGGACGTCCACCGCATCATCGGCCTGGAGTTGGGCGCGGACGACTACCTGCCCAAGCCGTTCAACCCCCGCGAGCTGCTGGCGCGCATCCACGCGGTGCTGCGCCGCCGCCCGCCCCCCGAGGCCCCCGGTGCAGCGGCGGCCGACGGTGCGGTGGTCCACTTTGGGCCGTTCACCTTCGACCTCGGCCGCCGGCGCCTGACGCGCGACGGGCAGGAGATCACACTGACCACCGGCGAGTACGCGATGCTGAAAGCCCTGGTGCGCCACCCGCGTCAGCCGATGTCGCGTGAAAAACTGGCGCAACTGGCGCGTGGACGCGAGTTCGAACCGTTCGACCGCAGCCTGGACGTGCAGGTGTCGCGCCTGCGCAAGCTGATCGAGCCAGACCCCGCCAACCCGCGCTACATCCAGACCGTGTGGGGGGTGGGCTACATGTTCGTGCCGGACGACCGATGAGCCTGTTTTGGCGCAACTTCCTGCTGCTGGTGGCGTTGCTGACGGTCAACGCGCTGGCGTGGTTCCAGGCGCTGCGCACGCTGGAGCAGGAGCCGCGCGCACTGCAAAGCGCGCAGGCGCTGGCGTCGCTGGTCAACCTGACGCGCGCCTCGCTGATTTACACCGACCCGATCGCGCGCGTGGCGCTGGTCAAAACGCTGGTGGACGAGGAAAACGTGCGCATCGCCGTGCGCGAAGCCAGCGATACGTACCGGCCGTTTGACGACGGAACGCTGGGCGCGCGTGTGGCGCAGGCGTTGCAGGAGCGGCTGGGGCCGGGCACGCTGGTGGCGCAGGAGGTCAATGGCTTTGACGGGCTGTGGATCGGTTTTGCCATCGAAGACGAAAAGTACTGGCTGCTGGCCGACCCGGCGCGGCTGGCGGGGGTGCAGGGCCGCACTTGGCTGGTGTGGGGCGCCACCGCCGTGGGGCTGTCGCTGGTGGGGGCGGTGGTGATCACGCGGCTCATCAACCAGCCGTTGCAACGCCTGGCGCAGGCCGCGCAGCGGGTTGGCGAAGGCGACTTCGAAGGCGCGCGCTTGAGCGAGCGCCTGCCGACGCGGGAAATCGCGCGCGTCAACCACGCTTTCAACACGATGGCGGCGCGCCTGGCGCGGGCCGAGGCCGACCGCCGGCTGATGCTGGCCGGCATTTCGCACGACCTGCGCACGCCACTGGCGCGCCTGCGGCTGGAGGTGGAGCTGGGCGTGCCCGACGCCGACACGCGCGAGCGCATGGCCGGCGACATTGCCGACGTGGACTCGATCCTGAGCCAATTTTTGGATTTCGCACGCGAGCGTCCGCTGCAAAGCGAGGCGCTGCCGCTGCACGAGGCGGTGCAGCGCGCCTGCGCCAAGGTGCACGACCGCGACGGCGTGGCGCTGCAAGTGCAGGTACCAACCGAGCTGCAGGTGCGGGCAGACCCGACCGCGTTGCACCGCGTGTTGGTCAACCTGTTGGCCAACGCCGTGCGCCATGGCCGCGGCGCCGACGGCGTGGCACGCATCGACCTGCACGCCGCGCGTGACGGCGAAGGCAGCGTGCGGCTGACGGTGCGCGACCACGGCCCGGGCGTCGATGCGCAGGTGCTGCCGCGCCTGACGGAGCCGTTTTTCCGCGCCGAGCAGGCCCGCTCCACCCCCGGCAGCGGGCTTGGGCTGGCGATCGTGCAACGCACCCTGCAGCGCATGGGTGGGCAGTTGCGGCTGGAGCTGCCCGAGGACGGTGGTCTGGCGGCGATCGTCACCCTGCCCGCGGCCATCCCCGCGGCGGGGTGACGGCGTCACGCCGCGCCGATGCTGCGCTGCAGCAACACGACCGCCCGCGCCTCGATGGCCAACCCCTGGCCGACCGGCCCCAGCCGCTCGGCCGTCTTGGCCTTGACGTTGACCGCTGCCGCGGCCAGCCCCACAGCGCGCGCGATGTTGGCTTGCATCGCCGCACGGTACGGCCCCAGCCGCGGCGCCTGCGCCACCACGGTGGCGTCGATGTTGACCGGCCGCCAGCCGCGTGTGCGCACCTCGTCCGCCACCCGGGCCAGCAGCTCCATCGAATCCGCGTCCTTGTAGCGCGCGTCGGTGTCGGCAAACCAGGTGCCTATGTCACCCAGGCCGGCCGCGCCCAGCAGCGCGTCCGTGATGGCGTGCAGCAGCGCGTCGGCGTCGGAGTGGCCAAGCAACCCACGCTCGTGCGCGATCTCCACCCCGCCCAGCACCAAACGGCGCCCCGGCACCAGGGCGTGCACGTCCCAGCCCTCGCCAACACGCCACGGCGCGGGTTCGGCCTCAGGCAGCAAGGCTTGTGCCACGGCAACGTCCTCCGGGTAGGTCAGTTTGATGTTGTGCGTGCGGCCACGTACCAGCCGCGGGGCCAGGCCGAGCGCTTCGACGGCGCTGGCCTCGTCGGTGATGCCGGCAAACCCCGTGGCCTGGTGCGTCTGCAACGCGCGCAGCAGCACCCCCAGGCGAAACATCTGCGGCGTCTGCGCCAGCCATTTACCGTCGCGCGGCAGCGTCGTCGCCACCCGGCCGTCGGCAGCGGCCTGTTTGAGCGTGTCGGCCAACGGCACGGCCAGCAGCCCGCCCACGGGGTCGTCGCGGCAGGCGTCCAGCAGCGCCGTCACGTCAGCAGGTTGCAGCAGACAGCGCGCCGCATCGTGCACCAGCACCCAGTCGTCGTCGCGCGCCCCATGGGCCTGCCATTGCCGCAGCCCGGCCAACACACTGGCCGCGCGCGTGGCCCCGCCCACGCGCCACACCTGCACGCCCTGCGGGGGTGTCCACGGGTGATCGTCATCGGGCGCCAGCACCACGGCCACGCCGGCCAGGTCCGGCACGGCGCACAGCGCCGCCAGCGTGTGGTCCAACACACAGCGCGGCCCCAGCCGCTGGTACTGTTTCGGCACCGGCAACCCGCTGCGGCTGCCGGTGCCGGCCGCGGGCACCAGCGCCCAGCAGCGCGCCGGCGATCGGTCGGTGGCTAGGCTCATGGCCGTCGATTCTAGAATGCACCCCCTCATGGATCTGCCGCGCCTACACCCCGGACAACGTTACGTCTCCCCGTGCCCGAGCGCCAGCGCCGACGCGCTGCTGCTGGCCCGCCAGGCCACGCGCGACCGCGACGCCGGCCAGCCCACCGTCATCGTCTGCGCCGACGCTGCCGACGCCCAGCGCCTGCTGGAGGAGTTGCCGGCGTTGGCACCCGGGCTGCACTGCGCGCTGTTTCCCGACTGGGAAACGCTGCCGTACGACACCTTTTCGCCGCACCAAGACCTGATCTCGGAGCGGCTGGCCACGCTGTGGCGCATCCTGCAGCGGCGCTCCGACGACGGCGTCGACGTCGTGCTGATCCCGGCCAGCACCGCCTTGTACCGCCTGGCACCGCCGTCGTTTTTGGCCGCCTACACCTTCCACTTCCGCGTCGGGCAAACGCTCGATGAAGCCAAGCTGCGCGAGCAGCTGGTGCTGGCCGGCTACCAGCACGTCACCCAGGTGGCCAGCCCCGGCGAGTACGCTGTGCGCGGTGGCTTGATCGACCTGTACCCGATGGGGTCGGCGCTGCCGTACCGCATCGACCTCTTTGATAACGAGATCGACTCCATCCGCGCCTTCGACCCCGACTCCCAGCGCAGCCTATACCCCGTGCCCGAGGTGCGGCTGTTGCCCGGGCGTGAATTTCCGTTGGACGAGGCCGCCCGTGCGCGTTTCCGTGCCCGCTGGCGCGAGCTGCTGGAGGGCGACCCGACCAAGAGCCGCCTGTACAAGGACATGGCCAACGGCGTGGCCGGCGCCGGCATCGAGTACTACCTGCCGCTGTTTTTCGACGACACCGCCACGGTGTTCGACTACGTGGGGCCGCAAGCGACGCTGGTGCTGCATGGCGACGTCGATGCGGCGCTACAACGCTTTTGGGACGACACCCGCGAGCGTCACCGCCTGGCACAAGGCGACCCGGAACGGCCCGTGTTGCCGCCGCCGACGCTGTTTTTGAGTGCGGAGCAATTCTGGCAGCGCGCCAAGCCATACCCGCAGTGGGCGCTGCGGCCGGCCGAGGCGGCGCAAGTCGCCGCCGCCTGGGGCCACGCCGTGCAGCCGCTGCCGCCGCTGGCCGTGCAACGCGGCGCCGACGAGCCGCTGCAACGCCTCAAGGACCACCTGCAGCGCAGCAGCACGCGCGTGTTGCTGCTGGCCGACAGCGACGGACGGCGCGAGAACCTGCTGGACTTCGTGCGCGCCAGCCACCTCGCACCCGAAGTGTTCGACGGCATCGACGCCTTTGTGGCCAGCGCGGCCCGCCTGGGGCTGGCCACCGCCCCGCTGGCGGCCGGCTTTGCCTGGGTCGAGGTCGGCATCGACCTGGTGACCGAGACCGAGCTGTTTGCCAGCGCGCCCGCGCTGCGCCGCCGCCGCAAGCAGGAGGCCACCAGCGACGTCGAGGCGTTGATCAAAGACCTCAGCGAGCTGCAGCCCGGCGATCCAGTGGTCCACACCCAGCACGGCATTGGCCGCTACCGCGGCCTGGTCAACCTGGACCTGGGCGAAAAAAACCCCGACGGCACGCCGGCCCTGCAAGAGTTTTTGCATCTGGAGTACGCCCAGGGCGCCACGTTGTACGTGCCAGTGTCGCAGCTGCACCTGATCAGCCGCTACACCGGTGTGGGCGCCGACGAAGCCCCGCTGCACCGCCTGGGCAGCGGCCAGTGGGACAAAGCCAAGCGCAAAGCCGCCGAGCAGGTGCGCGACACCGCTGCCGAGCTGCTGGACGTCTACGCCCGCCGCGCCGCGCGCCAAGGCCACGCGTTCCGCTTCGACGCCAAGGACTACGAAGCGTTTGCCAACGACTTTGGCTTTGAGGAAACGCCCGACCAGCGTGCCGCCATCCACGCCGTCATCCAGGACATGATCAGCCCGCGGCCGATGGACCGCCTGGTGTGCGGCGACGTCGGCTTTGGCAAAACCGAGGTGGCGCTGCGCGCCGCCTTCGTCGCCGTCAGCGGCGGCAAACAAGTCGCGCTGCTGGCCCCCACGACGCTGCTGGCCGAGCAGCATTACCAAACGCTGAAAGACCGCTTTGCCAAGTGGCCGGTGCGCATCGCCGAGATGAGCCGCTTTCGCACGCCCAAAGAGATCGCCGCCGCGTTGCGGGGGCTGGCCGACGGCAGCATCGATATCGTCGTCGGCACGCACAAGCTGCTGAGCGAAAAGACCAAGTTCAAAAACCTCGGCCTGCTCATCATCGACGAGGAGCACCGCTTCGGCGTGCGCCACAAGGAAGCCATCAAGGCGTTGCGTGCCGAGGTGGACGTGCTGACGCTGACGGCCACGCCGATCCCGCGCACGCTGGGCATGGCGCTGGAGGGCCTGCGCGACCTGTCGGTCATCGCCACTGCCCCGCAGCGGCGGCTGGCCATCAAGACCTTTGTGCGCGAAGAAAACCACGGCGTCATCCGCGAAGCGGTGCTGCGCGAACTCAAGCGCGGCGGGCAGGTGTACTTTTTGCACAACGAAGTCGAAACCATCGACAACCGCCGCGCCCAACTGGAACAACTGCTGCCGGAGGCGCGCATTGCCATCGCCCACGGCCAAATGCCCGAGCGCGAGCTGGAGCGCGTCATGCGCGACTTCGTCGCCCAGCGCTTCAACCTGCTGCTGTGCTCGACCATCATCGAGACCGGCATCGACGTGCCCACCGCCAACACCATCATCATCAGCCGTGCCGACAAGTTCGGCCTGGCGCAGCTGCACCAACTGCGCGGGCGCGTCGGCCGCAGCCACCACCAGGCCTACGCCTACCTGCTGGTGCCCGACCTGCAGGGCCTGACCAAGCAGGCCGCGCAACGGCTGGAGGCGATTCAGCAAATGGAGGAGCTCGGCAGCGGCTTTTATCTGGCGATGCACGACCTGGAAATCCGCGGTGCGGGCGAGGTGTTGGGCGAAGCGCAAAGCGGCAATATCACCGAAATCGGCTTTCAGCTCTACAACGAGATGCTGGCCGAAGCGGTACGTGCACTGCGCGAAGGGCGCGAGCCCGACTTGCTCAAACCGCTGGCCGCCACCACCGACATCAACCTGCATGCGCCGGCCCTGCTGCCGCAGGATTACTGCGGCGATGTGCACCTGCGCCTGAGCTTTTACAAAAAACTGGCCACGGCCAAGACCCACGAGCAGATCGACCAGCTGGTCGAGGAAATCGTCGACCGCTTCGGCCGGCTGCCACCAGCGGCGCACAACCTCATCGACGTGCATCGTCTGCGCGTGCTGGCGCAGCGCTACGGTGTGGTCAAAATCGACGCCGCCCCGAGCCACATCCTCATCACCTTTGGCCCCAACCCGCCGGTGGAGCCGCTGCGCATCATCGAACTGATCCAGAAAAACCGCCACATCAAGCTCGCTGGACCAGACCGCCTCAAGATCGAACGCGCCTTGCCCGAGCCGCGCGACCGCGTGCAACTGGTGCGCGACGTGCTGCGCAGCCTGGGCCAGCCGCCAGCCGTCCGTGCGTGAGCCCCTCCTACACCCCACCGCATGTCTGCCTGACGCCATGAGCACCCCCACCTGCGCTGCCCACGAACAGCCCGACACGGCGCTGACCGCGCCACGCCACACCTGGTTCGACGACGCCCAGGCGCTGCTGACGGGTACGCTGATCGTCGCGCTGGGCCTGGTGCTGCTCAAACACGCCGGGTTTGTCACCGGCGGCACCGTGGGCCTGGCGTTCGTGGCGCACTACGCCACCGGCTGGCCCTTTGGGGCGCTGGTGTTTGCCATCAACCTGCCGTTTTACGCGCTGGCTTGGGTGCGCATGGGGGCGGCGTTCACGCTCAAGACCATCCTGGCCGTGGCGCTGTTGGCCACCTTCACCGAAGCGATGCCGCACTGGATCGGGCTGCAGCATCTGAACCCGTTGTTTGCCGCGGTTGGCGGTGGGCTGCTGATCGGGGTGGGCTTCATCATCCTGTTTCGCCACCGTGCCAGTCTGGGTGGGTTCAACACGCTGGTGCTGTGGCTGCAAGAGCGCCTGGGCTGGCGGGCCGGGGTGACGCAACTGGTCATCGACGCCGGCATTTTGCTGGCGGCGTTGCCGTGGGTGGATCCGCCGCGGCTGGCGCTGTCGGTGCTGGCCGCCGCCGTGATGAACCTGACCCTGGCGATCAACCACAAACCGGGGCGGTACGTGGCGTATTGACCCACGCGCCACCTGCCCTGACCCACACCGCCGCTCGCGATAATCCACCACCATGACCCAGCCGATCGAAATCGCCCCCGGTCTGACCGTTCGGGGTTTCACGCCGCCGCTGCGCCTGCGCGACTTCAAGCTGATCGCGTTCGACATGGACTCCACGCTGATCAACATCGAATGCGTGGACGAAATCGCCGACGCCGCGGGCCGCAAGGCCGAAGTGGCCGCCATCACCGAAGCCGCCATGCGCGGCGAAATCGCCGACTACAAGGAAAGCCTGCGCCGCCGCGTGGCGCTGCTGGCGGGCGTGCCGGTGCAGCACTTGGAGGACGTCTACCGCCAGCGCCTCAAACTCAACCCCGGCGCGGCCGAGCTGGTGCTGGCGTGCAAGGCTGCGGGGCTGAAGGTGCTGCTGGTCAGCGGCGGGTTCACGTTCTTTACCGACCGGCTGCGCGAGCGGCTGGCGCTGGACTTTGCGCGCAGCAACCGGCTGGAAATCGTGGACGGGCGGCTCACCGGCCGGTTGCTCGACCAACACTGGGGCGACATCTGCGACGGCGCCGAAAAGCGTCGCACCCTGCTGCAGGCGTGCGACCTGATCGGCTGCGCGCCCGAGCAAGCCATCGCCATGGGCGATGGCGCCAACGACCTGGAGATGATGGCCACCGCCGGCCTGTCGGTGGCCTACCGCGCCAAGCCCAAGGTGCGCCAGCAGGCCAACGTCGCCATCGACATGGGCGGTCTGGACCGCTTGCTGGAGGTGGTGCGGCCCTGAAGCGCGCGACCGGCGCGCCCGCTGTGTTGCGCGCCGCCAGCGGGTCGGTGTGACTCAGGCCGGCTCCGGCACGCTGGGCAGACCGGCCAGCGCCATCGCCAGCTCGCGCTCGTCGTAGGTCTCGTCTTTCAGCTCGCCGGCAAAGTACTTCTGGTAGGCCGCCATGTCAAAGTGGCCGTGGCCGCACAGGTTGAACAGGATCGTTTCGCTCTTGCCCTCGCGCTTGCAGCGCAGGGCCTCCTCGATGGCGCCCTTGACGGCGTGGTTGGCCTCCGGCGCCGGCACGATGCCTTCGCTGCGCGCAAACAGCACACCAGCCTCGAAGCACTGCGTCTGCGTGTACGCCACCGCCTCGATCAAGCCCAGCTCCTTGAGGTGCGACACCAGCGGCGCCATGCCGTGGTAGCGCAGGCCGCCGGCGTGGAACGGTGGCGGCGTGAACGTCGAACCCAGCGTGTGCATCTTGGTCAGCGGCGTCAGGTGCGCCGTGTCGCCAAAGTCGTAGGCGTAGCGGCCCCGGGTCAACGACGGGCATGCCGCCGGCTCCACCGCCACCACGCGCGGGCGCGCGCCGCCGCGCAGCGCGTGCCCGATGAACGGAAACGCGATGCCGGCGAAGTTGCTGCCACCACCGGTGGCGCCGACGATCACGTCCGGCCACGCATCGGCCATTTGCAGCTGCTCCATCGCTTCCAGCCCAATGACCGTCTGGTGCAGCAGCACGTGGTTGAGCACCGACCCCAGCGCGTACTTGGTGTCGTCGCGCTGCGCGGCCAGCTCCACCGCCTCCGAGATGGCAATGCCCAGGCTGCCCGGGTGGTCCGGTCGCTGCGCCAGCACGCGGCGGCCGTATTCCGTTTCGGACGACGGGGACGGCAGGCAACGCGCGCCATAGGTCTCCATGACCGCGCGGCGGTACGGCTTTTGGTCGTAGCTGACACGCACCTGGAACACCAGCACCTCCAGCCCGAACAGCTGCCCCGCAAACGACAGCGACGTACCCCACTGCCCTGCGCCGGTTTCGGTGGTCAGCCGCTTGGTGCCGGCCTGCGCGTTGTAAAACGCCTGCGGCACCGCGGTGTTGGGCTTGTGGCTGCCGGCGGGGCTGACGCCTTCGTACTTATAAAAAATCTTGGCGGGCGTACCCAGCGCCTTTTCCAGCCGGTGCGCGCGAAACAGCGGACTCGGGCGCCACAGGCGGTAAATCTCGCGCACCGGCTCCGGGATTTCGATCTCGCGCTCGGTGCTGACCTCCTGCAGAATAAGCTCCATCGGAAACAGCGGCGCCAGATCGTCCGGCCCGACCGGCTGCAACGTCCCCGGGTGCAGCACCGGCGGCGGTGCCTTCGGCAGGTCGGCCGCGATGTTGTACCAGAACTTGGGCATCTGGCTTTCTTGCAGCAGGTATTTGGTAGGCGTAGTCATCGGCAGCGGCTCCATGGGTGAAGATCAACACAACAGCGCACCAAGCGGCAGGCATCGTTGGCAGCATTTTCTGCGCGAAACTGTACTGACCCTGACCCTGGCCGTTGGGGTTTTCCTGGGGGTGCAGGCATGGCTGACCCGTGACACGCCCCCGCGCTGGGTGGACAGCGGCACGGTCGACTGGCTGCTGCCCGACGGCACCCAGCACCGCGGCACCCTGGACCAGCTGCGCGAGCGCCTGGGCGTGCCGGCGGATGCGCCGGTGGCGCTGCACGTGTGGGCGACGTGGTGCAGCATCTGCCGACTGGAAGAGAGCAACGTCACGGCACTGGCGCGTGACCACCCGGTCATCACCGTGGCCACCCGCAGCGGCGACGCCCGCGCCGTGCGCGCCCATCTACGCCAGCGTGGCCTGCCCTGGGTCACTATCCTGGACCCCGACGGGCGCCTCGCTACGGCGCACGGCTGGCGCTCGGTGCCGGTCTTCGCGGTCCTGCAAGCCGACGGCCGCCTGCGCCACGTCACCGTCGGCTACACCACCGGCTGGGGGATGCGCTGGCGCATCGCGGTCAATTTATTGTCACCCGCGTAACCGCCCCCAACCCCAAACGGTCACTCGCCCGGCTCGAACTCAGCGTTCTTGAACTTCAGCACGTTGCAGTTCTCCTTCACCGCACGCTGCAGTCCATCGTCGAAACCGGTGGCTGACTCGGCCTGGATCTCGATGGCGATCTTGACCTTCACGCCAGGGCGCATGGTGAACTGCTGGACGACCTCGTCGACCAGATCGGCGAACTGTTTCTTAGCGAGAATCGGGTCGAGCTCGATGCTGCCGTAGAACTGCTTCTTGACCGCCTGCCCCACAGTGACGCCGCCTGAGGCATAGCCACCCTTAGCCGAATCCTCCACACAGGGCGTGCCGCCACCGGCGGGAACGGTCGTCGTGGCCGCATCGCCGCCGGCCTCAGAGGGCAGCGGCTCCACGTTCGACGTGTGCACCGCCATCATCGGATCGAACAGGTGGGCCAGGTTGATGCGGTAGGCCTCGGCGGCGAGCTTGAATTCCTCGCCAGGGGCATCGAAGGCCCAGGGGCGACCCACTTCGGCCAGCGACAGGTTCGCCTCGTCGGTGCGAAAGAGCATACGCTCGCGCAGCGTACCGTCAGCGGTTTTGTAGTAGACGGTCAGGGAGTCGCTACTCGCAGGCTCGGTGCCGACGATACGCACCACCTGCCCTGGTTCCACACCCGAGAGGTCTGCGCTTTTTTTTTGAATCTGCTCGAGTTTGAGCACAAGGCCCTCCCTTGTTTGCTCTTGTTGCGTGGCCGCGCAGTCGGAGGTAGGCGCCCCCCTACGTGCCCAACGCCGCCCTTAGGCGCTGCACGCCTTCGCGGATGCGGTCTTCGTCCACCGTGGCAAAACTCAGGCGCAACGTGGCGTGGTCGGGCTGGCGGGCGAAGAACGGCGCGCCCGGCACGAAGGCCACGCCGCGCTCGATGGCCCGCTGGGCCAACACGCCGCCGTCGTGGCACGCGCCACCGGCGCCGGTCAGCCGCGCCCAAACGAACAGCCCACCCTGCGGCGGCACGAAGTCGATGGTGTCCCCCAGCGTCTGGCGCAGCGCCTGCACCATGGCCTGGGCGCGGCGGGCGTAAATGCTGCGCACGCGCGCCAGCGTCGCCGGCATGCGCCCGGCGGCCAGGTACTGCGCGGCGATAGCCTGCGCCAACGTGCTGGTGTGCGCATCGCTGAACTGCTTGCACATCGTGGCCTTGGCCAGCAACGCCGGTGGCGCCACCATCCAGCCGATGCGCAAGCCCGGCGACAGCACCTTGCTCAAGCTGCCGCAGTGCACCAGGCAGGCGCGGCTGCCGGGCACCTGGGCGCTCAGTGCCAGCAGGCTGGGCGGCGGTGGCTGATCGAAGTACAGGTCACCGTAGGGGTCGTCTTCCACCACCAGCGTGTGGGTGCGCGCGGCCAGCTCCAGCACACGCCGGCGGCGCTGCAGCGACATCGTGGCCCCACTGGGGTTGCCAAAGGCCGGGATCAGGTACACGAGCTTGGGCCGGTGCTGCTCGATCTGGCGCTCCAAGGCGTCCACGTCCGCGCCCTGCCCGTCCACCGGCACCGTGATCAGCTCGGCCCCGTACAGCTTGAAGCACTGGATCGTGGCCAAAAACGTCGGCCCCTCGACGATGACCTTGTCGCCCGGCGAGATCAGCGTTTTGCCGATCAGGTCCAACGCCTGCTGGCTGCCGGTGGTCACGATCAGGTCGGCGGGGGACAGCTCGGTCACGCCCTTGACGGCCATGAACGCCGCCAGCTGCTCGCGCAGCGGGTCAAAGCCCTCGGTGGCGCCGTACTGCAGTGCCGCCCCTGGGTTGGTAGCCAGCGCGGCCAGCGACGCCTCGCGGATGCCGTCCACATCGAACAGCGCCGCGTCAGGGAACCCGCCGGCAAAACTGATGATGCCGGGTTTGCCCAGCAGTTTGAACAGCTCGCGAATGGCCGACGTCTCGACGTTGGCCAGGCGATCAGCAAAACGCACCGACGACGGTGCCGCAGCATCCGACATAGCGTATCCTTTGGCAATCGGCAGGGCCGTGCCGCCCCGCCTGCGCACCCAAGCCGACGGGCCACCCCACCATGGTGATGAAACCTCGTGACATCGAAGCGTTTTTTGCGGCCTTGCAGGCCGAGCGCCCCGCGCCACAAACCGAACTTGAGTATACGAGCGTGTTCGAGCTGTTGGTGGCGGTGCTGCTGAGCGCCCAAGCCACCGACCGCAGCGTCAACCAAGCGACACGGCGGCTGTTTGCCGTGGCCAACACGCCGCAGGCCATTCTTGCGTTGGGGCAGCAGGGCTTGGAGGCGCACATCCGCACCATCGGCCTGTACCGCAGCAAAGCCCGCCACCTGCTGCAGACCTGCCAGCGCTTGCTGCAACAGCACGGTGGCCAAGTGCCGCGCGACCGCGCGGCGCTGCAGGCGCTGCCCGGCGTAGGCCGCAAAACAGCCAACGTCGTGCTCAACGTCGCCTTTGGCGAGCCGACGATGGCCGTGGACACGCACATCTTTCGCGTGGCCAACCGCACCGGGCTGGCACCCGGCAAAACGCCGTTGCAGGTGGAGCAAGCCCTGCTGCGGCGCGTGCCCGAGCGCTACGCACGCGATGCGCACCATTGGCTGATCCTGCACGGGCGCTACACCTGCACGGCGCGCACGCCCCACTGCGGGCGCTGCGTCGTGCGCTCGTGGTGCGAACACGCCCAAGCAGCCACCCAGCCCAAGGCCAGCTCCGCCGCGCGCGGCGCCCCCTTGCGGCCATGACCCGCTCACCCACCCTGCCCTGGTTGGAGCCGGGGGCGCCGTTCCCACCGGTCGAGCGCGCCTGGGGGGCGCACGACCCGATTCCGGGCCTGCTGGCCGCGGGGGGCGCGCTGGATGTGCCGACCCTGGTGGCAGCCTACCGCCAAGGTATCTTCCCTTGGTACGGGCCGGAGCAGCCGATCCTGTGGTGGAGCCCCGACCCGCGCATGGTGTTGCTGCCGCAGGCGTTTCGCCTGCACGACTCGCTGCGCAAGGCCTTGCGCGCCGCCCTGCGGCGCGGTCAGCTGCAGGTGCGCATCGACAGCGCCTTCGACGCCGTCATCGCCGCCTGTGCCAGTACGCCCCGCCCGGGCCAAGACGGCACCTGGATCGTGCCGGACATGCAGGCTGCTTACCGCGCGCTGCACCGGGCTGGCCATGCGCACAGCGTCGAAGCCTGGTGGGACGGCGAGCTCGTCGGCGGTTTGTACCTGGTCAACCTGGGGCGGGCGGTGTTTGGCGAGTCGATGTTCACGCATCGCCGCGATGCCTCCAAGATGGCCCTGGCGGCGTTGGTGGCGGCCTGCCGTGCCTGGGGTGTGGCGTTGATCGACTGCCAGCAGCAAACGCGACACCTGGCCTCGCTGGGTGCCGCGCCTCTGCCACGCCGCCAATTTGTCCAGATGCTGCAACAGGCCATCGACGCGCCGGCACCGCGGTGGTGCTTCGACCCCCTATACTGGAACCAGCTGTGGCCGCAGGCCCCGTTGGACCTTGCCACCCCCACCGTGCCGTGACCCGCTTGCATGAACTCCCCCTGGCGGCCGTGCAGTTCTACGCCACGGCCCCCTACCCCTGCAGCTACCTGCCGGACCGGCAGGCGCGCTCGCAGGTGGCCACCCCCAGCCACCTGATCCAGGGTGAGACCTACGCCCGGCTGGTGGCGGCAGGGTTTCGGCGCAGTGGCCTGTTCACCTACCGCCCGTACTGTGACGGCTGCCATGCCTGCGTGCCGTTGCGTGTGCGCGCCACCGACTTTCGGCCCAACCGCACGCAGCGGCGGGTGTGGCGCCAGCACGCCGACCTCAACGTCCGGGTCATGCGGCTGGGTTATTCGCCCGAACATTACGCGCTGTACCTGCGCTACCAGCGGCTGCGCCACCCGGGCGGCGGCATGGACCACGACAACGTCGAACAGTACAGCCAGTTTCTGCTGCAAAGCCACGTCAACTCCCGGCTGGTGGAGTTCCGCACCCCCGCCGACCAGGGCGAGCGGCTGGTGATGGTGGCGCTGATCGACATCCTGGACGACGGCCTGTCGGCCGTCTACACCTTTTACGAGCCTAACTGGCCCGGCTCGCTGGGCACTTACGCGGTGCTGTGGCAAATCGATCAGGCGCGCGAGCTGCAACTGCCGTACGTGTACCTGGGCTACTGGATCGAAGCCAGCCCCAAAATGGCCTACAAAGCACGCTTTCGCCCGCACGAGCTGCTGCTCAACGGCCGCTGGCAAACGGTTGACTGACGACGTCGATGGGGCGACGACGCCGGTGTCGGGATCCGGCCGGCCCGGCTGCGCCGCGACGTGCAGCGCAACGTCATTTCACCTTGTAAAATGATGGCGTGAAGCGTCTTTCCGCGTCTCCCCCGAGCAAGTCCGAAGCCGCGCAGCCCAGCGTACAGGTGCTGCAGCGCGCATTTGTGTTGCTGGATGCCTTGGCCCGCCACGACGAGCCGGTGCCCCTCAAAACGCTGGCCGACGAGGCCGGCCTGCACCCCTCTACCGCCCATCGCATCCTCAGCGACCTGGCCATCGGCCGCTTCGTCGAGCGGCCCGAGCCGGGCGTGTACCGTTTGGGTCTGCGGCTGCTGGAGCTGGGCAACCTCGTCAAAGCCCGGCTCGATGTGCGCGAAGCGGCACTGGGGCCGATGCGCGAGCTGCACCGGCAGATCCGCCAACCGGTCAACCTCTCGGTGCGGCAGGGCGACGAAATCGTCTACATTGAGCGCGCCTACAGCGAGCGCTCCGGCATGCAGGTGGTGCGTGCCATCGGCGGGCGCGCACCGTTGCATCTGACGTCGGTCGGCAAGCTCTTTTTGGCGCAAGAGGATCCCGAGCGGCTGCGCGCCTACGCCACCCGCACCGGCCTGGCCGGCAACACCCCCAACAGCATCACCCAACTGGCCGCACTGGAAAAAGAGCTGGCGCAGTGCCGTCGCCTGGGCGTGGCGCGCGACAACGAAGAGCTGGAGCTCGGCGTGCGCTGCATGGCCGCCGGCATCTACGACGACCAGGGCCAGCTGGTGGCCGGCTTGTCGATCTCCGCACCAGCCGACCGCATCGACGAAGGGTGGATCGCCAAACTGCAGGCCACCGCCGCGCGCATCAGCGCCGCACTGGGCTACCGCGGCACGCCCCCCGCCACTGCTGGCCGCTGATGGAGGTACCGATGCGGCGGCGGCTCGCCGCTCGGTGCACAGCCCTCACGAACGAGGCGCACCACCACCGGCATGGTGGCGGGGCAATGACCTTTCGAGCCAGCGCAGCAACTGCTCGGCATCGGCCCAGCGCGCTGCGGAATTGCCGGCGTTCATCAACACCATGATGATGTCGCGTCCGGCCAGCCGCACCTGCATCGCCACGCAACGCCCGGCTTCGCGGATGTAGCCGGTCTTTTGCAGCAGGATATCCCAGTCGCTTTCGCGCACCAGCTTGTTGCTGTTGCGGTAGTGGAGCACACGGCGGCCAGCGGCCAGCTCGTACTCGGGCGACGTGGTCCATTGGCGCAGGGCCGGCCGTGCCGATGCCTGCGCCACCAACCGCGCCAGGTCCCGCAAGCTGGAACGGTTGTCACTGGACAACCCCGTCGGTTCGACAAAGCGCGTTTGGGTCAGGCCCAGCTCAGCTGCCTTGTTGTTCATCGCCGCCACAAACGCGCCCACCCCGCCGGGGTAGGTGCGCCCCAAGGCGTGCGCGGCCCGGTTTTCGCTGGCCATCAGGGCCAGGTGCAGCGCCTCGGCACGCGTCAGACGGGTGCCGACGGCCAGCCGCGAGCCGCTGCCCTTGAGGCGGTCCACGTCGTCCTCGGTGATCGTCAGCACCTCGTCCATCGGCAGACCAGCATCCACCACCACCAGCGCTGTCATCAGCTTGGTGATCGACGCGATCGGCAGCACCGCGTCATCGTTTTTGCTCAGCAGCACCGCTTGGGTGTCGACATCCATCACCAGCACGGCGTTGGAGTGCAGGCGCAGGCCATCCACGCCCGGCGCATCGTCGTGCGCCTGGGCCAGGGCCGCCCCACCCGCAGCCACGCCAGCCAGCGCCAGCGCTCGCGTGCCGCCACCTGCCCCACGCGCGCCAGCCTCAACGCGACCTGCGCGCGAACGGCTGGAGGACGGCAGCAGGGCGGCTTTGGGCGCGCGCGCCGTCGGCGCCAGCGCCTTTTTCTTGACCGTCGCTTGTTGTTTGACTGGTTTGACCACCGTGGCCTTTTTGCGGGTGGCCGCGCCCGCCTCGGGCGCCGCCGGCAGCACGGCCATGCCCACCAGCAGCGCGCCCAGCACAGCGCGCAAGCGCAACGACAGCATCCGTTTCATCGGCACGTCCTCGGGTGTCGTCAACAAGCGGCCAGTATACGCCTCAAAGCAACCAAAACGCTCAGCACGTCAATCGTTTGACGCCCTTTTTTGAAGCCGGAAAACAACAAAGGCCACACCGCGCGGCCTTTTCATACCCAGCCGGGTATCCGCTCACCCCTGGGCGGCGACGCGTTCCACCTGGCTATGCAGTTTGGTCAGCGCCGACAGGTAGGCCTTGGCCGAGGCCACCACGATGTCGGGGTCGGCTCCAACGCCGTTGACCACACGGCCACCGTGCTGCAGGCGGATGGTCACCTCCCCCTGCGATTCGGTGGAGCCGCTGGTGATGGCGTTGACCGAATACAACAACAGCTCGGCACCGCTTTGCACGTGCGACTCGATGGCCTTGATGCTAGCGTCCACCGGGCCGTTGCCATCGGCCTCGCCGACATACTCCTTGCCGTCGATCGTGAAAACCACGCGCGCGTGGGGACGCTCGCCGGTTTCGGATTGCTGCGCCAGCGACACCAGGGCGTAGCGCTCTTTTTCGGGCGTGACGCTCTCATCCCCCACCAGCGCGATGATGTCTTCGTCGAAAATCTCGGCCTTGCGGTCGGCCAGCTCCTTGAACTTGGCAAACGCCGCGTTGAGCTCCGACTCCGACTCCATCTCGATGCCGAGCTCCTGCAGACGCTGCTTAAAGGCGTTGCGGCCTGAGAGCTTGCCCAGCACGATTTTGTTGGTGCTCCAGCCGACATCCTCGGCGCGCATGATTTCGTAGGTGTCACGCGCTTTGAGCACGCCGTCTTGGTGAATGCCGCTGGCGTGAGCGAACGCGTTGGCACCGACGACGGCCTTGTTGGGCTGCACGACAAAGCCGGTGGTCTGGCTCACCAGCCGGCTGGCCGGCACGATTTGCGTGGTGTCGATGCCGACCTCCAGCCCAAAGTAGTCGCGCCGCGTCTTGACAGCCATCACCACCTCTTCCAGCGCGCAGTTGCCGGCACGCTCGCCCAGGCCGTTGATCGTGCACTCGACCTGCCGCGCCCCCCCGATCTTGACCCCGGCCAGCGAGTTGGCCACCGCCATGCCCAGGTCGTTGTGGCAGTGCACGCTCCACACCGCTTTGTCGGAATTGGGGATTTTTTCGCGCAGCGTGCGGATGAAGTTGCCGTACAGCTCGGGGATCGCGTAGCCGACGGTGTCGGGGATGTTGATGGTGGTGGCGCCCTCGTCGATCACCGCTTCCAGCACGCGACACAAAAAGTCGATGTCACTGCGGTAGCCATCTTCGGGGCTGAACTCGACGTCGGGGCACAGGTTGCGCGCAAAGCGCACCGCCAGCCGCGCCTGCTCGTACACCTGGTCCGGCGTCATGCGCAGCTTTTTCTCCATGTGCAGCGGGCTGGTGGCGATGAACGTGTGGATGCGCGCCCGCTTGGCGCCTTTGAGCGCTTCGGCCGCCCGGGCGATGTCGCGGTCGTTGGCACGCGCCAGCGAACACACGGTGGAGTCCTTGATGGTGTCGGCGATGGCCTTGACGGCTTCGAAATCCCCGTTGGAGCTGGCGGCAAAACCCGCCTCGATGACGTCGACCCGCAGCCGCTCCAACTGGCGCGCGATGCGCAGCTTTTCTTCTTTGGTCATCGAGGCGCCGGGCGATTGCTCGCCGTCACGCAACGTAGTGTCGAAAATGATCAGTTTGTCGCTCATGGCTCGGGCTCCGGATCGTTCAATACTCAATCCCGCTGGTCGCTGCCGAACCACCAAAACAAACGGCCCGCAGCGGTGAGCAGCGGGCCGTGGGTGGTCGGGGTGCGCGTGCGCGTCAGGCCACCTGCCCGCAGGCGGGCAGGGCTAGCAGCAGCAACGTCACGGCGTGGACCATGGCATGCAATGTACCACAGCAAGGTCCAGCGTGTCGCCATCGCGCAGGCTATCACGTTCATCGCGCGGCGCTATTCACTCGTGCAGGCCACGCTCATCGGGCTCGTCGGTCGAGGTGGACAGCACGCTGACGGGCTTGCCCTTGGACTTGCGCACCGCGTACACCACATACCCCGACAGCCCGTAAAGCACGAACAGCGCAAACAGCACCGTCGGCGGGTGGATGTTGATGACCGCGATGCCCAGCGCCACCAGCACCAGCGTGGCAAACGGCACGCTTTTTTTCAGGCTGAGGTCCTTGAAGCTGTAAAAGGGCACGTTGGTCACCATCGTCAGCCCGGCGTACAACGTCAGCACGAACAGCACCCATTGCAGCCCCTGCCCGTCGTGGCCGGCGTCGGTGGCCAGCCAGATAAAACCGGCCACCAGCGCCGCCGCCGCCGGCGACGGCAACCCTTGGAAGTAGCGCTTGTCCACCACGTGCGTGTTGACGTTGAAGCGCGCCAGCCGCAGCGCCGCGCAGGCGCAATAGACAAAGGCCGCGATCCAGCCCCAGCGGCCTAGGTCGCGCAGCGCCCATTCGTAGGCCACCAAAGCCGGCGCTGCGCCAAACGAGACCATGTCCGACAGCGAGTCCATTTGCTCGCCGAAGGCACTTTGCGTGTTGGTCAGGCGGGCAATGCGGCCGTCCAGGCTGTCCAGCACCATCGCCACGAAAATGCCCGTCGTGGCCAGGTCGTAGCGGCCGTTCATCGCCATGACGATGGCGTAAAAGCCGCCAAACAGCGCCGCCAGCGTCACCATGTTGGGCAGCACATAAATGCCCTTGGGGCGGCGGCGATCGATCACAGGGGTGTCGGTGGAAGGTTCGAGCATGGTGTCGTTGCCACGGGGCGGCGCCGTCGATGGCAGCGGCGCCGGCGCGGCCGACCGTGGCGTGCGGCCCGCCGCAGCCCGCAGTGTAGCGCCAAGCCCGCAGCGTCCCCCGATCCCCGGGTGACGGCTGCGGGCACGGGAGGCGCGGGCGTGTTAGTTGCGCGACTGGTCGACCAGTTTGTTCTTGGCGATCCAGGGCATCATCGCGCGCAGCTTGGCCCCCACCTGCTCAATGGGGTGCGCGGCCAGGTTGCGGCGCCGCGCCGTCATGCTGGGGTAGCCGGTGCGCCCCTCCAGGATGAACATCTTGGCATAGTCGCCGTTTTGGATGCGCTGCAGCGCCCGTTTCATCGCTTCGCGCGACGCTTCGTTGATGACCTCGGGGCCGGTCACGTACTCGCCAAACTCCGCGTTGTTGGAGATCGAGTAGTTCATGTTGGCGATGCCGCCCTCGTACATGAGGTCCACGATCAGCTTGAGCTCGTGCAGGCACTCGAAGTACGCCATCTCGGGCGAGTAACCGGCTTCGACCAGGGTCTCGAAGCCGGCTTTGACCAGCTCCACGGCACCGCCGCACAGCACGGCCTGTTCGCCAAAGAGGTCGGTCTCGGTTTCTTCCTTGAAGGTCGTCTCGATGATGCCGGCTTTGCCGCCACCGTTGGCCATCGCGTACGACAGCGCCAGGTCACGCGCCTTGCCGCTGCGGTCCTGGTGCACCGCCACCAGGTGCGGCACGCCGCCGCCTTGCAGGTAGGTGCTGCGCACGGTGTGGCCCGGCGCCTTGGGCGCCACCATCCACACGTCCAGATCGTCACGCGGCACAACCTGGTTGTAGTGCACGTTGAAGCCGTGCGCAAACGCCAGCGACGCGCCTTGACGGATGTTGGGCTCGACCTGGGTGCGGTAGACGTCGGCGATTTGCTCGTCGGGCAACAGGATCATCACGACGTCGGCGGCGCGCACGGCGTCGGCCACCTCCATCACGGTCAGGCCGGCTTTTTCGGCCTTGGCCCACGACGGCCCCCCTTTGCGCACCCCCACGATCACCTTGACGCCGCTGTCGTTCAGGTTTTGCGCGTGCGCATGGCCCTGGCTGCCGTAGCCCACGATGGCCACCGTCTTGCCCTTGATCAGGCTGAGGTCACAATCCTTGTCGTAATAGACTTTCATCGGTTCGGTCCTTGGGTTCGGGGTGGAAAAACGTTGGCCGCCGGCGTCAGACGCGCAAAATGCGCTCGCCACGGCCGATGCCGCAGGCGCCGGTGCGCACGGTCTCCAGGATCGCGCTGCGGTCGATGGCCTGCAAGAAGGCGTCGCACTTGCTCTGGTCGCCGGTGATTTCGATGGTGTAGCTCTTGTCGGTGACGTCGATGATGCGGCCGCGGAAGATGTCGGCCATGCGCTTCATCTCCTCGCGCTCCTTGCCTACCGCGCGCACCTTGACCAGCATCAGCTCGCGCTCGGTGTAGGCGCCCTCGGTCAGGTCGACGACCTTGACCACTTCGATGAGGCGGTTGAGGTGCTTGGTGATTTGCTCGATGACGTCGTCCGACCCGGTGGTCAGGATCGTCATGCGCGACAGCGACGGATCCTCGGTGGGGGCCACGGTCAACGACTCGATGTTGTAGCCGCGCGCCGAGAACAACCCGACCACGCGCGACAGCGCCCCGGCCTCGTTTTCCAGCAAAACGGCGATGATGTGTTTCATGGTGTGGGATTCCTCTTTTCGCCCGCCCTCCCCGTGGCCCGGTAAGGCCACGGCTTGGCGGGCAATAGATTCCTCGCGATGATCCGGCCGCCCCGGCCACGCCGTACAGCGCCGCGGGGGTGGCCGCGGGCATCACAGGTCTTCGCTGCCCAGCAGCATCTCGGTGATGCCCTTGCCGGCTTGCACCATCGGCCAGACGTTTTCGGTCGGGTCGGTGCGGAAGTCGATGAACACCGTGCGGTCTTTGAGCTTGCGCGCCTCGCGCAGCGCCGGCTCCACGTCCTGCGGCCGCTCCACCAGCAGGCCCACGTGCCCATAGGCTTCGGCCAACTTGACGAAGTTCGGCAGCGCGTCCATGTACGAGTGGCTGTAGCGACCCGAGTACTCGATCTCCTGCCACTGCCGCACCATGCCTAGGTAGCGGTTGTTGAGCGACAGAATCTTGATCGGGGTGTTGTACTGCAGGCAGGTGGACAGCTCCTGGATGCACATCTGCACCGAGCCTTCGCCGGTGACGCAAAACACCTCCGATTGCGGCCGCGCCATCTTGATGCCCATCGCGTACGGGATGCCAACACCCATCGTACCCAGGCCACCGGAGTTGATCCAGCGCCGCGGCTGGTCGAAGCGGTAAAACTGCGCCGCCCACATCTGGTGCTGGCCGACGTCGGAGGTGATGTAGACGTCGTCGTCCTTGGTCATCTTCCACAGCGTTTCGATGACGTACTGCGGCTTGATGACCTCGGTGTTGTCGCGGTCGTAGCGCAGGCAGTCGCGCGCGCGCCAGCCTTCGATCGTGGCCCACCACTCGGCCAGCGCGCGCTCGTCGGGGCGGCGCCCCGCCTCGCGCAGCATCGCGATCAACTCGGTCAAGACCTCTTTGACGTCGCCGACGATCGGCACATCCACCTTGACGCGCTTGGAAATGCTCGACGGGTCGATGTCGATGTGGATGATCTTGCGCTCGACCTGGGCGAAGTGCTTGGGGTTGCCGATGACACGGTCGTCAAAGCGCGCCCCCACCGCCAGCAGCACGTCGCAATGCTGCATGGCGTTGTTGGCCTCGTAAGTGCCATGCATGCCCAGCATGCCGAGGAAGCGCCGGTCGGAGGCCGGGAACGCCCCCAGACCCATCAGCGTGTTGGTCACCGGGTAGTTGAGCAGGTCGACCAGCTCGCGCAGCTCAGCCACGGCGTTACCAAGGATCACACCGCCGCCGGTGTAAATGTAGGGGCGCTTGGCGCCCAGCAGCAGTTGCAGCGCTTTGCGGATCTGTCCGCCGTGGCCCTTGCGCACGGGGTTGTACGAGCGCATCGTGACCGACTCCGGGTAGCCGGTGAAGAGCGTCTTTTTGAACGACACGTCCTTGGGGATGTCCACCACCACCGGGCCGGGGCGGCCAGTGCGCGCGATGTGAAACGCTTTCTTGACGGTCAGCGCCAGGTCACGCACGTCCTTGACCAAGAAGTTGTGCTTGACGATCGGGCGGGTGATGCCCACCGTGTCGCACTCCTGGAAGGCATCTTGCCCGATGGCGTGCGTCGGCACATTGCCGGTGATGATGACCATCGGGATCGAATCCATGTACGCGGTGGCGATGCCGGTGACCGCGTTGGTGACCCCAGGGCCGCTGGTGACCAGCGCCACGCCAACGTTGCCGGTGGCGCGCGCGTAGCCGTCGGCTGCGTGCACGGCGGCTTGCTCGTGGCGCACCAAGATGTGCTGGATGCCCTCCTGACGGTACAGCGCGTCGTAGATGTACAGCACCGCTCCGCCGGGGTAACCCCAGACGTATTCGACGCCTTCGGCTTGCAGGCAACGCACCAGGATATCGGCACCCATCAGCTCTTCGCCGTGGGTTTGGGCGGCCGCCGCAGCGCTGGCCAGTTCGGGTTGGGAGATTTTCATGATGTTGAACCTTGCAGTGTTTCTCTAACGAAAAACTTCCGGTGCCCCTCGGCAGTCGCGCCCTTGTGAGGCGGCTTTGGGACTTAGGACCCAGCGGCCATGGCAGCTTCACCGCCGACCGGGGCCCGTTTCGGGTGACATGGGTGATGACGCAGCGATTATGGCATCAAATCGGCGCCTGCGGCGCGCTGCGGCGCGCTGCGGCGTGCCCAATGCCACGGTGAACGCCAGGGCGCGTCGACGTGTAAAACATCCTCGGCCAACCATTGCGCCGAGCGGCGGCCACGCGCCGCCACGTACTCGGGCGGCAATTGTTGGTAGTCGTCGTTGAAGACCTCGAAACTGTAGTCGCCCCGGTAGCCCAGACGGTGCAAACGCAACACCAGCTGCGCCAGCTGTTCGCTGTGCACCCCCTCGCCGGGAAAGACGCGAAACGTGCGCGCGGTGCTGATAAGCTCTTCCTGCGTGCGCACCTCTTGCCACATGAAGTCCGACAGCTGCACGAGAAAAATACGCTCGGGGTCCAGCTCGTCCACCCACTCCAACGGGGACTGGGTCGCAAAGATATGGTACGAGTCTAGCCCCAACCCCAGGTTGGGACAGTCGGCACGGCTGACCACGTCCCAGGCGGTGGTGAACTCGTGCACGTGCCGCCCCCACGACAGCGCTTCGTAAGCGATGCGGATACCCCAAGGAATGGCCATGATGGCCAGTTTGCGCAGGTCGCGGGCCCAGTGCTCAATGTCGGCGCTGGCGTGGGCGGATGTCGTCGAGCACACCAGCAGCACGTCGGCGCCGGCCTCGGCGGCCATCTCTAACATGGTCTGCGCCACCCCCACCTTGTACTGGTGCAGGTGCCCGCTCAAGCCCTCGAAGTCACGCAGCACCTGCAGCCCTGTCGGGCGCAGGCCACTGGCACGCACCGCCCGCGCAGCGGCGCGCCAGCCATCGGGGTGGTTACTGAGGTCGCTGGCTTTCAGCATCACCTGCGAAAAACCCGCGGCGGCAATGGCCTCCAGTTTTGCCTGCAAGGGGCCCGCCAGCGTCGTGGTGTCCATGCCAAAGCGGGCGATGCCGGGGTCGTGCAACGGTAGCGTGACCATGCGCGTCACCCCTGGCGCTGGCTGTGCACCAGCTCAAACACCACCGACCCGAGGTAGGTGCGTGTGATGGCGCCGCGCGGCTCCGTGTGCGCGGCGGAGGTTTCGACAAACTCCACGCCGCGCCCGCGCAGCAGTTGCACGGCGTGCAGCACGTCCGGCACCCCCAGCCCGATACGCTGCAGGCGCTCGTCGCTGTCGAGCACGCTGGGGTCAGGCTCCACCAGCTGCAGCATAAAACTCTGTGCCGGCCCAAGGCCAGGAACCCGCATCAGCTTGCCTTTGGGCATGATGCCGTAACGCTGCTCGTCCGGAATCAGCGTGGCGCCGAGCAGCTCTTGGTAAAACTCGATCCAGTCGTGGGTACGTCCCAGCCCGATGTACTGCACGACGCCAAAAAAATGCATGCCCGCCAACGCCGGCGGGTGGCGCGGCGCGCCCGGCATCGGTACAAAGTCAATGTCGTAAATGGAAAATTCGCGCCAGCGGTCGACGAAATAGAGCCGGCTACCGCCGACGCCGTGGATGGCGGGAATGTTGAGCTCCATGACCTGCGCGTGCGGCGGCACCGGCCACGCACCGCGTTGCTGCAAACGTTCAAACGCGGCACGGGCATCGCGCACACGCAACCCCAGGGCAGCAATGACGGGCCGACCGCCGGCCCCGAGTTGCGCGGCGCGCGCCTCGTCAAGGTGCGCGTTGACCACCACGTTGAGTTCGCCTTGGCGGTACAGCGTCACCTCGCGCGAGCGGTGGCGCGCCACCGCCACAAAGCCCATCAGCTCCAGCACTTGGCCCAGCGCCTGCGGCTGGTGGGTGGCGTACTCGATGAACTCCAACCCTTCCAGGCCCAGCGGGTTGGCTTCGTCGGCCCAATCGGCCAGCCCAGGTTCGCGGGGCGGCAGGTGCAGCAAATCGCTCATGATGCGTCCTGTGCCTCGGCGGGCAGTGCCGCCGCGTCTTGCCCGGCCACGCGGCGCAGGGTGTCGGGGGTGGTGGTCGGCAAACCAAAAAATTCGAGGTACGCGGGGATTTGCTCGTACAGCATGTCCGCGCCCACCTGGATGCGGCAGCCACGCGCCAGCGCCGCGCGCAACAACGGCGTGATGTCGGCGCGCAGCACCACCTCCCCCACCAGGGTGCCGGGCTGCAGGCGCGACACATCCAGCGGCAGCGCATCGCCCTCGTGCATGCCCAGCGGCGTGGCGTTGACAACGATGTCCAGGCCAGCCGGATCAGGATCGGCACAGACCACCTGCGTGTTGGGGTAGTGCAGCGCCAGCCGCTCGGCCAGGGCTTGGGCGGCCCCCGCGCGCACGTCGTGCACGCGAACCTGCGCCACGCCAGCAGCGGCCAGCGCGGCGGCGATGGCGCTGCCGACCCCACCACAGCCGACCACCAGTGCACGCGCTCCCTGCACCGCCACCCCTTTGCGCAGCAGCCCGCGCACGAAGCCCACACCGTCGAACAGGTCGCCCACCAGGCGGCCATCGGCATCGCGGCGCACCGCGTTGCAGGCCCCGGCCACCTGCACCGCGGGGCTGGCCACGTCCAGCAGCTCCACCGTGCGCACCTTGTGCGGCATCGTCACGAGCGCCCCGCGCACGTTGTCCAACGCGAAGATGCTGCGCAACAGCACCGGGTACGGCTCGGCACGGCACGCCAGCGGCACCACCACCACGTTGGCACCGATCGACTCGAAGTACGGGTTGTAGATCAGCGGCGACTTGAAGGTGTGGGTGGGGTAGCCGATGTGGACGATCAGCTCGGTCAGGCCGTCGATGCGCATGGTGACGAACTCCTGGCTCACTTGCGCAGCTTGTCCAGCTCGGCCTGCAAGGCGGCCACCGTGGCCTCGCCCACCGCGGCGGTGTGCTTGGCGATGACGGGCTTCATGCGCTCGCGCATTTTGGCCACCTCGGCGGCGGGCAGCTCGCTGACCTGCATGCCGGCTTTTTTGAGGTTATCCAGCGTGCTGTCGACCGACGCGCGGGCCTGCTGGCGTTGAAACTTGGCCGATTCCAGCGCCGCTTCTTGCAAAATGCGGCGGTCGTCGGCGCTGAGGCTGTCCCAGAACTTTTTGCTCACCACCACCGACTGCGGGTTGTACTGGTGGTAGGTCAGCGTCAGGTACTTTTGCACTTCGTAAAACTTGGCGCCCCAGATCGTGGCCACAGGGTTTTCCTGCCCATCGACCGCGCGCTGCTCCAGCGCGGCGTACAGCTCAGGAAATGGCAGCGGCGTCGGGTTGGCCCCCAGCGCCGACACCCAGTCAACATTGATGGGGTTGGGAATGACACGCAGCTTCAGGCCGGCAATGTCCTCCACCTTGGTGATCGGACGGCGGTTGTTGGTAAGGTGCCGAAAGCCCAACTCGTAGTAGGCCAGGCCCACCAGGCCTTTGTCTTCCAGCTTGGCGTGCAACTGCTTGCCAAACGGACCGTCCAGCACCGCATCCGCTTCGCGCGGGTTGCCAAACATAAACGGGAAGTCGTACACCGCGAACTCTTTGACGATGCTGGCGAAAATGCCCGAGTTCATCGATGCCATTTCCAGCATTCCCCCCTGCAGCGCGGACACATTGGCCTGGTCGCCGCCCAGCGCGCCACCGGGGAATACCTGCACCTTGAGGCGGCCGCCCGACTTTTGCGCCACCAACTCAGCAAACTTGTCCATCCCCTGCACGATGGGGTGACCCTTGCCGTTTTGGTTGGCGAACTTAATGACGCGCGGCTGGGCCTGCGCCCCGCCCAACAACCCCATGGCAGCCACCGCCACCGCTCCTTGACAAAACGTGCGCTTGTTCAACATCACCGTCTCCTCGGATAACCACGGTCGAATCGGCGGGCCATCACCCAACCGGTGCGCGCCGGCCCGCCGGAGCTGCGTGCACCAGGCCACGGCGTTAGCCGTAAAACCAACGGTACGGCACCATCACCAACGCTGGGAACAGCACCAACAGCAGCAACACCAGCAGCTGCGCCAGCAAAAACGGCCACACGCCGCGGACCACGTGTTGGATCTTCATGCGCCCAACACCGGCCACGACGTTGAGCACCGTACCCACCGGCGGGGTGACCAATCCAATGGAGCCCATCATCACGAACAGCACCCCAAAGTACACAGGGTCGATGCCCGCGGCTTGGACCACCGGCACCAGCACCGGCGCCAGGATCAAAATGGTGGGCGTCAAGTCCATGGCCATGCCCACCAGAAACAGCATGCCCAAAATGGCCAGCAACAGCAGCGTGGGCCGATCCATGAGCGGCTGCAGCCACTCGATCAACTGGCCGGGCAAGTTGGCCACGGTGATCAGCCAGGCCCCGACCGCCGCGGCCGCCACCAAAAACATGATGACCGCCGTGGTGCGCGCCGCCGCCGCGAACGTCTCCAGCAACTTGTGCCACGTCAGCTCGCGGTACACCAGCGTGGCCACCAACAAGGCGTACACCGCGGCCACCACGGCGGCCTCGGTGGGGGTGAACACGCCGGCTTTGAGCCCCACCAGAACGATGAACGGCAGCACCAACGCCCAGACCGCCTGACGCGCGGCGCGCACGACCTCGGCCATGCTGGCGCGCGCAGGCGGCGTCACGGCCTCACGCCGGGCCACCCACCACCAGACCAACGCGATGGCCACCCCCATCAATACCCCGGGCACGATGCCGGCCATAAACAAGCGCCCAATCGATACGTTGGCCGCGACGCCAAAAATCACAAACGGGATCGACGGCGGAATGACGGGGGCGATGATGCCTGCGCTGGCTATCAGGCCAGCGCTGCGTTCGCGTGCATGCCCGGCCTTGACCATCATCGGCAGCAAAAGCGCGGCCAACGCCGCCGTGTCAGCCACTGCCGACCCCGACAACGAGGCCAGCAACACAGCCGCGACGATCGTCACAAACCCCAGACCGCCACGTACATGCCCCACCAAGGCCATGGCAAAGTCAATGATGCGCCGGCTCAGCCCGCCGGCGTTCATGATTTCGCCGGCCAGCATAAAAAATGGCACTGCCAGCAGCGGAAAACTGTTGGCGCCTTCCAGCACGTTTTGCGCCAGGATTTGCGCATCCAACAGGTCCAGGTGCGCCATCAAGGCCACGCCGGCCAGCAGCAAGGCGTAGGCCACCGGAATACCCAGCGCGATGGCACCCAGCAAGGCGCCGACGAAGATCACGATGGTCATTGGGCATCCCCCTGGCCGTGGCCCGGTGCCGTCGTTTGAGGGTGCCAGTCCGCCAGACTCAGCCGACCAGCCAGCAACCGCCACGTGTCCATCAGCAGCCACAACCCCGAAAGCACGGCAAACACAAGTCCCGCGGCGTACAGCCAGGCCTGGGACCACCCTGTCACTGGCGCGGTGGTGTCCCAGTTGATGCGGGTCTGCGCCCAGCTACCCTGCAACAACAACCACGTCACCCACAGCATCAGCGCATGGCCAACCAACAGCACCGCGCGCTGCACCGGTTGCGGCAAGCGCACCACCAGCACATCCACCCCCATGTGGGCGCGATCCCGCACCGCCACCGCTGCGCCCACAAACACCAGCCACACGAACAACCAGCGCGACAGCTCCTCCGACAGCGTCAGGCCGCTGTTGAAGGCGTAGCGCAACACCACGTTGGCAAACACCATCACCACCATCGCCGCCAAAGCCAGCACCATCAGGCCGTCCAGCACGCGGCACAGGCGATCCATCCATCGGTCAAGCATGCCTCAGGTCTCCTTGAGTGCGTATTTTGTACTAACCAGTTAGTTTTGTTACTAGGGAAAACCCTCACCCAGCGCCCGGCACCGCGGTTCAGGCCCGGGCGGGCTGGTCGGCGCGCACGTAGCGCACCACCATCTCCACCACTTCGTCGCGGCGGCGGCGCACCACCTCGGGGTCGGTGCTGTCGCGCTTGAAAATCAGGTCGAAGGTATGCCGGTTGGACACACTGAAAAACGCCAACGCCGAGATCGACGCATGCAGGTCGAGCGGATCGATGCCGGGACGAAACACCCCTTGCGCCACCCCACGTTCGTACAGCGCGCGCACGGCCGTGATGGCCGGCACGTTCAGCTCTTGGATCACGCGGCTACGCGCCAGGTACTGGCCACGGTGGATGTTTTCCGACATCACCAGGCGGATGAACGGTTCGTTGGAGCGATGGTGGTCGAAGGTGTACGCCACCAGCCGACGCAGCGCCTCTTCGGGCGGCAGGTCTTCCAGGTGCAGCGCCGCTTCCTGGACACGCATGCGCCGGTAAGCCTCCTCCAGCACCGCCAGGTACAACCCTTCTTTGCTGCCAAAGTAGTAATAAATCATGCGCTTGGAGGTGTGGGTAGCATCGGCGATGGCGTCGATGCGCGCCCCCGCCAGGCCTTTCTCGCCGAACTCGCGTGTGGCCACCTCCAAAATGTTGGCCATCGTGCGCTCGGGGTCGTTGGTGCGGCCGGTTTTGCCGCTGCCGCGGGCCGTGGTGGTTGAAATGCGGGAGGTTGCCATGGTGCGCCTACTATACGCCGCAGCGGCTGCCGTCCGTGACGGGCGGCTACACTGGCGGGCTGTGCGCCAGGCCTTGGCGTGACGCTGGTTGTGATCGATGTCCATGTCTGCCCCACCTGTGTTATCCACCCCGTCGCTGCCGCGGCGCATGGCCTGCTGGCTGTACGAAGGGATGTTGCTGTTCGGCGTGGTCTTTATCGCCGGCTACCTGTTTGGCGCGCTGACCCAGCAGCGCCATGCGCTGCAGTACCGCCACGAGCTGCAAGCTTTCATGTTCGTAGTGCTGGGCCTGTACTTCACCTGGTTTTGGCACAAAGGCCAGACGCTGGCCATGCAGACGTGGCACATCCGCCTCGTCGCGGCCGACGGTGGGCCGGTTTCGCAAGGACGGGCGCTGCTGCGTTACGTGCTGGCGTGGGTGTGGTTCTGGCCACCGCTGGCGCTGCGCGCGTGGCTGGAGCTGCCGGTGGCCGAGGTGCTGGTGCTGCTGGGCGGCTGGGTGGCCGTGTGGGCGTTGCTGGCGCGTTTTCACCCCCAGCGGCAGTTCTGGCACGACGCGTTGGCGGGCACGCGCTTGGTCGACGCGCGGGCGCTGCGCCCCCAGGGGGGACGGGCATGAGCCGGCCCGCGTTTTCGCTGTGCGTGTACTGTGGCTCGCGCGACGGCGGTGACCCTGCGTGGGCGGCGCTGGCCGAGCACGTAGGCGCGTGGATCGGCCGTCATCGCGGACGGCTGGTGTACGGCGGTGGCACCGCTGGGCTGATGGGGCGCGTGGCCACCGCCACGCTGGCCGCCGGCGGGACCGTGGTGGGCGTGATCCCGCGCAGCCTGGTGGCGCGCGAGCTGGCCAAGCGCGATTGCACCGAGCTGCACGTGGTGGACACAATGCACCAGCGCAAACAGATGATGGCCGAGCGCGCCGACGCGTTCGTGGCCATGCCCGGCGGGTTGGGCACGCTGGAGGAACTGTTCGAGGTGTGGACCTGGCGCCAGCTGGGCTACCACGACAAGCCCATCGGCATCCTCAACGCCGGCGGCTATTACGACGGCCTGCTGCGTTTTGTGCAGGCCACCGCCGACGCCGGTTTCGTCAGCGCGTGGCAGCAAGGCCTGGTCGATGTCGATGCCGACCCGGATGCGCTGTTGCCCCGCTTGGTGCAGGCGGCGGGCTGCACGCCCCCGTCGCGCCTCGAAGCGATTTGAGCGGCGGCGTCCACGGCCGCGCCGCGCGGTCACTCAAATCGCGGCGTCGTCTTCTTCGCCGGTGCGGATGCGGATCACCCGCTCGACGGGTGTGACGAAAATCTTGCCATCGCCGATCTTGCCGGTGCGCGCGGCGTGCACGATGGCGTCGATGCAGCGCTCGACGTCATCGTCGCGCACGACGACGTCGATGCGCACCTTGGGCAGGAAGTCCACCACGTACTCCGCGCCGCGGTACAGCTCGGTGTGGCCTTTTTGGCGCCCAAACCCTTTGACCTCGGTCACCGTCAAACCCATCACACCCTGCTCGGCCAGGGCCTCGCGCACTTCTTCGAGCTTGAACGGCTTGATGATGGCGGTGATCTGCTTCATGCGGTACGACTCCGGATGGTGTTGGGGGTATGCGGCGCCGGGCACCTGGCGCGAATGATACAGGCGGATGGTCAACGAGGTCGTGCTCAACCCCGCCAACGGTTGGTGTTGGGGTAGCGCCAGTCCTTGCCGAAACTGCGGTGCGTGACGCGGATGCCCACCGGCGCCTGGCGGCGCTTGTATTCGTTGATGCGCAGCAGCCGCACCACCTGCTCCACCGCGACGCGGTCGAAGCCCTCGGCCACGATCTCGTCGACGCTGCGGTCGTTTTCCATGTAGCGCTCGACGATGGCGTCCAGTACGTCGTACGGCGGCAGCGAATCCTGGTCGGTCTGCCCCGGGCGCAGCTCGGCGCTGGGTGGCCGCTCGATGATGCGCTCGGGGATCGGGCTGACCCCGCGCCCGAACGGGTCATGCGCGTTGCGCCAACGCGCCAAACGCCACACCCAGGTCTTGGCCACGTCTTTGAGCACGGCAAACCCACCGGCCATGTCTCCGTACAGGGTGCAGTAGCCGGTGGCCATTTCGCTCTTGTTGCCGGTGGTCAGCACGATGCTACCGAACTTGTTCGACAGCGCCATCAACAGCGTGCCGCGGATGCGCGCCTGCAGGTTTTCTTCGGTGGTGTCGGGCGCGCGCCCTTGCAGCAGTGGCTGCAACGCGCCCAGGAAGGCGTCGAACATCGGCCCGATCGGGATTTCATCGTAGCGCACCCCCAGCCGCGCCGCCATGTCGCGCGCGTCCCGCCACGAGATCTCGGCCGTGTAGGGCGAGGGCATCATCACCGCACGCACGCGCTCGGCCCCCAGCGCGTCGACCGCGATGGCCAGCACCAGTGCCGAGTCCACCCCGCCCGACAGCCCAATGATGGCGCCGGGAAAGCCGTTTTTATCGACGTAATCGCGCGTGCCCAGCACCAGCGCACGCCACAGATCCTCTTCGGTATCGGCCACTGGCGCCACGCTGCCTTGCACCTGCACAGGGACCGTGCCGCCGGGGCGCTGCAGCTCGACCTGCAGCAGGTCCTCCGCAAACGCCGGCGCTCGCGCCGCCACTTGGCCTTGCGTGTCCAGCGCGAAGCTGCGCCCCTCGAACACCAGCTCGTCCTGCCCGCCGACCAGGTGCGCGTAGATGAGCGGGCGGCCAGTCTCCTGCACCCGCTGGCGCATGGCTTGCTCGCGCTCGTCACCTTTGCCAATGTGAAACGGCGAGGCGTTGATGACGCACAGCACCTCGGCGCCTGCGGCCACCGTGTCGGCGGCGGGTCCGGGGTACCAGGCGTCTTCGCAGATCAGCAGGCCCAGCCGCCAGCGCTGGCCGTCCATCTCGACGTCGAACACGCACGGCTGCTTGCCCGGCACGAAGTAGCGCCGCTCGTCAAACACCTGGTAGTTCGGCAGCTCGCGCTTGGCGTAGCGGTGGGTGATGCGCCCCTCGTGCACGACGGTGGCGGCGTTGAGGCACGGCGCACGCCCGACGCTGCGCCCGATGGCCGCCGCGCCGGGCACCGCCAACGGTTGCCCGACCACGATGTGCAAGCCACCCAGGTGCGCCGTCTGTGCCGCCACCTGCTGCACCGCCGCGTCGCAGGCCGCCACGAAGGCCGGGCGCAGCAACAAATCTTCGGCCGCGTAGCCGCAGATGGCCAGCTCCGGCGTCAACAGCACCTGCGCCCCGGCGGCGTGGGCCGCGTGCGCAGCGTCGACGATGCGCTGCGCGTTGCCGCCCAGGTCACCGACGACGAAGTTGCACTGCGCCACCGCGACGCGCAACGTCATTTTCAACGCTCCCGGATGTGGCTGGGGTCGCTCAAAGGGTCAGGCGCCGTGCTGCGCGCGGTAAGCTTCGACGCCGGCCACGATCTCCTGCCGCGCCTCGTCGACCCCGCCCCAGCCCAGCACCTTGACCCATTTGCCGGGGTCCAGGTCCTTGTAGTGCTCGAAAAAGTGCTCGATCGTGCGCAGCCGCACCGGGTTGAGGTCGTCGATGGTCTTCCAGCGCGAGTAGAGAGGCAGGATTTTTTCGGTCGGCACGGCCAGCACCTTGCCGTCGACGCCACCCTCATCCTCCATTTTGAGGATGCCCAGCGCGCGACATGACACTACGACCCCCGGCGGCAGCGGTACCGGCGTGATGACCAGCACGTCCACCGGGTCACCGTCGCCGGCGATGGTCTTGGGCACATACCCGTAGTTGGTCGGGTAGTGCATCGCGGTGTTCATGAAGCGGTCGACGAAGATCGCGCCCGAGGCTTTGTCCACCTCGTACTTGATCGGCTCACCGTGCATGGAAATTTCGATGATGACGTTGAAGGCGTCGGGCACTTTGTCGCCCGCGGTGACTTGGTCGAGGGACATGTTGGATCCAGCGTAAGGGTTGGGAAACGGGGTGGGGGCAACGCGCCCCCGGCGCTGCGGCCGGCTGTGGGCTGCCCCTTGGATGAGTCTGGCCGATTTTACTGGCGCCAGGCTGACGCATCGGCGCCACAAGGGGGTGCATTTTGCGCGTCGTTGCGCTACATTGAAACCGTTGGCCAATCGCCGCACGCCCAGCCCGGGACGGGGGCTGCGTGCGGCGAGGAAGCAACGCAGTGGAAGCCGACGATGGCTGGCACCCCACCCTGCGTTGGCTTCCTCCTCCCGAGACAACCACCTTGCACAGGCAGGAGACATCGGTATGGTTGGTCAATCCGCGTTGATATTTGCCATCGTGTGTGCGTTGGCGGCCGTGGCCTACGGGCTGTGGGCGCGCGCATGGATTTTGGGGCAAGACCCCGGCAACGAGCGCATGCAGGCCATCGCCGCGGCGGTGCAAACCGGCGCAGCGGCGTACCTGGCCCGGCAGTACAAAACGATTGCCATCGTCGGCGTGGTGCTGGCGGTGCTGATCGGCGTCTTTTTGGACGGCGTCACGGCCATGGCGTTCGTGGTCGGCGCGGTGTTGTCGGGCGCGTGCGGCTTCATCGGCATGAACGTGTCGGTGCGTGCCAACGTGCGCACGGCGCAGGCCGCGGCCAGGGGCATCGCCCCAGCGCTGGAGGTGGCGTTCCGCGGCGGCGCCATCACCGGCATGCTGGTGGTGGGGCTGGGGCTGCTGGGCGTGGCGGCGTTGTACGGTTTGTTGGTCGGCAACGGCCAGCTCACGCCGGACCGCAAGCTGAGCACCCTGCTGCAGCCGCTCATCGGGCTGGCGTTTGGGGCGTCGCTGATCTCGATCTTCGCGCGTCTGGGGGGCGGCATTTTCACCAAGGGGGCGGACGTCGGCGCCGACCTGGTGGGCAAGGTGGAGGCCGGCATCCCCGAGGACGACCCGCGCAACCCGGCGGTGATCGCCGACAACGTGGGCGACAACGTCGGCGACTGCGCCGGCATGGCGGCCGACCTGTTCGAGACCTACGCGGTGACGCTGATCGCCACCATCGTGCTGGGGGCGCTGTTGGTGACGGCGGCGCCGGTGCAGGCCAGCCTGTACCCGCTGGCGCTGGGCGGGGTGTCGATCCTGGCCTCGATCGTGGGCACCTTCTTCGTGCGCGCCACGCCGGAGATGAAAAACGTCATGCCCGCGCTGTACAAAGGCCTGATCGTCGCCGGTGTGATCTCGGCGGTGGCGTTTTACGGCGTGACCGTGTGGCTGATCCCGGACGACGCGATCGCCGCCAGCGGCACCCAGTGGCGTCTGTGGGCGTCGGCGTTGGTGGGGCTGGCGCTGACCGCCGCCATGGTGTGGATCACCGAGTACTACACCGGTACCGACTACGCGCCCGTGCGCCACGTCGCGCAGGCGTCGACCACCGGCCACGCCACCAACATCATCGCCGGCATCGGCGTCAGCATGAAGTCCACCGCGTGGCCGGTCCTGGCGGTGTGCGTGGCCATCATCGCCTCATACGCGTTGGCTGGGTTGTACGGTGTGGCGGTGGCCGCCACGGCGATGTTGAGCATGGCCGGCATCGTGGTGGCGTTGGACGCCTACGGCCCCATCACCGACAACGCCGGCGGCATCGCCGAAATGGCGGAGCTGCCCTCCAGCGTGCGCGCCGTCACCGACCCACTGGACGCCGTCGGCAACACCACCAAAGCGGTCACCAAAGGCTACGCCATCGGCTCGGCGGGGCTGGCGGCGCTGGTGCTGTTTGCCGACTACACCCACAAGCTGGAAACGGTCGGGCACGGCAGCCGCTTCGACCTGTCGGACCCGATGGTCATCGTGGGCTTGTTCATCGGCGGCCTGATTCCGTACCTGTTTGGCGCGCTGGCGATGGAGGCCGTGGGCCGCGCCGCGGCCAGCGTCGTCGAGGAAGTGCGCCGCCAGTTCCGCGAAATCCCCGGCCTGATGGACGGCAGTGCGCAACCCGAATACGGTCGCGCCGTGGACATGCTGACCACCGCCGCCATCAAAGAGATGATGCTGCCCAGCCTGCTGCCGGTGGTGGTGCCGATCGTCGTCGGCGTGGCGCTGGGGCCGGTGGCCCTGGGCGGCTTGCTGATGGGCACGATCGTCACCGGGCTGTTCGTCGCGATCAGCATGTGCACCGGCGGCGGCGCATGGGACAACGCCAAGAAGTACATCGAGGACGGTCACTTTGGCGGCAAGGGCTCGGACGCGCACAAAGCCGCCGTGACCGGCGACACCGTCGGCGACCCCTACAAGGACACCGCGGGCCCGGCGGTCAACCCGCTCATCAAGATCATCAACATCGTGGCGCTGCTGATCGTGCCCCTGCTGGCCTGAGTCACAACCACTGCGCGATGGCCTCGATGTCCTCGGCAAAGAGCTGACCGCGCTCGGCCATGACGATGCGGCCATCGCGTCCGCGCACCAGGGTGATCGGCAGGCCCTTGGGTTTGGGCATCACGCGCTGCACCTCGGGCGTGACCCATGCACACGGGAACGCGTAACCGCGCTGCTGCAGGTAGCGCACCGCGGCCTCGCGCGTGCGGTCGATGGACAGCGTCAGCAACTGCCAGCCCGGGCGTTGGCGGTGCCGCTGCCAAAACGCGTTGAGGTGCGGGGTGGTCACGGCGCAAAACGGGCATGTCGAGGCCCACCAGTACAGCACCAACACCTGCCCGTCGGCGCTGCGGGGCTCGAAGCGACTGCCATCCAGCAGCTCCATCGGCGGCACGGACCAAACCTGCCCCAGCGCCGGCAGCGGGGGCGCGCGCTTTTCCGCTTCCACGGCATCGGCCGGCTGCGCCCGCACTGTCCACGGCACGCACACGGCGGCGGCCGCCGTCACCAACCAGGATCTGCGTCGAATCGCCATCGCTACTCCTTGGGTACGCTGTGCGAACAAACCCCGAGCCCATGGGGACTTGCCGCTGGCGATAATCTAGCGCACCATGGCCGAACGCGTCATTCCCCTGTACGACCAGCGCTTGTCGGCGCTGCCGGCGCCGCGCCCGGCGCAGCCCATCGCCGCCACCGGCCTGCTGCTCGACGCGCGCCAGCGGCCGCTGCGCGACCTGCGTATCAGCGTCACCGACCGCTGCAACTTCCGCTGCAGCTATTGCATGCCCAAAGAGGTGTTCGGTAACGATTACCCCTACCTGCCCCATGGCGACTTGTTGACATTCGAAGAAATCACCCGCTTGGCCAAGGTCTTTCTGGCGCATGGCGTGCGCAAAATCCGCTTGACGGGGGGCGAGCCTCTGCTGCGCAAAAACATCGAGCGGCTGGTGGAGCAGCTCGCCGCGCTGCGCACGGTGGACGGCCAAACGCCGGAGCTGACCCTGACCACCAACGGCAGCCTGTTGGCGCGCAAGGCCCGCGCGCTGCGCGACGCCGGGCTGCAGCGTGTCACGGTCAGTCTGGATGCGCTGGACGACGACGTGTTTCAGCGCATGAACGACGTCGGCTTTCCGGTGCGTGACGTGTTGCACGGCATCGAGGTGGCCCAGGCGGTGGGGTTGGCGCCGATCAAGGTCAACATGGTCGTCAAACGTGGCACCAACGACGACCAGATCGTGCCGATGGCGCGGCATTTCCGCGGCACTGGCATCGTGCTGCGCTTCATCGAATACATGGACGTGGGCAGCTCCAACGGCTGGTGCATGGACGAGGTGTTGCCCAGCGCCGACGTGCTGGCGCGGCTGCAACAGCATTTTGCGCTGGTGCCGCTGCAACCCAGCGCCCCGGGTGAAACGGCCGAACGCTGGGGTTACGCCGGCGAACACGGCCAGCACGACCCCGCACTGGGTGAAATCGGCCTCATCAGCAGCGTCACCCAGGCGTTTTGCCGTGACTGCAACCGCGCCCGCCTGTCCACCGAAGGGCGGCTGTACCTGTGCCTGTTCGCCGAGCGCGGCTACGACCTGCGCGCGCTGCTGCGCGGCGGCGCCGACGACGCCGAGCTGGCCAGCGCCATCGCGGCGATATGGCAGGGGCGGCATGACCGCTACTCCGAAATCCGTGCCACGCTGCCCCCGGAAACGCGCCGCAGCGCACGGCGCATCGAAATGAGCTACATCGGTGGTTGACCACATCTCCCCTGACGCCGACTGGACCGCGCCGCAGCCAGGCGCCCTCACCGGACTGGTGCTGGCCGGTGGCCGTGGCAGCCGCATGGGCGGTGCTGACAAAGGGCTGCAAACCCTGCACGGCATGCCGCTGGCGCTGCACGCTTTGCTGCGCTTGCAACAGCAGCGCGGCGGCTGGGTCGGTCCTTGCATGATCAACGCCAACCGCAACCTGGCTGCGTACGAGGCGCTGGGCGTGCCGGTGTGGCCGGACGTCGTGGAGGGTTTTGTGGGCCCGCTGGCGGGCATGCTGACCGGACTGACCCACGCCGACACGCCCTGGGTGCTGGCGGTGCCGTGCGACTCGCCACAGTTCCCGCTGGACCTGGCCGAGCGTCTGGCGCAGGCGGTCAGCGACGCGCGCGCCGACGCCGCCATGGCCGCCGCGCCCGAAGACGACGGCGCCGTGCGGCCGCAGCCGGTGTTTTGCTTGCTGGGCGTGCACCTGCTGCCCCGCCTGCACGCCTACCTGCGCGAGGGCGGACGCAAGATCGACACCTGGCTGCGCAGCGTGCGCTGCGTCGACGTGCCGTTCGACCGCCCTGGCGACGACCCCCACGCCTTTGCCAACCTCAACACCCTGCAGGAGCTGCACGCGCTGCAGCGCGCCAGCGCCTCGGGTTCATGTGCATGACGATGACCGCCACCCTGGAGCAAATTGCCGCCCAACTGCAAGGCTACGACCCGCACGCCCTGCCCGCCGACATGGTGGGGGCGTTTTTGGACCGACTGGTGCAGCCCATCACCGACGCCGAAACGGTGCCGCTGGCCGCTGCGCGCGAACGTGTGCTGGCGGCCGACGTCATCAGCCCGATGGATGTGCCGCCCCACGACAACGCCGCGATGGACGGCTACGCGCTGCGCGGCGCGGAACTTGCCACCACCGCCTCCACCCGGCTGCGCGTGGTGGGCGTCTGCTACGCCGGTCAAGCGGGTTGGGACGCCCCCATCCCAGCGCAAGCGTGCGTGCGCATCATGACCGGCGCGGTGATGCCGGCGGACTTGGACACGGTGGTGCCGGTGGAAATGGTGCGCGCCGGACGCGATGAGCACGGCGACTGGATCGAGGTGCCGGCCGGCGCCGTGCGCCCGGGCGAGCACCGTCGTCTACGCGGCGAGGATCTGGCCCAAGGCCAACCCGCCCTGCGCCGCGGGCAGCGGCTGGGGCCCGCCGCGCTGGGGTTGGTGGCCAGCCTTGGGCTGCCGCAGGTCAACGTGGTGCGACGCGCGCGCGTGGCGTACTTCTCCACCGGCGACGAGGTGCTTTCCTTGGGGCAACCGTGGCGCCCCGGCGCCATCTACGACAGCAACCGTTACACCATCACCGCGATGCTGCACCGGCTGGGGGTGGAGGTCATCGACCTGGGCGTGGTGCCCGATGACCCGGCGGCGCTGGAAGCGGCGTTTCGCGACGCAGCGGCCCAGGCCGACGCCGTCATCACCAGCGGCGGCGTCAGCATGGGCGAAGCCGACCACACCAAGGCGATGATGCGCCGGCTGGGCGATGTGGTGTTTTGGCGCATCGCGATGCGCCCCGGGCGCCCGATGGCGGCGGGGCGGCTGCTGCCCAGCAACCCGCAGCGCCCGCCGACGCTGCTGTTGGGGTTGCCAGGCAACCCGGTGGCGGCGATGGTGACGTTCATCGTCTTCGTGCGGCCCGCGCTGCTGCGCCTGATGGGGACGCAGGGGGCGCCGTGCGTGCCGTTGCGGGCGCGCAGCGCCGAGCCGATGCGCAAAAGGCCCGGCCGCACCGAATACCAGCGCGGCGTCGTCACCCGCGGCCCGGACGGCACCTTGAGCGTGCGCACCACCGGCCAGCAGGGCTCGGGTGTGCTCAGCTCGATGGTGCAGGCCAATGGCCTAATCGTGCTGCACCACGAGCAAGGCAACGTCGCCGTGGGCGACGAGGTCGATGTGCTGATGTTCGACGGCGTGCTGTAGCGCCGCCCTCACCCCAGCAGCATCAACGCCACCTGCAGCGCGATCAGCAACACCAGCACCGTCAAATCCACGCCGCCGACGGTCGGTATGACGCGCCGCAGCGGCGCCAACAGCGGCTCCAGCAAGCGCTGCAACGCCCCCATCAGTGGCGCGTACGGCTGCACCCAGCTCAGCACGGCGAACACCAGCAGCAGCACCATCAGCCCTTGCAGCGCCGTGCGCAGCACAAACTGCAGCGCCAGCAGCGGGATGCTGATCCAGTACGCCCCATGTCCCACGTCCAGCAGGGCGTGCACGATGCCGGCGTAGGCCAGCGCCAACAGCAACGCCGCCAGCAGGCTGCCCCAGTCGGTGTTGGCCTGCGCCCAGGCGCGCGGCAGACTGCGCCGCATCGGCTGCACGATCCAGTCGGTCAGCGCGATCACAAACGGCCCGGGTTGCTGCTGCATGCGGATGCGGCGCGTGTTCATCCAGCCGCGCAGCAGCGCCGCCCCCACCAACAGAAAAAACAACGTGTCGAGCAAAAACAGCACAATGCGCATGGCAGACCCACCGAACGGATTGGCGTGGCGCGCCGGCCCTCAGCGGCGGCCGCCGGAGCGGCCACGGCGCGGGCGCGCCGGTTCCGATTGTGCCCCAGCGCCGCCGCGGTGCGCACCCCGCTCACGGCCCGCTGGGGCAGCTTGGCCTGCCTTGCGCGACGGCTGCGCCCGGCCGGCGGGCGCCGCGCGGCTCGCCCCGCGCCTTCCATCGTGCCCGGGCGCCGCGCCGCCGCGGGGTGGGGCTGCCGCTTCGTCATCGTCGCGCACCAGACGAAAATCGATGCGCCGGCCATCCAGGTCGACCCGGCTGACCTGCACCCGCACCGGCGTGCCCAGCGTGTAGCGCACACCGGTGCGCTCACCGCGCAGCTCCTGGCGGCGCTCGTCGTAGTGGAAATATTCACCGCCCAGTTCGGTGATATGCACCAACCCCTCGACGTACAGGCTGGTGAGCGTGACGAATAGGCCAAAGCTGGTGACGGCGCTGACCGTGCCGGCGAATTCTTCGCCCAGGTGCTCGCGCATGTACTTGCACTTGAGCCACGCCTCGACGTCGCGGCTGGCTTCGTCGGCACGGCGCTCGTTGCCGCTGCAGTGCAAGCCGGCGGCTTCCCAGCCCAACACCTCGTCGGTCGGGCGTCCGCGCGTGCGCGTCATCGCCTCAGAGCTGCCACGCTCTTGCATGCGCTTGGCCAGCTTGGCCTGCGCTTCGCCCGGCAGCGGCAACGCCGGCAGGCGGTAGCGCTCACCCTTGAGGATGGCTTTGATGACCCGGTGCACCAGCAAATCGGGGTAGCGGCGAATGGGGCTGGTGAAGTGCGTGTAGGCCTCGAACGCCAAGCCAAAGTGGCCAACGTTGTGCGGCGAATAGATGGCCTGCTGCATCGAGCGCAGCAGCATTTGGTGGATTTGCGCGGCGTCGGGTCGGTCGACCGTGGCCTGGGAAATGGCCTGAAAGTCCCGCGGGCGGGGCTGGTCCGGCACATGAATAGGCACCCCGACGGCCTTGAGGTACTCGCGCAGCAGCTCGACCTTGTCGGCCGACGGTGCCTCGTGCACGCGGTACAAGCAGGGGTGCTGGTGGCTGGCAATGAACTCGGCCGCGCAGACGTTGGCCGCCAGCATCGCCTCTTCGATCAGACGGTGGGCGTCGTTGCGCGTGCGCGGCTCGATGCGCTCGATGCGTCCGGCTTCGTCGCAAATGATTTGCGTCTCCACCGTCTCCAGGTCCACGGCACCGCGCGCCTGCCGGGCCGCCAACAGCGCCCGGTACACGTCGTGCAGGTTGAGCAGGTGCGGCACCAGCGCGGCGTGGCGCTGCGCCTCGGGGCCGCGCGTGTTTTGCAGGATGGCGGCCACCTCGGTGTAGGTGAAGCGCTGGTGGCTGTGCATGACCGCGGGGTAAAACTGGTACGCCTGTACCTGCCCTTTGGCGTCGATCAGCATGTCGCACACCATGCACAGGCGGTCCACCCCTGGGTTGAGCGAACACAGCCCGTTGGAGAGCTTTTCCGGCAGCATCGGAATGACGCGACGCGGAAAGTACACGCTGGTGGCGCGGTCGTAGGCGTCGATGTCCAGCGCTGCCCCGTTGCGCACGTAGTGGCTGACGTCCGCAATGGCCACCAGCAAACGCCAGCCTTTGCCCCGGCCCACGTGGGCCGGCTCGCAGTACACGGCGTCGTCGAAGTCGCGCGCATCTTCGCCGTCGATCGTGACCAGCGGTACGTCGGTCAGGTCGACGCGGCCACGGCGGTCCACCGCACGCACCTTGTCCGGCAGCGCGCGCGCTTCGGCCAGCGCCGCCTCGGAAAATTGATGCGGCACGCCGTACTTGCGCACCGCGATTTCGATCTCCATGCCGGGGTCGTCGATGTCGCCCAGCACCTCCGTCACCCGCCCCACCGGCTGGCCGTACAGCGCCGGCGGCTCGGTCAGCTCCACCACGACGATTTGGCCCGGCTGCGCGGCCCCCGTGGCGCCCTTGGGGATCAGCACGTCCTGGCCGTAGCGCCGATCCTCAGGCGCCACCAGCCACACGCCCCCCTCTTGCAACAAGCGGCCGATGATCGGCGCCTGGGGGCGCTGCACAATTTCGGTCACGCGCCCCTCGGGGCGACCGCGGCGGTCGTGGCGCACGATGCGCACACGCACGCGGTCGCGGTGCAGCACGGCACGCATCTCGTTGGGCGGCAGGTAAATATCGGGCTGGCCGTCGTCGCGCACGACGAAGCCGTGGCCATCACGGTGGCCCACGACCACCCCTTCGATCTCATTCACCACGGTGGTGGCTGTGTTGTTTTCTCTCACGTAAACGCTGTCTTTGCACGCGGCGCGTGGCCGCTGGATGTTGTATGATTATGGCTTCACCTGTTGCCCAGGTGGCGGAATTGGTAGACGCACCAGTTTCAGGTACTGGCGCCGCGAGGCGTGGAGGTTCGAGTCCTCTCCTGGGCACCAGCGTCGGGCAGCCTCTCGTCAGTGGCCCGACCGCGATGATGCCACATATCGTGGACACTGCGGCGTCCGACAAGGTCAAAATCAGCTACAATTTGCAAATCCTGAAATGCCCAGGTGGCGGAATTGGTAGACGCACTAGTTTCAGGTACTAGCGCCGCGAGGCGTGGAGGTTCGAGTCCTCTCCTGGGCACCACCCATTTCACACCAAAGCCGGCTATGCAAGCCGGCTTTTTTGTTGCCCGATGCGCGGGGCGCACCCCGTGCGCGCCGGCGCCGCAGCCGCCCCACCGACGGTAGCGCACACCCACGCTGGCGCCAGCTCACACCGGCACGCCGATCAGGTCGTGGCCCTCAGCGGCCACGATGCGGGCACGAATGAAATCGCCCGTGCGGTAGGTCTTGCTGACCTTGTCGGGCGGCAGCAAGCGCACGGTGCCGTCGATCTCCGGCGCGTCGGCGTAGGTGCGCCCCACCCCGCCCTTTTTGCCCAGGCTGTCGGCGCGGTCCACCAGCACCTGCATCGTGGCGCCCACGAAGCGTTGCACGCGCTGCACGGCCACCTGCTCGGCCACCGCCATGAAGCGCGCGCGCCGCTGCTGGCGCACCTCGTCGGGCAAAGCGCCGGGCAGCTCGTTGGCCGCCGCACCCTGCACGGGCGAGTAGGCAAAGCAGCCCGCTCGGTCGATCTGTGCTTCGCGCACAAAGTCCAGCAGGTGGGCAAATTCCTCTTCGGTTTCGCCCGGAAAACCGGCGATGAAGGTGCTGCGGACCACCAACTGCGGGCACACCGCACGCCAGGCGCGGATACGCTCCAGGTTGCGCTCACCGCTGGCGGGCCGCTTCATGCGCCGCAGCACGTCGGGGTGGCTGTGCTGGAACGGCACGTCCAGGTACGGCAGCACCAACCCTTCGGCCATCAGCGGGATGATCTCGTCCACGTGCGGGTACGGGTAGACGTAGTGCAGCCGCACCCACGCACCGTGCGCGCGCGCCAGCGTGCCCAGCTCGCGCACCAGCTCCAGCAGGCGCGTGCGCACCGGCCGCCCGTTCCAAAAGCCTGTGCGGTACTTGACATCGACGCCGTAAGCCGATGTGTCCTGGCTGACGATCAGCAGCTCCTTGACGCCGCCGGCCAGCAAACGCTCGGCCTCGGTCAACACCTCACCGATCGGTCGGCTGACCAAATCGCCCCGCATCGACGGGATGATGCAAAAGGTGCAGCGGTGGTTGCAGCCCTCGCTGATCTTGAGGTAGGCGTAGTGCCGCGGCGTGAGCTTGACGCCCACGCCTTCGATGGCGTTGGCCGGCGGCGGCACCAGGTCCACAAACGGGTCGTGCGGCTTGGGGGCATGCCGGTGCACGGCGTCCAGCACCTCGTCGGCGGCGTGCGGCCCGGTGACGGCCAGCACCGCCGGGTGCAGCCCGCGCACCAGGTTGTCGCCATGGTCATCGGTGCGCGCGCCCAGGCAACCGGTGACGATGACGCGGCCGTTGGCCTGCAGTGCTTCGGCGATGGCGTCCAGGCTCTCGCGCACGGCTTCGTCGATGAAGCCGCAGGTGTTGACGATGACGAGGTCGGCGCCCTCGTAGGTCTTGCTGGTGCGGTAGCCCTCGGCGCTGAGGCGCGTCAGGATCAACTCGGCGTCGGTCAGCGCTTTGGGGCAACCCAGGCTGACAAAACCAATGGTGGGCGCGCGCGGCGGCGCTTCGGTGGTGGCGTGGCTCATCGGCGTATTGTCCCGCAAGCGCGGCCCGCCCGTAGCCGTGCCGCCGCATCGGACACGCCCAAGCTCAATGCGTGCGCTTGCCCGTCAGTGCCCCCAGCATCTGCTCTTGCATTTGCAAAAACGCCTTTTGCGACTGGGCAAACAGGTTGCCCATCATCAGCGGCGACTGCGCCGCCAGCCACTGTTGCCACAGCTCGGGCGTAACGTCCTTGGCCTGCTCGGCCATCTTTTGCTGCAGCTCGAAAAACAGCTGCAGGTTGCGCTCCAGGTAGTGGCCCATGAAGCCCTGCATGGCGTGCCCGTAAAAGCGGATGATGTTGGCCAGCATCTGCTCCGAAAACAGCGGCACGCCACCGGTTTCTTCTTCCAGGATGATTTGCAGCAGGATGGCGCGCGTCAGGTCTTCGCCGGTGCGCGCATCACGCACGACGAAGCGCTCGCCTGCCATCACCAGCGCCTTGACGTCGCCCAGTGTGATGTACGATGACGAATCGGTGTCGTACAGACGGCGGTTGGGGTACTTTTTGATCACACGCACCGGCTTGCTCCCGCCAGCGGCGTCGGCCAGCTCCCCACTCGCGGTGCCTTGGGCCTTGGATGACTGCACGAACAAAACTCCTATCGACGATGGATTCGAGCACGACCACGCGGCGTGTGCGTGACACCCTTGGGGGCATTGTAGAGGTGTGCCACGGCGCTGGCGAACGGGGATTTCCCGGGCAGCACGCCGGGGAGGTAGCCCGGTGAGCTGCGCACACACCACCGCCGCGCAAGCGCCGCGCTCGCCTGCGGCGCTGTTTTGGGCCTGCACGTGGCTGGCGCTGCAGGGCTTTGGGGGCGTGCTGGCGGTGGTGCAGCGTGAGCTGGTCGAGCGCCGCCGCTGGCTCACGCAGGAGCAGTTCGTGCAGGACTGGGCCGCGGCTCAGCTGTTGCCCGGCCCCAACGTGGTCAACCTGTGTCTGATGATCGGCGGGCGGTACTTCGGCGGGCGCGGCGCCCTGGTGGCGCTGGCCGGCATGCTGACCGCCCCGCTGTTGCTGCTGCTGACGCTGGCCGTGGGCTTTGCCCACATCGCCCAACACACGTGGGCGCAAGGCGCACTGCACGGCATGACGGTGGTGGCCGCTGGGCTGATCCTTGGCACAGCGCTGCGCTTGACGGCGGCGCTGCGCGGCCACCCGCTGGGGTGGGGCGGCTGCGCGCTGTTGGCGGGCGCCACGCTGGCAGGGGTGGCGGAGGCACGTTGGCCCCTGGTGGGGGTGCTGGCGGCGGCGGGTACGCTGGGCTGCGGCTGGACCGCCTGGCGCCTGCGCCACCGAGGTTTGCAGGAGCACCCGCGATGACCCCGCTGCCCGTGCTGGACCTTGGGGGTCTGTTCACCCATTTTTTGACCCTGTCGCTGCTGGCCATTGGGGGCGCCATCACCACCGCGCCGGACATGCACCGCTACCTGGTGCTGCAAACGGGCCTGCTGTCCGACGGTGACTTCGCCCGCGCCATCGCGCTGGCGCAAGCCGCCCCCGGCCCCAACATCTTGTTCGTCGCGCTGATGGGCTGGTACGCGGGCGTCAACGCCAGCGGTGGCCTGGGTGCGGGCTGGACGGCCTGGGGATGGGGCGCGCTGGCCATGCTGACCACGCTGGGGGCGATGTTGCTGCCCTCGTCGCTGCTGACCTACGCGGCCGCGCGCTGGCTGCACACGCACCGTGCCCATCCCGCGGTGCGGGCGTTCCAGCTTGGCATGGCGCCGGTGGTGCTGGGGCTGATGGCGGCCACCGGGGTGCTGATGTTGGGCGCGGCGGCCCCGGCGGGTAGCGCGTGGCGGGTGTGGGGTCTGGCCGCAGCGGTGGCCGTGCTGGTGTGGCGCACGCGGCTGCACCTGCTGGTGCTGCTGGCGGCGGGCGCGTGGCTGGGGGCGCTGGGCTGGGTTTAGCCCAGCGCCAGCCGCTGGCGCACGGCCTCGTACAGGCACACCGCGGTGGCCACCGAGACGTTGAGGCTTTCCACCGCCCCACGCATCGGGATGGCGACCAGTTCATCGCAGGTGCGCCGCACCAGCGGGCGCAGGCCGCTGCCCTCGGCCCCCATCACCAGCACGCGCGGGCCGCGCCAGTCGTGCTCGTACACCGTACGCGGGGCATCGTCCGCGGTGCCTACCACCCACAGCCCGCGCTGCTGCAACTGCTGCAGGGTGCGCGCCAGGTTGGTCACCATCAGGTAAGGCACCGTCTCGGCCGCGCCACTGGCCACTTTGGCCACCGTGGCGGTCAGGCCGCAGGCCCGATCCTTGGGCGCGATGACGGCGTGCACCCCCGCGCCATCGGCCACCCGCAGGCACGCGCCCAGGTTGTGTGGGTCGGTCACGCCGTCCAACGCCAGCAGCAGCGGTGGGTCGGCTTGCCGCTGCTCGGCGCTGCGCGCGTCGAGCCGGTCCAGCACGTCGTCCAGCGTACGCGCCTGCGGCAACGCCCGCACCCGCGCCACCACCCCCTGGTGGTGCCCGCCACCGGCCAGGCCTGCCAGGCGCGCACCGTCGGCCTCGATGACGCGCAGCCCTGCCTCGTGGGCGCGCGCCAAGAATTGCTTCATGCGCGCGTCGCGCCGCAGCGGATCGACGTACAGCTCGACAATGGAGTCCGGCGCCATCTTCAGGCGCACACCGACGGCGTGAAAGCCATACAAAACGCGGGTATCGCTGGCCATGGGGCGCGATTATGCGTCCGCCTCGGTCCACTCGCTCCACTCGCGCGCGCGACCCGCCTCGATCAGCAACCGGCGCTGGCAACGCGCCGCAATGGCCGCGTCGTGCGTGACCAGCACCAGGGTCGTGCCCTGCTCCCGGTTGAGTTCGAACATCAGCTCCATCACGCGTGCGCCGGTGGCGTGGTCCAGGCTGCCGGTGGGTTCGTCGGCCAGCAGCACGGCGGGCTGCACCACGAACGCACGCGCCAGCGCCACCCGCTGTTGCTCGCCACCCGACAGCACGCGCGGGTAGTGCCCCAGCCGTTCGGCCAGCCCCACGCGCTCCAGCATGCGCCGGGCGGCGTCGCGGGCGTCCCGCCGTCCGGCCAGCTCCAGCGGCAGCATGACGTTTTCCAGCGCGGTCAGGTTCGCCAGAAGCTGAAAACTCTGGAACACAAAGCCCACCCGTTGCCCACGCAGCGCGGCGCGGGCGTCCTCGTCGAGCGCAAAAATATCGGTGCCGGACCAGCGAACCGTGCCGCTGCTCGGTGTATCCAAACCCGCAATCAGCGACAGCAACGTGCTCTTGCCCGAACCCGACGCCCCGACGATGGCCAGCGTCTGCCCTGGCTGCACGGCAAAGTCGATGTCGTGCAAGATGGTCAGCGCCGACCCACCGGCGTCGGTGACGGTTTTGGACAGGTGTTGGACTTCGATGATGGGCGCGTGGGACATGAAAGGATGCGAAGATGAAGCGACGCCACTTTAGCGCAACCCTGACCGCAGGGCTGGCGGGGCTGTGGTGTGTGCGAGTCGCGCCAGCCCCGGCAGGTTCCGCCCCGGTGGTGTTGATCGTGGGCGACTCGCTCAGCGCCGAGTACGGGCTGCGCCGCGGCAGCGGCTGGGTGGCGCTGTTGCAAGCGCGGCTGCAGCGCGAGGGTGTACGCGCCCAGGTGGTCAACGCCAGCGTCAGCGGCGACACCACCGCCGGCGGCCGCTCGCGCTTGCCCGGCTTGCTGCAGCAACACCAGCCTGCCGTGGTCGTCATCGAACTGGGCGGCAACGACGCCCTGCGCGGCCTGCCGCTGGCCAGCACGCGCGACAACCTGCGGGCGATGGTGCGCGCCAGCCGCGCCGCAGGCGCGCGTGTGCTGCTGCTGGGCATGGACATGCCACCCAACTACGGCGAGCGCTACCGGGCCGAGTTTCGCGCCGTCTACGCCGACGTGGCGCGGGAAGAACAAGCCGCACTGGTGCCGTTTTTCCTGGCCGGGGTGGCCGACGGCCCGCGCGCGGCGGCGCTTTTTCAGGCCGACCGCATCCACCCCAACGAAGACGCCCAGCCGGCGATGCTCAACAACGTCTGGCCACAGCTGCGCCGGCTGCTCGCGCGGGGGTGAAACCAGCAGCCGTAGCCGCAGCGGTTTACAGCATGCCCAGCATGCGCGGAAATGACCTTGCCCCTGCAAAGTGGAGTGCTTAGCCCTTTGAACCGCCCCGGGAATCGAGGAGGCTGTTGGGTTTAAGTTGACACCTCCATCGAGGAGTCGCTGACGGCGAGTTGCCGCCAGTAGTTTGCCTCAGCTTCTGCCGGAGGAATGCCCCCAATCGGCGTGAGCAGTCGGGTTTGGTTGAACCAGTGCACCCATTGCAGGGTGGCCAGTTCCACGGATTCCCGGGTCTTCCAGGGTCCGCGGCGGTGAATCAGCTCGGCCTTGTACAGCCCGTTGATGGTCTCGGCCAGTGCGTTGTCATAGCTGTCGCCCCGGCTGCCCACCGAGGGTTGGATGCCGGCCTCGGCCAGTCGCTCGGTGTAGCGTATGGAGAGGTATTGCGAGCCCCTGTCGCTGTGATGAACCAAGGCGTTGGCAGCGGGTCGCCGCTCATAGAGCGCTTGCTCCAGCGCATCGAGTACAAAGTCGGTCTGCATGGTGCGACTGACCCGCCAGCCCACGATGCGCCGGGCGTACACGTCGATGACAAAGGCCACGTAGAGCCAGCCCTGCCAGGTGCTGACGTAGGTGAAGTCCGACACCCACAACTCGTTGGGCCGACTGGCGTGAAAGACCCGGTTGACACGGTCCAGCGGGCACGGCGCTGCCTTGTCGGGCACCGTGGTGCGCACCGTCTTGCCACGGCGTGTTCCCTGCAATCCCATGACACGCATCAGGCGCTCGAC
>NZ_VJNA01000013.1 GCF_007556585.1 Tepidimonas aquatica | reverse complement strand
GCGCGCTTTGCGCATGAACAGGTGCGACAGCCTTGCTTCCAACTCCTGCCACGGCATGCGTGAGGACAACACCGCCAGCGGATGGCGCAGGTCGATCATCTGATCGAGCCGGGCGCGGAAGAAGTCCTCGGTGGCGGGGCAGGCAAACATCGCAAAACTCCCAGAAAACGGCGCATCAGACATCAGATCTGGGGGAAATTGTACTCGCAAACAGACAATAACACAAGAAAAATCATGCTGTTATGAATATTTCAGGAACGACTATTTCACGTCGATGTGTACGTAGCCCGGCTCGTAGGCAGCAAAGGGGGCGTGCGTGGCCTTGCGCGCCTGCGGCTGCAGCGCCCGCAGGTTGCTCACCCCGTGGCGGCGCAGGCAGCGATCCAGGCCAGAGCGCGAGACATCTGGGTTGACGAACTCGCGCATGACCGCCAGCAGATCGTCCAGCGACAGCAGCAGGGTCTTGCGCAGTTGCACCGCGATGATCTCCTGCGCCGCTGTCAAGGTGGTCGGCAGCCGATGCGGCGTGTGCGGCCGGTCTTCGAAGCTCGTGCGGTGCTTGCACTTGAAGACGGTCATGGGCGACACACCGTAGCGCTGCGCCAGCGTCTGGATCGACTCGTCGCTGGCGGCAATCTCGGCGCGGATCGCCGGGGTGGTGCGCGCCAACTTGTGCAGTCGCACGATCATGATCGCACTCCTTCGGATGAGACCTCGCCGCCGACTCCCGCGCCTCGCAGCAGCTCTTGCAGGATGCTGCGTGCCAGCAGGTATCCACGGCGGCTGGGTATTATGTGATCATCCGGGATGCGACAGATAGGCGAGGGAGCGAGCACCGCGCAACGCCGCAGATGGTCTACCGCAACAGTTTTTCAACGGCCTGCTAGGGACAACCCGTAGATGACCCGGGGCTTTCACGTCAATGTGCGGTTTTTGGTGTATCTTTTGGGCTTGCGCGCACAAAAACAAGTGGTTGCGCAAACCGTTTCAACCTCGTTTCGTTCGACAAGGGTAACCATGCATCTGTACAGCAAACTGACGATTGCCGCCGTGGCCACGCTGGCGCTGGCCGCCTGTGGCAAGAAGGAAGAAGCCCAACCTGCCGCGGCGCAAGGTCCGGCCGTGGACGCCATGGTGGTCAAAATCGGCCACGTCGGCCCCACCAGCGGACCGATCGCGCACCTGGGCAAAGACAATGAAAACGGAGCCCGTATGGCTATCGACGAGCTCAATGCCGCCGGCATCCAGCTCGAAGGCAAGCCGGTCAAGTTCGAGCTGCTGGCTGAAGATGACGCGGCCGATCCCAAGCAAGGCACCGCTGCGGCGCAAAAGCTGGTGGATGCCAAGGTCAACGGCGTCATTGGCCACCTGAACTCAGGCACCACTATCCCCGCGTCGCAAATTTACAACGCGGCGGGCATTCCGCAAATTTCGCCGTCGTCGACCAACCCGAAATACACCCGTCAGGGCTTCAACAACGTGTTCCGCGTGGTGGCGGATGACACCCACCTGGGCGGCACGCTGGGCAAATACGCGATCGAAAAACTCGGCGCCAAGAAAGTGGCGGTGATCGACGACCGCACCGCCTACGGTCAGGGCGTGGCCGATGAGTTCGAAAAAGGCGTCAAGGCCGCGGGCGGCGAAGTGGTGGACCGTGAGTTCACCAACGACAAGGCCACCGACTTTAACGCCATCCTGACCAAGATCAAGGCCAAGAAGCCCGACGTGATCTTCTTCGGTGGCATGGACGCCGTGGCCGGCCCGATGCTCAAGCAAATGAAGCAATTGGGCATCAACGCCAAGTTCATGGGCGGCGACGGTATCTGCACCAGCGAACTGCCCAAGCTTGCGGGCGACGGCATGGCCGACGAGCAGGTCTACTGCGCCGAAGCCGGCGGTGTCGAAGGCGAACAGAAGGCCGGTATGGAGAAGTTCCGCGCCGACTACAAGGCCAAGTTCGGTATGGACGTGCAGGTGTACGCGCCGTACGTGTACGACGCCGTGCACGTGATGGTCAAGGCGATGCAAAACGCCAACTCGGCCGACCCCGCCAAGTACCTGCCGGCCCTCAAGCAAATCAGCTACAAGGGCGTGACCGGCCCGATCGAGTTCGACGAAAAGGGCGACATCAAAAACGGCGCACTGACGCTGTACACCTACAAGGGAGGTCAGCGTACCGAGATCGCGGTCGTGCGCTGATCCGGCGTTTCGGCGCATCGACAAAAACCCCGCTGCGGCGGGGTTTTCGTTTTGTCGGGCGACGGGCGTCGCAGGGCTGCAGCTCCAACAACGAAAAACCCCGCCTCCAGGGGCGGGGTTTCTTGCGGAGCGCGGCGTTGGCGCGTGTTCCCGTGGGGCCACGGGCCATGCGCCGCACGGCTGGGTCAGGACAGGTGCGAGCTGATGATCTTGGTCATCTCGAACATCGACACCTGCGGCTTTTTCAGCACCGCCTTCAGCTTGGCGTCGGCGTTGATCATGCGCTTGTTGGTGGCGTCCTGCAGCTTGTTTTTCTTGATGTATTCCCACACCTTTTTGGTCACCTCGGTGCGCGGCAGCGGTTTGGCGCCGACGATGGCGGCCAGCTCGGCGCTGGGCGTCATCGGCTTCATGAAGGCTGCGTTGGGCGTGCGTTTGGCCGCAGCAGGCGCAGCTTTGGCGCTGGCCTTGGCACTGGTCTTGGGCGCAGCGGCCGGCTTGGCCGAGGCCTTGGCGGCGGTGGACTTGGGCTGGGCAGCTTTCTTCGCAGTGGCCATGGGTGTGTTTCCTTGGGTTGGTTGCAAGCTCGCCACGCCGCGCCCGCAGCGCTGCTGCAGGCGCGCGCATGGATAAACGCATCGTAATCCGATTGCAGCCGATTTTCCAGAGCAACGGCAGGGATTTGGGCGCAGACGGGGGTTTTCCCGGGGTGGCGCGGCGTGCAGCGTTGCGTGCAACCGACGCTGCCGCGACCCCATGGGTCATCCGTGCCAGGCTTTCCAGGCCATCGAGGTAGCCAGCCCGTACAGCAGCACGGCAAACACGCGCTTGAGCGTGGCCACCGGCAACGCATGCGCCACGCGCACCCCCACCGGGGCCATGAGCACGCTGGCGCTGGCGATGACGGCCAGCGCGGGCAAAAAGATGAAGCCCAGCGACCCTGCGGGTCGGCCCGCCACCTGGGCGCCCGACCAGATGTAGCCCACGGCGTTGGCCAGCGCGATGGGAAAGCCGAGCGCCGCGCTGGTGGCCACCGCCTGATGCATGGCCACACCCCACCAGGTCATGATCGGCACGCTGATGAAGCCCCCGCCCGCGCCGACGAGGCCCGAAACAAAGCCGATCAGACTGCCCGCTGCCGTTTGGCCGACGGCCGACGGCAGGCCGCGCGGCTGGGCTGGGGCGGGGCGCTTGGCCGAGCGCAGCATCTGGGTGGCCGAAAACGCCACGAACACGGCAAACAGCAGCGCCAGCCACCGCCCCGACAGCACGCGAAAGACGCCCGCACCGGCGCCCAGCGCGCCCAGCACGATGCCGGGTGCGAGGTTGCGCACGAGGTCCCAGCGCACCGCCCCGCGCCGATGGTGCGCACGTACGCTGGACAGCGAGGTGAAGACGATGGTGGCCATTGAGGTGGCGATGGCCATCTTGACCGCCAGGTCGGCCCCGACGCCACGATGCGACAGGATCAGCGTGATGAAGGGAACCATCAACATGCCGCCACCAATGCCCAGCAGCCCGGCCAAAAAGCCAGTCCCCAGGCCCAAGGCGGCCAATTCCACGATCAACAGGGGTTCGAGCATGCACTGCCACCGCGCGGGACGGGCTGGTCGTCGGTAGGGTTGGAGGGTGTCTGCCAAACCGCCAGGCCGGCATCCTGAACACGGGGTTCAGGTGGGCGAGGGCAGCGCAGTTTCGGGTTCGTCTGACGCGAGACGCTCACGCCCACTGCGCGATGTACCAAGCCCGGGCTCGATGAGCATTGGTTCAAGGAATATAAAGCCCGGCGGATGGCAGACAGCCCCATTGTACCGCCACCCAGGCGCTTGCGGCGCACCTGCGCGGCGTCACAGCAGCCGGTCGTCGGCCAGCGCGGCGTCGATACGGTTGACCAGCTCACGCAAGCGCCGTTCGGCGTCCGGCGCCAGGCTTTCAGCGTGGGCGTGCTCGCCCTCGGCGGCACCGAACGACGAATTGCGAAACGCCAGTGCCGGGTCGCGGTGCGCGGCGTCGTACGCGATGTTGAGCGCGGCCAACACGGCGATGCGTTCGCGCGCCTTGACCTTGCCGGCGTCGCGGATGCGGCACATCGCGGCGTCAACCTGCGCCACCGCTTCGCGCAGCGCCTCCTCGCCACCGGCGGGGCAAGCCAACGTGTACGACTGCCCCATGATCTGGACTTCGATCTGCTTGATCGGCGGACGCTGGGTCATGGTGCGGCCTCCTGTTGATCGAGCCGATGCAGCAACGCATCCAGGCGCGCCTGGGCTTGGCGGCACTGCGCACGCAGGCGGTCGCGCTCCTGCGCCAGGCGCTGCACCTCCGCCTGCAGCAGGGATTGGGTGCGCAGCAGCTCCTCGTAGCGCAGCAGCAGGCGATCCACCCGCTGGGCGAGTTGGTCGATCACGGTGGCGTCCATCAGCGTGCAATTGTAGGCCCCACGTCAGCCCCGGCGCTACAATGCCGGTACGTTGGTGCTCGCGCCGCCCACTCGTGGTGGCGCAGTTAAACGGGAAGCTGGGGGGTGGGGCGCTGCCGCGCATCACCTAACCAGCGCTGCCCCCGCAACGGTAAGTGGACGCCGGTCTTTGCCAAAAGGGCCGGCCGCTTGCAGCCAACCGCCACTGGGCGCCGAGGCGCCCGGGAAGGCGCTGCAGGTCGCATCCACCAGCCCGGAGACCGGCCAACGCGGTGGCGTGTCGCCATGCCGGCGGCGCGCCGTGTCGCCCAAGCACTGTCGGGGAAGGCGGTGCGGGCTTTGTTCTTCAAGTTTCATCTTATGAAGCGTACGACGCAACGCGCTCGCTGGGGCGTGCTTCCTTTGGCCACGGCCGCCGCTGTCGCCTGCATGCCTGCGGCCGCCGAAACACAGGCTCTGGCCGAAACCGTGGTGGTGGCCACCCGCGCCGAGCAGCCGCTGACCGATGTGGTGGCCGATGTCAGCATCATCGACCGTGAGCGTATCGAGGCCAGTGGCGCCGCTGGCCTGGCCGACGTGCTGGCCCAGTTGCCGGGCATCGAAATCGCGCGCAACGGTGGCGTGGGGGGCACGACCAGCGTGTTCATCCGCGGGGCGGAGACACGGTTCGTCGCCGTGTTCATCGATGGTGTGCGGGTGGACTCGCAGTCCACCGGTGGCGCCGCCTGGAACGCGCTGCCACTGGCGCACGTCGAGCGCATCGAGGTGGTGCGCGGTCCGCTGGCAGCCATCTACGGTTCCGATGCGCTGGGTGGGGTCGTGCACATCGTCACCCGCACCGGGGAGGCGGGTTGGCAGCCGAGTGTCGAAGTGGGCGCAGGCAGCCATGGCACGCAACGGGTGGCCGCCAGCGTGCGCGGGGCGCAGGGGCCGTGGTCGCTGGCCCTGGGGGTGCAGCGGGAGCTGAGCGACGGCTTCAATGTGCAGCCAGCCGCCAACCCCGACCGCGATGGTCATCGCGCGCGCTCGGCCCACATGCGGCTGGGCTGGACGCCCGCGGCGGGTCACACGCTGACCCTGTCGGCCCTCGACAGCCGCATGGAGGCCCAGTACGACGGCTATATGTCCACCGCCGACGACTGGGCCACGCAGGACGTGCGCACCGTCGGCGTGACGTGGGATGCGCGTTGGTCCGACGTGTACGCCTCGCGCGTCGCGCTGGGTCGGGGCACCGACCGCTACTCGACACGGCCCAGCCCTTACCAGACCGACACCGAGGTCAGCACCTACCTTTGGCAGCATCAATGGTTGCAAGGGCCACACCGCATCCAGCTCGGCTTGGAGCGCCGCGAAGACCGTTTGCTCAACGCTTCGACGACGCCCAACCGCACCCGGCGCTCGCAAGACGCGGTGGCACTCGGGTACGGCTGGGCTGAGCGCGGGCGTGCGTTGCAAGTCAATGTGCGCCACGACGACGACAGCGAGTTCGGCGGGCAAACCACGGCGTCGGTCGGCGCAGCCTGGAGCCCAAGACCTGGCTGGCGGTTGCGTGCCAACGCAGGCTCCGCGTTTCGTGCCCCCACGCTGTTTCAGCGTTTCAGTATTTACGGTGTTCCCTCCCTGCAGCCGGAGACGTCGCGCAACATCGAGTTGGGGGCGCAGTGGCGTACTGGCGTGCACCACGTGGGCGCGACGTGGTACCGTAACCGCGTGCGCGACCTGATCCAATACGTGCCCGGGCCTGGCCCGTGCGTCAACGGCAGCGGAACGTGGGCTGGTTGCTACGGCAACGTGGGCCGGGCGACGTTGCAAGGCTGGACGCTGGAGGGCGGCACCCAAATGGCGGGGGTGCGTCTGACGGGCTCGCTGGACTTGGCCGATCCGCGCAACGACCTGACCGGCAAGCGGCTGACCCGGCGTGCCGCGCGGTACGCCACGCTGCGGGCCGAGACGACCGCGGCGCCGGTGCGTTGGGGCGTGGAGTGGCGGCTGGTGGGCCAGCGCTGGGATGACGCGGCCAACACCAAACGTTTGGGTGGCTACGGGCTCGTCAACGTCTCGCTGCGTGGTGCGTTGGCGCGCGACTGGCAGTGGCTGGCGCGTGTGGACAACCTCGGTGGCCAAGCGTACGAGACGGCACGCGGCTACGCGACTGGCGGGCGCAGCGTGTTTGTCGGTGTGCAGTGGACGCCCGCACCGTCGAACTGACCGGCCGTGCCGGTTGTCCTATGTCCAAGGCTTGTGTCGCCCTGCTGATCGCCGCCCCGGCCTCGGGCCAGGGCAAGACCAGCGTCACCGCGGCGCTGGCGCGGCTGCACGCGCGGCAGGGGCGGCGCGTGCGGGTGTTCAAGTGTGGGCCGGATTTTCTGGACCCGCAGTGGCTGGCGCTGGCCAGCGGCCAGCCGGTGGACAACCTGGACCTGTGGATGAATGGCGAGGCCGACGTGCGGCTGCGGCTGGCGCGCGCGGCCGAGCACAACGACCTCATCCTGATCGAAGGTGTGATGGGGCTGTTCGACGGCGAGCCCAGCGCCGCCGAACTGGCGCAGCGACTGGGCATCCCGGTGCTGGCGGTGGTGGACGCCGGAGCGATGGCGGGCACCTTCGGCGCTCTGGTGCACGGGCTGCGCCACTACCAGCCGGGCTTGCCGTGGGCCGGGGTGCTGGCCAACCGCGTGGCCGGCACGGGGCACGCGCAGATGCTGCAAGCGGCGCTGCGCGACGGCGACGGCCCCTGGTGGGGAGCGCTGCCGCGTGACGAAGGTTTTGCCCTGCCGCAGCGCCACCTCGGCCTGACGCAGACTGGTGAGCTGCCCGATGCGCTGGCGCGGCTGGACCGGCTGGCCGATGCGCTGGCGGCCACGCCGCTGGCGGGGCTGCCGTGGCCCGACTGGCAGGGCTGGGCCGTGACGCTGCCGCCGCCCGCGCAGACGGCGGTGCCGCGGCCCCACCTGGCTGGCCGGTGCATCGCGGTGGCGCGCGATGCGGCGTTTGGCTTCATTTACCCCGCCAACGTGGAGACGCTGCAGGCGCTGGGGGCGGAGGTGGTGTTCTTTTCGCCGCTGGCGGACGAGCCGCTGCCCGACGCCGATGCGCTGTGGCTGCCGGGTGGCTACCCCGAGCTGCACGCCGACACGCTGGCTGCCGCGGGCCGCACGCGCGCCAGCGTGCAGCGCCACGTGCAGGCGGGCCGCCCGGTGTGGGCGGAGTGCGGCGGCATGCTGGCGCTGCTGGAGGGCCTGACCCTGGCCGACGGGCGGCGCGTGCCGATGTGGGGGCTGCTGCCGGGCGAGGCCGTCATGCGCGCGCGGCTCGTGGCGCTGGGGCCGCATGCGTGGGCGACACCCTGGGGCGAGCTGCGCGGGCACACCTTCCACTATTCCGAGGTGCAGATGCCGCTGGCGCCCGCGTCGCACACCACCCCGGCGCGCTCGCATGGCCGGCCCGAGGCCGTTTGGCACCACGGGCCGGTGCTGGCGAGTTATTTCCATGCGTGGTTTGCTTCGGCGCCCGAGGCGGCGGCGCACCTGTTCCTGCCGCAGGGCCGGCGGGCCGACGTCTGGGGCGGGCTGCCGCCGGCGGGCGATGCGGCGGCCGGTGTCGGCTTTCGTAGCCCGGCTGGGGCCGCATCGCAGGGGGTGACGACATGAACCGCTCCAGCTTTGGCCCGCAGCGCATCGTCTGCCTGACGGAGGAGACCACCGAGTGGCTCTACCTGCTCGGGCAGCAGCACCGCATCGTCGGCATCAGCGGCTACACGGTGCGCCCGCCGCAGGCGCGGCAGGAAAAGCCGCGCGTCAGCGCGTTCCTGAACGCCAAGATCGACAAGATCCTGGCGCTGCGGCCGGATCACGTGTTCGGCTTTTCCGACCTGCAGGCCGACATCGCCGCGGCGCTGATCCGCGCGGGCGTGGCGGTGACGGTGTTCAACCAGCGCAGCGTCGAGGAGATCTTTGCGATGCTGTGGCAGGTGGCGGCGCTGGTCGGCTGCGCGCAGCAGGGTGAGCGGCTCTTGGAGGCGATGCGGGCGCAGCACGCCGCGATGCGCGCCGCGGTGCGGGAGCGCTTGCGGCAGGGCGCACGGCGCCCGCGGGTGTACTTCGAGGAGTGGGACGACCCGCCGATCACCGCGATCCGCTGGGTGTCGGAGCTGATCGAGCTGGCCGGCGGGCAGGACATCTTCCCGGAGCGCGCGCGCGAGCCGCTCGGCAAGGACCGGGTGCTGCCGGATCCGCAGGAGGTGGTACGTCGCGCCCCCGACCTCATCATCGGCTCGTGGTGTGGCAAGAAATTCCGGCCCGAGCGCGTGGCCGCGCGGCCGGGCTGGCAGGACGTGCCGGCGGTGCGCGACGGCCAGCTGCACGAGATCAAGAGCGCCGACATCCTGCAGCCCGGCCCGGCGGCGCTGACGGATGGCGTGGCGCAGCTGCACCGCATCATCCTGGCGTGGATGGATGGGCCAGGCCGCGCGGCGGCGGGCGAGCTCCCACGGGAGGGTGGCGATGCGTGAGCTGGTGCTGGGCGGACAAAAAAGCGGCAAGTCGCGCTGGGCCGAAGGCCGCGCGGCGCAGTGGCTGGCGGCGGATGCGCGCCACCGCGCGGTGCTGCTGGCCACCGCCCAGCCGCGCGACGCCGAGATGCGCGCGCGTATCGAGCGCCACCGGCGCGAGCGCGCCGCGCGCGTGCCGGGGCTGGAGACGCTGGAGGTGACCGGCGCGGAACTGCCGCAGGCGTTGGAGCGCCAGAGCTCGCCGCAGGCGCTGGTGGTGGTCGATTGCCTGACGCTGTGGCTGACGCAGCTGGCGTGGCCGCCGGGGCGGGCGGCGGCGGTGGAGCTGGAGACGCTGGAGGCGCCGATGCAGGCGCTGGCGCAGGCGCTGCAGGCCGTCAGCGGCCCGGTGGTGCTGGTCGGCAACGAAATCGGGCTGGGCGTCATTCCGCTGGCGGCCGAGGTGCGCGCCTTCGTCGATGCACTGGGCAGGCTCAACCAGCGCGTGGCCGCCTGCTGCGAGCGCGTCACGCTGATGGTGGCCGGCTGCGCCCTCGTCGTGAAGGGGCTGCCGTGAGGGGGGGCGGTGTGCTCGACGGCCGGGCAGACCGGCCGCTGGGGGCCGCGAGCCGCTGCCCGGTTGGCCGGTGCGATCGCGTCCGGGCGTTGTGGCGTGCAGCGGTCGTGCTGGCGCTGGCGTTCGTCGGTCTGGCGGCGTGGCCCGGTGCCCGCGCCGAGGTGCGCCTCACCGACGACCAGGGCGTCGAGGTGCGGCTGGCGCAGCCGCCGCAGCGCATCGTCAGCCTGCTGCCGTCGCTGTCGGAGGCGGTGTGCGAGCTCGGCCGCTGCGACCGGCTCGTGGGGGTCGATCGCTACACCAACTGGCCGCCGATGCTTGCCGCCGTGCCGCGTGTCGGCGGCGGGCTGGACCCCAACATCGAGGCGATCGTGGCGCTGCGGCCCGACGTGGTGCTGCTGGCCACCTCCTCGCGCGCGATCGAGCGGCTGCGCGCGCTGGGCCTCAAGGTGGTGGCGCTGGAGCCGCGCACGCACCAGGACGTGCAGCGCGTGCTGCTGACGCTGGGGGCGTTACTCGAGGTGCCGGATGCGGCACGCGTCTGGCGCGCGATCGACGCGGGGGTGTCGGCGGCGGCGCAGTCGCTGCCGCCAGCGGCGCGCGGGCTGCGCGTCTATATGGAGGTCAGCCCCGGGCCCTACGCGGCGGGGGAGGCCTCCTTCATCGGCCAGACGCTGCAGCGGCTCGGCGCGCGCAACGTGGTGCCGGCAGCGCTGGGCCCCTTTCCGAAGCTGAACCCGGAGTTCGTCGTGCGCGCCGACCCGGACGTGATCCTGGTCAGCAGCCGCGCCGCCGAGGCGCTGGCGCAGCGGCCCGGCTGGGCTCGTCTGCGCGCGGTGCGGCAGGGGCGGGTGTGTGCGTTCGACGCCGCGCAGTCCGACGTGCTGGTGCGCCCGGGGCCGCGCATGGCCGAGGCGGCGCGGCTGATGGCCGATTGCCTGGCGCGCGCCGCCGCCCCGGCGCGCCCGGCGGCAGGCGCGACCTCTGCGGCGGGAGGACGCCCGTGAACGCGCGCCGCGCCGCCGGGGTGCTGCTCGCGCTGCTCGTGGCGGCGGCGGGGCTGCTGGTGCTGGCGGTCAGCGTCGGCAGCCAGGGGCTGGAGCCGGTGTGGACGATGCTCGCATCGCCGTCGGACGAGGGGCAGGCGGCGCTGGCGGCGCAGATCGTGTGGGAGATCCGCCTGCCGCGGGCGCTGGGCGCCTGGGCCGCCGGGGCGCTGCTCGGCGTGGCGGGCGCGGTGGCGCAAGGGCTGTTTCGCAACCCGCTGGCCGACCCTTTCCTGCTCGGCAGCGCCGCGGGGGCGTCGCTGGCGGTGGCGCTCGCGCTGGTGGCGCTGGGCGGCTCGGCCGGCATGCTGGGCGGCGGCGGCGCACCCGGCTGGAGCGTGCTGTCCGCGAGCCTGTGGGTGCGGCTGGGCCTGACCGGGGCGGCGTTCGTCGGGGCGCTGGCGGCGGTGCTGCTGACGCTGGCGCTGGCGCGCGGGGTGCAGCACACGCTGCGACTGCTGCTCGCGGGCGTCGTGGTGGGCGTCGTGCTGGGGGCGGGCACGCAGTTCGTGCTGCTGCTGGCGCCGGATGCGCTGCAGGCGATGCAGGCGTTTCTGCTCGGCTCCACGGCGTTCGTCGGCTGGTCCTCGGCGGGGCTGATGCTGGTCGCCGCCGCGCTGTGCACCGCGGCGGCGACGCTGCTGGCACGCGCGCTGGACGCCTTGGCGCTGGGGGAGGCCACGGCCTCGAGCCTGGGTGTGCCGCTGCCGGCGCTGCGCCTGGCGCTGGTGGCGGTGCTGGCGCTGGCCACGGCCAGCGCGGTGGCGCAGACCGGGCTCATTGCCTTCGTCGGGCTGGCCGCGCCGCACCTGGTACGCGCACTGGTGCCGACGACGCACGGCTGGCTGATGGCGCTGGCTGCGGCCATGGGCGGCGCGCTGCTGCTGGCCGCCGACACGCTGGCGCGCTGGTGGCTGGCGCCGCAGGAGCTGCCGGTGGGCGTGCTGACGGCGGTGCTGGGCGGCGGCTACCTGCTGTGGCTGATGCACCGCGGGCGGCTGCGGGGGCAGGGGGCATGAGGGGCGGCGTGGTCAATCCATCCCACCCCGTGGCGCTGGCTGCGCAGGGGGTCAGCGTCCGGCTGGGCCGCCACCCCGTGCTGCACGGCGTGACGGCGGCGCTGCCGCGCGGGCGCTGGACCTGCATCGTCGGCCCCAACGGCGCGGGCAAATCGACGCTGCTGAAGGCGCTGGCGGGCTTGCTGCCGCTGCAGGGCGGGCGCGTCGAGCTGCTGGGGCGGGCGCTGCAGGACTGGCCGCGCCGGGCGCGCGCCCGCACGGTGGCGTGGCTCGGGCAGGCCGAGCCGGGCGGCGACGACCTGACCGCCTGGGACGTGGCGATGCTGGGCCGGCTGCCGCACCAGCCGTGGCTCGGCGCGCCCAGCCCCGCCGACCGCCGCGCGGTCGAAGAGGCGCTGCGCCTGACGCAGGCGTGGGACTGGCGCGCGCGGCCGCTTGCGCAGCTATCGGGCGGGCAGCGCCAGCGCGTGCTGCTGGCGCGTCTGCTGGCGGTGCAGGCGCCGATTCTGCTGATGGACGAGCCGCTGGCGCATCTGGATCCGCCGCACCAGGCCGACTGGCTGGCGCTGGTGCGCGGCCTTGTGCAGCGTGGACACACGGTGGTCAGCGTCCTGCACGATCTGACGATGGCGCTGCAGGCCGACGAGCTGCTGATCCTGGACGGCGGTCAAGTGCCCCATCAAGGCCCGGCGGACGATCCGGCCACGCACCGCGCGCTGGAGCGGGTGTTCGAGCGGCGCATCGTGGTGCGACCGCTGGACGTTGAGGCCACTGTTGCGGGCGATGTTGGGGCGCGTTGGGTTGTGGTGCCCAAGGTGCCTGTTGGGGCCGAAGGCGGCTGCGCCGCCGGGGCCGCTCGCGCCCACCCGGGCGCATTCATCTCTAAGGAGGTCTGTCATGCACATCGAACCTGGAATCGTTGAAGGCAGCAAAGCGTTGCTGGGGTACGCTACCGGCACCGCTGCTTTGGCATGGGCTGGCAAGCTGGCTTGGGACATGCTGCGGCAGGAGGGGACGCTGGCGTTGCTGCTGCGATCGCTGCTGACCACCGCCCTGGTGTTTTGCTTTTTCGAGGTGCTGCCGCACCATCCGGTCGGCGTCTCGGAGGTGCACCTGATCCTGGGCACCACCTTGCTGCTGCTTTTTGGGGTGGCGCCGGCCGCCTTGGGGCTGGCCGGTGGGTTGCTGATTCAGGGGCTGTTTTTTGCGCCAACCGATTTGCCGCAATATGGGATGAACGTCACCACGCTGTTGGTGCCGCTGTATGCCACCGCGGTGCTGGCGCAGCGGGTCATCCCGCAGCAGGTGGCCTATGTCGATCTGCGCTATGCGCAGGCGTTCAAGCTGTCACTGGCTTATCAGGGTGGTATCGTGGTTTGGGTGGCGTTTTGGGCGCTGTATGGTCACGGCATGGAAGCGGACAACCTGGCCGACATTGCGGCGTTCGGCGCGGCGTACGTGGCGGTGATTGTGGCTGAGCCGCTGATCGACCTGGCGGTGCTGGCGGCAGCCAAAGGCCTGCACGCGTTGAAGCACAGCGCGGCGGTGCAGCGCCGGCTCTACCATGCTGCTTGAGGCTGCGGTGCCGATGGCACCGGGGTGGGTGTCGATCGTCGGCGCCGGCCCCGGGCCATTGGATTTGCTGACCCTGCGTGCCCTGGATCGGCTGCGGCGCGCTGAGGTGGTCATTCACGACCGTCTGATCGGCGCCGACATCCTGGCCGAGATTCCGGCGCAGGCGCTGCGCTACGACGTTGGCAAGGCGCGCGGCCGGCACACGCTGCCGCAGTCCGACATCCACGCGCTGATGGTGGCGCACGCCCGCGCAGGCCGCCGCGTCGTGCGGTTAAAGGGCGGCGATCCGTTCATTTTTGGTCGCGGCGGCGAGGAGATGCAGGCGCTGTGCGCCGCGGCGGTGCCGTTTGAGATCGTGCCTGGGGTCAGCGCGGCGCAGGGCTGCGGGGCCGCCGCGGGTATCCCGCTGACGCAGCGAGGGCTGGCCAGCCTGTGCGTCTTCTTGCCGGGGCACGGTGACAGCGGCGACGTCGGCTATGACTGGGCGGCGCTGGCTCGTCCCGCCCAGACTTTGGTGTTTTACATGGGAGTGGCGCGGCTGGCGCGCATCGCCGAGCGCCTCATGGCGCATGGACTGCCGCCGGATACGCCAGCGGCACTGGTGCTGGACGGCACGCGTCCGACCCAAACCGTGCTGGCTTGTCCGCTGCAGGTGTTGGCCAGCCAGGCCCCGCCATATGGGCCGCGGCCTGGGCTGTTGATCATCGGCCCGACGGTGGCCTTGAGCCCGCACTACCGGGCGCAGGCAGCAGCCCCGTGGGAGGAGCTGGCGCGATGAGCGAACTTGATGCGGGCCAAAACCGAGAGGCGCTGCGCCGCGGCTGGTGCCCGGGAGCCTGGCGTCCGATGCCATCGGGCGATGGTTGGATCCTGCGCATCCGCGTGCCGATGGGGCGGCTGTCGCGGCGGCAGGCCGAGGGGCTGGCGGCCCTGATGCAGGCGCAGCGGCTCGATGTCATCGAGTTGACCCAGCGCTCCCATTTGCAATGGCGCGGCGTGCAGCCGGCTCAGCACACTGCGCTGCTGAGTGGCCTGCGGGCGCTGGGCCTGCTTGACGGGGACGCCATGCAAGAAGCGCGGCGCAACGTGCTGGTGCAGCCGTGCTGGCAACCGGGCGATGCCACGCACCGGGTGGCGCGGGGGTTGCTCAAGCGGCTGCGCCAGCCCGATGCCCCGCGGCTGCCAGCCAAGTTCGGCTTTGCCGTCGATCTGGGCAAGCGCCCCTACCTGCGCGCCGCCAGCGCCGACGTGCGCATCGAGCCCCTGCAGGATGGCTGGGTGCTCGTGCGGCCCGATGGCAGCCCGCATGGTATGGCGGTGCCGCTGAAGCGTGCGGCTGAGGAAGCGATGGCGCTGGCGGCGTGGTTCGCCGAACACGCTCATGGGCCCGGTGCTCCGCGTCGCATGGCCGCTTGGATGGCGCAGCGGCGCCGGCCCGCGAGTGAGACTCTGTCTCCAGCCCCGATCAATGCCGACTCACAAGCGCTTGAGCCTTGGTGGGCCACGCTGCCGCCGGGTATGGCCTGGGTGGCTGCGCCGTTTGGGCGACTCAGCGCCGCGGCGTGGGCGCGGCTGGCGCAGCTGGCACCGTTGCGGCTGACGCCGTGGCGCGCCGTGTTGCTGGAACGCCACGCCCTGGCCCCGCCGGACGAAGCGTGGATCACCGATGCGACAGACCCGCGTCTGCGCGTGGCCGCTTGCGTCGGCGCCCCCGGCTGCGTGCAGGCTTCGGGTGGCACGCTGCCGTTGGCCGGGCTGTTGGCCGCGTACTTGCCAAACGAGGGCTGGTTACACGTCAGCGGTTGCGCCAAAGGTTGCGCGCATCCCTATCCAGCGCCCACGGTACGCGTGCGCCCCGACGGCTGGGATTGGATCGGATGGGGGCGGGCCGATGCCGCGGCCGATGCGCACTGGGGTGCACTTGCGCCGCTCATCGACGCGGTGCGCCGAAGCGCCGGGCGGCATGTCGGTCATGGGCAGGCAGAAGGGTGGCTTGTACGATGACACAAGAGCTGTTTGACGATTACGAACGCGATGGCGCGGCGATCTACCGACGCTCGTTTGCCATCATCCGCACGGAGGCCGACCTGGCCCGCTTCGATGCCCGGCAAGAGCCGGTGGTGGTGCGCATGATCCACGCCTGCGGCCTGGTGGAGCTGGCCAAGGACGTGGCTTTCACGCCCGATCTGGTGCCGGCGGCCCGCGCCGCGCTGTGCAGCGGTGCGCCGATTCTGTGCGACGCGCAGATGGTGGCCGCCGGCATCACGCGCCGCCGTCTGCCAGCTGACAACCCGGTGCTGTGCACGCTGCACGATCCGCAGGTCGGTACCCTGGCGCAGCGGCTGGGCACCACGCGCAGCGCGGCGGCGCTGGAGCTGTGGCGGCCCCATCTGGCCGGCGCGGTGGTGGTTATCGGCAACGCGCCTACGGCCCTGTTTCGGCTGCTGGAAATGCTGCGCGAGCCCGACTGCCCGCGCCCCGCGGCCATTTTGGGCTGTCCGGTGGGGTTCGTCGGGGCGGCAGAATCCAAAGCGGCGTTGATGGCGCAGCCGCCCGCACCGGCGCTGACGGTGCACGGGCGTCTGGGCGGCTCGGCCATTGTCGCGGCGGCGATCAATGCACTGGCCAGCGAGGAGGAGCACTGATGGGGCGCATCGTTGGCGTCGGTTTGGGGCCGGGCGACCCGCAGTTGGTGACGGTGCGTGCCCAGCGTTGGCTCTCCCAGGCTCGTCAAGTGGCCTATTTCCGCAAGCCTGGCCGCCCCGGACGCGCGCGGCGCATCGCCCTGACCTGGCTGGCGCCGCAGGCGGTGGAGCATGCGATGGAGTACCCCGTCACCACCGAGCTGCCGTTTGACAGCCCGGCCTACATCGATCTGCTGGCCCGCTTTTATGACCACTGGGTTGAGCGTCTGGAGGCGCTGGCCGCGCAGAACGACGTCGTGGTGCTGTGCGAGGGCGATCCGTTTTTCTACGGCTCATTCATGCACCTCTATGAGCGACTGCGCCGCCGTGGCCACGTGCCGGTGGAGGTGGTGCCGGGGTTGCCGGGTATGGTCGGTTGCTGGTCGGTCTGCGGCCAGCCGATGACCTGGGGCGATGACGTGTTGACCATCCTGATGGGCACGCTGCCCGAGGATGATTTGGTGCGGCACATGCAGCAGGCCGACGCGCTGGTGGTGATGAAAGTGGGCCGGCATCTCGGGCGGGTGCGGCGGGCGCTGCAGCGCGCGGGTCTGCTGGCACGAGCTTGGCTGGTGCAGGAAGGCACGATGAACGGGCAGCAGGTGCAGCCGCTGGCCAGCGTGGATGAGCAAGCGTCTTGCCCCTATTTCGCCCTGGTGCTGGTGCCGGGTCAGGGCCGCCGGCCGGAGGTGGAAGGATGAGCGGCGGTTGGCTGTGCGTGGCTGGCCTCGGGCCGGGGGATGCGGCGCTGGTTACCCCTCAGGTGCAGCAGGCGTTGCAGGAAGCCACCGACGTGCTGGGGTATGGCCCTTACTTGGCGCGTGTGCCGCGGCGTGCGGATCAAGCGTATCACGCCAGCGACAACCGCGAGGAGCTCGAACGCGCGCGCCACGGGTTGCGGCTCGCGCAGGCGGGGCGGCGGGCGGTGATCGTCTCCTCTGGCGATCCGGGGGTGTTTGCCATGGCTGCGGCTGTGTTCGAAGTCATGGAGTCTGAGCCGGCTTGGCAGCAGCTGGATGTGCGCGTGCTGCCCGGGGTGACGGCGATGCTGGCGGCAGCTGCCAGGCTGGGCGCGCCACTCGGGCATGACTTTTGCGCCATCAATTTAAGCGACAACCTCAAGCCGTGGTCGGTGATCGAGCGGCGGCTCGTGCTGGCGGTGCAAGCCGACCTGGTGCTGGCCCTCTACAATCCGCGTTCGCGCGGCCGGCCTGAAGGTTTTGCCCGCGCCTTGGCGGTGCTGCGCCAGCACTGCGAGCCGCAGCGCTGGGTGGGGTTGGCGCGCGCGGTCTTCACACCACAGGAATCGATTCGGCACCTGCCGCTGGCGCACGTGCAGCCGGACATGGCCGACATGCGCACGCTGGTCATCGTTGGCAACCGCGCCACGCGCACGGTGGGGCGCTACATCTACACCCCGCGGAGGGGCGGCTGATGGCGCCGGGCCGGGGGCGTCAGCCGTCGCATCGGCGCGGCTCAGGCTGCAGGGGCATGGGCGGACGGTCCTGTGTTGAGGTTGGCGTGACCCTCTTGTGCCGGCAGCCCAAGCCATTGCAACGCTTCGGCGACGGTCTCTACAAGGGGGCGCGGCGGCAGCGTCGGACGCTCGATCAGCAGCACCGGCAGGCCCAGGACGCGTGCGGCTTCGAGCTTGGCTTGGCCCCCTTCGCCGCCCGAGTTTTTGGCCACTATCCACTCGATGCGATGGGCGCGCAGGAGCGCCAGATCGTCCTCAAGCGTGTAAGGGCCGCGCTGCACCACTACCGTGCCGCGTTGCGGCGCCACCTCAAGCCCCGGCTCCACGACGCGCAGCAAATACCAGTGCGGCGTGTGCTGCAAGAAAGGCTGCACCTGCTGGCGCCCAATGGCCAAAAAGACGCGGCTTGGCGCAGTCGGCAGGGCACGCACCGCGGCGTCGAAATCGGGCACGCTGTGCCAGCGGTCGCCGGGGCCGGGACGCCAAGGCGGGCGCTGCAACGCCAGCAGCGGCACGCCAAGCCGAGCGCAAGCCTCAATGGCGTGGCGGCTCATCTGTGCGGCAAAAGGGTGCGTGGCATCGATCACGTGCGTGATGCGCTGCTGGCGCAAGAAGGCCGCCAGCCCATCGGGGCCGCCGAAGCCGCCCACGCGAGTTGGCAGCGGCTGCGCAATAGGCTGCGCAGTGCGCCCGGCGTAGGAAAAAGTCGCGGGCACGCCAGCGCGGGCGAGTGCCTGCGCCAGCTGCGAGGCTTCGGTGGTGCCCCCGAGCAGGAGGACATGCATGGCGGCTGAAGCGTGGTTGTCGATTATCGGCATCGGCGAAGACGGTTTAGAGGATTGCAGCGAGTCTACCCGCCGTTTGTTGGCGCAAGCGCGGCGCGTGTTTGGCGGGCCGCGCCATCTGGCACTGGCGGGCATCGAGCCCGAGCGCGCCGAGCCGTGGCCGGTGCCGTTCGACATTGGCCCGCTGCTGGCCTGGCGCGGCCAGCCGGTAGTCGCTCTGGTCTCGGGCGATCCGTTTTGGTTTGGCGCCGGCAGCGTGCTGGCGCGCGCGTTGCCACGCCAGGAGTGGCAAGCTATCCCCGCGCCCTCAACATTTGCGTGGGCCGCTAGCGCCTTGGGCTGGCCTTTGGAGGAGGTGCGCTGCCTTGGGTTGCACGCGCAACCGCTGCGCGCGCTTTGGCCGCACCTGGGGCGGGGGCGGCGTCTGCTGTGCCTGCTGCGCGACGAGGCGGCGTTGCAGGCAGCGGTGGTGCTGCTGCGCGAAGAAGGCTTTGGCGCCAGCACCGCCTGGGCATTGCAACGGCTGGGCGGGCCGCGGCAGCGCATCGAGCGTTTCTCGATCCGGGACGGCGCGCCAGCTGGCCTGCAAGCGCCGCTGGCGCTGGCGCTGGACTTGCACGATGGCCCGGAAGGCTTGCCCGCCTGCGTCGGTTTGCCCGATGCGCTGTTCGAGCACGACGGCCAGCTCACCAAAGCGCCGATGCGGGCGTTGACGCTGCAGGCGCTGGCGCCGCGCCCTGGGCAGCGGTTGTGGGACTTGGGTGCCGGCAGCGGCTCAATCAGCATCGAGTGGTGCCTGGCTGGCGGTGTGGCCGAGGCGGTGGAGCGCGACGCGGTGCGTGCCGAGCGCGTGCAGCGCAACGCCGAGCGCTTCGGCCTAACCCCACGCCTGCGCGTCTGGTCGAGCGAGACCTTGGCGACGCTGGCGCAGCTGCCCGAGCCGCAGGCGGTGTTCATCGGCGGCGGCATGGACGCAGCACTGTGGCATGCACTGCGGCCTCGGCTGCCTGCGGGCTGCCGGGTGGTTGTCAACGCCGTGACCACCGCCACCCAAGCCTTGTTGGCGCAGTTGCATGAGCGCCACGGTGGCCAGCTGCGCCAGATCGTCCTGGCCGAGGCGCAACCCCTTGGGGCGCAACAGGGCTGGGTGCCGTGGCGGCCACAGTGGCAGTGGGCGTGGCAGGCATCAGCTGTCGAACTTGGAGGAGATGTGACATGACCGTGCATTTCATCGGTGCCGGGCCGGGCGCGCCCGATCTGCTGACGCTGCGCGCGCGCGAGTTGATCGCCCGCTGTCCGGTGTGCCTGTATGCCGGCTCGTTGGTGCCGCCGCAGGTACTGGCGTACTGCCCGCCGCAGGCGCGCTTGATCGACACCGCGCCGCTGTCGCTGGAGCAAATCCTGGAGGAAATCCGCGCCTCCCATGCCTGCGGGCAGGACGTGGCTCGGTTGCACTCGGGCGACTTGTCGGTGTGGTCGGCGATGGCAGAGCAGTTGCGCGCGCTGCGGGCCGAAGGCATTCCGTACACGATCACGCCTGGAGTGCCGTCCTTTGCTGCCGCGGCGGCGGCCTTGGGCTGCGAGTTGACCTTGCCCGGCGGCAGCCAAACGGTCGTGCTGACCCGCGCCCACGGGCGCGCCACCCCGGTGCCAGATGGCGAGCGTTTGGAGGTCTTGGCCGCCACCGGGGCCACGCTGGCGATCCACCTGAGCATCCACGTGCTGGAGCCAGTGGTGCAGACACTGCTGCCGCACTACGGCGGCGACTGCCCGGCAGCAGTGGTCTGGCGCGCCAGTTGGCCGGATGAGCGGATCGTGCGCGCGCCGCTGGGCGAGCTGGTGCAGGCCGCGCAGGGTGGGCTGGAGCGCACCGCGCTGATCCTGGTCGGGCGCAATCTGGCCCAAGACGGCTTTGGCCGCAGCCGCCTGTATGCGCCGGATTACGAGCGCCGCTATCGCCGGGCCACGTCCGCTGAGGATGCTGCATGAGTCCGCGCTGGCGGTTGAGCCTCATTGGCATGGGCATGGGTAGCCCTGCGCACCTGACGCTCCAGGGCGAGCAGGCGCTGCGCCGCGTCGATCTGTTGTTGCTGCCGGACAAAGGCGAAGATAAGGCCGAGCTGGCCGCGGCGCGGCTGCGCCTGCTGCAGACGGTGCGCCCCGACTTCGACGCCGAGGCGGGTGGCGGTCCGCGCGTGGCGCGCTACGCCGTGCCCTCGCGTGAAGGCGCCGATGCCGCCGACACACCGCGCTATCTCGACGCTGTGCGGCGCTGGCACGACGCACTGGCCCGAGCCTGGACGCAAGCGCTGCGTGAGCACCTGCCTCAAGGCGGGCAAGCAGGTGTGCTGATCTGGGGCGATCCGGCCTTATTCGACAGCTCGATGCGCATCGCCCAGCGTGTGGCGCGCGAGCTGCCGCTTGAATGGGAGGTGGTGCCCGGCATCAGCGCCCTGCAGGCGCTTGCCGCCGCGCATGCCGTGCCGCTCAATGAGCTGGCTAGCCCGGTGTTGATCACTTCAGGACGGTGGCTGCGCCAGCACGGCTGCCCTGCGGACGTGCCGGCGCTGGCCGTCATGCTTGATGGCGGCACGGCTTTTGAGGCGCTGCCCGACCCGTACGCATGGCACATCTGGTGGGGCGCTTACCTCGGGCTGCCGCAGCAAACCTTGGACAGCGGCCCGCTGCCGCAAGCCGGTCCGCGCATCGCGCGCGCCCGCGCGGCCTTGCGGCAGGCGCACGGCTGGATGCTGGATATCTACCTGCTCAAGCGTCGTGGCGCCGACGACTGCTGACCTCCGCAACCTCTGGAGATGGAACCGATGGAACTGCAGACCCCCCCGCTGCTGCGCACCACCCCCAAGCCGCAAGGTCCGCGCCGCGGCCTCATCATCGTGCACACCGGCCATGGCAAAGGCAAAAGCACCGCGGCCTTCGGCCTGGCGCTGCGTGCGCACGGACGCGGCAAGGCCGTCAAGATTTTTCAATTCATGAAAGTGCCCAGCGCCCGCTTCGGTGAGCACCGCGTTTTCGAGCAACTCGGCATTCCGATCGAAGGGCTGGGGGATGGATTTAGCTGGAAAAGCCGTGACCTTGAGCACTCCGCCGAGCTGGCGCGCCAAGGATGGGCGCGCGCCGAGGCGGTGATCCGCGCAGGCGCGCATTTCATGGTGGTGCTCGACGAAATCATGTACCCGCTGCGCTACGGCTGGATCCCACTGGAGGCGGTACTGGACGCGCTGCGTCAGCGCCCGACCGAGATGACGGTGGTGCTCACTGGGCGCCACGCGCCCCAGGAGCTCATCGACTTGGCCGACACCGTCACCGAAATGGTCAAGCACAAGCACCACTTCGATGCCGGCGTGCCAGCGCAGCGTGGCATTGAAGATTGACCTCTTTGGCATTTTTCTTTACGACATTTCAAGTCATGAATCTTGACAAAACCCCTGCCACCATCATCACCGGCTTTCTTGGCGCCGGCAAGACCACGCTGCTGCGCCATCTGCTGACCCACGCGCAGGGGCGGCGCATCGCCGTCATCGTCAACGAGTTTGGCGAGCTCGGCATCGACGGTGAATTGCTCAAAGGCTGTGGCATCGGCTGCGACGAGACCGGCGCGGAAAACGGCCAGGTCATCGAGCTGGCCAACGGCTGCCTGTGTTGCACGGTGCAAGAAGAATTTGCTCCGGTGATGGAACTGCTCGCCCAGCGCCGCGACCTGATTGATCACGTGGTGATTGAAACCTCCGGCCTGGCGCTGCCCAAACCGCTGGTGCAGGCGTTTCAGTGGCCCACTATCCGGCACGCTTTCACCGTCGATGCGGTGGTCACCGTGGTTGATGTGCCGGCGGTGGCGCAGGGTTGTTTTGCGTCTGACCCACAGGCGGTCGAAGCGCAGCGTCGCGCCGACCCGGAGCTTGACCACGACACGCCGTTGGCCGAGCTCTTTGAGGATCAGCTGGCCACCGCCGACCTAGTCGTGCTCAACAAAGTCGAACGGGTCGATGCCGATACCCTGCAGCGCGTGCGCGCGATGGTGGCGGCGCGCTCGCCGGCGGCGGTGCAGACCGTGGTGGCGCGGCACGGCCAAGTGCCGCCCGAGGTGCTGCTGGGCTTGGGCCGCGCTGTGGAAGAAGTGATCGAAAGCCGCCTCACCCACCACGACGATGAGGACGACGACCACGACCACGACGCCTTTCAATCCGTGGTGCTGGCGCTGGACGTGCGCGACAGGCAACACCTGCTGCAGACGCTTTCGACGCTGGTGGCGCGTCACGGCCTGCTGCGCATTAAGGGGTTCGTGGCGCTGCCGAAGGCGGCGCTGCGGCTGGTGGTGCAGGGTGTGGGTCCGCGGCTGGACAGCCACTTCGACCGCCCGTGGCGCGTGGGCGAGCCGCGCTGCAGCGTCCTGGTTTGCATCGGGCTAGGGCTCGACGAGGCCGCGCTGCGCGCCGATCTGCGCCAGGCTGGGTTGCTGGCGGAGTCATCCACGTCGGCCGGAGTGTGACCCATGCACTTGTTGGCCACCCGTGCCGGCGGCTTTATCGACGACACCAGCGGCGCGGTCGTGCGGCTGGCGCAAACCCCTGCGCCCGTGGTGGTGCTCAGCGCCGCCGATACCACGCTGTCGCTGCTGGCTTCGGTGCTGCCGAAAGACTACCCCGAAGTGCGGCTGGCCAATCTGATGGCGCTGCGCCAGCCGGCGACGGTGGATCTCTACGTGGAGGACGTGCTGCAGCACGCGCGCGCGGTGATCATCGATCACCTGGGGGCTTACCACGACTGGGCTTATCTGGTGGAGCGCTGCGCGGCGCTGGCGCGTCAGCGCGGGCAGTGGCTAGCGGTGTTTTCCGGCGACGGACAGGACGATCCGCAGCTGCTGGCGCAAGGTACCGTGGACTGGGATGACGCGCGCACGCTTTGGCGCGCGCTGCGCTACGGTGGACAAGCCAACGCCGCGCGCTTTTGGGCCCTGATCGGACAGCGCGCCCTAGGGTTGAAGGAACAACCCTACACGCCGCCGCAGCCGCTGCCGTCTATCGTGGAGCACCAAGTCGCGGACTTGCCGCCGGTGGCTCCCGACGCGCCGCAGGCGCTGCTGCTGTTTTACCGCGCCCATGTCCAGGCCAGCAACACAGGGCCTTTCGATGCCTTGCTGCGTGCGCTGCACGCGCGGGGGCTGCGTGCGCGCGCTTGGGCCGTGGACAGCCTGAAAAACCCCCAGGTGCGCCAACGCCTGCATGACCTGGCGGAGGGTGGCGGTGTGGATTTGGTGCTAAACGCCACGGCTTTCGCCCTTGGTTTGGAGGATGGCCAGACACTGGCGGGCGACGCTCCGGTGCTGCAGCTTATCACCGCGGGCGTGACGCGCCAGCACTGGAACGACGACCCGCACGGTCTGCCGCCGCGCGACATGGCCATGCAAGTGGTGCTGCCAGAGCTCGACGGTCGCATCGCCACCCGCGCCATCAGCTTCAAAGCGGTGCAGTGCCACGACCCACGCACCCAGATCGATTTGATCCGCTATGCCGCCGACACTGAGGCCATCGATTGGGTCGCCGAGCTAGCTTGGCGCTGGTGTCGGCTGCGCCGATTAGAGCGCTCCCAGGTGCGGCTGGCCGTGGTGCTGACTGACTACCCGAGCGACGACGCCCGCATCGGCATGGCGCTGGGGCTGGACGTACCGGCCTCGGTCGTGCGCATGTTGCAGGCGTTGCACCGCAATGGCTATGACCTGGGCGATGGTCCCGCGTTGCCGCGTGACGGTGACGAGCTGATGCGCTGGCTGCGCAGCGGCGTCACGCACGCTATCGACGACAACGATGCACGCCCGGCTTGGCAAAGCCTGGCGCTGACCGACTACAGGCGAATGCTGGAGGCGTGGCCGGCACCGCTGGTCGAAGCGCTACAGCAGCGGTGGGGGGCACCCGAGCGCGATCCGATGGCGCGCGCTGGCCGGCTGATGATTCCCGGTATTCGGTTGGGTCAGGTGTTCATCGGCCTGCAGCCCCCACGCGACCCGAGGCAGCGTCGCGCTGCCTACCATGATGCCGAGCAGGTGCCGCCGCACGCCCACGTGGGGTTTTACCTCTGGTTGCGCGAGGTTTGGCAAGTGGATGCCGTCGTGCAAGTCGGCACGCACGGCAACCTGGAGTGGCTGCCGGGCAAAAGCGTGGCACTGGGTCCGCTGTGCTGGCCGCAGCGGCTGCTGGGACCGCTGCCGCACCTCTACCTTTACATCGTGAACGATCCGGGCGAAGGTGTGCAGGCCAAGCGGCGCACGCAGGCGGTGATCATCGACCACCTGATGCCGCCGCTGGCCGACGCGCAGGACAGCGGCACCCTGCTCCCGCTGGAGCGCATGGTGGAGGAGTATTACGATGCGCTGACGATGGATCCCCCACGCGCGCGGCGGCTGCGTCAAGCGATCGTGGACGAAACGTTGCGGCTGGGCGTGCACGAGGAGCTGGGTTTGCAGGGCGATCCGCGGGATGCGGCGGTGCTGGCGCAGTGGCTGCAACGTCTAGATGCCTACCTCTGCGAAATCAAGGAAAGCCAACTTCGTGCTGGCTTGCACGTATGGGGCACTTCGCCCCAAGGCTTGACGCGTGCGCAAACCCTGCTGGCCTTCCTGCGCCAGCCGCGCGGCAACCGCGCGCAGGACGACAGCCTGCTGCGTGCCATGGCGCAAGATTTGGGGCTGGACGGCTTCGACCCGCTGCAAGCAGACCCCGCCGAGCCCTGGCGCGGGCCGCGCCCGGCGCTGCTGCGGGCCATCGACCCCGGCGGACCATGGCGCCACGCCGGCCACACGCGCCAGCGGCTGCACCAGCTGGCGCTGGCGTGGCTGCAAGATCCAGCGCTGGCCGAGCGGCAGGCCGGCCCGCGCGCTCAGCAGGTGCTGCGCTGGGTCTGGCAGTATCTCGCGCCGCGGCTGGATGCTTGCGGATCCAATGAGACAACACAACTGCTACGCGGACTGCATGGCCGGTTTGTGCCGCCAGGCCCCAGCGGGGCGCCGTCACGCGGACGCATCGATGCGCTTCCCACAGGGCGCAATTTTTATGCTAGCGACCCGCGCAGCCTACCAACCCCAGCGGCGTGGGACAGCGGTCAGCGCATCGCGGCGCGACTCATTGAGCGCTACGCCCAAGATCACGGAGTGTTTCCCAGCGCCATCGGCTTGTCGCTGTGGGGCACCACCACCTTGCGCACAGGCGGCGAGGACGTGGCCACGGCGCTGGCCCTGTTGGGTGTGCGGCCACGCTGGGATGAAGGCAGTGGCCGCGTGATCGAGGTGGAGGTTCTGCCGGCGTCGCTGCGGCCCTATCCGCGGGTGGACGTGACGCTGCGGGTCTCCGGCTTGTTCCGCGACGCGTTTGCGCACCTGATCGATTTGCTCGACACCGCCGTGCAGGCGGTGGCCGCCATCGATCCAGCGGACGAGCCAGACGAACTCAACCCCGTGCGCGTGCACGTGCAGCGGGAGGCACAAGCGCTGCTCGCGCAAGGCCTGGACCCCGCGCAAGCGCAGCGCCAGGCCAGCTGGCGCTTGTTTGGTCCGCGCCCGGGCTCGTATGGCGCCGGCATCGGCGAGGTGGCGCAAACAGACGCGGCGTTTGACCGGAACGCGCTGGTTCGCGCCTACCTGGGCAGCGGTGCTTACGCCTACGGCCGGGGAGCCCATGGGGTGGCGGCGCCGGCGGCGTGGGAGCGGCGGTTGGCGCGCCTGGATCTGGCCGCGCACATCCAGGACCACCGTGAGCACGATGCGCTGGACATCGATGGCTTTGTCGAATACCTTGGCGGCATGGCTGCCGCCGCGCAAGTCCTGCGCGGGCAAGCGCCCGCGGTCTATCACGCCGACAGCAGTACGACCGCGGTGCGGGTGCGCCCGTTGCGGGAAGAGCTGGCGCGCATCGTGCGCGCGCGCGTGACGCACCCGCGCTGGCTGCAAGCCATGCAGGCGCACGGCTACGCGGGCGCAGCCGAGATGGCCGCCACGCTGGAACATCTGCTGGGTTGGGCGGCGCTTGGTCAGGGGGTGTCGGCGCACCAGCTTGATCTGGTTGCGGAGACGCTGCTGTTCAACGAGTCCAACCAGAGCTTTTTACGGCAGCACAACCTGCCGGCCTTGCGCCGTATGGCGCAGCGCTTATGGCAAGCCATCGAACAGGGGCTTTGGACGCCTCCGGTGGCGCTGCAGCAGCGCCTGCGGCAATTACAGCTGGAGCTGGAAGAGTCATGGGAACATCCGTCAATCTGACCACCACGGACGCGTGCTCAACGACGGCTGCGCCACCTGATACGACGCCAGAGACACCGCGCTATCCCTTTGCAGCGCTGGTGGGGGTACCGGATTTGCAGCTGGCGCTGTTGTTGGTGGCCATCGACCCTACGCTCGGTGGGGTACTTATCCGCGGCCCACGCGGCACGGCCAAGTCGACCGCGGCGCGCGCGCTGGCCGACTTGCTACCGGGCGCCCCGTTTGTGCAGTTACCACTGGGGGCTACGCTGGAGCAGATCGTCGGCACGCTGGAACTTCAAGATGCGCTGCGCCATGGACGCATTACATGGCGGCCCGGGCTGCTGGCGCGCGCACACGGCGGGGTGCTTTACGTGGACGAGGTCAACCTGTTGCCCGATGCGCTGGCCGATGTGCTGTTGGATGCCGCCGCCAGCGGCGTGCACACCGTGGAACGCGACGGCATTTCGCAGCGCCACGCCGCGCGCTTTGCGCTGATCGGCACGATGAACCCGGAGGAGGGGGAGTTGCGCCCGCAGCTTCTGGATCGCTTTGGCCTGTGCGTCGAGCTGAGCAATCCGGACGCTGCGGCGGTGCGCGCCGCTATCGTGCGAGCGCGGCTGGCGTTCGAAGCCGACCCGGCGGCCTTCGTCGCCTGCCACCATTTGCAGCAGCAGACCTTGCAGCAGCGCTTGCAGCGCGCGCGGCAGGCGCTGGGCACGCTGACCTGGTCGGACGAACTCATTGTGCAAGCCTGTGCGCAGGCGCTCCAAAGCGGCGCTGACGGTTTGCGCGGTGACTTAACGCTGCTGAAAGCGGCACGCGCCCACGCGGCCTGGCACGGCAAGACCGCCATTGACCTGGCCGACTTGCGGGCGGTGGCCCCGTGGGTGTTGGCGCACCGGCGCAGTGGCACGGCGGCAGCCGCTGCCGAGGGAGCAGCCAGCGCCATCACACCCCCTTGGCAGTCAGCGGCGCCGCAGCGCACGTCTGCCGCGCCGTACGATGGGTCTGCGCCGCAAGACGGCAAGCTGCAGGGAGAGAGTCCCCCGCGCCACGCAGCGGCGGGCGAGGCTGACTGGGGTGCGTTGCCGCCGCAACCGGTCGGCATGGCGCCGCCGCTGGCCCAGATACCCGGAGGCTGGCCTGTCCCAAAGCCTTAGGCCCCGCCGGCGCGCGTAAGCCGCCTGCCGGGATGGGGCTGCGATCGCCTGACCATGCCGCCGCGTCCGCCCGGCGCGACGGCGCCACGCCGGTGATGTTGGACTGGCCTGCCACCCTCGCGCGCAAAGGGCCCCGTCCGCTCAGGCCCGCCGACCTGGTCTGGCGCGCGGTCCCGCCCGAGCCGGCGTGCCTGCACGTGATCGTGCTGGACGCATCCGGCTCGATGCTGCGCCGCGGGCGTCTGGCGCGCGCCAAGACCGTGGCGCTGCTGCTGGTTCAGCGCGCCGCGCGCCGCGACCAGCATGTCGCGCTACTGCTGGCCAGCGGTTACGGCGCGCAGGTGCTGCAGCCGCCCGCGCCGGCGCGGCGCGCCTTGGGGGTGACCGTGCGCGCGGTGAGGGGGGGCGGCGGCACGCCGCTGACGGTAGCCCTGCAGCGCGCCGAGACGCTGGCGCAGGCGTGGACTCGGCGCTTCGGCGGGCGCGCGCGGCGGGTCCTGTGGCTGCTCACCGACGGGCAGGTGCGACAGGAGCCGCCGCGCCCCGCTTTTGAGGTTTGTGTGGTGGTGGACGCCGACGACGACCAACCCGCGCTCGGCCAAGCTCGCCAGTGGGCGCACCATTGGCAGGCCCATCATGTGGCGTTGAACGATTGGAACTGAAGCTCGCCATGTCTCTTCTCTCATCCCGTTCGCAACCCGAGACCGCTGCGCACGCGTTCGACCCCGCCTCGCGCGCTGCGGTCTATCGCGCCATCGAACTGCGGCGCGACATGCGTCACTTTGCCGGTGGTCACGTGCAGCCCGAAGTGCTGGTGCGGCTGCTGCGCGCTGCGCACTGGGCACCCAGCGTCGGCTTCATGCAGCCGTGGCGTTGGATCCGCATCACGCACCCTGTGCAACGTCAACGCTTGCATGAGCTGGTGCAGCAGGAGCGGGTACGCACGGCCCAGGCGCTCGGTGAGCGCGGTGAGGCGTTTGCGCGTCTGAAGGTGGAAGGCATTCTGGAGTCCGCAGAGCTGTGGGCCGTGGTGCTGATGCCCGAGCGTGAACGGCATGTCTTTGGCCGGCGCACCTTGCCTGAGATGGATGTAGCCTCCGCTGCCTGTGCCATCCAAAATCTGTGGCTCGCCGCGCGCGCCGAGGGGCTCGGCGTGGGGTGGGTGTCGATCTTCGACCCGCAGCAGGTTGCCGATCTGCTGGGCTGTCCGCCAGGGTCGCGTCCGCTGGCGCTGCTGTGCTTAGGCCCGGTGTACTTGTTCTATGATGAGCCGATGTTGCAGCGCGAGCGCTGGGCGAAGCGCCTGTCGCTGCGCGATGTGGTGTTTGAAAATCGCTGGGAGCAGCCCAGCACGTTGCCGCTGCGTGACGATGCGCCCGCCGCATGAGCGTGGGACGCAGCGGTGGCTCAAGGTCGCCGCCGCATCGAACGGATGCGGGTCGGTGGCGTTTGCATGAAGGAGTTCAAAGGCATGACTGAGGCACAACCGGCTGCGTCGATTGAGGCTTGCGAATCCGCCTCCAGACCTGCACGCGTTGCCCCATCGCCAGCGTCGGAGCGCTGGACGGTGGCCGACGTGCAGGCACTGCTGGAGCTGCCGCTGCCCGAGCTGATCTTTCGCGCGCAGCAGGTGCACCGTCAGCACCACGATCCGGCGGAAATCGAACTGGCCACGCTGCTGTCGGTCAAGACCGGCGGCTGCCCCGAAGACTGCGCCTACTGCCCGCAGTCGGTTCACCACGAAACCGGCGTGAAGGCCACCAAGCTGATGTCGCCCGAGGACGTGCGGGCCGCCGTGCGTGCGGCCCGGCAGGCCGGGTCGCAGCGTTTCTGCATGGGGGCGGCGTGGCGCGCGCCGACTGACCGCGATCTGGACAAGGTCGCCGAGCTGGTGCGCGTCGTCAAGGAAGAAGGCCTGGAGGCGTGCTGCACGCTGGGCATGCTCACCGCCGAGCAGGCCCAGACGCTGAGGGAGGCGGGCCTGGACTACTACAACCACAACCTCGACACGGCGCCGGAGTTCTACGGTGCCATCATCCACACGCGCGACTATGAGGATCGGCTGCGCACGCTCGAGCACGTGCGCCAGGCCGGCATCCGCGTCTGCTGCGGCGGCATCGTCGGCATGGGCGAGTCGCGGCTGCAGCGTGCCGGGCTGATCGCGCAGCTGGCCAACCTCGATCCCTATCCGGAGTCGGTGCCGATCAACCACCTGGTCAAGGTGGCCGGCACGCCGCTGGCGGATCAGCCCGACCTCGACCCGCTGGAGTTCGTGCGCACGATTGCGGCCGCGCGCATCACGATGCCGCGCGCCAGGGTGCGGCTGTCGGCCGGGCGGCGCAGCATGGATGAGTCGACCCAGGTGCTGTGCTTTCTGGCGGGTGCCAACTCGATCTTCTACGGCGACAAGCTGCTGGTCACCGGCAACCCGGACGTGGAGGCCGACCGCGCGCTGCTGACGCGGCTGGGTCTGCGCACGCGCCCGGTGTCGCTCGAAGGTTGAGAGCCAGCCCCGGTGATGGAGCAGGCAGCGCTCGGATGGCCCACGGCGGGCGCGCTGGCGCTGGCGGTGGCCACGGCGCTGCTGTGGGACGTGCGCTTTGGCGAGCCGCCGGCGCGGCTGCATCCGGTCGTCGGCATGGGCTGGATGCTGGCGACGCTCGGGCGGCGTGTGGCACCGCCGCCCGGCGCGCCGGTGCCGCCGGCGCGCGTGTTTGCCGCCGGGATGCTGGCGTGGACGCTCGGGGCTGCTGGGGTGGTGGCGCTGGCGTGGGTGCCGCAGGCGTTGCTGAGCCATGCGCCGTGGTGGGCGCAGGGGCTGGCGCTCGGCGTGCTGCTCAAGCCGCTGCTGGCCTGGCGGATGCTGCGCGACGAGGTGGCCGCGGTGGAGGCGGCGCTGTCGCTGGGGCTCCAGGCCGGTCGCACGCAGGTGGCGCGGCTGGTCAGCCGTGACGTGCAGGCGCTGGACGAGGCCGGCGTGCGGCAGGCGGCGCTGTCCACCCTGGCGGAAAACCTCAACGACTCGGTGGTGGCGCCGCTGTTCTGGTTCGCGCTCGCGGGCCTGCCCGGCGCGGCGCTGTACCGCTGGGCCAACACCGCCGATGCGATGTGGGGATACCGCGGCGTGCGCGGCGGGCGCGACTGGACCTTTGCCGGGCGCTGGGCCGCGCGGGCCGACGATGCGCTGTCGTGGCTGCCGGCACGGCTGACCGCTGTGCTGCTGCTGGCCGCCTCCGGCCGAAGCGTGCCGTGGCGCGCGCTGCGCGCGCAGGCGCGGCGCACGCCGTCGCCCAACGGTGGCTGGCCGATGGGGGCGCTGGCGCTGCGGCTGGGGGTGCGGCTCGTCAAGCCCGGGGTGTATGCACTCAACGAGGCCGCGCGGCTGCCGCAGCCTGTCGATACCGCGCGTGCCTTGGCATGGTGCGACCGCGCGGTGGCCGGGTGGGGCGCGCTGCTGGTGGCGGGTCTGGCGGGCGTGGCGATGCTCGGGAGGCCGTCATGAAAGAGCGGCTGGAACACTTGGCTGCCGAAGCCGGCGTGACCGAACCGGCTCCGGGGACGACGCAGTCGCCTGCGGGGCCGCCGCGCACGCACGGCGGCCCCGACGCCGACGGTGTGCCGCCGTGGGACTTTTCCACCAATGCCAATGCCTGCGGACCCTGTCCGCAAGCCTTGGCGCGCGTGCAGGCGGCGGCGCGGCGTCACTACCCTGACCCCACCTACGCGGACCTGCGCCGTCGGCTGGCCGATTGGCACGGCGTGGCACCGCACCGGGTGCTGCTGGCCGCCAGCGGCAGCGAGTGGATCCTGCGCTTTGCCGCCTGGTGCGCGCGGCGTGGGTACGGGCCCCTCTGGTGGCCGGTGCCCGGCTACGGCGACTACGCGCACGCCGCCGACGTCTGGGGCCTGGTGCGCGCGCCCGGCCCGGCGCAGGCGCGCGCCGGCTGGCTGTGCGACCCCGGCAGCCCGCTTGGCCAGCCGGAGGATGCCGCCGTGGCCGAGGCGCTGCTGGCCGCCGGCGCGCCGGTGACGCTGGACCTGGCCTACGCGCCGCTGCGGCTGCAGGGCGAGGCGGTGCTGACCGAGCGGCAGCGCGCGCGCTGCTGGCAGCTTTACAGCCCCAACAAGGCGCTGGGCCTGACCGGCGTGCGTGCGGCCTACGTGATCGCGCCGGAAGAGGCCGAGCCCGGCCAGCTCGCCGAGCTGCAGGCGCTGGCGCCGTCGTGGCCGATCGGGGCCGATGGCGTGGCGCTGCTGGTCGCCTGGGTGGAGCCCTCCACGCAGCGCTGGCTGCAGGCAACCCACGCCACGCTGGCGCAGTGGAAGGCCGCGCTCGTGCAGATGCTCGAGGCGCGCGGCTGGGAGGTCGCCGCCAGCGTCACGCCGTTTCTCTGCGCCCGCCCGCCGCAGCCGCTCGACGCGGCGGCGCTGCGCGCGCGCGGCGTCAAGCTGCGCGATGCGGCCTCGTTGGGCCTGCCCGGCTGGTGGCGCCTGTCGGCGCAGCCGCCGCAGGCGCTGCAGGCACTGGCCGACGCGCTGGACGTGCCGGCGCTGGCGGGCGCCCCCGCAGCAGCCCGGCGGAGGGCGCCGCGATGACCGCGCGCTGCCTGATGGTCTGGGGCACCAGCAGCGGCGCCGGCAAGAGCTGGCTTGCCACTGCGCTGTGCCGCTGGTATGCGCGCCAGGGTCTGCGCGTGGCGCCGTTCAAGGCGCAGAACATGAGCAACAACGCGCGCGTGGTGGCCACCCCGGACGGCACGGAGGGCGAAATCGGCGCCGCGCAGTATTTCCAGGCACTGGCCGCCGGCGTCGAGCCCGACGTGCGGATGAACCCGCTGCTGCTCAAGCCCGAGGCCGACACGCGCAGCCAGGTGGTGCTTCTGGGTCGCGTCGATGCCGAGCTGACCGCCCTGCGGTGGCGCGAGCGCTCCCCGCGCGTCTGGCCGGTGGTGCGGCAGGCGCTGGACGAGTTGCGTGCGGAGCACGACCTGATCGTGATGGAGGGTGCCGGCTCCCCGGCGGAGATCAACCTGCAGGACACCGACATCGTCAACCTCGCGCCGGTGCGCCACGCGCAGGCGCGCGCGCTGCTGGTGGCCGACATCGACCGCGGCGGGGCGTTCGCGCACCTCTACGGCACCTGGGCGCTGCTGCCGGCGGACCTGCGCGACGCGCTGCGCGGCTTCGTGCTGAACAAGTTCCGCGGCGACGCGGCGCTGCTGGAGCCGGCGCCGCAGCGGCTGCAGGCGCTCACCGGCGTGCCGACGCTGGCCACGCTGCCGCTGCGCTGGGGCCACGGCCTGCCGGAGGAAGACGGCGTGTTCGACGACCGCGCGACGCGGGGGGGCGGGCCGGTGCGTAGCACGGTGGCGGTGGTGGCCTACCCGCGCATCAGCAACCTGGACGAATTCCAGCCGCTGAAGAACGCCGCCGGCGTGCGGCTGGTGTGGGCGCGCACCCCAGCCGATTGCGCCGGGGCGGACTGGATCATCCTGCCCGGCTCCAAGGCGACGGCGGCGGACTTGGCCTGGCTGCGTGCGCAGGGGCTGGATGCCGCGATCGCCGCGCACGCCGCGCGCGGCGGGGCGGTGCTGGGCATCTGCGGCGGGCTGCAGATGCTGGGCGAGGCGCTCATTGATCCGCACGGGGTGGACGGCAACGCCCCGGGGCTCGGCCTGCTGCCGCTGGTGACCGCCTTCGAGCGCGACAAGACCGTGCGCCGCAGCGCCGCGACGTTCGCCGCGCTGCCGCCCGGTCCGTGGGCGGGCTTGGGTGGCGTGCGGGTGCGCGGCTACGAAATCCACCACGGCCGCACCGTGCCGCATCCGGCGCTGGTGGCGCGCGGGGAGATCGCGCACGAGGTGCTGCCGGGGCTGGCGTGGTGCAACGCCGCCGGCAACGTGCTGGGCCTGTACCTGCACGGCCTGTTCGAGGACGAGGCCGCGCTGCGCGCGCTGCTCGGCGCGCGCGCCCGGCCGCTGGCCGACGTGTTCGACGACCTCGCCGGCCTGGTCGAGGCGCACTTCGCCCCCGGCGTGCTGGCCGCGCTGGCCGGCCCATGACGGCCCACCCCATTCCTTGGCGATCGCCGATATCCCTTTCCTTTCCCCGTTGCACGAGGAGACCACTGCGATGACACCGACCACAAACGACCTGCCCGTGGTGGCGGATCTGCACGACGAGGCGCTGGCCGCGCGCCTGCAGGCGCTGCTGGACGACAAGACCAAGCCGCTGGGGTCGCTCGGCCGGCTGGAGGCGCTGGCGCAGCGGCTCGGCCTGATCCTTGGCACCGAGGCCCCGGCGCTGCGCGCGCCGCAACTGGTGGTCTTTGCTGCCGACCACGGGCTGGCTGCGCACGGCGTGTCGGCCTACCCGAGCGACGTCACCTGGCAGATGGTGGAAAACTTTCTCGCCGGCGGCGCGGCGGTCAGCGTGCTGGCGCGCCAGCACGGCCTGGCGCTGACGGTGGTCGACTGCGGCGTGCGCCATGCCTTCGCGCCGCGGGCGGGCCTGGTGGACGCGAAGGTCGCCTGGGGCACGGCGGACGCGCTGCAGCAGCCCGCGATGACCGACGCGCAATGCGCGCAGGCGCTGCAGCACGGTATCGACCTCGTGCGCCGCCTGCCCGGCAACGTGCTGCTGCTGGGCGAGATGGGCATCGGCAACACCTCCGCCGCGGCGCTGCTGATGAGCCGCCTGACGGGGCTGGACATTGCGGACTGCACCGGCGCCGGAACCGGGCTGGACGCCGCCGGTGTGCAGCGCAAGATCGACGTGCTGCGCCGGGTGCTCGAGCGCCACGCGCAGGCCACCGAGCCGCTGCCGGCGCTGGCGGCGCTGGGCGGCTTCGAAATCGCCGCGATGACCGGCGCCATCCTGCGGGCCGCCGCCGAGCGCCGCGTCATCGTCGTGGACGGCTTCATCACCACCGCCGCGGTGCTGGTGGCGGCGCGGCTGCGTCCGCACGTCTTGCAGCGCTGCGTGTTCGCGCATCGCTCCGGCGAGCGCGGGCATGCGCTGCTGCTGGCGCACCTGAAGGCCGAGCCGCTGCTGGACCTGGGGCTGCGCCTGGGCGAAGGGTCTGGTGCGGCGCTGGCCTGGCCGCTGCTGGTGTCGGCCTGCGCGATCCTGCGCGAGATGGCGAGTTTCGGCGCCGCGGGCGTGGCCCGGCGCCGTGCCACGGCCGCGGTCGCAGGCTGAGGGCGCCGTGGCATGAAGGCCTTGCTGCGCGGCGTGCGCCACGCGCTGCTGGCGTTGCAATTTTTTACCCGCGTGCCGGTGACCGGGCGGCTGGCGGCCTGGGTGGGGTATTCGCCGGCCATGCTGCGCTCCAGCGCGGCTTATTTTCCGCTGGTGGGGGTGGGGGTCGGCGCCGTGGCGGCGGCGGTGCTGGCGTGGTTGCCAGGGTGGCTGCCAACTCAGCCAGCGCAGGCGTGGGTGGTGGCCGTGCTGGCCTGCGCCGCCACCGTGTGGCTGACCGGGGCGTTCCACGAAGACGGCTGGGCCGACACCTGCGACGCACTGGGCGGCGCGGTGCCACGCGAGCGGGCGCTGGCCATCATGAAGGACTCGCGCATCGGCAGCTACGGCGCCCTGGGGGTGACGCTGCTGCTGATGTTGAAAGTGGGGCTGCTGGCGCTGCTGCTGCAAACCCAGCCGGCGCTGACGCCGGCGCTGGCGTGGGCAGCGCACGTGGTGTCGCGCTACGCGCCGCTGTGGCTGATGCGCACGCTGCCGTACGTTGGCGACGCCGACGGCCGCAAGGCCAAACCGCTGGCCGACGCCATCGACCGGCGGGCACTGGCGCTGGCCAGCGCCTGGACGGCGGCCGCGCTGTGCGCGCTGTGGGCGTGGCGGCCGCTGGCGCCTGCCGCGTGGGTTGCCGCGCTGGGCGCGGCGTGGCTGGCGGGCTGGCGCATGCGCGCGTGGCTGGCCCGGCGGCTGCAGGGGTTCACCGGCGACACGCTGGGGGCCACCCAGCAGGTGGTGGAGGCGGCGTTTTTGCTCGGCGCGGCGATGGGGCTGGCGTCACGGCTGGGGTGAGGCATGCGTTTGTGGCTGGTGCGGCACGCGGCGCCGGTGGTGGCCCCGGGGTTGTGTTACGGCCGGTTGGATGTGGCGGCCGACCCCACGGCCACCGCCGCCGCGGCCCAGGCGCTGCGTCGGGCCCTGCCGCCGCGCTGGGCGGGCTGGCACTCCGGCCTGCAACGCGCGCGTGCGCTGGCCCAGGCGCTGGGCGCGCCGCCGCTGGCCGACTGGCGCCTTGACGCGCGGCTGGACGAGATCGACTTCGGGGCTTGGGAAGGCCTGCCGTGGGACGCCGTGGGGCCGGGGGCACTGGACGCCTGGGTGGCGAACTTTGCCCACCATCGCCCCGGCGCTGGCGAGTCGGTGGCCGACCTGCTGCGCCGGGTGCACGCGGCGCTGCACGAGGTGCGCGCCCTGCACCCGGAGGGCGACGTCGTCTGGATCACCCACGCCGGGGTGATCCGGGCCGTGCAGTGGTTGCTCGAGCACGGCCCTGCCGCGCCGCGGCGGGCCGAGCAGTGGCCGGCGCAGGCGCCTGGGTGGGGGCAATGGCGCATCGTGGCGCTGCCGGGTCTCGGTATTTTCCCTTAGAACCGGCACGAAACCGGGTTGCGTTCAGCGGGCTGTAAGTTTGCACCGCAACAGTGTGACGTGACGCATCGCCACCGGCGATGCGATCGGGGCGGCTGCGGCCGCCGGTTCGCAACAACTATCCGAGGAGCATCCATGTCCCTGAACGACAACGCCCGGGCCTATTGGTCCGCGACGCTGGGGCTGCTGACCAAAGTGCTGGTCATCTGGTTCCTGGTGTCGTATGGCGCCGGCATTATCTTTGCCGACGCGCTCAACAGCATCAAACTGGGAGGCTATCCGCTGGGCTTTTGGTTTGCCCAGCAGGGTTCCATTTACGTGTTCATCGCGCTGATCTTCTGGTACGCGGCGCAGATGCGCAAGATCGACGCCAAGTTCGGCATGGCCGAAGACTGATCCGAAGGAACGCACCATGAGTTTGCAACTCTGGACTTATCTGGTCGTTGGCGCGACCTTCGCGCTGTACATCGGCATCGCGGTGTGGTCGCGCGCCGGCAGCACCTCCGACTTTTACGTCGCCGGCGGCGGCGTGCACCCCGTGACCAACGGCATGGCCACCGCGGCCGACTGGATGAGCGCGGCGTCGTTCATCTCGATGGCCGGCCTGATCGCCAACATGGGCTACGGCGGCGCCGTGTTCCTGATGGGCTGGACCGGCGGCTACGTGCTGCTGGCCTGCCTGCTCGCGCCGTACCTGCGCAAGTTTGGCAAGTTCACCGTGCCGGAGTTCATCGGTGACCGCTACTACTCGCAGACTGCGCGCAACGTCGGCGTGATCTGCCTGCTGGTGGCGTCCATCACCTACATCATCGGCCAGATGACCGGCGTGGGCGTGACGTTCTCGCGCTTCCTGGGCGTATCCAGCGAAACCGGCATCTACATCGGGCAGGCCATCGTGTTCGCCTACGCGGTGTTCGGCGGCATGAAGGGCATCACCTACACCCAGGTGGCGCAGTACATCGTGCTGATCCTGGCCTACCTGGTGCCGGCTGTCTACATTTCGCTGGCGCTGACCGGCAACGTCCTGCCGCAACTGGGCCTGGGGGCCGACCTCAAGGGCACGGACGTCGCGCTGCTGGCCAAGCTGGACCAGGTGGTCAAGGACCTGGGCTTTGCCGAATACACCACCGCGGTGGCGGGCAACAAGCTCAACATGTTCTTCTACACCGTGTCGCTGATGATCGGCACGGCCGGCCTGCCGCACGTCATCGTGCGCTTCTTCACGGTGCCCAAGGTTTCGGACGCCCGTTCGTCCGCGGGCTGGGCGCTGGTCTTCATCGCCTTGCTCTACACCACGGCCCCCGCGGTCGGTGGTATGGCGCGCCTCAACCTGATCGGCACCGTCAACACCGCGGTCGGCGTGGAGCCGGATCCCGCCGGTGGCATCCGCGTGAACGCCGAGCGCGTCAAGGCCAATGCGGATCTGTTCGCGGCCGAATCCGCGCTGCCCTATGAGCAGCGTCCGGACTGGTTCAAGCGCTGGGAGAAGACCGGCCTGCTGAAGTTCGAGGACAAGAACGGCGACGGCCGTATCCAGTTCTACAACGACAAGACCGCCAACCCGGCCGTCAAGGCCAAGGCCGAAGCGGCCGGCCTCAAGGGCAACGAGCTGACCGTCAACGCCGACATCATCGTGCTGGCCAACCCCGAAATCGCGCTGCTGCCGAACTGGGTCATCGCGCTGGTCGCCGCCGGTGGTCTGGCCGCGGCCCTGTCCACTGCGGCGGGTCTGCTGATGGCGATTTCGTCGGCCATCTCGCACGACCTGATCAAGGGCGCCATCAACCCCAACATCAGCGAGAAGAACGAGCTGCTGGCCGGCAAGATCGCCATGGCGGGCGCGATCATCGTGTCCGGCTACCTGGGCCTGAATCCGCCGGGCTTCGCCGCGGGCACCGTGGCGTTGGCCTTCGGTATCGCCGCCTCGACGATCTTCCCGGCGCTGATGATGGGCATCTTCAGCAAGAAGGTGACCGGCTCCGGCGCCGTGGCGGGCATGCTCGCCGGCCTGTTCGTGACGCTGTTCTATGTGTTCGCGCACAAGGGCATCTTCTTTGTCAAGGGCACGGAGTACCTGGACCTGATCGGCGGCGCCAACAGCTTCTTCGGCATCACGCCGGAAGCCTTCGGCACCGTGGGCGCGATCGTCAACTTCATCGTGGCGTTCGCGGTCAGCGCGGTGTCCAAGCCGGTGCCGGCGCACATCCAGGACCTGGTCGAATCGGTGCGCGTGCCCAAGGGCGCAGGCGCGGCGGTCGGCCACTGACCCCCTGGGTGAGGGGCGGGCCGCGGCTGGCCCCGCTCCTTGCGCGGCCGCGCGGCGCGGTGCTACGAGCGCCGCCGCGGCTTCAACGGCCCCGCCGCTTGCCGGCGGGGCCTTTCGCTTGTAGGATGGGCCGTGATGATCAGCGTTTACCCGATCAAGATTCTGTTTTTTCTGGTGCTGTTTCCGGTGGCCTTTTTTTGGCTGCGGCGCGCCTGGCGCATTGCCGTGCGGCATGATTTTTCCGAGGTTGCGCTGCGCAAGGGTGAGCCCCCGGCGAACGCAGCGCGCTGGGCACCGTACGAGCTCGCGCTCAACCTCGTCGCCGGCGGGGTGCTGGTGGGCGTGATCGTGTCGGTGCTGATGGGGTGGCTGGCCTACGAGGAATGGGTGGCCATCGCGGGGTCCACGCTGTGGGTGAAGATTTTTCTGTCGTTCGCGCTGGGCCGCCACGCGCACGGCGTTGGTTTGGGGCGGCGCGCGCGGTCCGACAAGCCCGCGGTGTGATGGCCACCTAGTCGCGGTGCCTCAGCGCCCGCCGTGCAGCTGCTCCAAGTCCTGCCGGATGATGGTGGCGATCTCCTCGATCGACTTGTGCGTGGTCGAGAGGATGCGGATGCCCGCGCGGCGCATCAGCGATTCGGCCTCGCGCACCTCGTAGCGGCAGTTTTCCAGGCTCGCGTAGCGCGAGTGGGGGCGGCGCTCGTGGCGGATTTCGCTCAGCCGCTGCGGGTCGATCGTCAGCCCGAACAGCTTTTTCTTGTGCGGCAGCAGCGCCGGCGGCAACTGTCGGCGCTCGAAGTCCTCGGGAATCAACGGGTAATTGGCCGCTTTGAGGCCAAACTGCAACGCCAGGTACAGCGAGGTGGGCGTTTTGCCGCTGCGGCTGACGCCGATCAGGATGACGTCGGATTTTTCCAGGTTCTCGTTGGTCTGCCCGTCGTCGTGCTCCAGTGTGAAGTTGATCGCTTCGATGCGGTCGTGGTACTCGCGGCTTTTGGTGACATCGGAAAAGCGCCCCACGCGGTGGTTGGACTTCATGCCCAGCTCGTGCTCCAGCGGCGCGATGAAGGTGCCGAACATGTCGATCAGCATGCCCTGGCAGTGCTGTTGCAGCACCTGCAGCACCTCCATGTTGACCACCGTGGTGAACACCAGCGGCCGTGTGCCATCGACGGCGGCGGCGTGGTTGATCTGGCGCACCGCCTGGTGGGCCTTGTCGGCGTCGTCGACGAAGGGCAGCCGCACCCGCTTGGGGCGGATTTCGAACTGCCGCAGCAGCGCGTCGGCAAACGTTTCGGCCGTGATGCCGGTGCCGTCGGAGACAAAAAAGACACTGCGGTTGGCGTGGCTGCTCATGCTAGTGCGTGCGGCCCGTGGGGCCGTGGTGTGGCAGGGTGGGACGACTACAATCACCCTATTATCGCGGCTGCCGGCGCGAGCCTGACCCGTGCCCGTGGCGGCTGGTGCCCACGGCGGGACGCACGATGACAACGACAACCCCGATCCCGCCGCGCCGCGACCCGGTTTTTCAACCATCGAGGAGTGTTCACCATGTCCAACCGTTTTCCCCCTGACGCGCTGGTGGTGCCGTTCGAGCAGCTGCGCATGGCCGACGTCGAGATCGTTGGCGGCAAAAACGCCAGCCTGGGCGAAATGATTTCGCAACTGCCCCAAGGGGTGCGCGTGCCCACGGGCTTTGCCACGACGGCGCACGCGTTTCGTGAGTTCCTCAAGCACGGCGGCTTGGACGAGCGCATCCACGCCAAGCTGGCGGCGCTGGATGCCGACGACGTCAAGGCGCTGGCGGCCACCGGCGCCGAGATCCGCGCCATGGTCGAGGCGCAGCCGTTCCCGCCCGCGCTCGAAGCCGCCATCCGCGAGGCCTACGCCAAGCTTGACGGTGGCCTCAACGCCAGCTACGCGGTGCGCTCGTCCGCCACGGCCGAAGACCTGCCCGACGCGTCGTTCGCGGGTCAGCAGGAGACCTTCCTCAACGTCGTGGGTATCGAGCACATCCTGCACAAGATCAAGGAAGTGTTCGCCAGCCTGTACAACGACCGTGCGATCAGCTACCGCGTGCACAAGGGCTTTGCGCACAGCGAGGTGGCGTTGTCGGCCGGTGTGCAGCGCATGGTGCGCTCGGACCTGGGCGCCTCGGGGGTGATGTTCACGATCGACACCGAAAGCGGCTTTGAGGACGTGGTGTTCATCACCGCCAGCTACGGCTTGGGCGAAACGGTCGTGCAAGGCGCCGTCAACCCCGACGAGTTCTATGTGCACAAGCCCATGCTCAAGGCGGGCAAACAGGCCATCATCCGGCGCACGCTGGGCAGCAAGCTGATCCAGATGGTGTTTGCCAGCGACGAGGACAAGGCCGCCGGCGGCAAGCTGGTCAAAACGGTGGACGTGCCGCCCGAGCAGCGCAACCGCTACTGCTTGTCTGACGCCGAGGTGCTGGAGCTGGCGCGCTACGCGCTGATCATCGAGCAACACTACGGCCGTCCGATGGACATCGAGTGGGGCAAGGACGGCGTGGACGGCCAGATCTACATCCTGCAGGCCCGCCCTGAGACGGTCAAAAGCCAGGCCAGCGGCCAGGTGGAGCTGCGCTACAAGCTCAAGGCCAAGGGGCCGTTGCTGGCGCAGGGCCGCGCCATCGGCCAAAAAATCGGCACCGGCAAGGTGCGCATCGTGCACTCGATCGCCGAGATGGACAAGGTGCAGCCGGGCGACGTGCTGGTCACCGACATGACCGACCCCAACTGGGAACCGATCATGAAGCGCGCCAGCGCCATCGTTACCAACCGTGGCGGGCGCACCTGCCATGCCGCCATCATCGCGCGCGAGCTGGGCATCCCGGCCGTGGTGGGCTGCGGCAACGCCACCGAGGCGCTCAAGGACGGGCAGTTGGTCACCGTCAGCTGCGCCGAGGGCGACACCGGCCATATTTACGAAGGGCTGCTTGAGACCGAGGTGACCGAGGTGCAGCGCGGCGCCATGCCCGAGCTGCCGGTCAAGATCATGATGAACGTGGGCAATCCGCAACTGGCGTTCGACTTTGCCCAGATCCCCAACGGCGGCGTGGGGCTGGCGCGGCTGGAGTTCATCATCAACAACAACATCGGCGTGCACCCCAAGGCGATCCTGGACTATCCGCAGATCGACGCTGACCTCAAGCGCGCGGTGGAGTCCGCCGCGCGCGGCCACGCCAGCCCGCGCGCCTTTTACGTCGACAAGGTGGCCGAAGGCGTGGCCACTATCGCGGCAGCGTTCTGGCCCAAGCCCGTCATCGTGCGACTGAGCGACTTCAAGAGCAACGAGTACCGCAAACTCATCGGCGGCAGCCGCTACGAGCCCGACGAAGAAAACCCGATGCTGGGTTTCCGCGGTGCGGCGCGCTACATCAGCGACGACTTCGCCGAGGCGTTCGCGATGGAGGTCGAAGCCCTCAAGCGCGTGCGGCTGGACATGGGCCTGACCAACGTGCAGGTGATGGTGCCGTTCGTGCGCACGCTGGCGCAGGCCCAGCGCGTCACCGAGCTGCTGGCCTCGATGGGGCTCAAGCGCGGCGAGCACGACCTCAAGCTCATCATGATGTGCGAAATCCCGAGCAACGCCATTTTGGCCGAGCAGTTCTTGCAGTACTTCGACGGCTTTTCGATTGGCTCCAACGACCTCACGCAGCTGACGCTGGGGTTGGACCGCGACTCGGGTCTGGAGCTGCTGGCGCACGACTTCGACGAGCGCGACCCGGCGGTGCTGGCGTTGATCGAGCGCTCCATCGAGGCCTGCCGTGCGCAGGGCAAGTACATCGGCATCTGCGGTCAGGGGCCCAGCGACCATCCGGACTTCGCGCGCTGGCTGATGGATAAGGGCATCAGCTCGATCTCGCTGAACCCGGACACCGTGGTGGATACCTGGCAACGCCTGGCCCAGGGCTGAAGCCCCCAAACCGCCCAACGATGGAGCGCCGCCGTGACGCCACCCCCCGCGCCCCGCTGGCGGCGCGTCTGTGGGCGCTGTTTGCCGCCGGGGTGGTGGTGTTCAACTTCCCCCTGCTGGGGGTGTGGGCGGCGCTGGCCAACGACGCGGGGCTGCCCGCCCCATGGGCGGTGGCGACGTTTGGCGTGTGGGCGGTGCTGATCGCCGCCCTGGCATGGTGGATGGAGCACGCGCCGGACTGAAGCGGCTGGCGCGCACGACGCAAGGGCTTGCCGGCCATGTCCACCGCCGTCGTCGCCAGCGCCGCGTTCGCTTACCTGGGGTTGTTGTTTGCGGTAGCGCACTGGGCCGACGCCCGGGCGCGCGCCGGGCGCTCGCCGACGCGCAGCGCCTGGGTGTACGCCCTGTCGTTGGCGGTGTATTGCACCGCGTGGACCTACTTCGGTAGCGTCGGGCGTGCCGCCAGCGGCGGGCTGTGGTTTTTGCCGATTTACCTCGGCCCCACGCTGGCCATGGTGCTGGCGTGGGTGGTGCTACGGCGCATCGTGCGCATCGCACGCCAGCAGCGCATCACCACCATCGCCGACTTCATCGCCAACCGCTACGGCAAAAGCTCGCTGCTGGCCGGCGCCGTCACCCTGATCACCGTGGTGGGCATCGTGCCGTACATCGCGCTACAAATCAAAGGCATCGCGGTGGCCACGGCGGTGGTGACCGGGCAACCGCTGCAGGTGGCACACGCCCAAGCGTGGTGGGCGGACAGCACGCTGTACCTGGCCTTGGGGCTGGCGGCGTTCACCATCGTGTTTGGGGTACGGCACTGGGACGGCACCGAGCGCCACGCTGGCATGGTGACGGCCATCGCGCTGGAGTCGATGGTCAAGCTGGTGGCTTTTGTGGCGGCCGGCGTGGCGGTGACGTGGGGGCTGTTCGACGGGCCAGCGGACCTGTTGCGGCGTGCCCAGACGGTGCCGGAGCTGGCGCGCCTGTTGACGCTGGGGGACCCGGGCGCCTTCGCGTGGTCGAGCTGGGCGGCGCTGACGCTGCTGGCGGGCCTGTCGGTGCTGTTGCTGCCGCGTCAGTTTCAGGTCATGGTGGTGGAGCTGGAGGATGATCGCCACCTGCGCCGCGCGGCGTGGGTGTTTCCGCTGTACCTGTGGCTGATCAACCTGTTTGTGTTGCCGCTGGCGTTGGCCGGCCTGCTGGTGTGGGGACCACAGGCTGCCGTGCAGGCCGAGCTGTTCGTGCTGCGGCTGCCGCAGACCATGGGGCTGGACGCGCTGGTGCTGCTGGTCTACCTCGGGGGGGTGTCGGCTGCCACCGGCATGGTCATCGTCGAGTCGATCGCGGTGGCCACGATGGTCTGCAACGACCTGGTGTTGCCGTGGTGGTTGCGCCGCCGCGCTGTGGTGCACGCCGACGGCGACCTGCGGCGGGCGGTGTTGCGCATCCGGCGCGCCACCATCGTGGGCGTGTTGCTGCTCGGCTACGGGTACTACCGGGCGGCGGGCGATGCTTACGCGCTGGTCAGCATTGGCCTCATCAGCTTTGCTGCGGTGGCGCAATTCGCGCCGGCGCTGTTCGGTGGCTTGCTGTGGCGCGGTGCCAGCCACGCCGGGGCGCTGGCGGGGTTGCTGGGCGGCTTTGCCGTGTGGGCCTACACGCTGATGTTGCCGTCGTTGGCCAAATCGGGTTGGTTGCCGCGCGGGTGGGTGGATCACGGTCTGTTCGGTTGGGGGCTGCTGCGGCCCGAGGCGTTGTTGGGCTTGCAGGGTTTCGACGCCCTGACCCACGGGCTGTTTTGGAGCCTGCTGGTCAACGTCGCACTGTACGTGGGCGTGTCGCTGGCACGCCCGCCGGGGGTGGCCGAAACCGCGCAAGCCATGCTGTACACCCAGCCGCGGGGTGCCCACGCGGGCGACGAGGCGAGCCTGCCAGTGCTGTGGCGGGGGCAGGCTACGTTGCCGGCGTTGCAGACGTTGCTGGCGCGCGTGTTGGGGGCCGAACAAGCCCAAGCGCGGTTGGCCGAGCAGGCGCGCCAACGCGGTGTGCCGCTGGCGCGGCTGGAAGCCGACGCGGCGTTGGTGCAATGGGCCGAAACCCAGTTGGCCGGTACGGTCGGCAGCGCGTCGGCGCGCCGCCTGGTGGCGTCGGTCGTGCAGGAGCAGCCGCTGTCGGTCGACGACGTGCTCGACCTGTTGCAGGAAACCAGCCGCCTGAAGACGCTGTCGCGCTCGTTGCAGGAAACCACCCGCCAGTTGCAGGCCGCCAACGCGCGGCTGCAGGAGCTCGACCGGCTCAAAGACGACTTCATGTCGTCGGTGACGCACGAACTGCGCACACCGCTGACGTCGATCCGGGCGCTGGCCGAAATCCTGCGCGACGAGCCGGGACTGCCCAGCGAGCAGCGCCAGCAGTTTCTGGGTGTCATCGTCGACGAAGCACAGCGCCTGTCGCGGCTGGTCAACCAGGTGCTGGACCTGGCCAAAATCGAAGCCGGGCGTGCCGACTGGGTCAGCGCCGAGGTGGATCTGGTGCAGCTCGTCAAGCACGCCGCTGCCGCCGCGGACCCGTTGCTGCAGGCGCGTCATGCCCGGCTGGAGGTGCAGACCACGCTGCCGCAGGCGGTGGTGCGCGCCGACCCCGACCGGCTGCAGCAGGCGTTGCTCAACCTGCTGTCCAACGCCGCGCGTTTTGTGCCGGACGATGGCACCGGCTGGGTGCAGGTGCGGGTCGAGCCCGGGCCGCCAGGCGCGCAGGGCACTGTGCGGGTCGCCGTGCTCGACAACGGCCCTGGCGTGCCGGCGGCCGAACGCGAGACGATTTTCGAGCGCTTTCACCAAGGCAAGGGTGCCCGCGGTGGCACCGGCCTGGGGCTGCCGATCAGCCGCCGCATCGTCGAGCACCTGGGCGGGCGGCTGTGGCTGGAGGCCGACGCTGGCCCCGGGGCATGCTTCGTCATCGAGCTGCCGCTGTTGGGGCCACGTCAGCCCATGGACGTACACTAAAAAGTGGCCGGGCTGCCGCAGCGGCTTGGCTACCTCAGGAGACAACCACCATGGTCGCCCCGCGCGTGCTGATCGTCGATGACGAACCCAACATCCTGCTGCCTTTGGAGTTTTTGATGCGGCGCGAAGGCTACGAGGTACGCAGCGCGCGCGACGGCGAAGAGGGCTGGCAGGCCGTGCAGCAGTGGCGCCCCGACCTCGTCCTGCTGGACGTGATGATGCCGCAACGCGACGGGTTTGAAGTCTGTGGGCTGATCCGCAGCGACCCGGCGCTGGCGTCGGTGCGCGTGGTGATGCTGACCGCCAAGGGCCGCGACAGCGACGTCGCCCGTGGTTTGGCCCTGGGGGCCGACGCCTACCTGACCAAACCGTTTGCCACCGCCGACCTGGTGCAGCGCGTGCGTGAGCTGCTGGAGACGCCGCGATGAAACGGCGGGTCGATCGCCGCCTGTGGTGGCTGCTGGCCGGGGCCGCGGCGGTGTCGCTGGCCTGGCTGGGGGTGACCGTCGGGTTGATCGCCGTCACGCTGGAGCCGGAGGCGCGCCAGCGCATGCTGGAGCTGCTGGGCGACCGTTGGGGTTTGGTGCTGCTGATGTGGCTGTTGGGGATGACGGGGATCGGCTGGGGGCTGCAGCGCGCCTTCGACGTCGGCGTGCACCCCTGGCGGCGCCTGGCCGAAGAAGCGGCCGTGCTGCTGACGGCCGATCCGCCACCCACGCTGCGCGAGCGAGGACCGGCCGACGTGCGCCGGGTCGCGCATCTGTTCAACGAGCTGGTGCGGCAGCGGGAGCGCTGGCGGCGCGAGGTGGACGAGCGCGTGCGCGCCGCCGCGCGCGACATCGAGCAAGAAAAGCGCCGCTTGGCCGCGCTGATGGCCGAGCTGACGCAAAGCGTCATCGTCTGCAACCTGGATGGCCGCGTGCTGCTGTACAACAACCGCGCCCGGTTGCAGGTGCGTGCGTTGTCGCAAGCGCCGCAGGGGTTGGGCGGCGCCGAGCTGCTGGGGTTGGGCCGCTCGATTTACACCGTGCTGGACCGCGCCGTGCTCGCCCACGCGCTGGACGAGCTGCGCCAGCGCCTGCGCAAGGGGGCGGCGCAGCCCAGCACCCAGTTCGTCACCGCCACACGGGGCGGGCAGTTGCTGCGCGTGCAGGTGGCCCCCGTGCGGCTGGTCGAAGAGGAGGGCCGCCCGCGCGACACCGACCCCGCCGCCATGGCGGGGTTCGTGCTGGTGCTGGACAACATCACGCGCGAATACGAGCAGGCCGCGCAGCAGCAACGCCTGTGGGCCAACTTGACCGAGGCGGCGCGCCGCGCGGTCGGCAACGTGCGCGCGGCCGTCGAGGTGCTGCAGCTGCCCGACGCCGACGCGGCGCTGCGCGAGCGGCTGCTGGCCGTGATCCGTGACGAGGTGGTGGCGCTGGGCGACCGCCTGCACGAGGTCGCGCGCGAAGGGCTGGCCGACACGACGGCGCACGCCCCGTTGGAGGACATGCTGGGGGCCGACGTGCTGGCCGTGCTGCAACGCCGCCTGGCCGAAGTGCCGGGCGTACAGATCGACGTGCGCGAGCCCGACCCGGCGTGCTGGCTGCGGGTGGAAAGCCTGGGCTTGGCCCATGCGTTGCAGCGCTTCGTGCAACGTTTGGCGGCGGATGGCGGGGTGGACCGCGTGACGCTGAGGCTGGCACCGGCCAGCGGGGTGGGGCCGGCGGCGCACGTCACGCTGGAGCTGGCCTGGCCCACCGCGCGCACCGGCGCCGCGCCCTGCCAGGGTTGGCTCGACAGCGACGCCGAGGGCAGCGCCCACGGCACCGTGCGCGAGGTGGCCCAGCGCCACGGTGGCGACGCCTGGGTGCAAGACGAACCGGCCCAGGGGCTAACCTGTTTACGGCTGTTGCTGCCAGCCGCGGTGCCGGCCGCCAGCGTCGAGGCGCCGTCCATGGTGCGCGTGGAAAGCCGCCCGGAGTTTTACGACTTCGATCTGTTTCGCGTCAGCCCCGCGGCACGCGCGTGGGACGACGTGCCCCTGACCGAGCTGGTCTACACCGTGTTCGACACCGAAACCACCGGCCTCAACCCATCCGACGGTGACGAAATCATCCAGATCGGCGCCACCCGCATCGTCAACGGGCGGCTGCTGCGGCACGAGAGTTTTGAGCAGCTGATCGATCCCCGTCGGCCGATTCCGCGCGCCTCCATTCCCATCCATGGCATCACGCCCGAGATGGTGCGCGGCCAGCCCGACATCACGCAGGTGTTGCCGGCGTTCCATGCCTTTGCCCGCGACACGGTGCTGGTGGCGCACAACGCCGCGTTCGACATGCGGTTTTTGCAGCTGAAGGAGCGCCTCGTCGGTGTCAGCTTCGACCAGCCGGTGCTGGACACCTTGCTGTTGTCGGCGGTGGTGCACCCGGAGCAGCCCTCGCACAGCCTGGACGAGATCGCCGCGCGCTTTGGCATCGCTGTGCTGGGCCGCCACACCGCGCTGGGCGATGCGCTGGTGACGGCCGAGGTGTTTTTGCGCCTCATCCCGCTGCTGGCGCAGCAGGGCATCGTCACCCTGGGCCAGGCGCGCCAAGCCGCCGAGCGCACCTACTACGCCCGGCTGACGTACTGAGGCGGGCGTTGCCCGTTTTCAACAGCCAGCGGCTGCCGGTGCCGCATCACCAGGGCAAACGGTCGATGACGCTCAGTCCGTCGACGGGGACTCATCGCCCGCGGTGGGCGGGGCATCGGGCACGGCATCGAGCCATTGGTCGAACACCGCTTCGCTGCCCCTTTGCTGCCGCTCGCGGAAGTAGGCTTGCGTCTTGAGGGCGGATATCTTTTCGGCGATCGCGGACAGAAACAGCTGATTCATCGACACGTGCTCCTCCTTCGCCAATTGCTTGGCGTAGGCCATAAACGAGTCGGGTAAGCGAAGCGCGTATTGGGCCATTTCAGAGGTCCTCGTGCCAAGACGATACCAACTGTCGCGGTGTCAGCAGCGGCAAAGCGAAACGCTTGGCCGCTGCGGCAAAGTCAGCCACGTTGTGGGTGGCCAACGCATCGGCGTGACCATTGAGCGCGGTTTCCAGCACCATTTCATCGCTTGGATCGGGTAGCTGGGGACGCCACAAGTAGCAGGCCGTTGAAAAACTGCTGCGGTAGGCCATCTGCGGCGTTGCGCGGTGCTCGCTCCCTCGCCTATCTGTTTGATAGGCTTCGGTCGCTGTGCTCCGTGCGCCTTGCATCTGGCCATCCTCGCGACGTTTTTCAACGGCCTGGTAATGCAACGTCACCGGTTCGATAAAAAGCGACAACGCATCCAAAAACGTATCGACCGGCACAGCACGAAACGCCGCTTCATGCGCACACCGCTTGAGCGCCGCTTCGTACTCCAACATCAACGGTACAGACGCCAACGGGCGCAACCGACGCTGCCGCACGGCGTGTAACAGCGCGAAAGACGCGCCATGACGGCTGCGACTGGCTGCAACCAGGACATTGGTGTCGAGGACGATCCTGGTGATCATATTGTCCATGATATCGCCGGAGACGCCAAGCCCTTGGCGTGTTCGCGCTAAAAGCGCCCGGCCAGGTAGCGTTTTTCCAGCACCCCTTGCAACGCCTTGACGACCGCGAAGGCGTCCTTGAGGTGGCGCTGTTCCAGGACGGACAGTTCGTCCGGGCGCAAAAAATTGTCGGCCGGCTGTCCCGCCTCCAGGCGGCGCACCTGGTGCTGCACGCGCAGCGTGGTCAAAAACTCCAGTGCGGCCAGCAGGTCGCGCACCCGCTCGCGGGTGATTTCGCCGCTGTCGGCGCTGTGCAGCAGGCGCTCGCGCGTGTTGACCGCGGCAATGCCTCCGGCCAGGGCATAAACGCGCGCCAGGTCGATGATCGGCACGATGCCGCTGTGCTTGAGGTCGATGGTGCCGTCGTGCTCGCCGCCGCGGATCGTTTGCAGGTTGCCCAGCCAGTTCAGCGGCGGGGTGTGGGCGAGTGCGTTGGACACCATGTGCGCCAAAAAGATACGCTGCTTGGGCGTGCGCGCCAGCACCTCGGCCCGCAGTGTGTCCAGCAGCGCGCGCTCGCCGGCGACGAAGCGCTGATCGAAAAACACACAGGTCAGCATCAACGCCTTGGGGTCGGGGGTCTCGATCCAACGCACGAAATACTCCCGCCAGCGGCTCCAGGGCTGGCGCCACGTCGCGGTCAGCGCCATCATCTCGCCTGGGCAGTAGACGTAGCCGCAGGCGTTGAGGCCGTCGCAGACGAAGCGCGCCAGCGCCTCGAAGTAGGGGCCATGTTGCGCTGCGTCGTAGGCGTCGTCCAGCACCAGGCAGTTGTCCTGGTCGCTTTTGGCGGTTTGTTCGTTGCGGCCTTGCGAGCCGGCCGCCACCCACGCCCAGGGCACCGGCGCCGGCCCCAGCTCACGTTCGGCCAGTTGCAGCAGCCGGGTGGTGATGGCGTCGGTCATCGCCGACACCATGCGCCCCATCGCATGCGCGCTGGTGCCGGCCGTCGCGAGTTGGCGCTGCAGCGCGGGGATACGCGCCGCCACGGCTTGCAGCTCGGCCACGCTGTCTTGCTGGTAAATGGCTTGGGCCAGCACCACCGCCGAGTCGCTTTGCCGCTGCTGCAGGTCGCTGCTGGAAATTAGGCCGACCACGCGGCCGCCGTCGGTGACGGGCACATGGTGGATGTTGAGGCGCGCCATCAACAGCAGCGCATCGAAGGCCGCGTCGCCGATATCGACCGTTTGCACGGCGGTGGTGGCCACCTCGATGATCGGCCGCTGGGGGTCGAGCCCCGCGGCCAGCACGCGGTTGCGCAGGTCGCGGTCGGTCACGATGCCGCGCAGCGTGTCACCGTCGGTGACCAGCACCGACGACACGTTGTGCTCGCGCATCGTCTGCGCCGCCGCACGCACCGGCAGCTCGGGGGGCACGCAGATGGGCGCGCGGCGCAGCAGCGAACGCACCGGCGTCGAGGTCAGGGTCAGCGTGTCATTGAGACAGGTTGGTGGCTCGGGCATGGCGGGGCATCGGATCGGGTTGGCGCTAAGATCATCGCATCGTACACCGCCGTGTGCGCCGGCAGCCACCGCTGCGCGGCCGCGGATCCCTGGCATGCAACCGCCCACCGCCGATGTGCCATCGCAGCGTGTCTTGCTGCGTCTGTACGCCCGCTTTACGCTGGCGTTCGTGTTGTTCACGGTGCTGCTGGGTGCGCTGGAGCACCTGGGGGTGTCGCGCATGGCCATCGGCCTGACTTTTTTGCTGGCCACCCTGGGCGTGTACGCCACGATCGGCTTGGCGGCACGCACGGTCGACGCCACCGCATACTACGTGGCCGGGCGGCGTGTGCCGGCGCTGTTCAACGGCATGGCGCTGGCGGCCGATTGGCTGTCGGCGGCCTCGTTCATCGGGCTGGCGGGCACCTTGTACCTGCAGGGGTTTGGTGGGCTGGCGTTTGTGCTGGGGTGGTCGGGCGGCTTTGTGCTGGTGGCGGTACTGCTGGCGCCGTACCTGCGCCGCTATGGTGGGTTGACGATCCCCGACTTTTTGGCCGAGCGCTACGGGGGCACCGTGCCACGGTTGCTGGCCGTGGTGGCGGTGCTGCTGTGCTCGTTCGTCTACGTGGTGGCGCAGATCGTCGGCGTCGGGCTGATCACCTCGCGCCTGACCGGCTTGGCGTTCGAGGTGGGTGTCTTCCTGGGGTTGGGGGGCATCCTGGTGTGTTCGTTTTTGGGGGGCATGCGCGCCATCACGTGGACGCAGGTGGCGCAGTACATCGTGCTGATGCTGGCGTTTGCGGTGCCGGTGGCGTGGCTGTCGTACAAGCAGACTGGCTCACCACTGGCCCTGCTGACCTACGGCGAGCAGCTGCAGCGGGTGTTGCAACGCGAGCAAGCGCTGCTCGATGACCCCGCCGAGCGCCATGTGCAGCGGGTGTGGGCCAACCAGGCGCACGTGTTGGCCGAACGGCTGCGGGACCCCGCCGCGGCGCTGCAACGCGAGCGCGACCAGCTCGAAGGTCACCTGCAGGCGTTGCGCCAGCTGGGGGCCGATGCGAACGAGATCGCCGCCACCGAGCGCGCGCTGTTGCGCCTGCCGCGCGACGCCGTGGCCGCCGAGGCGCTGTGGCGCCAACAGTGGGCACATGCCCAGGCGCGCGCGCAGCCGCTGGCGGGGGTGGCGCCACAGGCCAAGCCGTTTGCTGGCGACCCCCACGGCACCGCGGCGCAGCGCGAAGCGTTCGAGACGTCGCGGCGCAATTTTCTGGCGCTGGTGTTTTGCCTGATGGTCGGCACGGCGTCGCTGCCCCACCTGCTGGTGCGGTTTTACACGGTGCCCACGGTGGCCGCGGCGCGCTGGTCGGTGGTGTGGGGCGTGGGTTTTATCGCCTTGCTGTACGTGACGGCGCCGGCGCTGGCGGTGTTTGTCAAGCACGAGGTGCTGAGTCAGCTCGTGGGCATGCCCGTGGACCGGCTGCCGGCGTGGGTGACGGCGTGGAGTCGGGTCGACCCGGCGCTGTTGTCGGTGCGTGACGTCAACCGCGACGGCGTGCTGCAGTGGGGCGAAATCACACTGGGCGCGGACATCATCGTGCTGGCGGCGTCCGAAATCGCGGGGTTGCCCTACGTGGTGGCGGCGCTGGTGGCGGCAGGGGGCTTGGCGGCGGCGCTGTCGACGGCGGACGGCTTGCTGCTGGCCATCACCAGCGCACTCAGCCACGACGTGTACTACAAGACGCTCGTCCCCCAGGCCGCCACCGCGCGGCGCGTGACACTGTCCAAGGTGCTGCTGCTGGTGGTGGCGCTGCTGGCCACCTACCTGGCGGCGCAGCGGCCAGCGGACATCCTGCCGCTGGTGGCGGCGGCGTTTTCGTTGGCGGCATCGGCGTTTTTCGTGCCACTGGTCGCGGGGATTTTTTGGACCCGCGCCAACGGCCCTGGTGCGGTGGCGGCGATGCTGACCGGTGTCGGCGTCACACTCGGTTACATGGTGGTCAACCAGCCGTGGGTGCGCAGCTGGCTGGGGGTGCATATCGAGCCGGGGCTGTGGTGGGGGATTGACCCGATGGCCGCGGGCGTGTTCGGCGTGCCGGCCAGCGCCGCCGCCCTGGTGGTGGTCAGCCTGGTGACACCGGCGCCCACGGCGGCGCGACGCGCGTGGGTGAGGCGCTTGCGCACGCCAGCAGCCGGCGGGCTATAATCACGGGCTTCCTTGCCACACCCGAGCGACGCCGGGGCGGCAGTTTTTCCACAAGGAGAGTTCATGCGTCACTACGAAATCGTCATGCTGATCCACCCGGATCAGAGCGAGCAGGTGCCCGCCATGCTGGAGCGCTACAAGGGGATGATCACCGCCGGTGGCGGCATCATCCACCGCGTGGAAGACTGGGGCCGCCGTCAGCTGGCTTACCAGATCAACAAGCTGTCAAAGGCGCACTACCTGTGTCTGAACATCGAGGCCGGCAAAGAGGTGATGGCCGAGCTCGAGACGGCGTTCCGCTTCAACGACGCCGTGCTGCGCCACTTGGTGGTGCAGAAGAAGAAGGCTGAAACGGGTCCGTCGGCCATGATGAAAGCCGTCGAGCGCGAGGAAGCGCGCAAGGCCCAGGCCCAACAGGAAGCCGCCGCTTGAGGGCGCTAGGCGCCGTCGATCCGTTGACCAACCGATTGCAGCTGCAGGCGCGGCTGGCCGAAAAAGCGGCGCTGCGCTATACCCCAGCAGGCTTGGCTGCGCAGGATGTGGTGCTGGAGCACCAGTCGCTGCAAAGCGAGGCCGGGGGCGAGCACCTCGTGGCCCTGCGCCTGAAGGCCGTGGCCTTTGGCCCGCTGGCCGAACGGCTGGCCCGAACCGATCTCGGCAGCGGATTGCGGTGCGAAGGCTTTCTTGCCTCCCCGCGCCGTGGACACGGCGTCGTCTTACACATTCAGACATTCGAACCGCAGTAGGAAACCATCATGGCTGCACCGCAACGCAACTCGGCCAACCGGCCCAAGCGCGTCAACAGCAACCCGCTGTTCAAGCGCAAGAAGTTCTGCCGCTTCACCGTCACCGGCGTCGAAGAGGTGGACTACAAAGACATCGACACGCTGAAGGATTTCATTGCCGAAAACGGCAAGATCATCCCGGCGCGCCTGACTGGCACGCGCGCGATCTTCCAGCGTCAGGTGGCCACCGCCATCAAACGCGCGCGCTTCCTGGCTTTGCTGCCGTACACCGACCAGCACCGCGTCTGAAGGAGCCCGCCACCATGCAAGTGATTCTGCTCGACAAGGTCGTCAACCTGGGCAACCTCGGCGATATCGTCAGGGTCAAGGACGGCTACGCCCGCAACTACCTGATCCCGACGGGCCGTGCGCGCCGCGCCACGCAGGCCGCCATCGACGAGTTCAACGCGCGCCGCGCTGAATTGGAAAAGGCCGCCGCGGCCAAGCTGGCCGAAGCCAAGGCCATTGGCGAAAAACTGGCCGGCTTCACCGTCAAGGTGACGCAAAAAGCGGGCGTCGACGGTCGCCTGTTCGGCTCGGTCACCAACCACGACATTGCCGCCGAGCTCAACAAGGCCGGCTTCACGGTGCACAAGTCGCAGGTGCGCATGCCCAGCGGCGTGTTCAAAAACGTCGGCGACTACACCGTGCAGGTGGCGCTGCACACCGACGTGGTGGTGGACGTCAACGTCCAGGTGTTGGGCGAGACGGTCTAAAGCCGCGGCTGACCCGGACCCCGACGTGGGCCCGGCGCCCTGCCACCGACGACGGGCTGGCCCCCAGCGGGCGGCCCGTCGTTGTTTTTTAGCTCACCACAGCTTCCACCACGGGCCGCTGTCGCGTTGCAGCCCGCGGGTCAGCAGGGGGCTGGCGGGGAAGTTGGCCTCCAGCACGCGCCTCGCATCGTTGGCCTGCTGCTCCATACCCAGCGCCTCGTACGACTTGTACAGCAGGTACAAAGCTTCTTCGGCGGCGGGTACGTTGGTGTAGTCGCGAATGGCCTGTTGTGCGCGGTTGATGGCCGCCACGTAAGCGCCGCGGCGGTAGTAGTAGCGCGCGATGTGCACTTCCGACTGCGCCAGCGCATTGACGATGTACACCATGCGCTGGCGCGCGTCGGGGGCGTAGCGGGAGTCCGGGAAGCGCTCGACCAGCTGCTTGAACGCTTCGAACGAATCCTTCGCGGCTTTTTGGTCGCGCTCGGACAAATCCTGCTGCGAGATAAACCCGAACAAGCCCAGGTTGTCGTTGAAATTGACCAAGCCTTTGAGGTACAGCGCATAGTCCAGCGCCGGGCTGGCCGGATGCAGCCGCATGAAGCGGTCCAGCGTCGCGATGGCCTGCGCGGGCTCGCCGTTTTTGTAGTGTGCGTAGGCTTTTTCCAGCTGGGCTTGCTGCGCCAGGGGGGTGCCGGCGGCACGCCCTTCGAGCTTTTCGAAGTATTGGATGGCCTTGTCGTAATTGCCGGCGGCGCGCTCGTCCATCGCCTCGGCGTAGAGCTTGTTGGGGCTCCAGCCGGCGGTGACGTCTTTTTCGGGGCCGCTGGCGCAACCGGCCAGCAGGGCCAGCACCACGGCCGCCGCCAGGGTGGGGCGACGCAGCGGAGCAACGGATAATGCGAACGGTTTCATCGGGTGGCGCCCCAGACGGCGCGCTGCCGCGCCTGCAATCAAGATGGAAAAAATTATAGAGGCCCCGTGCCCCCCCCAGGGGGCGGACGACGACGAAGGCACCGAACTGCGTGAGCTGACGGTGGACGCGGCAGGCCACGGCCAGCGGCTGGACCGTTGGCTGGCGGCGCAGCTGGAGGCGTTTTCGCGCACCTACCTGCAGCAGCTCATCGACGACGGCGCGGTGCAGGTGGCTGGGCGGGTGGTGCGCAAAAGCGCGCAGCGGCTGCGTGTCGGTGAGCCGGTGCGCGTGCTGCTGCGGCCCAGCGAGCAGGCCATGGCCTACGTGCCGCAGGCGATGGCGCTGCCGATCGTGTTTGAGGACGAGCACATTGCGGTGCTGGACAAGCCTGTCGGCATGGTGGTGCACCCCGGCGCTGGGCACTGGAGCGGCACCCTGCTCAACGGCTTGCTGGCGCACCACGCCGGGGCGGCCGCACTGCCGCGCGCGGGCATCGTGCACCGGCTCGACAAGGACACCAGCGGCCTGATGGTGGTGGCCAAAAGCGCGCCGGCCTACGAGGCGCTGGTGGCCGCCATCGCCGCGCGGCGTGTGCGCCGCATCTACGTGGCACTGGCGCACGGCCGCTGGCAGGGTGGGGCGCACCAAACGATCGAACAACCGATCGGGCGCGACCCCCGCCAGCGTCTGCGTATGGCCGTGCACCCCGGCGGTGGCGCGGGGGCCAAGCCGGCCCGCACCGACCTGCGCGTGCTCGACGGCAACACCGCCGCCACGCTGCTGGCATGCCGCCTGCACACCGGTCGCACGCACCAGATTCGCGTGCATCTGGCGTGGTTGGGGCACCCTCTGGTGGGTGACCTGCTCTACGGTGGCCGGCTGGCGTGGGGCATGGCGCGGCAGGCGCTGCATGCGGTACGCCTGGGGCTGCCGCACCCGGTGCTGGGGCGCTGGATGGTATGGGACAGTGCGTTGCCCGCCGATGTGCAGCAGGCCATCGAGGCCGCGGGTCTGCACTACAATCGCGCGCTTTTGTGGCCCGGTGATGACCCGGACCAGGCGGTGGAGTAGGGTGTATGCAGCGCGACGAGGCCCAACAGATACTGGAGGCGGCCCTGTTGTGCGCCGGCCGGCCGCTGCCGCTGGCGGAGTTGGTGGCGCTGTTTGACGGCACGCTGACACGCACCGAGGTGCTGGCCGCGCTGCACGACCTTCGGCAGGCATGGCAAGGGCGCGGCCTGGCGCTGGTGGAGGTGGCCGACGGCTGGCGGTTCCAGAGCCGGCCGCATGTGCACCCGTTTTTGCAGCGTCTGCACCCAGAAAAGCCGCCCCGCTACAGCCGCGCCGTGTTGGAAACGCTGGCGGTCATTGCCTACCGGCAGCCGGTGACGCGCGGCGACATCGAAGCCATCCGTGGCGTGACGCTGGGCACCCCGATCCTGCGCCAGCTCGAGGAACGCGGCTGGATCGAGGTCGTCGGGCACCGCGACACCGTCGGTCGCCCGGCGCTGTACGCCACCACGCGGCAGTTCCTGGACGACATGGGGCTGCCGTCGCTGGCGGCTCTGCCCGCCTTGCACGACGCCCCCGACCCCGGCCCTGAACTGCCGGGCCTGGACCCCGCACCCCCCGAACAATCCTCGACACCATGAACACCCCACCGACACCGCGCCCCGGGCGCGCGCCGAGCAGCCCGCGTCGCACCCGTGCGACCGAGGTGCCCGCGGCCCCCAGCAGCGTCAAGCTGCACAAAGTGCTGGCCCAACTTGGGCTGGGTTCGCGCGCCGACATGGAGCAGGCCATCGCCGCCGGGCGCGTCACCGTCAACGGGCAGCCGGCCCACACCGGGCAGCGTGTGACCGCTGGCGACGTGATCCGCTTCGACGGCCAGTTGGTGCGCTGGCGTGCCGCGCCGACGCGCCTGCCCCGCGTGCTGCTGTACCACAAGCCCACCGGCGAGGTGGTGACGCTGGACGATCCCCAAAACCGCCCGACCGTGTTTGCCCGCCTGCCGCGGCTGCGCAGCGGCAAGTGGATGGCGGTGGGACGGCTCGACATCAACACCGAGGGGCTGCTGCTGTTCACCGACTCGGGCGAGCTGGCCAACCGGCTGATGCACCCGCGCTATGGGCTGGAGCGTGAATACGCGGTGCGTATCCTGGGCGCGCTCAGCACCGAGGAGCGCCAGCGGCTGCTCGATGGCGTGACGCTGGACGACGGCCCGGCGCGCGTGCTGGCGTTGGACGACGCCGGCGGCAGCGGCGCCAACCGCTGGTACCGCGTGGTGCTGGCCGAAGGGCGCAACCGCGAGGTCCGGCGCTTGTTCGAGGCGGTGGGCCACGTGGTCAGCCGCCTGATCCGGGTGCGCTACGGCCAGGTGACACTGCCGCGGGGGCTGCGCCGCGGCGCCTGGGTGGAGTTGCCCGCGCCCGAGGTGCAGGCCCTGCTGCAGCACGCCGGCATGGCGGTGCCGCAGCGCCCGCAGGCGCCACGGCGTCGCAGCGGCCCACCGCGCGGCGCGGGGCCTCGCCCCAGCCGCCCCAAGCCGGCGCGCAACAGCTAAAATCTCAGGTTTTCTTTATCATTGCACGCAAACACCATGGCCATCGAACGAACCCTTTCCATCATCAAGCCCGACGCCGTTGCCAAGAACGTCATCGGTCAAATCTACAGCCGCTTCGAAGCCGCCGGTCTCAAGATCGTCGCGGCCAAGATGGTGCACCTGTCGCGCCGCGAGGCCGAGGCGTTTTACGCCGTGCACAAAGAGCGCCCGTTTTTCAAGGACCTGGTCGACTTCATGGTGTCCGGTCCGGTGATGGTGCAGGTGCTCGAGGGCGAAAACGCCATCGCCAAGAACCGCGAGCTGATGGGTGCCACCGACCCCAAGAAAGCCGCCCCCGGCACCATCCGCGCCGACTTTGCCGACAGCATCGACGCCAACGCGGTGCATGGCTCCGACGCGCCTGAGACGGCGGCCGTCGAAGTGGCGTTTTTCTTCCCCGGCATGAACATTTACTCGCGCTGACGATGCCATGACGGCCAATTTGCTCGATTTCGACCTCGAGGGGTTGGCCGCCTGGTGCGAGCGGCTGGGCCACAAGCGCTTTCGCGCGGTGCAGCTGTTTCGCTGGATCCACCAAAAAGGGGTGGCCGATTTCGACGCCATGAGCGACCTGGCGCGCGACCTGCGCCAGCGCTTGGCCGGGCTGGCGCAGGTGCGCGCGCTGCCTGTGCTGGCCGAGCAGGTGTCGGGCGACGGCACCATCAAGTGGCTGTTCGACGTTGGCGACGGCAACGCGGTCGAAACGGTTTACATTCCCGAAGACGACCGCGGTACGCTGTGCGTGTCGAGCCAAGCCGGCTGCGCGGTGGCCTGCCGCTTTTGCGCCACCGGCCACCAGGGTTTCAGCCGCAACCTCACCACCGGCGAAATCATCGCCCAGCTGTGGTACGCCGAGCACGCGTTGCGGCGGCGCTTGGGCACGCACGAGCGCGTCATTTCCAACGTGGTCATGATGGGCATGGGCGAGCCGCTGCAAAACTACGCGGCGCTGGTGCCGGCGCTGCGGGTGATGCTGGACGACCACGGCTACGGCCTGTCGCGCCGGCGCGTCACGGTGTCGACCTCCGGCGTGGTGCCGATGATCGACCGGCTGGCGCAGGACTGCCCGGTGGCGCTGGCGGTATCGCTGCATGCGCCCAACGACGCGCTGCGCGACGAACTGGTGCCGCTGAACCGCAAGTACCCACTGGCCGAGCTGCTCGATGCCTGCCTGCGCTACCTTCCGGCCGCTCCGCGTGACTTCATCACGTTCGAATACTGCATGCTCGACGGCGTCAACGATACGCTGGCGCACGCCGAGCAGCTGCTGACCCTGCTGCGCACCCACCGCGGACGGGGGGTGCCGTGCAAGATCAACCTGATCCCGTTCAACCCGTTTGCGGCGTCGGGCCTGCGGCGCTCGCGCCCGGAGGCGGTCAAGGCGTTTGCCGACCGCCTCAACGGCGCCGGCATCGTCACCACGGTGCGCAAGACCCGCGGCGACGACATCGACGCGGCGTGTGGCCAATTGGCCGGCGACGTGCTGGACCGTACCCGCGTGCGCGAGCGCCTGGCGCGCCGTGGCACGCTGCGGCTGGCCGTCGAGCGTACGCGGCCCGCTGCCCAGGAGGCCGCGGCATGAGCCGGGCGCTGCGTGGGTGGTCGTCAGCGCTGCTGGTGCTGCTGCTGGCTGCCACCTTGGTGGGGTGCGCCGGCGGCGCACGCCCGACCGGGGCTGGGCAGGACTGGGTGACCGAATCCGACGAGCCACCGCAGCGCAAGCGCGCCCGCACCCGTGTGGAGCTGGCGGCGGGCTACTTCGAGCAAGGCCAGTACACGGTGGCGCTGGACGAGGTCAAGCAGGCCATCCAGATCGACCCCACTTACCCGGCTGCGTTCAACCTGCGTGGCCTGATCTACACGGCGCTGCGCGACAGCCGGCTGGCCGAAGACAGCTTTCAGCAGGCCCTGCGGCTCGACCCGCGCGATGGGGATACGTGGCACAACTACGGCTGGATGCTGTGTCAGGAGGCACGCTACCCGGCGTCGTTCGACGCGCTGCGCCGCGCGCTGGACACGCCTGGCTACCGCGGTGTGGCGCGCACCTGGCTGGCGCTGGGGGTGTGCCAAGCGCGCGCCGGCCAGCGTCAGGACGCTGAGCGCGCGTTGCTGCGCGCGTTCGAGCTCGACCCGGGCAACCCCATCACGATGTACAACCTGGCGTTGCTGTTGCACCAGCGCGGCGACGACGAGCGTGCGCGGTTTTACGCGCGCCGTCTGAACAACTCCGAGCTGGCCAACGCCGAGTCGTTGTGGCTTGGCGTCAAGATCGAGCGTCGCCTGGGCAACCGCGAGGCGGCGCAGCAGCTGGGCGAGCAGCTGCGCCGCCGTTTTCCGGCTTCGCGCGAAGCCGGGTCCTACGAGCGGGGGGCGTTCGATGAATGAGGCGGCGCCGAACCACCCGGCCCCGGACGCCGGGGTGCAACTGCGTCTGGCCCGCGAGCGAGCCGGGCTGCCGATCGAAACGCTGGCGGCCACGCTGAAGGTGCCGGTGCAGCGTCTGCAAGCGCTGGAGGCCGGTGCGTACGACGCGCTGCCCGACGCCACGTTCACCCGTGCCCTGGCGTTGAGCGTGTGCCGGGCGCTCAAGCTCGACCCGGCGCCGATCCTGGCCGCCTTGCCCAGCACCGCGGCGCCGCGCCTGGTACCGGTCAGCGGGGACCTGGCCACACCGATGCCGCGTGAGGACCAGCCGCTGGCCTTTGCCGACCCAGGCGCCCATACCCGCCGCCTGCCATGGCTGCTGGCGCTGCTGCTGTTGGGCGTGGCCGCGCTGGCGTGGTGGTGGCTGCCGCAGCGCCCGCACGAGGACGAACGCTCCACCGCAGCCTCGCCGGCCGCTGCGCCGGCCGAGCCTGGCCCGCCGCCGGGGGCCACGGCGGCCCCAGCCGTTGCCGAGGCATCCGCGACGGCAGCGCCTTCGTCACCGTCTACGCCTGCCGCTGCACCCGCGGCCGAACCGCCGGTGCCGGCGCACGCCACCGCCTCCGGCGCGGCACCGTCCGCCGCGGCCCCGACACCCGTTGCGACCAACGCGCTGCTGACCGTGCGCGTTGTGGCCACCAGTTGGGTGCAGGTCGTGGGGGCATCCGGGCGCGTGCTGCTGCAGCGCAACGTACAGCCGGGCGAGGTGGTCAGCCTGTCGGCCGACGACGCACCGCTGGCCGTCACCGTGGGCCGGGCGGACGCGACCCAGGTGAGCGTGCGGGGCCAGCCGTTCGACCTGATGCCCGTGACGCGCAACAACGTGGCCCGTTTCGAGGTTCGCTGATCGCCACACCATGACCGCCACAGCCACACCCCCGTGCCTGCCCCCCGAGGCTGAGCACCCGATCCCGCTGGGCGGCTCCGCGCCGCGCCGCTCGCGCCAAGGGGTGGTGGCGTGGGGCAACAACCGCGTCACCGTGGGGGGCGATGCACCGGTGCGTGTGCAGTCGATGACCAACACCGACACCGCCGACGCCATCGCCACCGCGATCCAGGTCAAGGAGCTGGCGCAAGCGGGGTCGGAGTTGGTGCGCATCACGGTCAACAACGACGAGGCCGCCCGGGCGGTGCCGCACATCCGCGAGCAGCTCGACCGCATGGGGGTGGACGTGCCCCTGATCGGCGACTTTCATTTCAACGGGCACCACCTGCTGGCCGACCACCCGGCGATGGCCGAGGCGCTGTCCAAGTACCGCATCAACCCCGGCAACGTTGGGCGCGGCGACAAAAAAGACAAACAGTTTGCGCAGATGATCGAAACCGCGTTGCGCCATGGGCGGCCGGTGCGCATCGGCGTCAACTGGGGCAGCCTGGACCAGGAGCTGCTGGCCGAGCTGATGGACCGCAACGCACGCCGGGCGCAACCGTGGGACGCGCGCCAGGTGATGTACGAGGCGCTGATCACGTCGGCGCTGGCCTCGGCGCAGCGGGCGATGGCGCTGGGCATGGCGCCGCAGGATATCGTGCTGTCGTGCAAGGTGTCCAACGCGCAGGACCTGATCGCGGTGTACCAGGAGTTGGCGCGCCGCTGCGACCACCCGCTGCACCTGGGGCTGACCGAAGCCGGCATGGGCACCAAAGGCACGGTGGCGTCGGCGGCGGCGCTGGCCGTGTTGCTCCAGCAAGGCATCGGCGACACGATCCGCGTCAGCCTCACCCCTCAGCCGGGCGAGCCCCGCACGCAGGAGGTCGTCGTGGCGCTGGAGATTTTGCAGGCGCTGGGACTGCGCGCCTTTGTGCCCAGCGTGACCGCGTGCCCGGGGTGTGGCCGCACCACCAGCACGGTGTTCCAGCAACTGGCCAAGCAGATCGACGACCACCTGCGCGCCGCCATGCCCGAGTGGCGTCGCCGCTACCCCGGCGTGGAAAACCTCAAAGTCGCCGTCATGGGCTGCATCGTCAACGGGCCGGGTGAAAGCAAACACGCCGACATCGGCATCAGCCTGCCGGGCACCGGCGAGGCCCCGGCCGCCCCGGTGTACCTCGATGGCCGCAAGGTGGCCACGCTGCGCGGCGAGCGCATCGCCGAGGAGTTCCGTCAAATCGTCGAAGACTACGTGGCGCGCCGCTGGGGCGCCCACGGCCATTGACCCGGTGGGTGTCGCGCGGCCCACGTCCCGCAAGGCGGGTGTGACCCGTGCCGCCCCCATTGAACCATCCATCATGAGTGAACGCATCACCGCCGTCAAAGGCATGAACGACATCGCGCCGCCCGACTCGGCGCACTGGGAGTGGCTGGAAGCGCGCGTGCGCGCGCTGCTGGCCCGTTACGGCTACCGCAACCTGCGCACCCCCATCGTGGAGCCGCTGGCGCTGTTTGTGCGCGGGCTGGGCGAAGTGACCGACATCGTCGAAAAGGAGATGTACGCCTTCGAAGACCGCCTCAACAGCGAACAGTTGGCGCTGCGCCCCGAGGGCACCGCCGGCGTGGTGCGGGCGGTGGTCGAACACAACCTGCTGTACGACGGGCCCAAGCGCCTGTATTACATGGGGCCGATGTTCCGCCACGAGCGGCCGCAGCGCGGGCGCTACCGGCAGTTTCACCAAATCGGCATCGAGGCGCTCGGACTGGCCGGTCCGGAAGCTGACGCGGAGGTGATCGCGCTGGCCGCCGATCTGTGGGCCGAGCTGGGCGTGCAGGATGTGACGCTGGAGCTCAACACGCTGGGCCAGCCGGCCGAGCGCGCGGCGCACCGGCAGGCGCTGATCGCGTATTTCGAGCAGCATCGCGACCAGCTCGACGCCGACGCGCAACGGCGGCTGTACACCAACCCGCTGCGCATCCTCGACACCAAGAACCCGGCCATGCAGCCGTTGGTGGAGGCCGCCCCCAAGCTGCTGGACCACCTGGGCGCGGCGTCGCGCGCGCACTTCGATCAGGTGTGTCGACTGCTGGACGCGCTGGGTATTGGCTACCGCATCAACCCGCGCCTGGTGCGCGGGCTGGACTACTACCACCACACGGTGTTCGAGTTCGTCACGACGTCGTTGGGGGCCCAAGGCACCGTTTGCGCCGGCGGCCGCTACGACGGCCTGGTGGCCGAGCTGGGTGGCAAACCGGCTCCGGGGGTGGGCTGGGCTATGGGGGTCGAGCGGCTGCTGGAGCTGCTCAAAGCCCAGCAGCGCTTGCCCGCGGTGCCGGTGCCGGACGCCTACGCGATCGTGCCCGACGCCGCCGCGTGGCCGCAGGTGCTGCCGACCCTGCGCGCGCTGCGCGCCGCCGGGCTGGAAGTGGTCATGCATGCCAGCACCGCCGATGGCTTGGCCAGCATGAAGGCACAGTTCAAAAAAGCGGATGCCAGCGGCGCGCGCTACGCGCTGATTTTTGGTACCGACGAGCTGGCCCAAGGCATGGTGGCGATCAAGCCGCTGCGCGAAGGTGTGGGGCCGATCACCGAGCAGCAACGGCGGCCGCTGGACCAGGCCGCTGCTTGGGCGGCCGAGCTGCGCGCCGCGCGCTGAAGCCGCGCCCCTACAATGCACACGAATCGCAAGGCAACGGACGGACGATGGCGGCTTACGACCTCGAAGAACAGGAACAACTCGCCCAGTTGAAGGCCTTTTGGGCACGCTGGGGCAACCTCATCACCTGGGCGGTGACGCTGGCCTTGCTGGTCTACGCTGGCTGGCAAGGCTGGAACTACTGGCAGCAGCGCCAGGCCGTGCAGGCCACCGTGCTGCTGGACGAGCTGGAGCAAGCCGCGCAAGGCGGTGACGTCGAGCGCGTGCGCCGCGTCTGGGGCGATCTGCAGGCGCAGGCGGCCCGCACCGAGCAGGCCCGACTCGGCGCGCTGTTGGCCGCGCGTGTGCTGGTGCAAGGCGGGCATGCCGACGACGCGCGTGCGGCGCTGGTGTTCGTCGTGCAACGGCGCGATGACGACGAGCTGGCCGCCGTGGCGCGGCTGCGTCAGGCCGGGCTGGCGCTGGATGCGGGCCAGCTGGATGAAGCCGAGCGGCTGCTGCAACAGCCGCTGCCCGAGGCCTGGGCCGCCTGGCGGGCCGACCGCCTGGGGGACCTGCGGCAGCGCCAGGGCCAGCCCGACGCCGCGCGCGAGGCCTACCTGCAGGCGTGGCGCGCGCTGCCGGCCGAGGTCGGCTACCGCGCCATCGTCGAAGCCAAATTGAACGCACTCGGCGTCGATCCCGGCGCGCAGGAGCAGCGGTGATGAGCAACAAGCAACAGACGCATCGGCATGGGGTGGGGGGGCGCGTCATGCGCTCAGCCCTGATGGTGTTGGCCATCGGCTTGGCGGCGTGCTCGTCCGGCCCCAAAAAACCCCAGCCAGCGCCGTTGGAGCCGGTGGTGCCGCTGGTGGCGGCGCAGCAGGTCTGGTCGCAGCAGGTGGGCGCCATCGACCCGCTGCTGGTGCCGGTGGTGCGCGACGGGCTGCTGGCGTTGGCCAACGCCGCCGGCGAGGTCAGCGTGCTGCAGGCCGAAACCGGGCAGCTGCGCTGGCGCGCCGCTGCGGGTGCGCCGATGGGGGCAGGGGTGGGGTTCGACGGCCAGCGCGTGGCGCTGGTGACGCGCGACAGCGACCTGGTGGTGCTGACGCCGACCGGGGTGGCGTGGCGCCAGCGCATCGCCGCACGTGTCTACACGCCCCCACTGGTGGCCGGCGAGCGGGTGTTCGTGCTGGCGGGCGACCGCAGTGTCAGCGCCTTTGACGCGCGCACCGGTGCGCCGCTGTGGCGCTGGACCAGCCGCGGCACCGAGCCGCTGGTGCTGCAGCAAGCCGGCGTGCTGACCGCCGTGCGCAACACGTTGGTGGTCGGCATCGGCGGCCGCCTGGTCGGCCTGGACCCGGACGCCGGTCGTGTGCAGTGGGACACGGTGGTGGCGCGCACCCGGGGCGCCACCGAAATCGAGCGGCTGGTGGACCCCGTGGGCCGCGTCGGCCGCGACGGCGATGTGCTGTGCGTGCGCGCCTTCCAAGCGGCGGTGGGGTGTGTGGACACGGTCAGCGGGCGTACGCTGTGGAGCCAGCCGGCCGATGGCGCCGTCGGCGTGCAGGCCGACGCCGAACGCGTGTACGGCACCGAAGCCAACGGCCGTGTGCGCGCGTGGCGCCGCAGCGACGGGGGCCAGGCCTGGTCCAACGAACGGCTGCTGCACCGTGGGCTGAGCGCGCCGCTGGCGATCGGGCGCTCGCTGGCCATCGGTGACGCGCAGGGCTACGTGCACCTGCTGGCGCGCGCCGACGGGGCTTTGCTGAACCGCTTGGCCACCGACGGCTCGCCGATCGTCGAAGGCCCGCTGGCGGCGGGCAACACCTTGATCGCCGTCACCCGCGCGGGTGGCGTCTACGCCTGGCGACCGCAATGAGTGGACGCACGCCCGTGGTGGCGTTGGTGGGCCGCCCCAACGTCGGCAAATCCACGCTGTTCAACCGCCTCACGCGCAGCCGCGACGCGCTGGTGGCGGATCTGCCCGGCCTGACGCGCGACCGCCACTACGGGCAAGCGCGCTGGGGGCGGCGCGATTTCATCGTCGTCGACACCGGGGGGTTCGAGCCCACCGCCGAGCAGGGCATCGTGCGCGAGATGGCCAAACAGACCCGCCAAGCGGTGGCTGAAGCTGACGTGGTGCTGTTCGTCGTCGACGCGCGCGCGGGCCTGACTGCGCAGGATCACGACATCGCCGCGTACCTGCGGCGCCTGGGCAAGCCGGTGGTGCTGGTGGCCAACAAGGCCGAAGGCATGCGCGAAAGCGCGCAGTGGGCGGAGTTTTTCGAGCTTGGGCTGGGTGAGGTGGTGCCGGTGTCGGCGGCGCACGGCCAAGGGCTGCGCTCGCTGGTCGACACCGCGCTGCAGCGCCTGGGCTTGGACGAGGCCGAGCCGTCACCCCCCGATGCCACCGAGGCGGCCGAGGCTGGCGACGGCGTCATCCGGCTGGCCGTGGCCGGACGGCCCAACGTCGGCAAGAGCACCCTGATCAACGCCTGGTTGGGCGAGGAGCGCTTGGTCGCGTTCGACTTGCCCGGCACCACGCGCGACGCCATCCGAGTGCCGTTCGAGCGCGAGGGGCGACGCTTCGAGCTCATCGACACTGCGGGTCTGCGCCGCAAGGGCAAGGTGTTTCAGGCGGTGGAAAAATTTTCCGTCGTCAAGACCTTGCAGGCCATCGAAGGCGCGCACGTCGTGTTGCTGCTGCTGGACGCCACCGAGGGCGTGACCGAGCAAGACGCGCACATCGCGGGCTTCATTCTTGACAGCGGCCGCTCGGTGGTGCTGGCGGTCAACAAATGGGACGCGGTGGACGAGTACCAGCGCCAACTGGTGCAGCGCTCGATCGAGGCACGGCTGGGCTTTTTGAAGCACGCGCCGCTGCACTTCATCTCGGCGCGCCAGCGCTTGGGCATCCAAGCGCTGTTCACATCCATCGTGCGTGCCTACGAGTCGGCGATGATCAAAATGCCCACCCCGCTGCTGACCCGACTGCTGCACGAGGCGGTGGCGTTCCAGGCCCCCAAACGCGCCGGCAACGTGCGCCCCAAGCTGCGCTACGCCCACCAAGGCGGCCACAACCCGCCGGTGATCGTCATCCACGGCAACGCGCTGCAGCACGTCGGGGACGCCTACCGGCGCTACTTGGAAGCGCGCTTTCGCAAGGCATTCGATCTGGTGGGCACACCGCTGCGCATCGAGCTGCGCACGCAAGACAACCCCTATGCCTGACGATACGCCCACGCGGGCGCGGTGGTCTGGTTTGTGGTAACTTCAGCATCCCGGTTTTTCAACCCTAGCAACACGGAACATATCGTGAGCAACAACAAGGCCCAACTCCTTCAGGACCCGTTCCTCAACCAACTGCGTCGCGAGCACGTGCCGGTGTCGATCTACCTGGTCAACGGCATCAAACTGCAAGGCCAGATCGAATCGTTCGACCAGTACGTGGTGCTGCTGCGCAACACCGTCACCCAGATGGTGTACAAGCACGCCATTTCGACCATCGTGCCGGGCCGCCCCGTGCAGTTTTCGGCCAACCAAGGCGCTGAGGACCAAGCCTGAGCACCCTGCTGCAACCGACGGCTTCCCCCGACGCCGCTGCGGCGCCGGGGGTCATCCTGGTGGGGGTGGACCTGGGGCAGCCGCACTTTGACCCCACGCTGGCCGAACTGGCCGAACTGGCCCGCACCGCGGGCTTTGCCGTGTTGGACCGGGTGGTCTGCCGTCGTCGTGCGCCGGACGCCGCGCTCTTTGTCGGCAAGGGTAAGGCCGATGAAATCCAGGCGCTGGCCGCTGCCCACGGCGCGCGCGAGGTGCTGTTTGACCAAGCGCTCAGCCCCGCCCAGCAACGCAACCTCGAGCGCCACCTCAAGCTGCCGGTCAACGACCGCGTGCTGTTGATCCTCAACATCTTTGCCCAGCGCGCCCGCAGCCACGAGGGCAAGCTGCAGGTCGAGCTGGCCCGCCTGCAGTACCTGCAGACCCGGCTGGTGCGGCGCTGGACCCACCTGGAGCGCCAAAGCGGTGGTATCGGCCTGCGCGGTGGCCCCGGCGAGACGCAAATCGAACTCGACCGCCGCATGATCGCCGAGGCGATCCAACGCACCCGCAAGCGCCTGGAGCTGGTCAAGCGTCAGCGCAACACCCAGCGCCGTCAGCGCCAACGCCGCGGCACCTTCGACGTGTCGTTGGTCGGCTACACCAACGCCGGCAAATCCACGCTGTTCAACGCGCTGGTCAAGGCGCGCACCTACGCCGCCGATCAGCTCTTTGCCACGCTGGATACCACCACGCGCCAACTCTACCTCGGCTCCGAGGCCGGTCACGTGTCCTTGTCGGACACGGTGGGCTTCATTCGCGATCTGCCGCACACGCTGGTGGAGGCGTTTTCCGCCACCCTGCAAGAGGCGCGCGAGGCCGACTTGCTGTTGCACGTGGTCGACGCCGCCAACCCCCAGCACCCGGAGCACATCGACGACGTGTTGCGGGTGCTGCACGACATCGGTGCGCACGACATCCCGCAGGTGCTGGTGTTCAACAAGCTCGACGCCTTGCCGCCTGAGCGTCGCCCGCACCAGCTGCGCGACGAGGTGGAACTTGATGGCCGGCGCGTGCCTCGGGTATTTGTCAGCGCCGTCACCGGCGAAGGTCTGGAGACGTTGCGGCGGGTGTTGGCCGACGGCGCGCGCCAGCATCACCACCCCGACGCCGAGGACGCACACGATCCGGCACAATTGCAGCACAGCCACAGGGACGATCGCCCATGAACGACCACACCCCGCTGGGGTTGATGCCCGACACCGAACCCATGCGCCCCCCCGCCGCCCGAGCCACGGGCTGGCGTCGTTGGCTGGGCCGCGTGTTCAACCTGAACGACCCGCGCTGGGGGCGCGGTGGCTCCGACGATGACGGCCGGGCCCGCCGCCCGCGCGACAGCGACGGCCAGCCGCCCGACCTCGACGAGCTGTGGCGTGATTTCAACCGCAAGTTGGGCGGCCTGTTCGGCGGTCGCGGGGGCGGCGGCGATGGAGGGCGCTCCGGCTGGTCCGGTGCCGAGCCGCCGCGGCGGCCCGACGCCAAGGGCGCCGGCATCGGCGTGGGGCTGATCGCCGGGGTGGCGGTCTTGATCTGGCTGGGCACCGGGTTTTTCGTCGTGCAAGAAGGCCAGCAAGCCGTCATCACCCAGTTTGGTCGCTACCACAGCACGGTGGGGGCGGGCTTCAACTGGCGGCTGCCGTACCCGATCCAGCGCCACGAGACGGTGTTTGTCACGCAAATCCGCTCGGTCGACATCGGCCGTGACGCCATCGTGCGCGCCACGGGCCTGCGCGAATCGGCCATGCTGACCGAGGACGAAAACATCGTCGAAATCAAGTTTGCGGTGCAGTACCGCCTCAGTGACGCACGCGCGTACCTGTTCAGCAGCCGCGATCCCGACGCCGCGGTGGTCAAGGCCGCCGAAACCGCCGTGCGTGAGGTGGTGGGTAAGATGAAGATGGACGCGGCGCTGGCGGAAGAGCGCGAGCAGATTGCGCCGCGTGTGCGCACGTTGATGCAAACCATCCTGGACCGCTACAACGTCGGCATCGAAATCGTCGGCATCAACCTGCAAGCGGGCGGGGTGCGCCCGCCCGAGCAGGTGCAAGCCGCGTTTGACGACGTGCTCAAAGCCGGACAGGAGCGCGAGCGTGCCAAAAACGAGGCCGAAGCCTACGCCAACGACGTCGTGCCGCGCGCGCGGGGGGCGGCCGCGCGGCTGCTGCAGGAGGCCGAAGGCTACAAAGCGCGCATCGTGGCGCAGGCGCAGGGGGATGCGCAGCGCTTCGCCCTCGTGCAGGCTGAGTACGCCAAGGCTCCACAGGTGATGCGCGAGCGGCTGTACCTGGAGGCCATGCAGCAGATTTACGCCAACGTGACCAAGGTGTTGATCGACACGCGCCAGCAATCCAACCTGCTGTACCTGCCGTTGGACAAAATCATGCAGCAGGTCAGCGCCGAAGCCACCGTCCCGGCGCCGGCGGCCAGCAGCGCCGCCGCGCCGAACGCGACCACGACGCGCGACCCGCGCACCCGTGACGACGCCCGCAGCCGTGACCGTGAAGGTCGTTGACGACGAGGATCACCATGGCCAACCGCATCGGATTCTTCGTATCGACTCTGTTGGTGGCGCTGGCAGTGCTCAGCTCCACGATGTTCGTTGTCGACCAGCGCCAGTACGGCGTGGTGTTTCAGTTCGGTCAGATCCGCAACGTCGTCACCGAACCGGGGCTCAACTTCAAGCTGCCGCCGCCGTTCCAAAACGTGTCGTACATCGACAAGCGGCTGCTGACGCTGGAGAGCACCGACACCGAGCCGACGTTGACGGCCGAGAAGCAGCGCGTCGTCATCGACTGGTATGTGCGCTGGCGCATCTCGGACCCCTCGGCCTACATCCGCAACGTGGGGCTGGATGAGCGCGCTGGCGCCGCCCAGCTCAACCGCGTGGTGCGCAACGCTTTCCAGCAAGAGGTCAACAAACGCACCCTGCGTGAGCTGTTGTCGGCCAAGCGTGAGGAACTGATGGCCGCGGTGCAGCGCGAGGTGCTGGCCGCCGTGCGCGGGGCCGAAAAACCCTGGGGCATGGACGTGGTCGACGTGCGCATCTCGCGCATCGACTACGCCGAGTCGATCACCCGTTCGGTGTACGACCGCATGGAAGCCGAGCGCAAGCGGGTGGCCAACGAGCTGCGCTCCACCGGCTTTGCGGAGGGCGAAAAAATCCGCGCCGAAGCCGATCGCGAGCGCGAGGTCATCCTGGCCGAGGCCTACCGCCAGGCGCAAAAAATCAAGGGTGAGGGCGATGCCGAAGCGGCGCGCATCTACAACCAGGCGTTTGGCCGTGACCCGGCGTTTGCGCAGTTTTACCGCAGCCTGGAGGCCTACAAGGCCAGTTTCGCCAGCAAAGGGGACGTGCTGGTGATCGATCCGTCGTCGGAGTTTTTCCGTGCCTTCAAGGGCACGGGTGGGGTGGGCAGCCCCAGCCGCTGAAAAGACACCGGGGCCGCGGGGTACAATCGCAGTTTTGTCCCGCTGCCCACCCGCCACACCCCATGTCCGCCTGGCTGCTGCCGGATCACATCGCCGACGTTCTGCCCTCCGAGGCACGTCACCTCGAAGACCTGCGGCGCAACCTGCTGGAGGCGGCGCGCCGCTACGGTTACGAGCTGGTCATCCCGCCGTTGCTGGAGCATCTGGAGTCGTTGCTGACCGGCACCGGCGAGGCGCTGGAGCTGCAAACGTTCAAGCTGGTGGACCAGCTCTCTGGGCGCACGCTGGGGCTGCGGGCCGACACCACGCCGCAGGTGGCGCGCATCGACGCGCACCTGCTCAACCGCCAAGGGGTGACCCGCTTGTGCTACTGCGGCCCGGTGCTGCACACGCGCGCTGGCGGCGCCCACGGCACGCGCGAGCCGCTGCAGTTCGGAGCCGAGATCTACGGCCACGCCGGTCGTGAAGCCGACCTGGAGGTGCTGGAGCTGGCGCTGGACGCGCTGCGCGCTGCTGGGTTGCAGGGCTTGCAGGTGGACTTGGGCGACGTGCGCATCGTCGATGCGGTGCTGCAGGGCTGCGCGTTGACGCCGGCGCAGGTGAGTGCCGTGCACGCCGCGCTGGCGGCCAAGGACACGGCCACGCTGGCGACCTTGGCGGCACCGTTGCCTGCCGACGTGCGCGCTGCGCTGCTGGCGCTGCCCACGTTGTGGGGCGGCAGCGACGTGCTGCAAGCCGCGGCGCAGCGCCTGCGGGGCGGGGCGGCGCTGCAAGCGGCGCTGGCTGACCTGGGCTGGCTGCAAGCGCGGCTGCACGAGCTGGCCCCCGACGTGCGGGTGACGTTCGACCTGGCGGATCTGCGCGGCTACGCCTACTACACCGGGGTGCGCTTTGCCATCTACGGTGGCCAGGGGCAGCCGCAGGAGATCGCCCGTGGCGGGCGCTACGACGCGGTCGGCGCGGTGTTTGGCCGCCAGCGCCCTGCGGCCGGGTTCAGCCTGGACCTCAAGCAGCTGGTGCGGCTGGTGCCGGCACCGCCGTTGCGCGCCGCCATCCGCGCACCGTGGCGGCACGACGATGCCGCTTTGCGCGCCACCGTGGCCGCGCTGCGCGCGCAGGGCGAAACGGTGGTGTGCGTGTTGCCCGGGCACGAGCACGAAGTGGACGAATTCGCCTGCGACCGCGAGCTGGTGCAGCGCGCGGGCACCTGGATCGTGCAGCCGCTGGCTGCCTGACGACCCAACGACGATCAACCCCCCTATTGGCAGCCAACAAGGCACGCACAACCGATGATGGATCCTGCATTCCAGCCCCAGCCGGGGCGCAACGTGGTGGTGGTCGGCACCCAGTGGGGTGACGAAGGCAAGGGCAAGCTGGTCGACTGGCTGACGGAAACGGCGCACGGGGTGGTGCGCTTTCAGGGCGGTCACAACGCCGGCCACACGTTGGTCATCGGTGGCGCCAAGACGGCGCTGCACCTGATCCCCAGCGGCATCATGCGCCCGGGCGTGCGCTGCTACATCGGCAACGGCGTGGTGCTGTCGGTGGGCAAACTGCTGGAGGAAATCGAGGGCCTGGAGCGCGCCGGGGTCGAGGTGCGCTCACGCCTGCGCGTCAGCGAGGCTTGCCCGTTGATCCTGCCGTTTCACGCCGCAGTGGACGTGGCGCGCGAAGCCGCCAAGGAGCGCGCCGGTGCGGCCAAAATCGGTACCACCGGCCGCGGCATCGGACCGGCCTACGAAGACAAGGTGGCGCGTCGGGCGCTGCGCGTGCAGGACCTCAAACACCCCGAGCGCTTCGCTGCCAAGCTGCGCGAGTTGCTGGAGCTGCACAACCATCTGCTGGTGACCTACCTGGGGTCGGAAACGCTGGACTGGGGGCCGGCCTTGGCGCCGTACATCGAGCGCGGGCGGGTGCGCTTCGACGCTGTTTACGACGAGGCCATGCGCCACGCCGAGCAACTGTTGCCGATGGTGGCCGACGTGTCGCGCGAGCTCAACGAGGCGCACCGGCAGGGGGCCAACCTGCTGTTCGAGGGTGCGCAGGGCACGCTGCTGGACATCGACCACGGCACCTACCCCTTCGTGACTTCCAGCAACTGCGTGGCCGGCAACGCGGCCGCCGGCTCCGGCGTCGGGCCGGGGCTGCTGCACTACGTGCTGGGCATCACCAAGGCGTACTGCACGCGCGTGGGCGGCGGGCCGTTCCCCACCGAGCTCGATTGGCAAACCGAAGGCACCCCGGGCTGGCACATGGCCACCGTCGGCGCCGAAAAGGGCACCACCACCGGCCGCGCGCGCCGCTGCGGCTGGTTCGACGCCGCGCTGCTGAAGCGCTCCGCGCAGGTCAACGGCCTGTCGGGCCTGTGCATCACCAAGCTTGACGTGCTCGACGGCTTGCCCGAGCTGCAATTGTGCGTCGGCTACCGTCTGGATGGCCAGGTCATCGACCTGCTGCCGCTGGGCGCCGACGACATCGCCCGCTGCGAGCCGATCTACGAGACGTTGCCCGGTTGGAGGGAACCCACCGCGGGCATCACCCGCTACCAGGATCTGCCGCTCAACGCCCGGCGCTACCTGGAGCGCATCGAGGCCGCGACAGGCGTGCCGATCCACGTGATCTCCACCAGCCCCGATCGTGACCACACGATCCTGCTGCGTCACCCCTTTGCCGCCTGACGGCCCCGTTGCGAAAGGTCCGCCCCATGCTCACCGAAGACGGCAAGCACCTGTACGTGTCGTACGACGAGTACCACAACCTGATCGAAAAACTGGCCATCAAAATCCACCAGTCCGGCTGGGCGTTCGACACCATCCTGTGTCTGGCGCGCGGTGGCATGCGGCCGGGCGATATCCTCAGCCGCATCTTCGACAAACCCTTGGCCATCATGTCCACGAGCTCCTACCGTGCCGAAGGGGGCACGGTGCGAGGCCAGCTCGACATTGCGCGCTACATCACCACGCCCAAGGGCGAAATTGCCGGGCGCGTGCTGCTGGTGGACGACTTGGCCGACTCCGGCCATACCCTCAAGGCGGTGGTGGAGCTGCTGCGCACCCACTACCCCCCGATCACCGAGCTGCGCACGGCGGTGCTGTGGACCAAGGCGGTGTCGATCTTCACGCCCGACTACTCGGTGGAGTTTTTGCCCACCAACCCCTGGATCCACCAGCCGTTTGAGTGCTACGACAACCTGCGGCCCGAGCAGTTGATGGTCAAATGGAAGGTCTGAGCACACGGCTGATCCACCACCCGTACCGCGCGCCGGACGGCTTCGACGCCGCGCCGGTGGCGGTGCACAAGGCCTCGACGGTGTTTTTCTCCAACGTCGCGGCCATGCGCACGCGCCGCTGGCAGGACAAGTCCGGTTACACCTACGGGTTGCACGGCACACCCACCACGTTCACGTTGGAAGAGCGCCTGGCCACGCTGGAAGGCGCGCGCCACTGCGTGCTGGCGCCCAGCGGGCTGGCGGCCATCGCCCTGGTGGACCAAGCGCTGCTGTGCAGCGGTGACGAGGTGCTGATCCCCGACAACGCCTACGGCCCCAACAAGGCCCTGGCCGAGCACGAGCTGGCCGCCTGGGGCATCGCGCATCGCGTGTACGACCCCATGAACCCGGCGGACCTGGCCGGTGCGATCACCCCTCGCACGCGCTTGGTGTGGATGGAAGCCGCCGGCTCCGTCACGCTGGAATTCCCCGACGTGCCTGCGCTGGTGGACGTTGTGCGCCGGGCCAACGTTGGCCGCGCGCGCCCGATCGTCACCGCGCTGGACGATACCTGGGGAGCAGGCGTGGCGTACCGCCCGTTCGAGCTGGGGGCGGACATCGCCGTGCAGGCGCTCACCAAGTACGCCAGCGGCGGGGCCGACGTGCTGATGGGCGCCGTCTGCACACGGGACGACGCCTTGCACCACGCGGTGCTGATGACCCACATGCGACTGGGCCTGGGCGTGGGCGCCAACGACGCCGAGCTGGTGCTGCGCGGGCTGCCCACGCTGGCGCTGCGCTACCACGCGCAAGACCGCAGCGCCCGTGCGCTGGCCGCATGGCTGGCCGAGCAACCCAAGGTGGCGCAGGTGTTGCACCCGGCGCTGCCCGGCTCACCAGGCCACACCCACTGGCAACGCGACGCCCGCGCCGCTGCGGCGCTGCTGACGGTGGTGTTCGAGCCGGACGTGGCGCCGACACAAATCGACGCCTTTTGCGACGCGCTGCGGCTGTTTCGGCTGGGCTACAGTTGGGCTGGGCCGGTCAGCCTATGCGTTCCGTACGACGTGCCCACGATGCGGGCGCGCCCGTGGCCCCATGCGCCGCGCGTCGTGCGGCTGGCCGTCGGCCTGGAAGACGTGGACGACCTGCGCGCCGACTTGCAGCAAGCGCTGCGGGTGCTTGGCTGACACCTGGCCGCATCGCCATCGACGCCCGGCCCCTGATACCGGGCCACGTGCTCATCCATCATCTCCCCACGCATGGCCGATCCACAACCCCAGCAACAGCGGCCAAACCCAGCGTGGGGGCTGTCGGCCTGTGGGGGCTGTTGGCGTGCCTGCGGCCTCGCTTGGCGCTTGAGCGGCGCTTATCTCGGCATAATGATGAACCGCCCCGGGTTTTGAGGAGGCTCCAACTCTTGAGAAGATGGAGCCATGAACAAGACATCGAAATTCTCACCCGAGGTCCGCGAGCGCGCCGTGCGCATGGTGCAAGAGCACCGGAGCGAGTGCCCTTCACTGTGGGCGGCTGTGGAATCGATAGCACCCAAGATTGGCTGCGTGCCGCAGACCCTGCTCGAATGGGTCAAGCGCCAGGAAGTCGATGCCGGCCAGCGCGAGGGACTGACCAGCGGCGAGCGCGAGCGGCTGCGGCAACTGGAACGCGAGAACCGGGAACTGCGCCGGGCCAACGACATCCTCAAGGCGGCCAGCGCGTTTTTTGCCCAGGCGGAGCTCGACCTCCGTTTGAAGAGTTGAAGCGCTTTGTCGACCAGCACCGCCATCTGTACGGGGTCGAGCCCATCTGCCGCGTGTTGCAGATGGCCCCGTCGTGCTACCGACGCCATGCCGCCCGCCGACGGCAGCCGCAACTGCGCAGCCAGCGGGCCCAGC
>NZ_VJNA01000012.1 GCF_007556585.1 Tepidimonas aquatica | reverse complement strand
GCCTTGCGGGCCAGCTCCTTGCCTTCCTTGGCAAAGGTCTGCTTCAAGGCGATGCCGGCGGCCTTGGCCGCCTCCACCAGCTTGGTGCGTGCCGTCTCCAGCAGCCGGCTGTCGGTGGGGTGCGCCACCGCCTTGGGTTGTACGGTGGTGTCCACCACCACGCGCTTGAGTTCCTGCGGCTTGATGAGTCCGGTTTCCACCGCCACGTTGATCGTCTGCGCCAGGAGTTCTTCCACCCCCTCCTCGCCCAGCAGCCGGCGAAACTTCACCAGCGTCGTGGCGTCGCACGGCCGGCGATGTTCAAAGTACGCCCGCCCCGAGAAGAACTGCCATGTGGGGGTTTCGCCCCAGCGCTCGACCACCCCTTCGTCCGACTCGTTGAAGGCGTGCTTCAGATACAGCAGCGCGATCATCACGCGCAGCGGCACGCGGGGTCGGCCTGCGTTGGACGCCCGAGCTGCGCGCACCGGAGATTCGCCAAAGAGGTCCAGATCGGGCATGGCCACCCCAGAGCGCGCTTTGCGCATGAACAGGTGCGACAGCCTTGCTTCCAACTCCTGCCACGGCATGCGTGAGGACAACACCGCCAGCGGATGGCGCAGGTCGATCATCTGATCGAGCCGGGCGCGGAAGAAGTCCTCGGTGGCGGGGCAGGCAAACATCGCAAAACTCCCAGAAAACGGCGCATCAGACCATCAAATCTGGGGGAAATTGTACTCGCAAACAGGCAATAACACAAGAAAAATCATGCTGTTATGAATATTTCAGGGGCGACGAAATAGATGCGCCCGCCTGCCAGCCGGGGCGCGTCGAAATGCGCATCGATGGTGATGAGCTGATTGACCCGGTACACCTTGTCCGATTTGCTCTCGATCTTGAGCCGGGTCTGCTCGTTGAGCTCGGGCATGTCGGAGACCCACAGGATCACAGCATCGGGATGCGGCGCCCAGTCCAACGGCCAGGCCAACTGGTCGTCGGGCTCATCCAGAATCGCCTCGAACAGCGCCGTCATCATGATGGTCTTGCCGCTGCCCGTGGGAGCCGAGAAGGCGACGACTTGCTGATTGTCCGGCGAGACACTCTTGCGGGCGCTGGCCAAAGCCTCGCGCAGCTTGGCCAAGGCGTCTTTCTGAAAATCGAACAGCGAGACCTTCATGCCCGGGCTCCCTGGGTATCGGTGTGACCGGCAGCACGGTCCTGATGCTGGTTGATCATGAAATTGAGCAGATAGTCGCGGTACAACTGCACCACCGCCAAGCCGGGGTTGGCCTTGCCCGCCACCTCGCGCACGTCCTGCGCCATGGTTTTGAAAGATTCGTCCGCGTCGGTGACGATGAACACGTGTGATAGACCGGCGCGGCCTTGCAGCGCTTGCAGCAAGCGGCCCATGCGGGTTTCGTCCAGCAGCACCACGAAGTTGCTGCCCTCGGGCGCAAACAGCACCGGCTCGGGCTCGCCGCGCTTCAACTCGGGCCGCGGGCCCACGGCCCCGGCCTTGAGCCACAGCAGCGGCAAGATTTCGCGGAAGGCGCGGCGCAGCGACACGCGTTCCTTCTCCAGAAAATCCAGCTTGAAGTAGGCGAGGTTGGCGGCAAAGCCCTCGGCCATCGGAAATTCGTCGGCGAATTTGTAATCACCCCGGATCGGCTCGCCTTGGGGTGTTTTGCCGGTAATGGCGGCTTTCAGCCGCGGAAAGGTGATGTGGCGGCAGATGCCCCACTGCTCCCATTCCGGCTGGCCGGGCTGCAAGCCCTTTGCGGCCAGGGCTGCCGCCTCGTCGGCGGCCACTTCGTTGTTGGTCACCAGCACGCAGCGCCTGCGCCCACCGTCCTGGTGGTTGAGGCGCATCACCGCATGCGCCGTGGTGCCCGAGCCGGCGAAGAAATCGACGATCAAGGCCTCGGGCTTGTGGGCGACAAAGAAACGCAGCGCGTCCTCGACGGCGTAGAGGGATTTGGGGAAGGGGAAGCGGCGGTCGGGAAGCAGCGATTTAAGTACCCCAGTTCCACCATGTTCTGCATTGTGGGATGGTATGTCCCACTGAGTGGTGACGTGTTTCTGTGTTGCCCCTACATACCGCACAATGACAGAGTTATCTGATCTTCTGCTTTCAATTTTTGCTACACCGTCATCGATTTCTTTGCGCACCTTGTTAGGTAGGTGCTGAATGATATATTGCTGAGGCTCATCTCTCTTTCCATTGGCTCGAATGTACCCCAGCGACCACCATTTATCGAAAGCTGACGCTGTATATTCCCAATTCATCTCTGTTCCATCAGGTCGAATAGGAAACACAGCGACGGCTCCTTCAGGCGCAACGCATGTATCGCGCGATATTTCTGGCGGTAAAGGATCGCCGCGTCCAACTATCGACCCTGACTCGATGTTCACAAAAATGGGGTAAAACTGGTTGGGTCCGCAAGCCCCTTTGCCTTTTCGTCCTCGCACAGAGGCAAGATTTCGCCTCCTCATCGTTTCCCACGAGACTTCCAAGCCTGTCGATTCATTATCAGCTAGTTTTCCGACAACGGCAGAACCAATGCGTACAAAAAATATAAATTCGTTTGTGCGAGCAAAGCTTCCTGGGCGACCTGTTCCTTTAGGGTTAATGATTGAGGAGACCATTTCTATCCGCGCCTCGGGAAACTCCTGCTCGAGCAGCAGCCCCAGCCGGTGCACCTCCTTCTCATCGATGGTGACGATTAGCACCGAGTCCGCTGGGTTGAGCAGCTTTTTCGCGAGCCGCAGCCGCCGCTGCATCATCGACAGCCACTTGCTGTGCCGCCACTGGTCGTTGCCGTCCACGTAGTCGTTGTTGTATTTCCAATCGCGCGCGCCGGTGTTGTAGGGCGGGTCGATGTAGATGCAATCCACCTTGCCGGCATAGAGGTAATCCAGCAGTTGCAGCGCGTGGTAGTTGTCGGCCTCGATCAGCGTGTGCCAGGGGGCATCCGCCGAGCCGTTGGCCACGGCATCCACCGGCACCAGCGCGGGGAAGATGGGCTCGCCAAACTCCCGCACCACCAGCAGTTCATCCACCGGGAACTGCGCGGCTTTCCCCGCGGCGCGGGTGGGCTCGCTGGGGTGCGCTTCGTTGCCGGGCTTGACGCAGGTGGCCACGCCCGCGTGGATGGACTGGATTTGCCACACATCTTTCAACGCGCCGATGTGCCCCTGAGGGCGGTGGCACACCAGGTCGCCCTGGCGGGGCTTGGCGCCGTGCAGCGGCAGCAGCTCGGGCAGGTGATCTTCGAACACCAGGCCGAATTTTTTTTCTTTCTTGGCGTTGCTCCATTCGGCAGCAAGGCGCTCGCGCAGGCGCTGGTCCGGAATTTGCGCGATCAGATCATCGATAGCCGACACGTATCACCCTTTGGTTGCACATCTTTCAGCGCCCATCTCATTCCAGGCTGAGGACCAGCCGCTTGCCCAGTGCGGCGGCGGCACGCTCCAATTGCTTGAGGGTGGGGTTGCCTGGGCGGGTGAGGCGCTGCGCAGCCGGCCAGGAGGTGCCCATGGCGCGGGCCAGCTCCGACAGGCTGTGCCCCTGCCGGGCGAAGTGGATCAAGAGCGCGGCCTGCACCGGCGCATCGGGCAACGCCACCGGGCGGCCGTTGGCCGGCGACGGCGGCGGGATGACCTCGCCCTGCTCCAGGCGGACCGCCAGCACGCCAGTGAGCACCTCGGCGGCGTTGAAGGCGGCCTGTTCTTCGGTGTCGCCTTCGGTGAAGGCTTCCTCCAGATCGACGAATTGCACGAGAAAGCCGCCTTCGGGCTGCGGCTCCAAGGTGTAGGGGTAGGCAACGTTCATGTCAGCTTGACTCCGCTTTGCCGTTCGATGGCCTTGACGAGACCGGATGAAAGCTCGCGGCTGCCGTGCACGGGCACCGGCACGCTGCGCGGCGCGCCCGGCTTGACGAGGATGTGGTGGCTGCCCTGCACCCGCACCAGACGCCAGCCCGCAGCTTCCAGCCGCTTGATGATCTCCTTGCCATTCATCTTTTTATGATAGATCATCAACGGTAATTGCTACCCCATCCGCTGATCCAGAACCACGGGGATGAGGGACCTAGACATGGCCGAGCCGGCGCGCGATCTCGCCGACGAGCTGGCGCGCCAGCACGATCTTCGGTGCCGGCGGCAGCTCCACCGCCTCGCGCTCGTCCACCAGCAGCAGCGCGTTGTCGTCACGGCCAAACGTGGCCGGCCCGATGTTGCCCACCAGCAGCGGCACACCCTTACGCGCGCGCTTGGCGCGGGCGTGGCGCAGCAGGTCGTGGCTTTCGGCGGCAAAGCCCACGCAGTACAACTCGCCACGACGCGCGCGCGGCAGCGCGGCCACGGTGGCCAGGATGTCCGGGTTCTCGACGAAGGCGAGCGCCGGCGGCGGGCCGCCGCCGTCCTTCTTCAGCTTGCGCTCGGCCGCCCGCGCCGGGCGCCAGTCGGCCACGGCCGCTGCCGCCACGAACACCGTGGCCTGCTCCACGTGCGCCAGCACCGCCTGCAGCATTTGCTGCGCGGTTTGCACATCCACCCGCCGCACCCCGCGCGGCGTGCGCAGGTGCACCGGGCCCGCCACCAGCGTCACCTCGGCGCCGGCCTCGCGCGCCGCGCGCGCCAGCGCAAAGCCCATCTTGCCGCTGCTGTGGTTGGTGAGGCCGCGCACCGGGTCGATCGGCTCGAACGTCGGCCCCGCCGTCACCAGCACGTGGTGGCCGGCCAGCACTTTGGCCTGCAGGTGGGCCACCACCTCCTCGGCGATCTCGTCGGGCTCCAGCATACGGCCTTCGCCGACCTCGCCACAGGCCTGCTCGCCCTGCCCCACGCCCAGCACCACGGCGCCGTCGGCCACCACCTGCGCCACGTTGCGCTGCGTGGCCGGGTGCGACCACATCTCGCGGTTCATGGCCGGCGCCAGCAGCAGCGGCACCTGCTGGCGCGGCCGCGCCAGGCACAGCAGCGGCAGCAACTCGCTCGCGCGCCCCTGCGCCAACTGGGCGATGAAGTCCGCGCTGGCCGGCGCCACGACGATGGCGTCGACCCCCCGGCCGTGGTTGATGTGCGCCATCGCGTTGGGCTCGCGCTCGTCCCACTGGCTCAGCACCACCGCCCGGCCGCTGAGGGCTTGCAGCGTCAGCGGCGCGATGAAGCGCGCCGCCGCCTCGGTCATCACCACCTGCACGTCGGCGCCGGCCTGCACCAGCAGCCGGCACAACTCGGCCGACTTGTAGCAGGCGATGCCACCCGTCAACCCCAGGACGATGCGCTTGCCTTCGAGCTCTTTCATGCGGCGCGACTATAACGCGCCGCACCGCGGTTGGGGGTCGGCTTTTATAATCGGCCTTTCCACCGACGGGCCGTCACGCGGTCCGCCCACTCCCATGACCAAATACGTGTTCGTCACTGGCGGCGTGGTGTCGTCCCTGGGCAAGGGGATCGCCTCCGCGTCGCTGGCCGCGTTGCTGGAATCGCGCGGCCTCAAAGTCACGCTGATCAAGCTGGATCCTTACCTCAACGTCGACCCGGGCACGATGAGCCCGTTCCAGCACGGCGAGGTGTTCGTCACCGACGACGGCGCCGAGACCGACCTGGACCTGGGGCATTACGAGCGCTTCATCACCACGCGCATGAAGCGCAGCAACAACTTCACCACCGGCCAAATCTACAAGTCGGTGCTGGAAAAGGAGCGTCGCGGCGACTACCTGGGCAAGACGGTGCAGGTCATCCCGCACGTCACCAACGAGATCCAGACCTTCATCCAGCGTGGTGCCGAAGGTGTGGACGTGGCCATTGCCGAAATCGGCGGCACGGTGGGCGACATCGAGTCGCTGCCCTTCCTGGAAGCCGCGCGCCAAATGAGCCTGCGCCTGGGGCCCAACAACAGCGCGTTCGTGCACCTGACCTACGTGCCTTACATCGCGGCGGCGGGCGAGCTCAAGACCAAACCCACCCAGCACACGGTGCAAAAGCTGCGCGAAATCGGCATCCAGCCCGATGCGCTGCTGTGCCGTGCTGACCGTGTCATCCCCGACGAAGAGCGCGAAAAGATCAGCCTCTTCACCAACGTGCCGCTGTGGGGTGTGATCTCGATGCCCGACGTCGACACCATCTACAAAGTGCCGCGCGTGCTGCACGAGCAGGGGCTGGATGGCCTGATCTGCGACAAGCTGCGGCTGCACACGCCGCCCGCCAACCTCAAGCGCTGGGACGACCTGGTCTACGAGGTCGAACACCCGCGCGGCGAGGTGCGCATCGCCATGGTCGGCAAGTACGTCGACCTGTCCGACAGCTACAAATCGCTCAACGAGGCGCTGCGTCACGCCGGGCTGAAAAACCACGTGCGCGTGGCCATCACCTACATCGACTCCGAAACGCTGGAGCAAGGCGATGTGGCCGCGCGTTTGGGCGGTTTCGACGCCATCCTGGTGCCGGGCGGCTTTGGCAAGCGCGGGGTCGAGGGCAAAATCCGCGCCGCGCAGTTCGCGCGCGAAGCCAAGATCCCCTACCTGGGCATTTGCCTGGGCATGCAGGTGGCCACGATCGAGTTCGCCCGCCACGTCGCCGGGCTGGCCGGGGCCAACTCCACCGAGTTCGACCCGCACACGCCGCATCCGGTCATCGCCCTCATCGACGAATGGTTGAACGCCGACGGCACGCTGCAAAAGCGCGACGCCGACACCGACCTGGGCGGTACGATGCGCCTGGGCGCGCAAAGCGCCGACGTGCTGCCCGGCACGCTGGCCTACCAAATATACGGGCCCGTGGTCACCGAACGCCACCGCCACCGCTACGAGGCCAACACGCAGTACCTGGACCGGCTGCGCGCCGCGGGGCTGGTGATTTCAGCGCTGACACAGCGCGAGCAACTGACCGAAATCATCGAGCTGCCGCAGGACGTGCACCCGTGGTTCATGGGCGTGCAGTTCCACCCCGAGTTCAAATCCACCCCGTGGGACGGCCACCCACTGTTCAACGCCTACATCGCCGCGGCGCTGCAACACCAGCAACACCGCGCCCCCGCCCCCGCAGGGGCCCAGGAGGCCACAGCATGAACCTGTGCGGCTTCGAAGTCGGCCTGCACCGACCGTTGTTCCTGATTGCCGGCCCCTGCGTCGTGGAGTCGGAGCAGTTGCAGATGGATGTGGCCGGCCAGCTCAAGGAGGTCACCCAGGCGCTGGGCATTCCGTTCATCTTCAAGAGCAGCTACGACAAGGCCAACCGCTCCAGCGGCGCCTCGTACCGCGGGCCGGGCATGGACAAGGGGCTGGAGATCCTGGCCAAGGTGCGCCGCGAAGTGGGGGTGCCGGTGCTGACCGACGTGCACACCGAAGCCGAGGTGCCCGCGGTGGCCGCGGTGGTGGACGTGCTGCAAACACCCGCCTTTTTGTGCCGCCAGACCGACTTCATCCGCGCCGTGGCGCAGTCGGGCAAGCCGGTCAACATCAAAAAAGGCCAGTTTCTCGCCCCGCAGGATATGAAAAACGTCATCGACAAAGCTCGCGCCGCCGCGCGCGAGGCGGGCTTGTCGGAAGACCGCTTTTTGGCCTGCGAGCGTGGCGTCAGTTTTGGCTACCACAACCTGGTGTCGGACATGCGCGCACTGGTCATCATGCGCGACACCGGCGCACCGGTCGTCTTCGACGCCACGCACAGCGTGCAACTGCCCGGCGGCCAGGGCACCAGCTCCGGCGGCCAGCGCGAATTCGTGCCCGTGCTGGCGCGCGCCGCGGTGGCCGTGGGCGTGGCGGGCCTGTTCATGGAAACCCACCCCGACCCCGCACGGGCGCTGTCGGACGGCCCCAACGCCGTGCCGCTGAAGTTCATGCGACCGCTGCTGGAATCGCTGCAGGAGCTCGACGCCGTCGTCAAGCGCCGTGGCTGGCTGGAAAACGACTTCGCCACCGCATGACCACCACGCCCGTGCAGCCCCCCAGCGACGCCGAGCTGCGCGCCGCCCTCCACGCCGCCGTGCCGCAGGCGACGATGGCGTGGCTACACGGCAGCGCGGCGCAGGGCCGCCTGCGCACCGACAGCGACCTGGATCTGGCCGTGTGGCTGCCGCAGCCGCTGTCACCAACGCAGTGGCTGCAGGCCAGCGCCGAGCTGAGCCGCCGCCTGCAACGCGACGTGGACCTGCTGGACCTTGCACGCGCCAACACGTTGACGCAGTTCATCGTGCTCAGCCGCGGGCGTCTGTTGCTGGCACGCCAGCCCCACGCCCCCTGGTTGCTTTGGGCGCGTGTGCTGCGCGACTGGCAGGACCTGCAACGTCACCGCGCCCCCGCCGTGCGCGCGCTGGCCCAACGCCTTCAGGGGTTCGCGTCATGATCGACGCTGCTCTGCGCGAGGTTTTGGCGCAAAAATCCCAGCGCCTGCAACGCGCCGTGGCCCGCGCCCGCGCCGAATGGCGTGCCAGCCCCGACCCGGCACACGACTTCACGCACCAGGATGCCGCCTTGCTCAACGTCCAGCGCGCCTGCGAACAAGCCATCGACATGGCCAACTTGATCTGCAGTGCGCATGGTTGGGCGTTGCCAGAGGGTGCCCGCGCCGCCTTCCACGAACTGGCCCAACATGGCTGGATCGATGCCCCCTTGGCTGACGCCTTGGGACGCATGGTGGCGTTTCGCAACATCCTGGTGCATGAATACGAAGCCCTCGACCTGGGCATCGCTCAACATGTGATTGACCATCACCTGGACGACCTGCTGCGCTTTGCCGCCGTTGTGCTGCAGCGCGCGCTGCCCACCCCTTCGCCCAGTGCCCCATGAGTGCCTACATCATCGCCGACGTCGACGTCACCGACCCCGTGCAGTACGAGGAATACAAACGCTGGTCCACCGCCGCCATCCAGCAGCACGGTGCCGAGGTGCTGGTGCGCGGCGGTGCCGTCACCGTGCTGGAGGGCGACTGGCACCCCAGCCGGGTGGTGGTGCTGCGCTTTGCCAGTGTCGCCGCGGCGCGCGCCTTCCACGACTCCGAAACCTACCGCCGCGCGCGTCAAGCCCGCGCTGGCGCCGCCGTGATGCGCATGATCGTCGTCGAAGGCGTGGCCCCCAACGTTTGACAACCGCTTTGTTGACCATCCGCAACCTTCTCGCAAGCAAGGAACCCTACGCATGAGTGCCATCGTCGATATCGTCGGCCGCGAAATCCTGGACAGCCGCGGCAACCCCACCGTCGAGTGCGATGTGTTGCTGGAGTCCGGCGTCATGGGCCGCGCCGCCGTGCCCAGCGGTGCCTCCACGGGCAGCCGCGAAGCCATCGAGCTGCGCGACGGCGACCCCAAGCGCTACTTGGGCAAAGGGGTGCTCAAGGCCGTTGAGCACATCAACACCGAAATCTCCGAAGCCGTGCTGGGCCTGGACGCCAGCGAGCAAGCCTTCCTCGACAAAACCCTGATCGAGCTCGATGGCACCGACAACAAGTCGCGCCTGGGCGCCAACGCCATGCTGGCCGTCAGCATGGCCGTGGCGCGTGCCGCGGCCGAGGAATCGGGCCTGCCACTGTACCGCTACTTTGGTGGCAGCGCCGCGCACACGCTGCCCGTGCCGATGATGAACGTCATCAACGGCGGCGCGCACGCCAACAACAACCTGGACCTGCAGGAGTTCATGATCCTGCCGGTGGGCGCGCCCAACCTGCGCGAAGCCATCCGCTGGGGCGCTGAGGTGTTCCATGCCCTCAAAAAAATCATCCACGACCGCGGCATGAGCACCGCCGTGGGCGACGAAGGTGGCTTTGCCCCCAGCGTAGCCAACCACGAGGCCGCCATCCAGCTGATCCTGGAAGCCATCGACAAGGCCGGCTACACCGCCGGCACCCAAATCGCGCTGGGCCTGGATTGCGCCTCCAGCGAGTTTTACAAAGACGGCCGCTACCACCTGCAAGGCGAAGGCCTGGTGCTGAGCGCCGCCGAGTGGACCGACATCCTGGCCACCTGGTGCGACAAATACCCGATCATCAGCATCGAAGACGGCATGGCCGAAGGCGACTGGGACGGCTGGAAGCTGCTGACCGAGCGTCTGGGCCGGCGCGTGCAGCTGGTCGGTGACGACCTGTTCGTCACCAACACCAAGATCCTCAAAGAAGGCATCGAGCGTGGCGTCGCCAACTCGATCCTCATCAAGATCAACCAGATCGGCACGCTGACCGAGACGTTTGCCGCCATCGAAATGGCCAAGCGCGCCGGCTACACCGCCGTCATCAGCCACCGTTCGGGCGAGACCGAAGACAGCACGATCGCCGACATCGCCGTGGCCACCAACGCCGGTCAAATCAAGACCGGCTCGATGAGCCGCAGCGACCGTATGGCCAAGTACAACCAGTTGCTGCGCATCGAAGAGGATCTGGGCGACGTGGCCACCTACCCGGGTCGCGAAGCGTTTTACAACCTGCGCTGAGCGCGGCTGAACGCCATGCGCCCCGCGCGCTGGGTGACGCTGTTGCTGCTGGCGCTGCTGGCGCTGGTGCAGGCCCAGATGTGGCTGGGGCGCGCCAGCGTGGCCGACGTGGCCGCGCTGCGCCTCCAAGTGGCCGAAGCCGAGCAAGCCAACGAAGCAGCACGCCAGCGCAACGAGCGCCTGGCCGCCGAAGTGCGCGACCTGCGCGAGGGGTTGGAGACAGTGGAAGAAATCGCCCGCCAGGAGCTGGGCATGGTCAAGCCCAACGAGATTTTTGTGCAGTTCCAGCGCCCTGGGGTGGGGTCTGCGGCCAGCGGTGCAGCCCCCGCGGCCCGCTAATAGCCGGCCGCATGCCGCTTGGCCGCGGCCAGCCGTTCACTCCCAGGCGCCGCGCGGCGGCGTGGCGCGCCGTCACTGCAAGCGCTCGCTGCCCGGTGGCTGTTGGGTTTGATCCAAAAACAGCCGCGCCGCATCCACCGGGTCGAAGCGGTAGTGCTGGCCACAAAAGTCGCACGCCACGTCGATCTCGCCGCGTTCGGCCAGAATCGACTCCACCTCCGCCACCCCGAGCCCTTGCAGCATCGAAGCCACGCGCTCGCGCGAGCACGTGCAGGCAAAGTGGGGCTGCATGGGCTGCCCCTGCGGCACCAGCCGCAGCAGTTGCTCCTGCCAAAACAGGCGATGCAGCACGGTGTCGGCGTCCAGCGTCAACAGCTCGTCGCGCCGCAGGCTGGCGGCCAGCAGCGCAATGCGCTGAAAGTCCTCGTCTGCCCCCGGCACCTCCTCGCCCGCCGCTGCCGCGCGCCCGGCCAAGTTGCCGGCACCCGCCGTGGGCATGCGCTGAATCAGCAGCCCCGCCGCCACGTGCTCGTCGGCCGCCAGCACGATGCGCGTGTCCAGCTGCTCGCTTTGGCGCATGTAGTGCTCCAGCATCTCGCTCAGGCGGCCCAGGCGTTGACCGCGCGCGTCCACCAGAGGCACGATGCCCTGGTACGGCTGCATGCCGGGCGTGCGCTCACGCGGGTCCAGCGTGATCGCGCAGCGCCCCTGCCCCAGCACGTTGACCATGTCGGCCAGCGGCGCATCCGCCGCCACCTCGCCGACCACCGTCGCCGTGGCGCGAAACGTCAGGTCGGGCTGCACCTCGGCCACGGCGACCTTGACCGGCCCATCACCCAGTATTTGCAGCACCAGCGCCCCGGCAAACTTGATGTTGCTGTGCAGCAACACGGCGGCGGCAGCCATCTCACCCAGCAACACCGTCACCGGCGCCGGGTAGCCCCCGGCGGCCTGGCGGCGTTGCAGCAGCGCCTGCCAATCGTCGGTCAGACGCACCAGCGCCCCACGCACCGGCGCGCCATCGAACAAAAAGCGGTGCAGCTCCGACACCCGGCGCCCCTTCACGCCAAACGGCGCAGCCTCGCGCGAAAGCGTCGCGCGTTGTCGATGTAGTGCGCGGCGCTTTGCCGCAGCGCTTCGATTTCCTGCTCGGTCAGCTCGCGCACCACCTTGGCCGGGCTGCCCAGAATCAGCACGCCGTCGGGGAAGGTTTTGCCCTCGGTCACCAGCGCACGCGCGCCGACCAGGCAATGCCGCCCGATGCGCGCGCCGTTGAGCACCACCGCACCGATGCCGATCAACGACCCGTCGCCCACCGTGCAGCCGTGCAACATCACCTGGTGCCCCACCGTCACGCGCGCGCCCACGGTCAGCGGCACGCCAATATCCGCGTGCAACACGCTGCCGTCCTGAATGTTGGCCCCCTCCCCCACCGTGATGGGATCGGTGTCGCCGCGCAACACGGCGCCAAACCACACGCTGCTGTCGGCGGCCAGCGTCACGCGGCCAATCACCCGCGCGTCCTCGGCCACAAAGGCGCTCGGGTGCACGCTGGGGGCAATGTCGTCGAGTTGGTACAGGGCCATTCGTACAATTGTACGGATGTGTCCGGCCCCCACCAACCCGCCCCCCGCGCCGCAAGCGTTGCGTCAGGCCGCGCTGCACTGGCTAACCGAACCGGACCCCACCGCCAAGGTGGCGGGTGTGCAGCGCACGTGGGAAACGCTGGCAGCGCACGCAACGGCTATCCACCTCGACACAACCGCCACCCTGACCGCCCCCGAGCAGCGCCCGCTGCCGGGTCGGCCGGCCCGCCCGCAGCTCGTACCACCGGGCGCGGTGCCGACCCGCTCACCCTTCACGCCCGACGGCCACGCGGCCTTGGCCCACGCGCTGGCGCACATCGAATTCAACGCCATCAACCTGGCGCTGGACGCCGTGTGGCGCTTTGCCGGCATGCCCGCCGCGTACTACCACGATTGGTGGCGCGTCGCCGCCGAGGAGGCGCACCACTTCGAACTGCTGCGCACCCACCTGCGCGGCCTGCCGCACCCCAGCGGTGGCCAATGGGACTACGGCGACTTCGAAGCGCACGATGGCCTGTGGACGATGTGTGAGCGCACCGCCAGCGACATCGTGGCGCGCATGGCGTTGGTGCCCCGCACGCTGGAAGCACGGGGTCTGGACGCCACACCACTGATCCAAGCCCGGCTGCGGCGGGTCGGCACGCCGCACGCGCTGGCGCTGTGCGCCATCCTCGACGTCATCCTGCGCGACGAGGTCGGCCACGTCGCTGTGGGCAACCGCTGGTACGGCTGGCTGTGCCAGCAACGTGGCCTGGACCCCCTGGCACACTACCGGCAACTGGTGCGCCAGCACCGCGCACCCCAACCCAAGCCGCCGCTCAACACTGCGGCGCGCCAGCAAGCGGGCTTCAGCGCGGCGGAGCTGGCCTACCTGCAGCAGCCCCTCTGAAGCCCGTTCCCCCAAACAGGGGAATGACAGCCGCGCCAAGCTGGCCGATACTGCGGCCGTTACAAGGGGGGACGCTCCGTGGTGCTGCACCGTTGCCGCGCCCGCATGCGTGGGCTTACGCTGGTCGAAGTCGTCGTCGTTGCTGCGGTACTGGCCATCCTGATCGGGGTGGCGCTGCCAGCCCTGGGCACGTGGGTCGAGCGTTCACGCCTGCGCGGCGCGGCCGACGTGCTCAGTGCAGAACTGCGCCAAGCACAGTCCGAGGCACTCAAGCGCCGGCAAACCATCGTCGTCAGCGTCAGCGCCGACGACACGCGGTGGTGTCTGGGCTGGCGTGAGCAAACCGCTTGCGACTGCACCCGACAACCGACCGACTGCTTGCTGGATGGGGCGGCACGTGTGCGCACCCACGCCGACCACCCCAACGTCGCGCTGGTCCCCGCCATCACCGGCGGGGCTTTCGTGTTCAGCCCACGCCGCGGCACCGTGACGGCGGGCAACCTCACACTGGCGTTGGCCGACGGCAGCCAAATCCGCATCGTCGTGCATGGATTGGGCCGGGTCCGGCAATGCATCCCCGACGGCGCGCCAGCCTTGGCCGCACTGCCTGGCTGCTGACCGCGTCCCTGCACCCGGATAATGGCGTTTTGCCCGCGTACCGCTGCCATGCAACTCGCCACCTGGAACGTCAACTCGCTCAACGTGCGGCTGCCCCAGCTGCTCGATTGGCTGGCCCAACGCCAGCCCGACATCGTCGCGCTGCAGGAACTCAAACTGCCCGATGAGGCGTTTCCCCTGCCTGCCATACAGGCCGCCGGCTATGACGCCGTTTGGCTTGGCCAAAAGACCTACAACGGCGTGGCGCTGCTGGTGCGCCAAGGCACGCAGCTGCACGACGTGCAGCGCAACCTGCCGAACCTGGAAGACCCCCAGGCACGCCTGATCGCCGCGACCGTGCAGCCACCGGGGGTAGACGAAGCCCTGCGCGTCGTGGGGGCCTACTTCCCCAACGGCCAGGCCCCGGGCAGCGACAAATTTGCCTACAAGATGCAGTGGCTGCAAGCGTTGCGCGCGTGGCTGGCCGCGCAGTTGAGCCAGTACCCCAAGCTCGTGCTGATGGGCGACTTCAACATCACGCGCGACGACCTCGACGTCTGGGACCCCGACGGCCTGCGCGAGACCATCCACTGCACCCGCGCCGAGCGCGAGCAGCTGCAGGCGTTGCTGGCGCTGGGTTTGCACGACGCGCTGCGCACCACCGCGCCGCAGGGTGGCGTGTACACCTGGTGGGACTACCGCCAACTGGCGTTTCCCAAAAACCGCGGGCTGCGCATCGATCACATCTTGCTGAGCGACCCGCTGCACGCCCGGCTGCGCGCCTGCGACGTCGACCGCGCGCTGCGCAAGCGCCCCCAACCCAGCGACCATGCCCCGGTGGTGGCCACGCTTGCGCCCAGCGCCTGAAGCTCACCGACGCACCAAGCCGGCGCCCTACAGCATCCCCGCAGCCGGCGTGCGCGAGTACGCCAGCAGGTTCACCATCTCATCCAGGTTGATGCGCGCACGCACGGCCGAGCCTGGCACCGCATCGTCCACCGTATGCTCTGGCCGTGCGGTGTTGACCAGCTTCGGCGCTCCCATCGGTTCCCCTGCGCGGTTGACCACCACCGCGGCGATCGGGGTACCGGCCTTGGCACCCCGACGCAGCACCAGCGCCAGCTCCCCTTTTTGCAGGCGCACAAACGTGCCGGGCGGGTAAATGCCCAGCAACTGCACCAGCGCCAAACCGACCTCGTCCTGCGCGCCGCCGGTGCGAAACAGCACCGCCGTGCGCGCCGCCTCCTTGGCGCTGCGCCCGGGGCGGCTGGCGCGCGGGCTCATCGAAGCGGTGTAGCGGTCCAGCACCTGCATGATATGCGCCACGCGCTCGTCCGCTGGCCGTTGCGCCAGCGCAACACCCGGGGGCAGCGGCGCATGGTGCAGCCGCACGGCTTGCAGCCACAACGCGTCGGTCACACCTGCGGCCTGCAACGCACGCGCGCCCGCTTCGGCGTGGGCCTCGATCTGCGCCCGCTGCGTTGGCGACAGCGCTCCACGCTGCTGCGCCAGCGCGTCCTGCAGCCGCAGCATCGCCACGTTCATCGTCGCGGTGGCCAGCACCAGCGCGCGCAGCTCGTTTGGTGGCAGCCGCAGCAGCGGCCCCAGCCGCAGCGCCAGCACGGCGCACTGCAGTGCGTGCAGCACGCTGTAGTCGGCCGGGCTTGTGCAGGCGCGGTAGGTCAACACCAACGTACTGCCGTCGGCAGCCACCTCGCTGGCCGTCAACTGCTCCAGGTCGCGCCACAGCAGCTCGAAGCGCGCTGCACTTTGCTGCGGCGCCAGTGCTCCCAACTCGATGCCTGCCAGCAACCGGCGCAGCCGGGCGGCCACGTCGGCACATTGCTCCGGCAGGGTACCCCGCAGCGGCTCCGCCGCGCCGTCTCCGCCTTCGTCCAGTCGCACATGGCGGTCCAGCTCCTTGATCGCCGCGCCCCGCCGGTCCAGCTCCAGCAGGCCGTTCATCCACACCTTCAGCGCGAGCTCTGACTCCTCGAACGGTACGAACACCTGCCGCCGCTCACGCAGCAGCCGCAGCTGCAACTCGTCCTCGATGCGCTGCCCCTTGGCCAGCAGCACCCGCCCCTGCGCGTCCAACAACGTAAACGGCAACACCATGCCCACACGCAACTGCTCGGTGGGCAAGGGAACGGGGGAGCGCGGAGTGCCATTCATTTAGTAAAGCATTGTAGGCCGCAGCCACCACGGACTGCCCCAGGTCAAAAACCCGTGCGGCTGGGCATTTGGTGATCAAAAACCCTCAAGTCCGCCGCGCGCTGCCCGATATAGCTGGCAACCGGATGTCAAGTGGTTGGCGAAGCGCAGGGCGCGGGGCCCGAAGCAGCCAGCCCACCGGCAACCACCCGAAGGAGTGACCGCCATGCCGCAGATCATCAACACCAACGTGATGTCGCTGAACGCCCAGCGCAACCTCAACGCATCGCAAAACGCCCTGCAGACCGCGATGCAGCGCCTGTCCTCGGGCCTGCGCATCAACAGCGCCAAGGACGACGCCGCCGGCATGGCCATCTCGGAGCGCATGACCACGCAAATCCGTGGCCTCAACCAAGCAGTGCGCAACGCCAATGACGGCGTCTCGCTGGCGCAAACCGGCGAAGGTGCCCTGGCCGAAATCACCTCCAACCTGCAGCGCATCCGCGAGCTGGCCGTTCAGGCCGCCAACGCCACCAACAGCGCCGGCGACCGCGCCGCCCTCGACCTCGAAGTGCAGCAGCGCATTGCCGAAATCGAGCGCATCGCCACCCAAACCTCCTTCAACGGCCAAAAACTGCTCGATGGCACCTTCGGCAGCGCGGTCTTCCAAGTCGGCGCCAACGTCGGTGACACCATCGGCCTGAATCTGGCCACCAGCATGCGCTCCACCGCCATCGGCGCCTTCGCACAGGGCACGTCCAGCACCGAGGTCAGCACGGCGGCCCTTCCCGGCACGGGCACCATCCAGGTCGGCAGCGGCACCGCGGTCACCATCGGCCAGTCGGTGGCCGGCAGCGCCAACGGCCAGTCCGCGGGCAGCGCCTTCGCCAAGGCCAATGCCATCAATTCGGCCAACGTCTCCGGTCTGACCGCGACCGCCACCAACACGATTGCCTTGCAGATCGCAAACACTTCGAGTGGTGCCGGCCAAACCTATTCCCTGCGCATCAACGGCATCGATATCTTCAACGGGACCGACCTGTCCTCCGGCGCCCTGACCACGCAGCAGATCACCGACGCCATCAACGCCCAGCAAAATAACACCGGCGTCACCGCCATCCTCAACGGCAGCAACCTGCTGCTCACGGCGGCCGACGGGCGTGACATCGCGATCGGTCAAACCCTCGGCGGCGGTGCGACGGGCGGCATCAGTGCCGGTAGCGGCAATATCGCACTCAACGGCGTGACCTATTACCAAGGCACGATCGGTGCGTTTGCCGACGCCACCAACAACAGCACGAATGCCACCGCGGTCAACGGCGGGCGGTTGACCCTGACCGCAAGCGAGAACATCATCATCACCGGTGACGGTGCGGCACTTGGCTTTGCCTCGGCCAACTTCACCATCTCCAAGGACTCGGGCTCGATCTCGCAGATCGACGTGAAGACAGTGGCCAACGCCAACACAGCGATCTACCGCGTCGACTCGGCCCTGACCGCGGTGAGCAACCTGCGCAGCACATTTGGCGCCATCCAGAGCCGCTTCGAGGCCGTGGTGAGCAACCTGCAAATCAACGCCGAAAACCTCACCGCCAGCCGCAGCCGCATCCAGGACGCCGACTTCGCCGCCGAAACGGCCGCCCTCTCGCGCGCCCAGATCCTGCAGCAGGCCGGCACCGCCATGGTCGCCCAGGCCAACCAAATGCCGCAGGGTGTGCTGGCCCTGCTGCGCTGACGCACGACGCGGGGTTGGCAAGCACGCCGCCGGCCGCGCCCAGGCCGGCGGCGCGACGTAAAGCGTGGCTGCGGTCACGCTTTTTGCCGTGGACAGTTTGCTTGCGGGCCGGTAAAGTCGCCCTTGACCCTTCGTGGAGATCCCCATGGCCACCCTCTCGTCCCCGGGCATCGGCAGCGGCTTGGACATCCGCAACATCGTCAGCCAGCTTGTGGAGCTGGAAAAGCGCCCGCTGCAGCAGGTGCAAAAGCGCACTGAACGGGCGCAGGTGCGCCTGTCCTCGATGGGCGAAATCAAGTCGCGCGTCGCGGCGCTGGACGATGCGCTGAAGGCGCTGACGCGCCCCTCCACGTTCCGGGAAAAGACGCTGACCTCCGGCTCCCCGGCAATCGGCGGCTCGGCGGTGTTTACTGCCACGCCTGCCACCTACGCCGTGCAGGTCAACCAGCTCGCCAAGGGGCAGACAGTGCAAAGCGTGGCGATGGCGGCGGGCGACCCGGTGGGTGCCGGCACGCTGACCCTGCAAATGGGCCGATGGAACGGCGCAAGCTTCACCGCCGACGACCGCGGAGCCATCACGATCGACGTCACCGCCACCGACACCCTGGCCGACGTCGCCGCCAAGATCAACGCGGCTTCGGCACCGGTGAGTGCCTCGGTCATCAACGATGGCGCCGGGGCGAGGCTGGTGCTGCGCTCGCGCGCCACCGGGGAGGCGGAGGGCTTTCGCCTTCAGGCCAGCGACGCCGACGGCAACCTGACGGATGGCACCGGTCTGTCGCGCCTGCTCTACGACCCCGAAAACCAGCCCGGCGCCGGCCTTGCGCTGGCGCAGGCGGCGCAGGATACAGTGGTCACCATCGATGGCGTGTCTGTGCGCTCGGCCAACAACACCATCGCCAATGCGATCGCGGGCGTCACGCTCAACGTCAGCGCCGAAACACCGGCCACGGTCAATGTGCAGATCGGCGCCAACCCCGAGACCGCACGCAAGGCCATCGGCGCGCTGGTGGAGACCTTCAACGCGCTCGATGCGGTGCTGGCCGATGCGCTGCGCTACGATGCCCGCACGCGCGAAGCCGGGCCGCTGCAGGGCGACAGCGCCATCGTCACCCTGCAGGCCAGCCTGCGGCGCATGCTGTTCACCCCCGGGCCGGACGGACGCACCCTGTCGGATCTGGGGGTGCGGCTGGGCCGCGACGGCAAGCTGACGGTGGACGAAGGCAGGCTCGGCGCAGCACTGGCCGACGCCGCCACGCTGGAAACCACGCTTGCCGAGGCCAGTCAGGGGATCGCCGTGCAATGGCGATCCGTCACGTCCGGCCTGTTGCAGCAGGGGACCGGGCGGCTGGACCTCAAGCGCACAGCCCTGGAGGGGGAAATCGAGCGCCTGCGGCAGCAGCAGCAGCGCCTGAGCGACAAGGTCGCCCGCACTGAGGAGCGCCTGCTGGCTCAGTATTCGCGGCTGGACAAGACGGTCTCGCAGCTCAACGCGCTCAACCAGTACGTGGCGCAGCAGATCACGCAGTGGAACAAGGCCAAGGACGGCTGAAGCCAAACCAACCGCGGAAATGCGCCAGCCTAGCCCCGTTCATCGGGGCTTTGGTTTTCATGGGCCGCCTCAGAATCGGAATCACCGGGCGGGGCCGTGCCCCCGCCCACCCGCCGGCGGGGTGCCGGCGCACGGACCGATCCCTGTCTTTCGCTGCCCAGGAGAGCCGCCATGCCGCAGATCATCAATACCAACGTGATGTCGCTGAACGCCCAGCGCAACCTCAACGCATCGCAAAACGCCCTGCAGACCGCGATGCAGCGCCTGTCCTCGGGCCTGCGCATCAACAGCGCCAAGGACGACGCCGCCGGCATGGCCATCTCGGAGCGCATGACCACGCAAATCCGTGGCCTCAACCAAGCAGTGCGCAACGCCAATGACGGCGTCTCGCTGGCGCAAACCGGCGAAGGTGCCCTGGCCGAAATCACCTCCAACCTGCAGCGCATCCGCGAGCTGGCCGTTCAGGCCGCCAACGCCACCAACAGCGCCGGCGACCGCGCCGCCCTCGACCTCGAAGTGCAGCAGCGCATTGCCGAAATCGAGCGCATCGCCACCCAAACCTCCTTCAACGGCCAAAAACTGCTCGATGGCACCTTCGGCAGCGCGGTCTTCCAAGTCGGCGCCAACGTCGGTGACACCATCGGCCTGAATCTGGCCACCAGCATGCGCTCCACCGCCATCGGCGCCTTCGCACAGGGCACGTCCAGCACCGAGGTCAGCACGGCGGCCCTTCCCGGCACGGGCACCATCCAGGTCGGCAGCGGCACCGCGGTCACCATCGGCCAGTCGGTGGCCGGCAGCGCCAACGGCCAGTCCGCGGGCAGCGCCTTCGCCAAGGCCAATGCCATCAATTCGGCCAACGTCTCCGGTCTGACCGCGACCGCCACCAACACGATTGCCTTGCAGATCGCAAACACTTCGAGTGGTGCCGGCCAAACCTATTCCCTGCGCATCAACGGCATCGATATCTTCAACGGGACCGACCTGTCCTCCGGCGCCCTGACCACGCAGCAGATCACCGACGCCATCAACGCCCAGCAAAATAACACCGGCGTCACCGCCATCCTCAACGGCAGCAACCTGCTGCTCACGGCGGCCGACGGGCGTGACATCGCGATCGGTCAAACCCTCGGCGGCGGTGCGACGGGCGGCATCAGTGCCGGTAGCGGCAATATCGCACTCAACGGCGTGACCTATTACCAAGGCACGATCGGTGCGTTTGCCGACGCCACCAACAACAGCACGAATGCCACCGCGGTCAACGGCGGGCGGTTGACCCTGACCGCAAGCGAGAACATCATCATCACCGGTGACGGTGCGGCACTTGGCTTTGCCTCGGCCAACTTCACCATCTCCAAGGACTCGGGCTCGATCTCGCAGATCGACGTGAAGACAGTGGCCAACGCCAACACAGCGATCTACCGCGTCGACTCGGCCCTGACCGCGGTGAGCAACCTGCGCAGCACATTTGGCGCCATCCAGAGCCGCTTCGAGGCCGTGGTGAGCAACCTGCAAATCAACGCCGAAAACCTCACCGCCAGCCGCAGCCGCATCCAGGACGCCGACTTCGCCGCCGAAACGGCCGCCCTCTCGCGCGCCCAGATCCTGCAGCAGGCCGGCACCGCCATGGTCGCCCAGGCCAACCAAATGCCGCAGAACGTGCTGCGGCTGCTGCAAGGCTGAAGCCAGGCGCTGGCCACGCGGCTGGCGGCCTCGCCGCCACCCGGTACCCGGCAGGGTGCCCACCGCCCGCGGTGGGCACCCTGCTTGGCTTTGTCGCGATCGCGGGCGCGGGACTCGATCAGGCCACGGCCAGGCGCACCGCCCGGACACCGCGGGCCTAGAATAGAGCGGCCAATCCGGCCTTTTTTAGCGGCCACTCTTTCTGCCCAGCCCTCAGGATCCGCCGCCCATGACCGATAAAGCAGGCAAAGATTCTTCTTCGCCACGGAGTGAGACGATGTATACCTCCCCTGCCGTCCGATCGGTCAATGCCTACACCCGCCAGGCCGCGGCCAGCCGCGTGGCCGCCGCCAGCCCGCACGAGCTGGTGGCGATGATTTTCGAGGCGCTGGATCAGGCGCTGCTCAACGCCCTGGGGGCGCTGCAGCGCGGGGATGTGCCGGCCAAGGCCGCAGCGCTCAGCAAGGCGGTGCAGCTGCTGGAAGAGGGCCTGCGGGCCGCGCTCGATCCCAAGGGCGGCGAGCTGACCGAGCGGCTCGATGTGCTCTACGAATATTGCGCCCGGCGCCTGACCGAAGCCAACCTGCACAACGACGGCGAGCGTGTCGAGGAAGTGCGACGGCTGATCGCGCCGGTGGCCGACGCCTGGAACCAAATCCGCCCGCAGTAAGCGCCGCCCCCACCGCCGATGAGCGAGGCCATCATGGACAAGCCCCAACTGGATCTGCTGCAGTGCTACCGTGCGTTGGAGGAGCTGAGCGCGCGCATGCTGCAGGCAGCCGAGACCGACGACTGGGACCGCGTGGCGGAGCTGGAAGGCGCCTGCGCGGTGCTGATCGAACAGCTGCGTGCGCAGGCCAACGAGGCCGAGCTGACGCCGCAGCAGCGCGCCGAGAAGCACCGCGTGATGCTGGCGATTCTGCGCCACGACGCGCAGATCCGCGCGCTGGCCGAGCCGTGGCTGGACGCCTGGGAAAATACCCCGCCCGGCAGCCGCTCGCTGTCGCTGCACTGACCGCCCGCGCTGGCCGGCCCCTGGCGTGGGCGCGGCGCTCACACCTGCATGTTCATCACGTCGGTGTACGCCTGCATCATGCGGTTGCGCACGTGCAGCGCGGCCTGAAAGCCGATTTGGGCTTTTTGCATCGCCACCATGGTTTGCTCCAGGCTGGCGCTGCGGTCGCCCATCTGCACGCGGTTTTGCAGCTCGGAGGCGTGTTGCTGCGCGGCGCTGACCTCGCGCAGGGCGTTGCGCAGCGCGTCGCCAAAGCCCGCCTGAGTGGTGGCGCGCACCGTCGGGTTGGGGGAAGCGGGGTTGGCCACCGGCGTCGCCCCGGCGGCGGCTTTGGCCGCCAGTGCCTTTTGGGCCGCGCGCAGTGCGGCGGCTTGGGCGGGGCTCAGGGCAGCACCGGCCAAAGGCAGCAGTCGCAGGTCCATGGGCAGTTCTCCTGGTGGGGCGTGACAACGCTTGGGGGCATCGTAACGGCAGGCCCCGGCGGCGCATAAGCGCAAACAGCGCCTGCGCCGCCGGTCTGTTTGCGCTTTAGCCGCGCGGCGCGGTGGGCGAATAATGGCGCCCATGGCTACGACCACCCCTGCCCTGAGCACTGGCACCGAACTGGACGCCGCCGAGCTGCCCCCCGCCGCCGCGCCGACGCCGCTGGTGGCTGGCTGGCAGCGCTTGCCGACCCAACGCAAGGCCCTGCTGGTGGCCGGCGCGCTGGCGGCCGTGGCGCTGCTGGCGGCGGCGTTTTATATGTTGAACCGGCCCGACTACCGCGTGCTGTACGCCAACCTGTCGGACAAGGACGGCGGCGCGATCCTGGCGCAGCTGTCGCAGATGAACGTGCCGTACAAGCACGCCGACGGGGGCAACGCGATCCTGGTGCCAGCCGACCGCGTCAACGACGTGCGCATGAAGCTGGCCAGCCTGGGGCTGCCCAAGGGTACGGTGGCGGGCTTTGAGCTGATGGACCAGACCAAGCTCGGCATGACGCAGTTTCAGGAGCGCGTCAACTTCCAGCGTAGCCTGGAGGGCGAGCTGACCCGCACGATCCTGTCGCTGCAGTCGGTGGCGGATGCGCGCGTGCACCTGGCGCTGCCCAACCAAAACGGGTTTTTCCGCGAGCAGCAAAAGCCATCGGCCAGCGTGGTGGTGACGCTGCACCCGGGCCGCAGTCTGGACCGCACGCAGGTGGCCGGCATCGTGCACTTGGTGGCCAGCTCGGTGCCGGAGCTCGACCCCAAGGCCGTCAGCGTCATCGACCAAAACGGCACGCTGCTGTCGCAGCGGCCGGAGGGTGACGGCGGCATCGACTCGCGTCAGTTGGAGTACGTGCGCACGCTGGAGCGCACCTACCAGCAACGCATTCTGGATCTGCTCGAGCCCGTGGTCGGGCGCGACAACGTGCGTGCCACCGTCACGGCCGATGTGGACTTTTCGCTGACCGAATCGACCACCGAGCAGCACCGCCCCAACCAGGGCAACGAGCCGGCGGCGGTGCGCAGCTCGCAAACCATCGAAGAAAGCGCGGGCACCCCCACGCAACCCGCCGGTGTGCCGGGTGCGGCCACCAACGTGGCGCCGGGGGCCACCGCCGCACCGATCAACGGCCCCGGCGCCCCGGTCGGGGTGGTGGGCCAGGGTGCCGCCGGCGCCGACGCACGCAGCCGCCGCGAGCAGGTGGTCAACTACGAAGTCGACAAGACCGTGTCGGTCACGCGCAACGCCAGCGGCACCGTGCGGCGCCTGAGCGCCGCGGTGGTCATCAACCACACCCAGGTCACCGACAAAAAAGGCAACACCAGCACCGCCCCGCTGCCGCCGGAACAGCTGCAGCAAATCCAGGCTTTGGTGCGCGAAGCGATCGGCTTCAATGGCGAGCGCGGTGACTCGGTCAACGTGGTCAACGCGCCGTTCAACCAACCCAAGGTGGAGCCGGTGGAGCTGCCCTGGTACCGCAACCCCGACGTGTTGGACACCGCGCGCAGCCTGGGTGCGCCGCTGGGGCTGGTGCTGGCCGGTCTGCTGGCGTGGCTGCTGATGGTACGCCCGACGCTGAAGATGATGCAGCCGCCGCCCGCGCCCGAGGCCGGGGCCGCACCTGGCCAGGCTGGCGCCCTGCCCGCGCCAGGCAGCCAGCTGGAGGCACTGGTGGCCGAGGAGGTGGAGCGCCCCGGCCTGCCGCAACCGGTGCACAATGAACCCACCCCCGAGGAGCGCCACCTGGAAGACGCACGCCGTCTGGCCAAGGAAAACCCGGTGGCGGTGGCCAATATCATCAAGGGCTGGATCAGTGGCGAAGGGGTGCCCGCGTGATGCGGCCCACAGGCAACGGATGAGCTCCGATGGCTGACAGCGACGACGGACTGCAGGACGCCGCCATCTTCCTGATGTCGCTTGGCGAGGAAGAGGCGGCCGAGGTGTTCAAGCATTTCTCGCCCAAGGAGGTGCAGCGCCTGGGCGAGGCGATCGCGCGCATGCGCGCCGTGCCGAAAGAAAAGGTCAACACCGTCATCGAGCGCTTCGTGCGCGAGGCGCAGTCGCAAAGCCTGCTGGTGTCGGACACCGACAACTACGTGCGCTCGGTGCTCAAACGTGCGCTGGGCGAAGACAAAGCGTCGCTGCTGATCGACCGCATCTTGCAAGGCGGCGACGTGTCGGGCATCGAAAGCCTGAAGTGGATGGACCCGCTGTCGGTGGCCGAGCTGCTGCGCAACGAGCACCCGCAAATCCTGGCGGCGATTCTGGTGCACCTGGACCAGGACCACGCGGCCAACATCCTCAAGCATTTCACCGAGCGCACGCGCAACGAGGTGATGCTGCGCATCGCCACGCTGGAAGGTATCCAGCCGGTGGCGCTGAAAGACCTCAACGAAGCGCTGTACCAGGTGCTGGCCGGCGGCGACAAGATCCGCAAAAGCTCGCTGGGGGGGGTTAAGACGGCGGCCGAAATCATCAACCTGTTGGGGGCGAGCCTCGAGGCCAGCGTCATCGAAGCCATCCGCGAGCAGGACCCGGACCTGGCGCAAAAGATCATGGACAAGATGTTCACCTTCGAGGACCTGCTCAAGCTCGACAACAAGTCGCTGCAGATGGTGCTCAAGGAGGTGTCGTCGGACCAGCTGGTGGTGGCGCTCAAGGGCGCCTCGCAGGAGCTGCGCGAAAAAATCCTGTCCAACATGTCCAGCCGCGCCGCCGAGGCGCTCAAGGAAGATCTGGAGTCGCGCGGGCCGGTGCGGCTGTCGGAGGTGGAGGCGCAGCAAAAGGAAATCCTCAAGATCGTGCGCCGACTGGCCGACGAAGGCCAGATCGTGCTGGGTGGAGGTGGCGACGATGCCTTCGTCTAACCGCGGCGCGCACCCGTACCAGCGCTTCATCCCGCGCGAGGAGGTCCAGCAGGTGCAAAGCTGGACCTTCGCGCCGGTGGACGAAGCCACCCTGGCCGCCCAGCGTGCCGAGGCCGAGGCGCGCCAGCGCGCCGCGTTGGCCGCCACCGAAGAGCAACTGCGGCAAGCCCATGCGCGCGGCTACACCGAGGGCTACGAACAAGGCCGCCAGGCCGGCGCCCAACAAACCCGCGACGCCCTGATGGCCGAGCTGCGAGCCCAGGCCGCCGAACACGCGCGCCGCGTCGACGCGCTGGTGGCCAGCCTGCAAGACGAGTTCGAAGCGCTGCGCACGCGGCTGGCCGAGCAGGTGCTGGCGCTGGCGTGCGACATCGCGCGCCAGGTGGTGCGCCGCGAGCTGACCCAGCCGCTGGCCCCGTTGCGGGCGGTGGTGCTCGAGGCGCTGCAACAGCTGACCGATGATGCGCAGCCCGCCACACTGCGGCTGCACCCGAGCGACCTGGAGGCGTTGCAGCCTACCCTGGGCGAGCTGCTGGCGGGCCGGCGCGTGCAGGCGGTGGCCGACGCGCGCGTGCAGCCCGGCGGCTGCGTGCTGGAATCGGCGGCGGGGGTGGTGGACGCCACGCTACCGCGGCGCTGGGCACGGGCGCTGGCCGCGCTGGGCCGGGACGACGAACCGTGGGATGCCCCCACTGCGGAGACGGGCAATGAGCGCGCAGACCCCTGACCCCGCATCCCGCTGGCATGCCTTTGTGCAGGCGGCGCGCACGCTGGCGCAGCGGCCACAGCCGCTGGATGGCGGCGGGCGCCTGACGCGCATGGCTGGCCTGGTGCTGGAGGCGCGTGGCATCCACGTACCGGTGGGCAGCCAGTGCGCGATCACCGCCGCCAGCGACCCCCTGGCCCCGAGCCCGGGCGAGCCGGTGTTGGCTGAAGTCGTCGGCTTTGCCGGCGACCGCGCGTTTTTGATGCCCGCCAGCGCCACCACGGGGCTGGCGCCCGGCGCCATCGTGCGGCCGCTGCCGCCGTTTCGGCCGCGGCTACGCTGGGGAGCGGAGGCCAGCGCCCTGGCCACCCCGGCCGATGAACGCGGCGTGCTGCGCCTGCCGCTGGGGCCGGGGTTGCTGGGCCGCGTGGTGGACGCCTACGGCACGCCGTTGGACGGCGCCGGACCGCTGGACGCCGTGCACGCCGAGCCGATGGAGCGCCCGCCCATCAACGCGATGCAGCGTGCACCCATCCGCCAGCCGCTGGACACGGGGGTACGCGCCATCAACGCGCTGCTGACCGTAGGCCGCGGGCAGCGGCTGGGGCTGTTCGCGGGCTCCGGCGTCGGCAAAAGCGTGCTGCTGGGCATGATGGCGCGCTTCACCGAGGCCGAGGTGATTGTCGTCGGCCTCATCGGCGAGCGCGGCCGCGAGGTCAAGGAGTTCATCGAAGACATCCTGGCCGCGCGTGACCGGCAGCGCGCCGTGGTCGTGGCCGCGCCGGCCGACGCGCCACCGCTGGTACGGCTGCAAGGCGCGCACTACGCCACCGCGATCGCCGAGCACTTCCGTGACCAGGGCCGCCACGTGCTGCTGTTGATGGATTCGCTGACCCGCTACGCGATGGCACAGCGCGAAATCGCCCTGGCCGTCGGTGAGCCGCCGGCCACCAAAGGCTATCCCCCAAGCGCCTTTGCACGCCTGCCGCAGCTGGTCGAGCGCTCTGGCAACGGGCCCGAGGGCGGCGGCTCGATCACAGCGTTTTACACCGTGCTGTCCGAGGGCGACGACCAGCAAGACCCGATCGCCGACGCGGCGCGCGCGATCCTGGACGGCCACATCGTGCTGTCGCGCGCGCTGGCCGAGGCCGGCCAGTACCCCGCGATCGACATCGAAGCCTCGGCGTCGCGCGTCATGCACAACGTCGTCACGCCCGAGCACTGGGCGCTGGCGCGGCGCTTCCGGCAACTGTGGTCGCGCTACCAAAAAAGCCGCGACCTGATCCAGTTGGGCGCCTACGTGCCCGGCAGCGACCCCGACACCGACTTGGCCATCCAGCTGCACCCGAGCATGGTGGAGCTGCTGCAGCAGGACATGCGTGAAGGGGCCACGCTGGAGGCCAGCGTGCAGCGCCTGCAACAGGTGCTGGCGGCCACCGCCCGCGGAGGACGCGCATGAAAAAGCCCGCCGACCTCAGCGTCTTGGTGCAGCTGCGCGAACGCCAACGCGACGAAGCGCTGACCGCGCTGGCGCAAGCCCGCTGCGAGCGTGCGTTGGCCGAACAACAACTGGCCGCGCTGCAGGGCTACGCGCGCGAGGCCGAGCAGCGCTGGACCGAGCGTGCCCGCGCGGGCGTTAGCCCCACGCTGCTGGCCACGCAGCGCCACTTCATGGAGCGGCTGCAGCACGCCAGCCACGTGCAAACCGACGTGCTGCAGCACCTGGAGCGCCGCATCGCGCACTGCGAGGCCCAGTGGCACCAAGCCGAGCGCGCCCTGGCCACGCTGCGCCGACTGCAGCAACGCCGCGCCCAGCAGTGGCAGCAGCACCTGCTACGGCAAGAACAAAAGTTCAACGACGACATGGCACTGCAACAACATCGCCGCCGCCATGCCCCCCACCCCTGACGCGCGAGGACACACCATGACCACCACCGCCCCCACCCCCGCGACGCCCGCGGCAGCCCGCCCCGCGGCGCACGGCAAGGCTGACCCCGCCGCGCCTGCGGACCTGTTCGCCCAGTTGCTGGCCGACCTGCGGGCGGCGCCCGACGATGCCCAGGCTGACATGGACCCCACCAGCGCGCCGGGCCCGGACACCCTGGCGAACAGCGCCGCCCAGCCGGATCAGGACGCGCTTGCGGATGACCCCAAGGTCCCGCCGGGCGACGCGATCGCGGCCCTGTGGGGTACGTGGCCCCAGCTGCCCGGGACGCCAGCGTTTGCCCAGGCAGGCGCCAACGCGCCCATCGTCAACGGGCCGGGCATCGAGGAACGGCCAACACCGCAAGCGGCTGCGGTGCAGCGGCGCCACGGCACCGAGCCTGGCCAGGCGTCGCCCGGCGACGCACCGGCCGGGGTCGCCGGGGGGCCGCCGGGCCGTGCACGCGCCAAAGCCGCCCCGCGCGCGGGCGCCGGCCAGGGCCCCGCGCCCGACGCGGGTGCCGCACGGTCGGACACCGCGCTGACCGCCTTGCGCGAGGCGGCCGGCCACGCCGGCGTGGCGCATGGTTTGCGTACGCTGGTCGGTGACGGCACCCCAAGCCCGGTCGGTCCCGCGGCGGGCGAGACCGCGACGGCGGGCGCCGCCACCCCCACGCCGTCGGCAGAGGGCAGTCAGCCTCGCACCGGCGACCACGCCCTGCCCGGGCACGCCGCGTCGCCCGGCGCACCCCACGGGCCTGGCAGCGGGGCTGTCGGCAGCCACCCGGGCGTCGAGGTCACCTTTGGCCAGCGGCTGGAGGCCGCCCTGCAGCAAACCGCCGACGCCCTGGGTGCCGAGCTGGCCCTGTGGTCTATCGGCGACAAGCAGCGCGCCAGCCTGACCTTTGATGACGAAACATGGGACACCCCACTGGCGGTGGACGTGCAGCTGGACGCGGGGCTGGCGCACCTGACGTTTCGCAGCGATGACGCCAACACGCGGCAACTGATCCAGGCCCAGGCCCCGCAGGTGCTGGCCGATGCGTTGGCACGCGCAGGGTTGACGCTGGGACAGCTGGACGTTGGCGCCCGCCAAGGGCAAGGGCAAGGGCAAGGCGAAGCGACCGCGAGCACGCCGCGCGGCGCCCGCCTTGGGGCCGCCGCGGCCTCCGCCGTGGTCGTCGCGCATGCGCAGGGGCCCCGACCGGCGGCGCCACGCGGTGCGCTCGACGTGTACGCCTGAGCGGCCACGGGGGCGTGAGCGCCCGAACAACGCCGCCCCATCCGTGCTTATTGCGCTGATGGCGTGCGACACGCCCCCACACAATACCCTGCATGGTGGAGCCAGCGCCATGCCACAATAGGCAGCGTCCCACCGATGTCGCCGTCGGCACCGGTGGTGGATGGTTCAACCCAACGACGAGTCTGTGACCATGGCCAAAGCCGAAGCCCCAGCCGCGGCCGCCGGTGAGGCGGCGCCCCCCAAGAGCAAAAAGCTGCTGATCATCATCATTGCCCTGGTCGTGCTGCTGGCCGCTGGCGGTGCGGCGGCGTTGTTCCTGCTCAAAGGCTCCAACCATGACGAAGAAGGCGGCGAGGAAGCGCCCGCCAAAGCCGAAAAGGCCAAACCCAAGAAGAAAAAAGACGCTGCAGCGCCGACCTTCATGCCGCTGGATGCGGTGGTGGTCAACCTGGCCGACCCCGGCTCGACGCGCTACGCGCAAGTCGGCATCACGTTGCAGGTGGAAAACGGGCAAACGGCCGAGGAGGTCAAAAAATACATGCCCGCCATCCGCAACGGCATCCTGATGCAGATTTCCCGCCGCACGGCCGAAGAACTGCTCAGCGCTGAGGGTAAGGAAAAACTCGCCGCCGACATTTTGACGCTGATCCAGGAAACCACGGGCATGGAGCCGTACAAGGGCTACAGCCCGGTGGAAGCCGTGCTGTTTTCCAGCATCATCGTGCAGTGATGCGCCACACCGCCCACTGACCCTCAACCAACGGACGTGACACCATGAGCGACGCGTTTCTTTCTCAGGACGAGATCGACGCCCTGCTCGAGGGCGTCACCGGCGAGAGCCAAAAGCTGGCCAAGGAAGAGGTCCAGACCGGCGGCATCCAAACGTACGACCTGTCGCGGCAGGAGCGCATCGTGCGTGGGCGCATGCCCACGATGGAGGTCATCAACGAGCGCTTTGCCCGGAACCTGCGCGTGGGGCTGTTCAACTTCATCCGCCGCAGCCCCGAAATCTCGGTCGGTCCCGTGCAGGTGCAAAAGTACAGCATGTTTTTGCGCGATCTGGTCGTGCCGACCAACTTCAACATCATGGCGGTGCGTCCGCTGCGCGGCAGCGGGCTGGTGGTGTGTGAGCCTACCCTGCTGTTTGGCGTCATCGACAGCCTGTTTGGCGGCTCTGGCAAATTCCACACCCGCATCGAAGGGCGCGACTTTTCGCCCACCGAGCAGCGTGTCATCAACCGCATGGTCGACGTGGTGGCCGAGGAGTACAAAAAAGCCTGGAAAGGCGTATACCCACTGGAGCTCGTGTACCAGCGCTCCGAGATGCAGCCGCAATTCGCCAATATCGCCACGCCCAGCGAAATCGTCGTCAGCACCAGCTTCTCGCTCGAAATCGGCGACATCACCGGCTCGCTGCACATTTGCATCCCGTATTCCACGCTGGAGCCGATTCGCGACCTGTTGTACTCCAACACGCAGGGCGACTCGATGGAGGTGGACCGGCGCTGGGTCAAGCTGCTGAGCCAGGAAATCCAGGCCGCCGAGGTCGAACTGGTGGCCGAACTGGCCACCGCCGACGCCACCGTCGAGCAGTTGCTGGCGATGAAGCCGGGCGACTTCATCGAACTGGAGCGCCAGCGCATCATCCAGGCCAAGGTGGACGGCGTGCCGGTGCTGGAGTGTGAGTACGGCACCCACAACGGCAAATACGCGCTCAAGGTGGTGCGCACCTTGCGCAGCTCCGACGCCACGTGGCACGCGCACGGAAGGACCGACCTATGACGACCGACCAGCAAGACAACCCGCCCAGCGCCCCGGTGGACGAGCAGGCGCTGGCCGACGAATGGGCGCAAGCGCTGCAGGAGCAGTCCAGCAGCACCGCCTCGGCGGGCCGCTCCGATGACCCCTTCGCCGGTGCGCCCGCGTTCGACGGCGCCCCGCCCGCGCCTGCGGCCAACAACGACATCAGCATGGTGCTGGACATCCCGGTCACCTTGTCGGTCGAGCTGGGCCGCACCAAAGTGCCGATCAAATACATCCTGCAACTGGCGCAGGGCTCCATCGTCGAGCTCGACGCGCTGGCGGGCGAGCCGATGGACGTGCTGGTCAACGGCTACCTGATCGCCCAAGGCGAGGTGGTGGTGGTCAACGAAAAGTTTGGCATACGCCTGACCGACATCGTCACGCCCTCGGAGCGCCTGCGGCGCCTCAGCAAGCACTGAACCCCGCGAGCGAGCCGAGCATGAACAGCGCCTGGACCGCGTGGCTGCCTGCGCTGGGCCTGTTGGCCCTGCTGGCGTTGCTGGCGTGGGGTGTGCAGTGGCTGCGCCGCCGCCAGCAAGCCATGGGCGACGGCGGCCCGGCGCTGCGTGTGGTGGCCCAATTGATGGTGGGGCCGCAGCAGCGCGTGGTGGTGGTGGAGCTGCAGGGGCCGGGCACGCCGGTGCAACTGACCTTGGGCGTGACGCCGCAACACGTGCGCACGCTGCACGTGCAGCCGCTGGGCGCGCGCGCGCCCACCCCGCGCTACGCCGACGTGGCGCGCACGCTGGCTGCGGACGACGCGCGACGGGAGCCCGCCGCATGAGGCGCAGCGCGACGGGACACCTGCTGGCGGGGCTGGTGCTGGTCGGCGCGGCCAGCGCCGCGTGGGCGCAAACGACCACCCCTCCAGGGCAACTGCCGCTGGTCGTGGCCCAGGGGCCGCAGGGCACCAGCTACTCGGTGCCGATCCAGACGCTGCTGTTTTTCACCGCGCTGTCGTTTCTGCCCGCGGTGCTGCTGATGATGACGGCGTTTACGCGCGTGGTCATCGTGCTGTCGTTGCTGCGCCAGGCGCTGGGCACGCAAGCCTCGCCACCCAACCAGGTCATCATCGGGCTGTCGCTGTTTTTGACGCTGTTCATCATGGGCCCCACGCTGGACCGGGTGTACCAGGAAGCCTACCAGCCCTACGCCGAGGGGCGGGCCAGTTTCGAGCAAGCCGTGGCGGCGGCGGAAGCGCCGATGCGCGCGTTCATGAAAGCGCAAACGCGCCAGGCCGATTTCCAGCTTTTTGTCAACCTGGCCAAGCTGCCGTCCACCACCACGGTGGATGAGGCGCCGCTGCGCGTGCTGGTGCCGGCGTTCGTCATCAGCGAGCTCAAAACCGCGTTCCAGATTGGCTTCATGGTGTTCATCCCGTTTCTGGTCATCGACATGATCGTGGCCAGCGTGCTGATGTCGCTGGGGATGATGATGCTGTCGCCGGTGCTGGTGGCGCTGCCGTTCAAGCTGATGTTGTTCGTGCTGGCCGATGGCTGGAACCTGCTGATCGGCTCGTTGGCGGCGTCGTTTGCCCCACCCTCCTGATGCGCTCAAGCCCCCGATGGACCCTCAAGCCGTTTTGACCCTGGGCCAGCAGGCCATGTTCACGCTGCTGATGGTGGCCGCGCCGGTGCTGGGCGCGGTGCTGGTGGTTGGGCTGGTCGTGAGCCTGTTTCAAGCGTTGACGCAGATCAACGAGGCCACGCTGTCGTTCGTGCCGAAGCTGCTGGCGGCGGTGGCGGTGCTGGTCATCGTCGGCCCGTGGATGCTGACCACGCTGGTGGAGTTCATCCGCCGCGTGCTGCTGGCGCTGCCAAGCTACGCCGTGTAGCGCGCCGCGCCTAGGCAGCCACCCGCCCCGCCATGCCAAGCTTGACGTTCACCGAAGCGCAGCTGATGGGGTGGCTCGCGCCCGTGTGGTGGCCGTTTTTGCGCATCCTGGCGGTGCTGGGCACGGCCCCGGTGTTTTCGGCGCGTTCGGTGCCGCTGCGCACGCGCATCGGCCTGGCGCTGGTGCTGGCGGTGTGCATCCAGCCAGCGCTGCCTGCAACACCGATGCCGGCGCTCAACAGCCCGACGGCGTTGGCCACGGTGGTGCAACAACTGGCCATTGGCGTGGCCATCGGGCTGGCGGCGCGCATCATGATGGCCGCGGTGGAAATGGCCGGCGAAATCGTCGGGCTGCAAATGGGGCTGAACTTCGCGGGTTTTTTTGATCCCGCCACCGGGGGCCAATCCAGCACGGTGGGGCGCTTTTATGGCAACGCCATGGTGTTGCTGTTCATCGTGCTCAACGGTCACCTGATGTTGATTGAGGCGGTGGCGGCCAGCTTCGTGGCCCTGCCGGTGGGTGACGGCACCACGGCGGCGCTGCAACGCATGCCGCTGCACGAGCTCGGCGGCCTGATTTTCGGCTACGGGCTGTGGATCGCGCTGCCGCTGGTGGTGCTGCTGCTGTTCGTCAACGTGGTGCTGGGCATCATTTCGCGCATCGCGCCGCAGATGAACGTGTTTGCCATCGGCTTTCCGCTGACGTTGTCGGTGGGGTTGGTGGGGGTGGCGGCCTCGCTGCCGTTGCTAGACGAACCCGTGCGCCAGTTGCTGCAACGCCTGGCGGCGCTGTACGGCGTCGGCTGAGCGCGGCTGCCGTGGGTGGGCCGCCGGCCGTTTATCGTCAGCGCGGCTACACCAGCTTGTTGCGGATGGCGTAGACGGTCAGCTCGGCGTTGTTGCTCAGGCCGAGTTTTTCGAGCACACGGGCGCGGTACACGCTCACGGTTTTGGGGCTGATCATCAGCGCCTCGGCGATCTGCGACAGCTTTTTGCCAGACGCAATCATCTTGAGCGTTTGCAGCTCGCGCTCCGACAGCACGTCGTGCAGCTCGCCCCCCTCGGGCGCCTGCAGGTGGTTGGCCAGCAGCTCCGCGATGTCGGGCGTGATGTATTTGCGCCCCTGCGCCACGGCACGCACGGCGGCCACAAGCACCTGCGGGTCGCCCCCTTTGTTCAGGTAACCCATCGCACCGGCCTTGAGGCAACGGATCGCGTACTGGTCCTCCGGATACATGCTGACCATGATGGTGCGCACGGGGCTGGCCTCCTCGTGCAACACGGCCAGGATTTCCAGCCCACTGCGCCCGGGCAGGTCCACATCGAGCAACAGCACGTCCGGGGTTTCGCGGCGCAACGCCTCGCGCAGCTCGGGGTAGCTGCCCGCTTCGGCCACCACGCGGATGTCGGTGGCTTCCTGCAACGTGTCGCGGATGCCCCGGCGCACGACCGCGTGGTCGTCGCACAACATCACACGGATCATAGGCTAGCGTCCTCCTCGGCGGCACGGCGCGCCGCCTCGCTCAATGGTACCGAAAGGATCAGCGTCATGCCTTCCCCCGGCGCCGTGACGACATCCAGCCAGCCGCCCACCGACTGCGCGCGCTCGCGCAGGCCCAGCAGGCCAAACGAGCGCTCCTTGCGCAACGCCTCGGGCGCCGCGCCGCGGCCATCGTCGGCCACTTCGATGGTCAGGTGATCCTCCAGGTCGCTGACCTCGACGCGCACGCGGCGCGCCTGGGCGTGCTTGAGCACGTTGGTCAGCGCTTCCTGCACGGTGCGGTACGCAGCCATCTCGACCCGCGGCGGCAGCGCGGCGCGCGCCAGTCTGCCGTGCAGCGTGACGTCCAACCCCGTGCGCTCGGCGAACGTGCGCGTCAGCCACTGCAGCGCGGCCATCAAACCCTGGTCCAGCACCGCGGGGCGCAGGTTGCGCATGATGCGCTGGCTGGCCCCCAGGGCCTGTTCGGCCATCGTCAACGCCGAGCGCACGTGCGCCAGCGCTTCGGGGTCGGTCAGGCGACGCTGCAGCCACGCCAAGTCCAGCCGCACCGCCGCCAGCGCCCCGCCGATGTCGTCGTGGATCTCGCGCGCGATATCGGCGCGCTCGCGGTCGATGCTGGTTTGCAGGTGTTCGGTCAGCTCCAGCAGGCGCTGACGCGACTCGGCCAGCGCGGCCGCGGCCTCGGCCTGGCGGCGGCGCGTGGCGTGCAGCTCCAGCGCCCGCTGCAGCACGTGCGGCAGGCGGGTCAGGTGCTGCTTGTCGACGTAGTCGCTCACGCCCCGCACCATGGCGTCGGCCACCGTGGCCTCGCCAATCGCGCCGGAGACCAGGATGAACGGCAACTCGATGCCCTGCTGCTGCATCCAGGTCCAGGCCTCCATGCCCGAAAACCCCGCCAGGTGGTAGTCGGCCAGCACCGCGTCCACCCCCGGCGTGGCCAGCGCCTGCTGGAACGCCGCCAGCGTGTCCACCGACGTCACCTCGGCATCCAGCTCGGCGCGGCACAACGCACGCACCAGCAACCCATGGTCCACAGGGTTGTCTTCCAAGTGCAGCAGGCGCAGCGGCGGGGGGCTCATGATGGGTGCGGTGACGAAACGGCGACTTTACGGGTTGATGCCGGTGCCTACGGGCACACAAAGCCAGTATATTTGTGAACTACGCAGTTGCACGGGCCATGCAGGCCCCACTGACCATGACCGACCCGGACGGCACCCCGACCCCGCAACGACGCCGCTGGCCGCGTGAAGAGGTCACGGTGGTCGAGCCACGCCCGCCCGAGCCGCAGGAGGACGAGCCCACCGTGACGGTGCGTCTGAGCGCCGTGGCGGATCTGCAGGACTCGCTGCTGGCGGCGATGAACGACCTCAAACGCCTCGAGGGGCTGCTGGACCACGCCACCGCCAATTTGCTCGACCGCCTCAACCGCGCGGTGGCCGCAGCCGAGGCGCTGCCCCCTGAAGCCGCCCTGGGCACCGTGGCGGAGCTGCGCGAGTCGGTCCAGATGGCCCTGCTGGAGTTGCAATTTCACGACATGTCCACCCAGCTGCTGGTGCACGTGGGCAAGGTGCTGCGCGGCTGCGCCTACATGCTGGCCGAGCAGGTGATGGAACCGGAAGAAGACGAGGTCGGCATGGTGGTGACGCACCTGCCGCAAAACCCCAACCCCGTGACCCAAAGCGAGATGGACGCCGGTTCCATCGAGCTGTTCTGAACCCCACGTTGAGCGCACAAGGTTAGCCCCATGCACACGATTTTGGCCGTTGACGATTCCGCATCGATGCGCAAGATGGTCTCGTTCACCCTGGTGGGCGCCGGTTTTCAAGTGGTCGAGGCCGTCGACGGCGTCGACGCCTTCGAAAAAGCACAAAAACAAAAATTCGACCTGGTGCTGACCGACCAAAACATGCCGCGGCTCGACGGCATCGGCCTGGTGCGCAAGCTGCGTGAGCAGCCCGCCTACGCCACCACGCCGATCCTGATCCTGACCACCGAGTCCAGCGACCAGATGAAACAGGCTGGCCGTGCCGCGGGGGCGACCGGCTGGCTGGTCAAGCCGTTTGACCCCAACCGGCTGATCGAAGTCATCCGCAAGGTGATCCGCTGACCCCTTTCCACCCTCACACGCCCGGGCTGCACGACCATGGCTGACACCGCGACCGACGGCTTCGACCTGACCCAGTTCTACCAGATCTTTTTCGAGGAGGCAGGCGAAAACCTCGAGCAGATGGAGCAGCTGCTGCTCAACCTGGACCTCGACACGGTCGACGACGAGACGCTCAACGCCATCTTCCGCTGCGCGCATTCGATCAAAGGCGGTGCGGCCACGTTCGGCTTTGAGGACGTGGCGGAACTGACCCACCAAATGGAGTCACTGCTGGACAAGCTGCGGCGCCACGAACTGGCGCCGACAGCGGCGATGGTGGATGTGTTGCTGGAGTCGAGCGACGCCCTCAAAGGCCTGCTGGCGCGCCACCAAGGGTTGGCCAACGACGCGCCAGAAACCGCAAGCCTGGTGGCACGCATTCGGGCGTTGGCCAGCGGTCAGGCCGCGCCCCCCGTATCGCCACCACCACCGCCACCGGCACCCGCGCCCAGCCCGGCGCCGCTGGCGGCCGGCGGCATGCCGGCGGCCAGCCCGCCGGGCGCACCGCGACAGCTGCGCGCGGTCATTGGCCCGCTGGATCGGCTGGAGCTGGCCGACCCGATCAAGGACCTGTTCCGCGACATCGAAGGCCTGGGGACCATCACGGCCGAGCGCACCGAGGGCGCGCAGCGCATTTACGAGATCAACACCACCAGCAGCGATGACGAACTGCTGGATCTGTTTTCCTTCCACGTTGCGCGCGAACACATCCGGCTGGAGCCGCTCAGCCCTGCAGCTCCCGCGCCCGCGGCAACACCCCCGGCCACGGCTGCCCCCGCCACGGCCGACACGGACCTGGAGCACAGCCGCGACGTCATCGAGGAGGGCTATGGCCTGTTCGCCGGCGCGCCAGGCAGCCCCGTGGCGGGCACACGCCCAGACGCCAGCGGCGCCCCGGCGCCCGCCCCGGATGAGGTGCATGGGTACGGTCTGTTCCCTGGTGCCCCGGGCAACCCCGTGACACCCGACGACCACGCGGCACAGCTGCGTGCCGAGATCGCCGCCGTGCAGGCCAACGCGGCCGCCGGCGGTGTCGCGGCGCAGGCCGACGCGCGCGCGCGCGACGCCGCCAAAGCCGCGCGCAACGCCGCCAGCGCCCAATTGGAAACGACCACGCTGCGCGTGTCGGTCAGCAAAATCGACCAGCTGATCAACCAGGTGGGCGAGCTGGTCATCACGCAGGCCATGCTGGCGCAGTACAGCCGCGACCTTGATGCCACCGTCCACCAGCAGCTGCTGGCGGGCCTGGCCGACCTGGAGCGCAACACGCGCGACTTGCAGGAATCGGTGATGTCGATCCGCATGATCCCGATGTCGGTCGTCTTCAACCGCTTCCCGCGCATGCTGCGCGACCTGGCCACCAAGCTGGGCAAGAAGGTCGAGCTGGTCACCCATGGCGAAGCCACCGAGCTCGACAAGGGCCTGATCGAAAAGATCACCGATCCGCTGACGCACCTGGTGCGCAACAGCTGCGACCATGGCATCGAACTGCCGGCCGAGCGCATCGCCAAAGGTAAGCCGGAGGTGGGAACGATCACGCTGTCGGCCGCACACCAAGGCGGCTCCATCCTCATCGAAGTCCGGGACGACGGCCGCGGCCTGTCGCGCGACAAGCTGCTGCGCAAAGCGCGCGAAAAAGGCATCCCGTGCTCCGACGACATGAGCGATCAGGAGGTCTGGCAGCTGATCTTTGCGCCGGGCTTTTCTACCGCCGAGGTTGTCACCGACGTCTCGGGGCGCGGCGTCGGCATGGACGTGGTGAAAAAGAATATCCACGCGCTGGGCGGTACCGTCGAAATCGATTCGGCCGAAGGCTACGGCATGAGCGTCAAGGTACGCCTGCCGCTGACACTGGCCATCATGGATGGCATGACAGTACGCGTCGGCGACGAGGTCTATATCCTGCCGCTGTCGTCGGTGGTGGAATCGTTCCAGGTCGAGTCCAGCAGCATCAACACGGTGGCGCAAAGCGCGCAACTGGTCAAAGTACGTGACGAATACATGCCGGTGGTGGCGCTGGACGCGCTGTTTCAGGTGCCACGCAAGGGCAGCGACGCGGGTGCCAACAGCATCATGGTGGTCATCGAATCCGACGGCGCACGGGTGGCGTTGATGGTGGACGAGCTGCTGGGCCAACAGCAGGTGGTCATCAAAAACCTGGAAGCCAACTACCGCAAGGTGCCCAACGTGTCCGGCGCCACCATCTTGGGGGATGGCAGCGTGTCGCTGATCCTTGACACCTCTGCCTTGGTGCGGCGCGCTCGGCCATGAAGCCCGATGCCGCAGCCCAACTGCAAACGTGCGAATTTGCGTGGACCTCGGCGGATTTTGAGCGTATCCGCCAGCTGATCTACCGCCACGCTGGCATCAGCCTGCACGAAGGCAAACAGGCCATGGTGTACAGCCGCGTGTCGCGGCGGCTGCGCGAAACCGGGCACGACAGCTTTCGCGCCTACCTCGACTGGTTGGAAAGCAGCCGCGATCCGGACGAGTGGCAAGAATTTGTCAACGCGCTCACCACCAACTTGACGTCGTTTTTTCGCGAGCAACACCACTTCGTGGAGCTGGCGCGGTTGGCCCGCGAGCAGCCCACGCACGACTGGAAAATCTGGTGCAGCGCCGCCTCCACGGGCGAGGAACCGTATTCGATCGCCATCACGATGAGCGATGCGCTGGGCCCCGGTGGGCGTTTTCGCGTCTGGGCCAGCGACATCGACACGCGCGTGCTGCAAACCGCGCAGCGTGGCGCCTACAAACTGGAGCAACTGCGCCTGCTGTCGCAGGAGCAACTACGCAAGTACTTTTTGCGCGGCAAGGGCGCCAACGAGGGCCTGGCGCGCGTCAAGCCCGAATTGCAGCGCCATGTGGAGTTTTTCACGCTGAACCTGATCGATGAACACTGGCCATTGCGCGAGACGTTCGACGTCGTCTTTTGCCGCAACGTCATGATCTACTTTGATCACGACACCCAGCGCAAGGTGCTGGCCCGCATCCACCGCGTCCTCAAGCCCCACGGCACGTTGTTTGTCGGCCACGCCGAAAATTTCTCCGACGCGCGTGACCTGTTTCGGCTGCGCGGCAAAACCATGTATGAACGGGTATGACGTCGTCCGTGCACTCCCCTGCCCACGTGCAGGTTCTCCAGTCCCGCCCGCGTAAACCGGGCGAGGCGTCGTTCTTTTTTTTCGATCAGCATTTCAAATACGCAGCGGTCAAGGTGCTGCCGGGCGAGTATTTCGTTGCCGATGAAGATATTCTCATCATGACGGTGCTAGGGTCGTGCATCGCAGCTTGCATCTGGGATTCGCGCCTGCGCATCGGTGGCATGAACCACTTCATGCTGCCCGAAGGCGGCGCCGACGCCGGCGGACGCTACGGCTCGTACGCGATGGAGCTGCTGATCAACGAACTGGTCAAGCGTGGCTCGACGCGCGAATATATGCAGGCCAAGGTGTTCGGCGGTGGCGCGGTCATCGCCGGCATGACCAGCATGAACGTTGGCGAGCGCAACACCCAGTTCGTGCAGGACTACCTGGCCACCGAGCGCATCCCGGTGGTGTCCAAAGACGTGTTGGACATCTACCCGCGCAAGGTGGTGTTTTTTCCAGTCACCGGCAAAGCCATGGTCAAGCGCCTGGCGCACGCCCACCCCGATCTGCTGGAGCAGCAGGAGCGCCAAGGCACGGCCACCCGGCTGGCCCAGGCGCGCGCCGGCGGTACCGTCGACCTGTTCTGAGCTATCCTTACCCCCATGGCGAAAATCAAGGTGGTCGTCGTCGACGACTCGGCGCTGGTGCGCAGCCTGCTGTCCGAGATCATCAACCGTCAGCCCGACATGGAATGCGTCGGCACGGCCGCCGACCCCCTGCAGGCGCGTGAAGTCATCCGCGAGCGCAACCCCGACGTCATCACGCTCGACGTCGAAATGCCCAAGATGGATGGGCTGGAGTTCCTGGCGCGCCTGATGCGCCTGCGTCCGACGCCCGTGGTGATGGTGTCGACGCTGACCGAACAAGGGGCCGAGACCACGCTGCGGGCGCTGGAGCTTGGCGCGGTGGATTTTGTGGCCAAGCCGCGCATCGGTGTGGCCAGCGGTCTGCAGCAATTGGCCGACGATATCGTCGACAAAATCCGTATCGCGGCCAAGGCCCACGTGCGGCGGCCAGCCGCCGTCACCCCGGCCTCGGCCACGGCCACCGCCGCGGCATCCTCGGGCGCCGCCAGTGCTTCGGTACGCAGCGGCGCCCTGGGGGGCTCGCCGCCACCCGCCCCTGCTACCCCGATTCGGCTGTCGACCGAGAAGGTCATTTGCATTGGCGCGTCCACCGGCGGCACCGAAGCCATCAAAGAAATCCTGATGCAGCTGCCGGCCGACGCCCCGGCCGTCGTCATCACCCAACACATGCCACCGGGCTTCACCGCCAGCTTTGCCGCGCGGCTCGACAGCCTGTGCCGCATCCGCGTGTCCGAGGCGCGCGATGGCGAGCGCATCTTGCCCGGCCACGCCTACATCGCGCCGGGTGGCAACCAGTTTTCGATCGCGCGCAGCGGCGCCAACTACGTCGCGGTGGTCGACGACTCCCCGCCCGTCAACCGCCACAAACCATCGGTGGAGGTGCTGTTTCGCTCCTGCGCGCGCGTGCTGGGACCCAACGCCATTGGCGTCATGCTGACCGGCATGGGGGCCGATGGCGCCGAGGCAATGAAAGAAATGCGTGACGCCGGCGCCTACAACATCGCGCAGGACGAAGCCAGCTGCGTCGTGTTCGGCATGCCGAAAATGGCCATCCAGGCCGGCGCCGTGCACGCGGTGCTGCCACTGAAGGATATCGCCCGCGCGATCATGGAACGGGTGGCGGCAGCCGGGGTGCGCCACCGCATCTGAACAGGGCCGCGCCGTTACACCAACCGGTCGATTTGCTGCCCAGTCGGGGCGGCCGGGTTGGCACTGTCAGACGCTGCGCCGTAGGTCTGCTGCGGCTCACCGGGGGGCAAGTTCGCCAGCGGCGGCGCGTTGAGGCGGCTGTGCAGTTCCTCCAGCGTCTTGGCGCGCTGCTGCGCTACTTCACGCGCCTCGTCACCGATGACCATGTCCACCGCCGCACGGCTGGCCTTCCACAGGTTGGGCAACAGCTCTTTGATTTGGGTGTCCAAGGCTTCCAGCGCGGGGTTTTTAACCGGCGGAAACCCTGGATCGTCGCCGGCCTTGGCCTGCTGTGCGTCCTTGGACGGCGCTTGCTCGGTGCGGCGTTGCGCGTCCTGCTGTTGCTGCTCACGTTCCACCCGTGCGCGCTCGGCGCGCCGCTGCTCGTCCTGCGCGGCCTGCGCCTGGGCACGCTGCCGCGGTCCGACGTCGGGCCCCTCCACCGGCAAACCGGTGCGCTCCGGCGCACGGGCGTTGGTTGGCAGCTGCGCCTGCTGGGCTTCCTGCGCGGGCGGCACCGGCGCCAACGGCGGGGCAGCGGCGGCCTGCGCACGCGCCGCCTCACCTTGCAGCGCCACTTGGTCGGCACCGACGGCTTCACGCGCAACCGCGTTGCCCGGCCGTGTCGGCGTCACTGGCTGCGCGCGCACGGTCGGGGTCACCTGGGGCGCAGGCCCTACAGCGATGGACGAGATGGTCAACATGGCGCAATCCTCGGCTCGACGACCCAACCCAATGGGCACACGCCCCGGGCTCACCGTTGTTATCGGCCAGCTTGAGCGCGACTTTAGGGCGTCGTGCGCCGTTTTTCAAGCCACCGCCCACCTTACAATCGTATTATCGGCAGCGCGCGGCGTGCGCCGCGCCCAACGACGACCCAACAAGGACGACCCATGGCAACCCCGCTCCCACTGCACGACCGCGACGGCAAAATCTGGATGGACGGTGAACTGATCGACTGGCGCGACGCCAAGGTGCACGTCCTGACCCACACCCTGCACTACGGCTGCGGCGCCTTCGAGGGGGTGCGGGCGTATCTGACCGAACGCGGCACGGCGATTTTTCGGCTGCAGGAGCACACCGAGCGCCTGTTCAACAGCGCCAAGATCCTGCGCATGAAAATCCCGTTCAGCATGGAGGAGGTCAACGAAGCGCAGCGCGCCGTCGTGCGCGCCAACGGCCTGCAGAGCTGCTACATCCGCCCGCTGACCTGGATCGGCTCCGAAAAGCTGGGCGTCAGCCCCAAAGGCAACCGCGTGCACCTGATGGTGGCGGCTTGGGCATGGGGCGCCTACTTGGGCGAAGAGGGCATGAAACGCGGCATCCGCGTCAAGACCTCCAGCTACACGCGCCACCACGTCAACATCACGATGACCCAGGCCAAGACGGTGTCCAACTACACCAACTCGATCCTGGCCAACATGGAAGCCACCGACGACGGCTACGACGAAGCGCTGCTGCTGGACCCGAGCGGCTTCGTCTCTGAAGGCGCTGGCGAAAACCTTTTTATCGTCAAAGGTGGCGTGATTTACACCCCCGACCTGTCGGCCGGCGCGCTCAATGGCATCACGCGCAACACGGTGCTGCACATCGCGCGCGACCTGGGTCTGGAGGTGGTGCAAAAGCGCATCACCCGCGACGAGGTCTACATCGCCGACGAGGCGTTCTTCACCGGCACCGCCGCCGAAGTCACCCCGATCCGCGAACTGGACCGGGTGACCATCGGCGCCGGCCAGCGCGGCCCCATCACGGAAAAAATCCAAAACGCATTTTTCGACATCGTCAACGGTCGCAACCCCAAGTACGCGCACTGGCTGACGTTGGTCTGAGCCATTTGTCTGCCCAACACGAGCAACGCCATGACCGCCACCACCCAAGCCCCCGCCGTGGTCGAGCTCGCTGCAGCCGACCTCAACGCCCACGGCCGCATCCACTGCCCGCATCCTAAAGCCGGCATGGAACTGTGGAACAGCCACCCACGCGTCTTTCTGGACCTGAGCCACACCGGGCAGGCGCAGTGTCCGTATTGTGGGACGGTGTACCGCGTGGCGGCTGACGCCCAGGCAAAGGGGCCCATCTGAGTCGTCGCGGAAGCGCCGACACCGCTTCCCGTCCCCACCGTGAATCAAGACGTCGCAGCCTTTGCACCCTACGAGCGCAGGAGGGCGCGCTGCGCGCCCGCTTCTATCGGCCCTCATCGAGGCCTGCTGGCTGCGCATCCGCACGATCCTGACAGACAACGGTAAGGAGTTCGCCGACCGCTTAGTCACCACGGGCGATCTCACCGCGCCGGGCAGCACGCCTCAGACGAGGCGTGCGCTGGGCCGGGCATCGAGCATCGGCTCACGCCCCCATGCCGGCCCCAGACCAACGGCATGGTGGAACGCTTCAACGGCAGGATCGAAGAGGTGCTCAGGAGCCACCACTTCGTCAGCGGCCAGGATCTGCAGCAGACTCTTCTGCGCTACGCTTGGCTCTACAACCACCATCTGCCCCAGGCAGCGCTCGACGCCCGCACGCCCATGCAGATCATGAAGGACTGGTACCAGCGAAGGCCGGAGCTGTTTCACAAGAGGCATCATAATCATCCGGAATATGACAGTAGTGCGTTCCCATGGGATGGTGGCAGGCTCGGGTACAAGGCAGATCAGGGGTGTTGCACTTGATTATTGACTCCGCCTTATTGACTCCGCCCATCTAAGACCATGAAAACGAAAAACCTTCACCACATCGGAAGCGCCGCCAACACCGCGACAATAATTACCATATTATTTTTTTCGCTATTACTTAATATCCCCGCAGCCGGAGAGTCAATTTTCTTGTTTCTCAGCATAATTGGGCTAATCTCACTAAAGCAACAAAAACTCTACCCAGATAAAAAACTAAACTTTTTTATCATTGGCGTAACATCTATATTTTGGTTAAAATTTTTTTCATTATTATGGTCAATTGATACCAGAGCGACTTTGCGCGATATTGGCACCCACATCCATTTTCTCCTGGCACCCCTAATTATCATTGCGTTTCACACCGCACAAAACTTACTGGCAGCACTCAAATTTGGCCTCAAAACGGCCGCAGCCATGCTTCTACTTTGGATGATCTATCACACTATAAACTATGGCTTCCCAATTACCGAGGCACTCAGAATGGAAGCCGGCGCCCAAAACCCTGGAGTCTTAGGTCAAATAGTCGGCGTTTATGCCGCATGGGCTCTACTCCTCGGTCTGAAGTCTCGTGATAAAAGTCTCCTGCTATCCTCGGCCATTTTCCTGGGCGCAGTTTACTTCGCGGGAGGACGTTCACACTGGACAGCGTCATTGGCAATTTACCTTGCAACCTTGATTTACATCGCACGCGATACCAGACATTTTAGAACCGTTGCGCTCATATCAATTATTCCACTATTTGCGGGCGCAATGGCCATATGGCCGCGCGTCGAAAAGGCATATGACGAATATCAACTCTATCTAAACTCATGGCAAGCCTATCGATCCGGAGCCATCACAACTAAAGAACTACGGCAGGCAGCCAGCTCTTCCGTGGGAAACAGAGCTGCGCTCTACATTATCGCACTCAATACATGGCCAAAGTCACCGTGGCTCGGTTTCGGAGCAGGAACTTCCAAACACGTCATCGACCAAAACGCTCCCCTTCAGTCCAATGACTTAGTATCAGGCCACTGGCACCAACAATATATTCACATACTGATGGAATTAGGGATTCTAGGCTTTCTCGCTCTTATTTTTTCGATTTCGCTGATGATAAAATATCTGAAAACACCAAAACCACCGACCAACGGCAATACTTCGCTAGAATTATTCTTTATCACGCTAGCTCAAATAGCAATCGTAGGATTATTCACCGGCTCTATGCAGCAGGGTCTACTCAACACCCATATAGCGGCATCTTTCGCTTTTTGTGCCGCCCTCAAAATAAAGGAAAGCACACAAAACAACCCTGCAACGCAGCCTTGACGCCTCATTGCACATCTTCATCAAGCACCGACAAATATCCAACAAAATTTGCTCACCATTAGGCTTCTTGTCTAAACCAAATACTCAAAGAGCTCTTCATCAGGATCTCAAGGAGAAAATCAATATCAATAAAATATATCAATCACCTCATGTCACCCCCCCCTGAGCCCGGCTAGTGTTGCCCACACAATAGCCAAATCAATATGACATCGAATCGCATCGAATTTGCACCTCGGCCACTACGGGTCCTACACGTGGTCACGGGGGGCTTTTCCGGGGCCACCCAGGTGGCTATCGATCTGTGCGCGGACGACTCGGGGCTGCAAACGCTGCTGGTGCTGCGGCGCAAGCGGCAGACGCCGGCGCACCGCATCGACGAGCTGCGCCGCCGCGGCATCGCGGTGGAGACCGTGCCCGGCTGGCCCCATGCGCTGACCGTGTGGCGGCTGGCCCACCTGTGCCGCGCGTGGCGACCACACGTGCTGGTGGCGCATGGCTTCAGCGACCATCTGTGGGGCCGCTGGGCCGGCCTGCTGGCGGGTGTGCCGCACCTGGTTCAGGTGGAGCACAATGTGCGCGAGCGGTATGGCCGGTGGCGGCTGTGGCAGTCGCGCTGGCTCGCGCAACACACCGATGCGCTGGTCGGTGTCTCGGACGCGGTCCGGGATGCGCTCGTGCGGCTGGGTCATCCGGCATCGCGCTGCATGACCATTCACAATGGCATCGATCTGTCGCGGTGGTCGGCCGGCCGGCCGTGGGACGAACGCGAGGCCGCCGTCGTCATGGCAGCCCGGTTTGCCCGACAGAAGGACCACGAGACCCTCATCCGTACCGCACGCGAACTGCTCGATCGCGGCACGCCCATGCCCTTCTATCTGGCCGGTGGCGGCAGCCGCCGCTGGCGGGATCGGGCCGAGCGCCTGGCCGAGCGGCTCGGCGTCACGCCGTGGGTGCATTTTCTGGGACCGGTCAGCGATTTGCCGTCCCTCTACGGGCGGGTTCGCTATTGCGTGCTCAGCTCCCACTACGAGGGCCTGGGCCTGTCGCTGATCGAAGGGATGGCCAGTGGCTGCTGCGCCATCGGCTCGGACGTCGAGGGCATTCGCGAGGTGATCGACGATGGCCGCACGGGCGTGCGCGTCCCCCCCGGCAATGCCATGGCACTGGCGGACGCACTGACCGCGCTGAACGCGGCCCCCGACGCTGGGCGTGCGCTCGCCCAAGCGGGCCAGCAGGATGTGCGGGCGCGTTTCGACCGGCGCTCGATGCAGGCGCGGTACCGGGAACTGCTGATCCGCCTGGCAGCGGGCGATTCACCCACCGATCGGGCGGGCGGTGGCCGTCAACCCTGAGAGCGCCGAGCGAGCTCGGCGGGCAGGACCTGTCGGCGCCGATGCCATGCGTTGCGCAACGAATAATCGAGTTGCGCCGACCAGCGCCGCCAGCGCCCTGCCCAGGTCCGACCGGGTCGCCCCCCGTGCCAGATGCTGCTCGCTTCCGACCCGGCCCCCAGCGTCACGACCCCGGGCACGACGCCCAGCACGCGCAGGTCCGCCTCCCACCAGTAGCGCACGTCCACATCCACGGGCCGGCCGAACGGACGCCGGTGCTGCAGCAGCTTGGCGGCCCCGGTGCGACTCAGGGCGTAGCCGTTGCTCATGCTGGGCACGCGGCGGTAGGCCACCAGCTGGTGGGCACCGGTCAACGGCGTAGCGGCGGCCGGCCGCTCGTTGCGCCGGCTGTACAACTTGATCACATCCCACCCCTCGGGGGGCAGCGCCTCAATCGCCGCCAGCACATCGGCAACCGCGTCGGACAGCTCGACATCGTCCTCCAGCACGATCAAGGCGGGCGCGGTGGAGGCCAGCAGATGCTCGCAGGCCTTGAGGTGGCTGGCGTAGCAGCCCTTCTCGCCATCGACCAGCGGGCGGTCGAACTGGCGCTGGTTCAATGCCGGGTCGTACAGGCGGGTGCGGCTGGCCTCGTCCAGCACCGCCCACGCCACAGCCGGCAGGCGCTCGAACGGCAGCCCGTGGCGCCGCAGCATCGCCTCCATCGCCTGCCGCCGCTGGGCGTCCCGGTCGAGGTTGATATAGACGACAGGCAGCATCGGCGTGGCCGAGCCCTCAGGACACGATATAAGCCCCAGCCCCCGTGGCCAGCAGCTTGCCATCCGTGCCCAAAAACGCCATGCGGGTGGAGGCCACGCGCGAGCCTAGGCGCAGCACCTCGGCTTCGAGCACGAAGGCCTGGCCGATGCCCGGGCGCAGGTAGTCGATGCGCAGGTCGATGGTACCCAGCTTGGCGAAACGATGCAGCCGTTGCGCCGGCGGCTCGTCCATGTGGCGTGCGCCGATGGCGGCCATCACCGCCAGCCCCCCCATCGCGTCCAGGCCGGCGCTGATAACGCCGCCGTGGACGCGGTGGTAAGCATAATGCCCAACCAGCTCGGGACGCATGTCGATGCGTGCGCGCACTTGGTGCGGCGCGATGTCGGTGATCCGCAGGCCGAGCACCCGGTTGAAGACGATTTTGTCTTCAAAAATTTCCCGCACGCCGGCGATGAACTCGGGCTCGAAGGCGATCGCAGGGTCAGGGGAAGCGTCACGTGTCATCGTGGGGCCACCTTTCGGGAAACGATTATCGGGCACCTGGGCAAAGGCCGCCGTCCACGACGGTCGTGGACAGTGGCCCCAGAGTTATCCCGGCCAACGAAATGTCGGCCTGCGCGCCGCCGCTCAAAGGCGGCTGAAGTCGGGGGTGCGCTTTTCCAAAAAGGCGGCAAACGCCTCTTTCGCAGCCGGCTCGCGCAGCATGCGGCCAAAGATCGCCCCTTCCTCGGCCATACGCTGCAGGACCGCGTCTTGCTGCGCGCCTTTCATCAGGCGCTTGGTCTCGACCAGCGACGTCAGCGGTTTGGCGGCCAGCTTGCGCGCCATCTGCTGGGTGTAGCCGTTGGTCTCATGGGGTGGCAATACTTTGTTGACCAGGCCCACCTCCAGCGCCGCTTCGGCGTAGATCGGCTCGCCCAGCAGCAGCGCCTCGGCCGCACGGTGGTAGCCGAACATCTGCGGCGCGATCAGGCTGGAGGCGCCTTCGGCGCACAGCCCCAGGTTGACAAACGGCATGGAAAACGCCGCATTGTCGCCGGCGTACACCAGGTCGCAGTGGAACAGCATCGTGGTGCCGATGCCGACCGCGGGCCCACACACCGCCGCCACCAGCGGTTTGGGGAACGTGGCAATGCCGCGCAGAAAGCGAAACACCGGGCTGTCGGTGCCGGCAGGCGGAGCGTGGAGGAACTCCTCGATGTCGTTGCCCGCCGAAAACATCGCCTCGTTGCCCTGAATGACCACAACGCGAACGGCCGCATCGTCAGCGGCCCGCACCAGCGCGTCAGCCAACACCGCGTACATGGCGCTGGTCAAGGAGTTTTTGCGCGCGGGGCGGTTGAGCGTCAGCGTGAGCACGCCGCCTTCGGTGTGTTCGAGGATGTCGGTCATCGTGGTCTCCTGCACCATCATACCCGCTCGAAAATCCCGGCCGCACCTTGCCCCATGCCGACGCACATCGTGACCATGCCGTAGCGCAGCTGGTGGCGGCGCAGCGCGTGCACAACGGTGGCCGAGCGGATGGCACCGGTGGCCCCCAGCGGGTGGCCCAGCGCGATGGCGCCGCCCATCGGGTTGACCTTGGCGGGATCCAGGCCAAGCTGGTTCATCACCGCCAGCGACTGCGCGGCGAACGCTTCGTTGAGCTCAATCCAGTCCAGGTCGTCTTGCTTGAGGCCGGCGGCCTTGAGCGCGGCGGGGATGGCTTCGATCGGGCCGATGCCCATGATGTGCGGCGGCACCCCACGGCTGGCGTAACTGACAAAGCGCGCCAGCGGCTGCAGGCCAAAGCGCTTGATGGCGTCCTCGCTGGCCAGGATCAGGGCGCCGGCGCCGTCGGAGGTTTGCGAGCTGTTGCCGGCCGTCACCGTGCCCAGCCCCGTGGGCGTGCGATCGGCGCGCCACGGCGTGGCAAAGACGGGTTTGAGCTTGGCCAGCGCTTCCAGGTTGGTGTCGGCGCGCGGGCCCTCGTCCAGCGTGACGGTGCGCGTGGTGGTGCGCACCTCGCCGCTGTCCAGGTCCAGCGTGCGCTCGACCACGTCCACCGGGGTGATTTCGTCGGCGAACTCGCCGGCCTGCTGCGCGCGGATGGCGCGCTGGTGCGACTGCAGCGCAAATTCGTCCTGCGCCTGGCGCGACACCTTCCACTGCTGCGCCACCTTCTCGGCGGTCAGCCCCATGCCGTAGGCGATGCCGTAGTCGTCCACATCGTCGGTGTTGGCAAAGATCGCCGGGGAGAGGCTGGGCGTGTTGCCCATCATCGGCACCATGCTCATGCTCTCCACGCCGGCGGCAATCATCACGTCGGCCTCGCCGACGCGGATGCGGTCGGCGGCCATCTGCACCGCCGACAGACCGGAGGCGCAGAAACGGTTGACGGTGATGCCGCCCACGCTCTTGGGCAGACCGGCCAGCACCGCGCCGATGCGCGCGACGTTCAAGCCCTGCTGCGCCTCGGGGATGGCGCAGCCGCAAATCACATCTTCGATGGCCGCGGGATCCAGCCCCGGCACCTGGCGCAGCGCCGCGCGCAGCACGTGCGCCAGCAGGTCGTCCGGGCGGGTTTGGCGAAAGTAGCCTTTGTGCGACTTGCCAATCGGCGTGCGCGTGGCCGCCACGATGTAGGCGTCTCTGAGGGATTTCATGCTCGTTTTCTCCGCATCCGGTTCAGTTGCGCAGCGGCTTGCCGTCGTTGAGCAAGGCCATGATGCGCTGCTGCGTCTTGGGCTGCACGATGAGCGCGCAAAACGCCTCGCGCTCCAGCTTCATCAGGTACTGCTCGTTGACCAACGTGCCTGGGTCGACGTCACCGCCGGTGACCACATGGGCGATGCGTTGCGCGATTTCGAAGTCGTAGGCGGTGATGAAGCCGCCATCGCGCATGTTGACCAGTTGCCCCAGGATGGTGGCCTTGCCGCTGCGGCCCGCCACTGGGAACAGCCGCGGCAGCGGGGGGCGGTAGCCGGCTTCGCGCATCGCCTGCGCGGTACGCAGCGCCACGTACAGCAGCTCGTCACGGTGCGGCACCACGATGTCGCTGTCCAGCAAGTAGCCCAGCTTGCGGCTTTCCAAGGCGCTGGTGCCCACCGTGGCCATCGCGGCGGCCTTGAAGCCCTCGGTCAAGAACGGCAACAGGTCGGTGCCCGTCGAGAAACGGGCGTTTTCGGCGGCGCGGCGCGCGATGTAGGTCAGCCCACCGGCGCCGGGGATCAGGCCCACGCCCACTTCCACCAAACCCATGTAGCTTTCCATGTGCGCCACGCGCCGCGCGCAGTGCACGGCCAACTCGCAGCCGCCGCCCAGCGCCATGCCGCGTACCGCCGCCACCGTGGGCACCTGGGCGTAGCGCAGGCGCAGCATGACGCGCTGCATTTCCGCCTCCACGGATTCGATGGCCTGCACGCCCATCGCGGCAAACGCGGGCAGCGTGGCTTGCAGGTCGGCCCCGACCGAAAACGGCTCATCACCCGACCACACCACCAGGCCGCCGAAGCGGGCTTCGGCCTCGTTCACCGCGCGGTCCAACCCTTCGACCACCGCCGGGCTGATGGCGTGCATTTTGGTCTTGAGGCTGGCGATCAGCACATCGTCCAGGCCCGCGCGCGGCAGCGTCCACAGGCGGATGGCGTCGTCTTCGTAGACGGTGGTGCCGTCGGTACGCCAGTCGGGGCCGGCCTCGCCCAGCACACGCTCGCGGTAGAGCTGGCGCGCGTGCACGGGCAGCGTGCGCGGCGGCTCGAAGCGGCCGGTGCTCGGGTTCCACGACCCTTCGGGCTGGTGCACACCGCCGCGTTCGGCCACCGGCCCCTCAAAGACCCAGGCCGGCAGCGGGACACGGCTCAGCGCCCGGCCGGCGTCGATGTCGTCTTGCACCATGCGGGCCACGTCCAGCCAGCCGACTTCCTGCCACAACTCGAACGGCCCCTGGCTCATGCCAAAGCCCCAGCGCATGGCTTGGTCGACGTCACGCGCCGTCTCGGCGATCGACTGCAGGTGCAGCGCCGCATAGTGAAAGCTGTTGCGCAGGATGGCCCACAGGAAGCGCCCCTGCGGCCCTTCGGCGTTGCGCAACAGGCGCAACCGCTCGGGCGCGGGCTTTTTGAGCATGCGCCCGTACACCTCGTCGGCCTTGGCGCCCGCGGGCACGTACTCGCCGCTGGCCAGATCGAAGCGCAGCACGTCGCGCCCAACCTTTTTGTAAAAGCCCGCCTTGGTCTTTTGGCCCAGGTGCCCCTTGTCCAGCAGGGCCTGCAGCACCTTGGGCGTGGCGAAGGTGTCGTAAAACGGGTCCAGCTCGGGGCTGAGCTGCGTTTGCATCGTGCGAATCACGTGCGCCAGCGTATCGAGCCCCACCACGTCGGCGGTGCGAAACGTCCCGCTGGAGGCGCGGCCCAGGCGCTTGCCGGTCAGGTCGTCGACGATGTCGAACGTCAGGCCGTAGCGTTCGGCCTCCACCATCGTGGACAGCATGCCGGCGATGCCGATGCGGTTGGCGATGAAATTGGGCGTGTCCTTGGCGCGCACGACGTTTTTGCCCAGCGTCGTGGTGACAAACGCCTCGAGCTGGTCCAGCACCTCGGTGCGCGTGGCCGGGGTGGCGATCAGCTCCACCAGCGGCATGTAGCGCGGCGGGTTGAAAAAGTGGATGCCGCAAAAGCGCGCCCGCAGGCCGTCGGGCAACGGCTCGGCAAGCTGCCGGATCGACAGGCCCGAGGTGTTGGAGGCCAGGATGGTGTGTTGGCCCAGGTGCGGGGCGATGCGGGCGTACAACTGGTGCTTCCAGTCCATGCGCTCGGCGATGGCCTCGATCACCAGGTCGCACTCGGCCAGCAGGCCCAGGTGCTCGTCGTAGTTGGCGGGCTGGATCAGCTCAGCCTCGTCGGCCACCCCCAGCGGGCTGGGCTTGAGTTTTTTCAGGTTGGCGATGGCTTGGCGGGCGATGGCGCTTTTGTCGCCGCCCTCTTTGGGCAGATCGAACAACACCACCGGCACACGGACGTTGACGAGGTGGGCCGCGATTTGCGCGCCCATCACGCCCGCGCCCAGCACCGCGACACGGCGAACTTGGAATTTGGACATGGATGGCATTCCTTGGTTGAACGGGGCGCGCTTGTTTTACTGCGCGCGCACCCAGGTTTGCGTGCGACCGATGAACAGGATCGAGCCGCGCACCTCCAGCTTGGCGCCGCCGTCCACCGGCGTCAGGCGCACGTTGTACGTCTTGCCGGTTTCGGGGTCGAGGATGCTGCCGCCTTCCCACACGTCTTTGCCGGGCACCTTGCGCACGCCACGGATGATGTCCATGCCCAGGATCGGCTGGTCCTTGCGGTCGTCGGTGCATTCGGTGCAGCGGCGGTTGGGGTCCGCGCCCTTGCGCAGCAGCTTGTCGATGCGGCCGGTCAGCACGCCGTCGTGCTCGGTGATGACGACTTCGCTTTTGACCTCTTTGGTCTGGTCGTCGATGGTGTGCCAGCGGCCCACCGGCGTCATTTGCGCCCACGCGGGCAGCGCCAACAGCGCCGCCAACGCGGCCGGCATCAGGGTACGCAGTGTCGTGTTCATCGGTCGTCTCCTCAGGGTGGGGCTGGCCTCAGATCCCCTCCACGCCCAGCGCGGCGTCGGTTTGCATCAGGTTGGCCACCCCCGCGCGGGCTTGACGCATCAGCGTGGCGGTCTCGGGGAACAGCCGCGCGAAATAAAAGCGCGCCGTTTGCAGCTTGCCTTGGTAGAAGGGGTCGGTGCTGCCCGCGGCGACGGCCTTGAGCGCCGCCGACGCCATGCGCGCGAAGAAGTACGCAAACACCAGGTGCCCGGCCACGCGCAGGTACGGCACCGCCGCCGCACCGGCTTCGTCAGGGTTTTGCAGCGCCTTGAAGCCGATTTCGGTGGTGAACTTGGTCATTTGCTCGGCCAACTGCGCCAGCGGGTTGATGAACTCGCTCATCTTCTCGTTGACGCCCTCCTCTTCGATGAGGGCCTGCACCAACTTGCCGAACTTTTTCAGCGTGGCGCCGTTGTTGGCCAGCACCTTGCGGCCCAGCAGGTCCAGGCTCTGCACCGTGTTGGTGCCTTCGTAGATCATGTTGATGCGGGCATCGCGCACGAACTGCTCCATGCCCCACTCTTTGATGTAGCCGTGCCCGCCGAACACCTGCAGGCACTCGTTGACCGCCACAAAGCCGTTGTCGGTCAAGAACGCCTTGGCGATCGGGGTCAGCAGCGCCAGCAGCTCGGCGCTGTCCTTGCGCACCTGCTCGTCGGGGTGGTGCAGCTCATGATCCAGCAGCAGCGCGCAGTAGATCAACAGCGCACGGCCGCCTTCGGCGTAAGCCTTGGCGGTCAGCAGCATGCGACGCACGTCCGGGTGCACGATGATGGGGTCGGCCGGCTTGTCTTTGGCCTTGGGGCCCGAGAGGCTGCGCATCTGCAACCGATCCTTGGCGTAGGCCAGGGCGTTTTGGAACGCCACTTCGGTCAGGCCCACCGATTGGTTGCCCACCCCCAAGCGGGCCGCGTTCATCATCACGAACATGGCCTGCAGGCCCTTGTTGGGCTGGCCCACGAGCGTCCCCACCGCGCCGTCCAGAATCATCTGGCAGGTGGCGTTGCCGTGGATGCCCATCTTGTGTTCCAGGCCGCCGCAGTAGATGGCGTTGCGCTCACCCAGCGAGCCATCCGGGTTGACCTTGTACTTGGGCACGACAAAGAGGCTAATACCCTTGGTGCCGGCCGGTGCGTCGGGCAGACGCGCCAGCACCAGGTGCACGATGTTGGCCGCCATGTCGTGCTCGCCGGCGCTGATGAAGATTTTTTGCCCGGTGAGCTTGTAGGTGCCGTCAGGTTGCGGTTCGGCCTTGGTGCGCAGCAGGCCCAGGTCGGTACCGCAGTGCGGCTCGGTCAGGCACATGGTGCCGGTCCACTCGCCGCTGACCAGCTTCGGCAGGTACAGGCGCTTTTGCTCCTCGGTGCCGTGGGCGTGCAGGCACTCGTAGGCGCCGTGGCTCAGGCCCGGGTACATCGTCCAGGCCTGGTTGGCGCTGTTGAGCATTTCGTAAAAGCACTGGTTGACCACAAACGGCAAGCCTTGCCCGCTGTAGGCCGGGTCGCAGCTCAGCGCCGGCCAGCCGCCAGTCACGTACTGCTCGTACGCGGCCTTGAAGCCGGTCGGCGTGGTGACCTCGTGCGTGGTTTTGTCCAGGCGGCAGCCCTCGGCGTCACCGGTAATGTTGAGCGGGAACGTCACCTCGGCGGCGAACTTGCCACCCTCTTCCAGCACGGCGTTGATGGTGTCGGCGTCGACCTCGGCGTGCGGCGGGCAGACCTTGAGTGCATCGACGACGCGAAACACCTCGTGCAACACGAATTGCATGTCGCGCAGGGGCGGGTTGTACTGGGGCATCGTGGGTCTCCTTGACAAAACGGATGTGGGGTGAATAACTCAGGCGCGCGACGCCTGGTAACGGGCGATCAGGTTGTCGAAACCGGTGCGGGCGTGGCGCAGGCCGTCGGGGTTGCGCAGAAAACGCGCCTCGTAATGCAGCGCCAGGATCAGGCCGTGAATTTCGAACGCCACCTGCGCGGGGTCGGCGTCGGCGCGCAGATGGCCTTCGTCGATGGCCATCTGCACCGCTTTGCGCACGGCCGCCTGCCAGGTGTTGACGGTGGCCACCAACGCATCGCGCACGGCGCCGGGGCGGTCGTCGAACTCCACCGCGCCGCTGATGTAGATGCAGCCGGAATCGATTTCCAGCGAGGTCTGGCGCATCCAGTGGTCAAACAGCGCGCGCAGCCGTGGCAAGCCACGCGGGGCGGCGAGCGCGGGGCGAAACACTTCACGCTCGAAGCGCTCGTGGTACTCGCGCACCACCGAGATTTGCAGCTCCTCGCGCGAGCCAAAGTGGGCGAACACGCCCGACTTGCTCATGCCCATCAGCTCGGCGATGGCGCCGATGCTCAGGCCCTCCAGCCCCACATGCGAGGCCAGCGCCAGCGCCGCATCGACGATGGCCGCCTTGGTCTGCTGGCCCTTGTGGGGCGCGCGCGTCGGACGACGCCGACGCTGCGCCACCACCGCGACGTCGGCGGACTCACCCTGGGCGGTGTCGGCCATGCGTACCTCCAAAATAAAACGAACGGTCGTTCTATTCTAGAGGCAAACCGCCGCCTGTCAACGGCCAACCATCAGGGCAAACCCTAGGTCGCGGGCGCCGCCACCGCTGCGCGTGGCGTCAATGCGAGCGGATCATCGTGCCGAAGGGCTGATCGCCCAGCACCTCCAGCAGGATGGCGTGCGGCACGCGCCCGTCGATGATGTGCACCGCCTTGACGCCGCTCTTGGCCGCATCCAGCGCGCCGGCGATCTTGGGGATCATGCCGCCGCTGATGGTGCCGTCGGCCACCAGCTCGTCGATGCGCCGCGGCGTCAGCTCGGCCAACAACTGGCCGTCCTTGTCCAGCACGCCGCGGATGTTGGTCAGCATCAGCAGCTTTTCGGCCTGCAGCACCGTGGCCAGTTTGGCCGCCACGACGTCGGCGTTGATGTTGTAGCTCTCGTTGTGCTCGCCAAAGCCGATCGGGCTGACGACCGGGATGAACTGGTCCTCCTGCAGCGCGCGCACGACGCTGGGGTCGATGGAGACGATATCGCCGACCTGGCCGACGTCGTGCTCGACGTTGGGGTCGTTGACGTCCACCATGCGCAGCTTGCGCGCACGGATCATCGCCCCGTCGCGTCCGGTCAGGCCGACGGCCTTGCCGCCGGCGCGGTTGATGAGGCCGACGATGTCTTGCTGCACCTCGCCGGCCAGCACCCACTCGACCACCTCCATCGTCTCGGCGTCGGTCACACGCATGCCCTGCACGAAGCGCCCCTCCTTGCCCAGGCGTTTGAGCAGCGTTTCGATCTGCGGCCCCCCGCCATGCACCACCACCGGGTTGATGCCGACCAGCTTGAGCAGCACCACGTCCTCGGCAAACGCCGCTTGCAGCTCGGGGTCGGTCATGGCGTTGCCGCCGTACTTGATGACCATGGTTTTGCCGTGGTAGCGGCGGATGTACGGCAGCGCTTGCGCCAGCACTTCGGCGCGGTCGCTCGGTTGCAGGTGCGAAAGGTCACGGGGCGTATGGCTCATGGCAGGGCATCACGGGTTACGATGGGGCCACGCTGGCAGCGTGCATGGAGGTCATTGTGCCGCAAGAGATCGAGCTCAAGTTCGCACTGCCCGGTGTGGACGGTGAACAGGCGCTGGCGCGCTTGCGCCGCCACCCGCTGCTGCGCCGCCGCGCGATGACCCACCTGCGGTTGGTCAACCGCTACCTCGACACGCCTGACGGTTGGCTGCGCCAGCAGCGCTGCGCGCTGCGGCTGCGCCAGACCCAGCCGCTGGCCGCCGACGGACGCACCCCCGCAGGCCGCCCACGCTGGGAACAAACCCTAAAAACCGCGGGCCGGGGCGACGCGGCACTGAGCGTGCGGGGCGAATGGACCACGCCGCTGCCGCGGGCACGCCTGGACCGCGCGGCGTTGGAAGCCACCCCGCTGGCCCGGGCCAGCGACGACGCCCTGCCTTGGGACCAGCTGGACGTGCAGTACGAGACGCGTTGCCGACGCACCACGTGGACGCTGCACCTGCAGGGTGGCGTGCGTATCGAAGTCGCGCTGGACGTGGGAGAGCTGCGCGCCCCGGGCCGCCGCGCCCCGCTGCTGGAGTTAGAGCTGGAGCTGCTGCATGGCACGCCCGAGGCGCTGTGGTCGGTGGCTGCGGCGCTGGGGCAGGTGTTGCCGCTGCTGCCGGCACGCGCCAGCAAGGCCGAGCAGGCGCAGCGCCTGGCCGCTGGCAGCCACCACGCCCCGGTGCGCGCCAGACCGCTGGACCTGCCACCGGCGGCCAGCCCGATGGTGCTGGCCCGCGCGGCGCTCACCGACGCGCTGGGACAGCTGTGCGACAACCTGGCCGCCGCCGCCCACAGCGACGACCCCGAGCTGATCCACCAGGCCCGTGTCGGCTGGCGGCGCTGGCGCAGCGTGGTGCGGTTGGTGCGGCCTTGGCTGCCCTCCCCGCCGCCGGACGCCACGGCGCTGCAGCCGCTGCTGCAGACCCTGGGCACACTGCGCGACTGGGACGTGGCCGCCACCGAAACGGTACCCGCATGGGCTGCGGCCTACGTGGAAGACGCCTCCACCCACCCGCACCGCGCCCGAGCGCTGCAGCGCGCTGTGCGCCGGCTGCACCAGGCCGCGCGTGCGCAGCGCCGGCTGCTGCGTGACCAACTGGCGGACCCGACCGTGGTGGCGCCCCTGCTGGCGCTGGCCATGTGGGTGGCCCAGCTGCCCGACGACACCGGCGCAGCACACCCACCGCATTGGGCCTTTGATCGACTGCAGCGCTGGCACAAGCGGCTGGCGCGCGCGTTGGCGCACGCCCCCACCGATGCGAGCGAGGCCATCGAAGCGCTGCATGCCGCCCGGCTGCTGGCCAAGCGTCTGCGTTACGCCAGCGAAGCCGCCGCGGCGGTGCTGCCGGCCAAGGCCGCCGAACGTACCCAACGCTGGCAGCGCCGCGCGCGCGGCTGGCAAGAGCGCCTGGGCCGCTGGCGTGACACGCTGCGCGCGGCTGATCTGCTGGCGACGGTGCACGCCCACCCGGGTTTGGTGGGCTTCGTGCGTGGCGTGGCCGCTGCGCAGCACCCGCTGCGCGCCAACCCGTAACGTCAATCGGCCTGAGTATGGCGGGAACTGGTTGGGGGTGATGGTCATCAACCCAGTGAATAACCACATTCTTATCATGGAAAAGCACACCGCACCCCCTTGGCACAGCCTGGACGCCGACACCGTATTGGCCGATTTGCGCACCCACGCACACGGTTTGACCCAGGCCGAGGCCACCGTCCGCTTGCAGCAACACGGCCCGAACCGGCTGCAGGAGGCACCACCCACACCGCTGGGGCGGCGCATCCTGCGGCAACTGGCCAACCTGTTGATCGTCGTGCTGCTGGTGGCGGCATCGTTGACGCTGGCGCTCGGCCACGTCATCGACGGCGCGGTCATTCTGGCGGTGGTGGCGCTCAACGTCGGTATCGGGCTGGTGCAAGAGGGCAAGGCCGAGCGGGCCCTGGCGGCCATCCGGGCCCTGCTGCAGCCCCACGCCCAGGTATGGCGCGACGGACGGCTGATCGATGCCGATGCCGCCCACCTGGTGCCCGGCGACGTGGTGCAGGTCAGTGCGGGCGATCGGCTGCCGGCCGACCTGCGTTGGCTGCGCACCCACGAGCTGGAAGTGGACGAGTCGGCCCTGACCGGTGAGTCCGTGCCAGTGCCCAAGCAGCACGCACCGGTGCCGGCACAGGCCGAGCTGGGCGACCGCACCAGCATGGGCTACGCCGGCACGCTGGTCACACGTGGTCAGGGCGTTGGGGTCGTGGTGGCCACCGGTATGCACACCGAGATGGGCCGCATTGGCCGGCTGCTGGAGTCAGTGGGCGAAACCACCACGCCGCTGGTGCGCCAGATGACGCAGATGGGGCGCTGGATCACCCTGGCGGTGCTGGCCGCCGCCGTCGTGTTGTTCGGGGTTGGCTGGGGGCTGCGCGGGTTGCCGGCACTGGATATGTTCATGGCAGCGGTGGGCCTGGGAGTGGCCGCCATTCCCGAAGGGCTGCCGGCCATTTTGTCGGTGACGCTGGCCATGGGGGTGCAGCGCATGGCGCAGCGCCGCGCCATCGTGCGCCGGCTGCCGGCGGTGGAGACCCTGGGCTGCGTCACCGTGATCGGCTCGGACAAAACCGGCACGCTGACGCGCAACGAAATGACCGTCCAAGCGGTGGTGCTGGCCAGCGGTGTGGTGCGGGTCGAGGGCAGCGGCTACGCGCCAGCGGGCGCGCTGGTGCGCGACGAGCGCGTGCTGCAGCCGGCCGAGCTGTGGCGCGAAGCGCCGACCCTGCTGGCGCTGGCCGAGGGCGCCGCTCTGTGCAACGACGCCGAGCTCGTGCCCACCGAAGCGGGCGATTGGCGGCTCAGCGGTGACCCCACCGAGGGGGCCTTGCTAACGCTGGCGATGAAAGCGGGCTTGGAGCCGCACGCCCTGCGCACCGAGCAGCCGCGCTGCGCCGTGCTGCCGTTTGATACGCAGCGCCGCTGGATGGCCACCGGCCACCCAATGGGCGACCGGACGCGCGTGTGGGTCAAAGGCGCGCCGGAAGCCGTGCTGGCGCTGTGCCGGCAGGCCCTGGACGCCGATGGCCACCTCACCCCGATCGACACCGACACCTGGCTGGCGCAGGCCGAAACCCAAGCCGCGCAGGGCCGCCGCGTGCTGGCGCTGGCCACCACGGTGTGGCCGGCCCGGCGCGCCCTCACCCCAGAAGCGCTGGCCGAACATGGGCTGACGCTGGTTGGGCTGGTGGGCCTGATCGACCCACCGCGCCCCGAAGCGCAAGCCGCCATCGCGCAGTGCCGAGGCGCGGGCATCCGGGTCATTATGATCACCGGTGACCACGCCACCACCGCGCGCGCCATCGCCGCGCAGCTCGGGCTGAGCGAACGCCCCTCGGTGTTGACCGGTCAAGCCCTCGAAGCCATGGACGACACGGCGCTGCAGCAGGCGGTGCGCGAGGTTGACGTCTTTGCCCGCGCCGCCCCGCAACACAAGCTGCGTTTGGTGCGCGCGTTGCAGGCCCAGGGCCACGTCGTGGCCATGACCGGCGACGGCGTCAACGACGCGCCCGCCCTCAAGGCCGCCGACGTCGGCGTGGCCATGGGCCGCCAAGGCACCGAGGCGGCCAAGCAGGCCGCCGCCATCGTACTCACCGACGACAACTTCGCCACCATCGCCCATGCCGTCGAAGAGGGCCGCACGGTTTACGATAACCTGCGCAAGGTCATCACCTTTTTGCTGCCGATCAACGGTGGCGAGTCGGTTTCGCTGCTGGTGGCGGTGTTGTTCGGTTTGGCCCTGCCGATTGCGCCGGTACAGATTTTGTGGGTCAACATGGTCAGCTCGATCGCGCTGGCGATGGTGCTGGCGTTCGAGCCCACCGAGCCCGACGTGATGCGCCGCCCGCCACGCCCGCCGTCCGAGCCGATGCTGACACCGTTTGTGTTGTGGCGGGTTGGGCTGGTGTCGGTGTTGTTCGCCGCCGGCATTTTTGGCGTCTACCGCTGGGCGCTGGATGCGGGCCACCCGGCCGACGTGGCGCAAACGCTGGCGGTCAACACTCTGGTGGCGATGGAAATCTTTTACCTGTTCAGCGTGCGCTACCTCAAGGCGCCATCGTTCACCTGGGCTGGCGTGCGCGGCACCCCACGCGTGCTGGCGGCGGTGGCCGCCGCCTGCGGGCTGCAGGCGCTGTTCACCTACGCCCCGTTCATGCACACCTGGTTTGGCAGCGCCGATCTACCGCTGCCGTGGTTGGCCATCAGCGCCGTGGTGGGGCTGGCGGTGCTGCTGGTGCTGGAGCTGGAAAAGGCCGTGCTGCGCCGCTGGCGGCCCTGACGGAATAGGGCAACAGGGCGGCCCCCCGTGTGTGGCGGGCACTGCGGCGCCAGGGCGCATGCACCCAGCCGCACGCACGCCGACTGGGCACGGGTTGCGTAGCGCACCCACCGGTGTCTTGCTGCGCCATTTTGTTATGTGAAAAATCGCAGTATTTCCGTACAGATTAGATCAAAAGTTATACTAAGGAAGCTGTCGTACTTCGACGCGCACACTGCTTGCAAGCTCGACCGATCTGCCGACACCGGCAGCCCGTCACTCGATGCCCCGGGCATCACTTCATCGAAAGGAATCGAGCATGACCGCGAAAACGCGCTCCCCCCTGCACTGGATCGCTGCCGCCTGTCTTGTGGCCAGCACAGCAGCGCCGCTGGCCGCACACGCCGCCTGTGGCCGCGTGACGGTTGCCAGCATGAACTGGCAATCGGCCGAAGTGCTGGCCGAGATCGACCGCGTGATATTGGAAAAAGGCTACGGATGCGATGTCGAGATCGTGCCGGGTGACACGATGCCGACACTGACATCGATGATGGAAAAAGGCCGACCGGACGTGGCGCCGGAGGCGTGGATCAACGCCGTGCGCGAGCCGCTGGACAAGGCCGTCAAGGAAGGCCGCCTGCACTACGCCGCGCAGTCGCTGAAAGACGGCGGCATCGAGGGGTGGTGGATTCCGAAGTACGTAGCGGACGCCCACCCCGAGATCAAGACCATCGAGGACGCGTTGAAGCGCCCGGATCTGTTCCCATCGCGCGAGGACCCCCGCAAGGGCGCGGTGCACAACTGCCCGTCGGGCTGGATTTGTCAGATCACCACAGCCAACGCCTTCAAGGCCTGGGGCGCGGCAGACAAAGGCTTTGTGCTGGTAGACACCGGGTCGGCCGCGGGCCTGGACGGCTCGATTGCCCGGGCCTACGAGCGCAAGCAAGGCTGGCTGGGCTACTACTGGTCGCCGACGTCCATCTTGGGCAAGTACGAGATGGTGCGCCTGGATCCGGGCGTGCCACACGACAAGGCCGCGTGGGACAGTTGCAACGTCAAGGCCGATTGCGCCGCGCCGAAGCGCAACGCATGGCCCAAGGCCGAGGTCTACACGGTGGTGACAGACCGCTTTGCCAAGCGCGGAGGCGACGCCATGGAATACCTCAAGCAGCGCGCCTGGGACAACAACACGGTCAACAAGCTGCTGGCGTGGATGTCCGACAACCAGGCCGACGGCAAGGCCGGCGCCATCCATTTCCTGAAGACGCAGCCCGAGGTCTGGACGCAGTGGGTGCCGCCGGCGGTGGCAGCCAAAGTCAAAGCAGGCCTGTAAGCGCCCATGCTGGAACTCAACCGGTTTCCGCAACTGCCAACGGAGTGGCTCACTGGCTTTCGGCGGGCGGTGGACGACGGTTTTCGGGCGTTCACCCGCGAGTACGGCGAAGCCATCGAGCTGTTCTTTGAGCCGCTGCGGCAGTTTCTGATCGGCTCGGAGCGGCTGCTGATTCAGTCGCCCTGGCCGCTGGTGTTCGGCGGCATTTTGCTGCTGGCTTGGCTGGCTTCGCGCTCCTGGAAGATCGTGGTCGGCACGGCGGTCACGCTGATCGCCATTGGCGCGCTGGGCATGTGGGAAGACACCATGCGCACGGTGTCGATGATCTTCGTGTCCACGGTGGTGGCGATTCTGCTCGGTTTGCCGGTGGGCATTGCCATGAGCCGCTCCGACCGCCTGCAAAGGGCCATCAACCCGGTGCTGGACATCATGCAGACGATGCCAAGCTTCGTGTACCTGATCCCGGTGGTCATGCTGCTGGGCATCGGGCGCGTGCCGGGGTTGCTTGCGGTGGTCATCTACGCGGTGCCGCCCATCATCCGCTTCACCAACCTCGGCATCCGCCTGGTGGACAAGGACTTGCTGGAAGCCGCCGACGCATTTGGAGCCTCGGCATGGCAGCGGCTGCGGCAGGTGCAGCTGCCGCTGGCGCTGCCCACCATCATGGGCGGCGTCAACCAGACCATCATGATGGCATTGTCGATGGTTGTGATCGCCTCGATGATCGGCGTGCAAGGGCTGGGCCAGCCGGTGCTCAAGGCCATCACCAACCAGTACTTCACGCTGGGGGTGCTCAACGGGCTGGCGATTGTTGGTATTGCCATCGTGTTCGACCGTGTCTCGCAGGCCTACGGCAAACGGCTGCAGAAACACCTGGAGGTACAGCATGGCTGACCCCGCATCCACCAGCGGCGCGCCGCCGGCCAACGCCACCGGCGTGCGCATCCGCCACCTGTACAAGATTTTCGGCCCGACACCGGAGCGCTACCTGGACGCAGTGCGTCAGGGCATCAGCAAGCAGGAACTGCGCGACCAGCACGGGCACGTGCTGGGCCTGCGCGACATCAACATCGACATGGCACCCGGTGCCATCCAGGTGGTCATGGGTCTGTCCGGCTCCGGCAAGAGCACGCTGATTCGCCACATCAACCGGCTGATCGACCCGACGGCGGGCGAGGTGCTGGTGGGTCCACCCGGGGCCGAGCGCGATGTGGTGAAGATGTCGCAGCGTGAGCTGCGGCGTTTTCGGCGCGAGCAGACGGCCATGGTGTTCCAGAAGTTTGCGCTGTTTCCGCACCTGACGGTGCTGGAAAATGCCGAATACGGCCTGCGCGTGCGTGGTTTGCCGCACAAGCAGCGTCGCGAGCAGGCGGCGCGCTGGATCGAGCGCGTGGGCCTGGCGGGGTATGAAGACCACTACCCCAACCAGCTCTCGGGCGGCATGCAGCAGCGCGTGGGCTTGGCGCGGGCGTTGGCCAACGATGCCCCCGTGCTGCTGATGGACGAGGCGTTTTCGGCGCTGGATCCGCTGATCCGCAGTGAAATGCAGGGCATTCTGCTGGATTTGCAGCAGGAGGTCAGCAAAACCATCGTCTTCATCACCCACGACCTGGACGAAGCGCTGCGCTTGGGCGACCGCATTGCCATCCTGCGCGATGGCGAGGTGGTGCAGCAAGGCACAGGCCAGCAGATCGTGCTGCACCCGGCGAACGACTACATCGCCAATTTTGTGCGCGACGTCAACCGCGGTCGGGTCATCCGCTGTCGCACGCTGATGCAAAACACCCCACCGGTCGCGGGGCCGACGGTCGACGCCAGCCTGGTGATCGAGGAAGCCGCACGTCTGCTCAGCAGTGAGGGACGCGAGGCCGCCAACGTGGTGAACAGCAAGGGGCGACACCTGGGCACGATCACCATGGCGGACATCATCGCGGCGATGGTGCCGCCGCGAACCGAGGCAACCCAGCCGTCCGAAACTGCCAACGCCGTCGGGTAGCGGTCTATACTTAGCGGTTTGCCCAGCCTCTGGATCCACACCACGAACCGCTGCGAGCGCCGCCATGAGCAAAAAAGTTTATATCCGCACCTTTGGCTGCCAGATGAACGAGTACGACTCGGCCAAAATGGCCGACGTGCTGGCCGCCGCCGAGGGCTACGAGCCCACCGATGACCCCGATCAGGCCGACCTGATCCTGTTCAACACCTGCTCCGTGCGGGAAAAAGCCCAGGAAAAGGTCTTTTCCGACCTGGGCCGCGTCAAGCACCTGAAGCAAAAAGGCGTGCTCATCGGCGTGGGCGGCTGCGTGGCCAGCCAAGAGGGCGAGGAAATCATCAAGCGTGCGCCCTACGTGGACGTGGTGTTTGGCCCGCAAACGCTGCACCGCCTGCCCGAGCTGCTGCGCCAGCGCCAACAGCAGGCGCGGCCGCAGGTGGACATCAGCTTCCCCGAAATCGAGAAGTTCGACCACCTCCCCCCCGCGCGGGTGGAGGGCGCGTCGGCCTTCGTCAGCATCATGGAGGGCTGCAGCAAGTACTGCAGCTACTGCGTCGTGCCCTACACGCGCGGCGAGGAAGTGTCGCGCCCCCTGGAAGATGTGCTGGTCGAAGTGGCAAGCCTGGCCGAACAGGGGGTCAAGGAAGTGACGTTGCTGGGCCAAAACGTCAACGCCTGGCGCGGCGGCGACGACGGCGAGGACTTTGCGCTGCTGCTGGAGTGCGTGGCCGACATCCCCGGCATCGAGCGCATCCGCTACACCACCAGCCACCCCAACGAGTTCACGCCACGCCTGATCGAGGCCTACGCCCGCATTCCGAAGCTCGTCAGCCACCTGCACTTGCCGGTGCAGCACGGCAGCGACCGCATCCTGATGGCGATGAAGCGCGGCTACACGGCGATGGAGTACAAAAGCACCGTTCGCAAGCTGCGCGCGGTGCGGCCCGACATCAGCCTCTCGAGCGACTTCATCGTCGGCTTTCCCGGCGAAACGGACGAGGACTTTGCCAAACTGATGAAGCTGGTGCAGGACGTGGGCTTCGATGCCAGCTTCAGCTTCATCTTCAGCCCCCGGCCCGGCACGCCGGCGGCCAACCTGCCCGACGACACGCCGCACGAGGTCAAGCTGCAGCGGCTGCAAACGCTGCAAAAAGCGCTGGAAGCCAACGTGGCGCGCATCAGCGCCAGCCGCGTCGGCACCGTGCAGCGCATCCTAGTCGAAGGCCCGTCGAAGAAAAACCCTCAGGAACTGATGGGCCGCACCGAGTGCAACCGCATCGTCAACTTCGACGGCGGCCCCCACGGCCAGCGGCTGGTGGGGCAGATGATCGAGGTGCGCATCACCCAGGCGCTGCCGCATTCGCTGCGTGGGGAGGTGGTGGTGCGCGAGGCGGTTTGAGCACAGCACGGCTAACGTGACGGCCGCCGCGGCACACGGTACCAGCAGGAAGGAAGCCATGGCAGGAGGTTATGATGCGCGTCCGCCATGGATGAGACAGCTGCATCCAAATCCCCCCTTGCCGCGCTGACCCTGGGCGCCATCGGCGTCGTCTATGGCGACATCGGCACCAGTGTGCTGTACGCCATCAAAGAGGTGTTCGGCTCCGGTCATGTGGCCTTCACCCAGGCCAATGTGTACGGCATCCTGTCGATCGTTTTCTGGACACTGACCCTCATCATCTCGCTCAAGTATGTCTCGCTGGTGCTGCGGGCCGACAACAATGGCGAGGGTGGCCTGGTGGCGATGCTGGCACTGGCTTCGCAGTCGGTCAAGGATAAACCGCAGCTGCGCCGCGTGCTGCTGCTGGTGGGCATCTTCGGCACCTGCCTCTTTTATGGTGACGGGGTTATCACCCCGGCCATCTCGGTGCTATCGGCGGTGGAGGGGCTGGAAGTCGTCTCGCCGGCCTTCACCCAGGCCGTCATCCCGCTGACGCTGCTCATCCTCTTTGGCCTCTTCGCCGTGCAAAAGCGCGGCACCGCCGGCATTGGGCGCTTCTTCGGGCCGATTACGCTGAGCTGGTTCGTGGCCATCGCGCTGCTGGGCGTGGCGCAGATCGCCAGCCACCCGGAAATCCTGTGGGCCGTCAGCCCCCATTACGCGCTGGGCTTCATCGTCGAAAACCCGGGCACGACCTTCATCATCCTGGGTGCGGTGGTGCTGTGCGTCACCGGCGGCGAGGCGCTGTATGCCGACATGGGCCATTTTGGCAAGAGGCCCATCCGCCTGGCCTGGTTCTCCATCGTCATGCCCGCACTCACGCTCAACTACTTCGGCCAGGGCGCGCTGCTGCTGGAAAACCCCGAGGCGGTGAAGAACCCCTTCTTCATGATGGTGCCGGATTGGGCGCTGCTGCCGCTGGTGGGGCTGGCCACGATAGCTACGGTGATCGCCTCGCAGGCGCTGATTTCCGGCGCCTTCAGCGTGACCAAGCAGGTCATCCAGCTGGGCTATCTGCCGCGCCTGCAGGTGGTGCACACCAGCGAGACCGACACCGGCCAGATCTACATGCCCTTTGTCAACTGGGGGCTGTTCGTGGCCATCGTGCTGGCGGTGCTGTTTTTCCGCTCTTCCAGCAACCTGGCGGCAGCCTACGGCATCGCGGTCACGCTGGACATGCTGATCACCACGGTGCTGACGTTCTTCGTCATCCGCTACGGCTGGGGTTATCCGCTGGCGCTGTGTGTGGCGGCCACGGGCTTTTTCTTCCTGATCGATCTGGCCTTCTTCAGCTCCAACCTGATGAAGCTGCACCATGGCGGCTGGTTCCCCCTGGCCATAGGCGGGGCCGTCTTTACGCTGATGACGACCTGGAAGCAAGGCCGCGCGCTGCTCAACGAGGCCTTGCGGCAGGATGCGCTGGATCTGAACAGCTTTCTGGAGTCGGTGTTCATCAGCCCGCCCACGCGGGTCGACGGCACGGCCGTCTTTCTGACCGCCGAACCGGGTACCGTGCCCAATGCCTTGCTGCATAACCTCAAGCACAACAAGGTGCTGCACCGTCATAACGTGTTCGTGACGGTGCGCAGTCACGAAGTGCCCTGGGTGCCCAAGGAGCAGCGCGTGGAGATCACGCCGCTGGGGTATGACTGCTGGCAGGTCATCGTGCACTACGGCTTCAAGGACGACCCCAACCTGCCGCAGGCGCTGCAGCAGGTGCGCGCACACGGCTGCGCGCTGGATCCGATGACCACCAGCTATTTCCTGTCGCGCGACATCGTCATCCCGACGATCGGCAAGGGCATGGCGCCCTGGCGTGAAAAACTCTTCGCGCAGATGCACCACAACGCCAGCGCTGCGGCCGAGTTTCTGAACCTGCCCAACAACGCGGTGGTCGAGCTGGGATCCAAGATTCAAATCTGAACCGATAGCCGGCGGCGAGCGCCAAGCGAAAACCTGCTTGGCGAGCGCTGACGCGCACTGGTCGTGTTGGTACCTACCCACCCGGTAGGGGATGCAAGACATGAGGCGCTCGCAGCACGTATGCTGGATGTACTGCGAGCATGTTTCCGGCAACCGAGTACTCGCAGTTGGCGTCCCAGTGAACGGTTTCCACGTCCAACCAACACACACCCCACCCGATGATGGTCAACTACGTAGCACGCCAGCACGCGACTGTAGCGCGGGGTGGGTAGTGCCCATGGATACGACAGCAAGATGCAAGCCCTGCCCGACCATGGAACCGGACGAAGCCGCTCCTAGCCATCGTGACGCTGATATGGTAGGCCGTGCAGGGCTCGAACCTGCGACCAAGGGATTATGAGTCCCCTGCTCTAACCGACTGAGCTAACGGCCCACCGCAGGCGCGATTGTAGGCTGCCTCGGGGAGGGTCACTCCCCGCGGGTCTGCCCCAGCGCCTGGCCGACGAGCTTGGCGGTGATGTCGACGATTTGAATCATGCGCTCGTACGGCATGCGCTGCGGGCCGATGACGCCCAGCGTGCCGACCACCTGGCCGTCGACTTCGAACGGGGCGCTGACCACCGACAGCTCCTCGTACGGCACGACCTGGCTTTCGCCGCCGATGAAGATGCGCACGCCGTCGGCCTGCGCGGAAATGTCGAGCAGCCGCATGATTTGCGTCTTTTGCTCGAACAGGCCAAACAGACGCCGCAGGTTGTCCATGTCGCGTGCAAAGTCGTCCACCTCCAGCAGGTTGCGCTCGCCGGCAATGACGACGTCATCGCGCTGCGCCTCCTCCGTGCTGGCTTCGACGGCGCGCACCATCAGCGCCGCGATCTCGCCACGCAGCGCTTCGACCTCGCCGCGCAGGCGCTCGCGCACGGCGTCCAGCGTCAGTCCGGCGCAGTGGGCGTTGAGGTAGTTGGCCGCGGCCTGCAGCTGGTCCTGCGTGATTTCGACGCTGGGGTGCAGGATGCGGTTTTGCACCTCGCCCTCAGGCGTGACCAGGATCACCAGCACGCGCCGCTCCGACAGACGCAAAAACTCGATGTGGCGAAACACCACCGCCCGCTTGGGCACACGCACCACGCCCACAAAATGCGACAGTTGCGACAGCAACTGCGCCGCCTGGTTGATGACCTGGCGCGGCTGGTCGGCCACCAGCGTTTCGGCGCCGGGCAGCCCTTGCAGCTCCGACAGCTCGGCACGCCGCACCGTCAGCATGGTGTCGACGAAATAACGGTAACCGCGCGGCGTGGGGATGCGGCCGGCCGAGGTGTGCGGGCTTGTCACCAGACCCAGCTCTTCCAAGTCGCTCATGACGTTGCGGATCGTTGCCGGCGACAGGTCCAGCCCCGCCGCCTTGGACAGCGTGCGCGAGCCCACCGGTTGGCCCTCGGCGATGTAGCGTTCCACCAACGCTTTGAGCAACACTTTTGAGCGCTCGTCCAACATCATGGTACGGTCAGCAAGACATGTTGTAATTTGAGCATGAATCGTATGGTTTCGCCCAGCCCACCCCCTGCCCCGGCCGAGTCGGCGCTGTGCTTCGAGCATGTGGCGCTGGTGGGCAAACCCAACGCCGCCGGCAGCGGCGCGGTGTTGGCGCGGGTGGTGGACTTTTTGCACGCGCAGGGCTGTGAGGTCACGCTGGAGCGTGACACGGCGCAGCATGTGGGGGCGTTGGGCGACCGGGTGCTCGACGTGCAGGGCATCGGACAGCACTGCCAACTGGCGTTGGTGGTGGGCGGCGACGGCACGATGCTGGGCTTCGGCCGGCAGTTGGGGCCATGGGGTGTGCCTCTGATCGGCATCAACCAAGGACGGCTGGGCTTCATCACCGACATTGCGTTCGAGGGCTTTGAGACGGTACTGCGCCCCATGTTGCATGGGGCGTTCGTCGAAGAGCGTCGCGCGCTGCTGGCTGCGGGGGTGTGGCGTGACGGCCACTGCGCGTTCGAGACCATCGCGATGAACGACGTGGTCGTCAACCGTGGCGGCGCGCCCAGCATGGTGGAGCTGCGCGTCGAGGTGGACGGCCGCTTCGTGGCCAACATGCGCGCCGACGGGCTCATCATCGCCTCGCCCACCGGCTCCACCGCCTACGCGCTGTCGGCCGGCGGGCCGCTGCTGCACCCCGGCATCGACGGCTGGGTGATGGTGCCGATCGCGCCCCACACGCTGTCCAACCGCCCGGTGGTGCTGCCGGCCAGCAGTGAAATCGCCATCGAGGTGGTGGCGGCGCGCGAGCCCAGCGCGCACTTCGACATGCAAACCTTCACCAGCCTGCTGGCGGGCGACCGCATCGTGGTGCGCCGTTCGGTGCACACCTTGCGGCTGCTGCACCCCGTGGGCTGGAACTACTTCGACACCCTGCGCGGCAAGCTGCACTGGAACGAAGGGGTGGTGGCGTGAACACGCATCGGCAAGGAGGCACGGCATGAGCTGGCTGCGGCTGGCGCTGCGGGATTTCGTCATCGTGCGTGAGCTGGACCTGGAGCTGGGGACGGGCTTCACGGCGCTGACCGGCGAGACGGGCGCGGGCAAATCGATCCTGATCGATGCGCTGCAGCTGCTGCTGGGGGGGCGTGCGGACGCCGGCTGCGTGCGCGAAGGCGCCGCGCGTGCCGAGGTGGCCGGGGAATTCGACGCCCCGGCGGCGGCGCGCGCCTGGCTGGCCGAGCAGGGCCTGGGGGGCGACGACGGCGAGCCGCTGCTGCTGCGCCGCGTGGTAGACGCCCAAGGGCGCAGCCGCGCCTGGATCAACGGCAGCCCCGCCACCGCGGCCCAGCTGCGCGCGCTGGGTGAGTGGCTGGTGGACATCCACGGCCAGCACGCGTGGCAGAGCCTGACCCGCCCCGATGCCGTGCGGGCGTTGCTGGACGGCTACGGGCGCGTGGACACCGTGCCGCTGCGCGCCGCGTGGGACGCGTGGCGCGCCGCCGACGATGCGCTACAGACGGCACAACGTCAGCAAAGCAGCGCCCAGCAAGAGCGCGAGCGGCTGCAGTGGCTCATCGAAGAGGTGGCGCGGCTGGCGCCCGGCGAAGACGAATGGGACGAGCTCAACCGCCAACACGCGCGGCTGGCGCACGCCCAGGCGCTGCTGGACGCCGCCGGTCAGGCGCTGGAGGCTTTGGACGGACGCGAGCTCAGCGCCGCGCGCCTGGTGGCGCAGGCCATCGGCGCGCTGCAGGCGCAGGCGCACATCGAGCCGCGCTTCGGTGACATCGCCGCCGTGTTGCAGTCGGCTCAGGCACAACTGGACGATGCCTGCCACGAGTTGCAGCAGGTGCTTGGCCACATCGAACTCGACCCCGACGCGCTGGCGCGGCTGGACGAACGGCTGGGGCGCTGGATGGCGCTGGCGCGCCGCCACCGCTGCCCGCCCGCGGAGTTGCCGGCGCGCTGGGCGCAGTGGCGCCAGCAGCTGCACGCGCTGGACGAAGCGGCTGACCTGGACGCGCTGGCCGCGCGCGCGGCCCAGGCGCGCCAGGCCTACCAAGCGGCAGCCCAGGCGGTGTCCGCGCAGCGCATCCCTGCGGCGCAGCAGTTGACCCAGGCGGTCCAAGCGCTGCTGCCCACCCTCGGCATGGAAGGCGCGCGCTTCGAGGTTCGCCTCGAGCCGCTGGGCGAGCCTAGCCCCCAGGGACTGGAGCGGGTGGAACTGCTGGTGGCCGGCCACGCCGGCGCCCCGCTGCGGCCGGTGGCCAAAGTGGCCTCGGGTGGCGAGCTGTCGCGGTTGGCGCTGGCCATCGCGGTGGTCACCAGCGCCCTGGGCGAAGCGCCCACCCTCATCTTCGACGAAATCGACAGCGGCATCGGCGGCAGCGTCGCCCACACGGTGGGGCGGCTGATGCGTGAGCTGGGCAGCCAGCGGCAGGTGCTGGCCGTGACCCACCTGCCCCAGGTGGCGGCGCGTGCGCACCACCATCTGCACGTCGCCAAGACCACGCAGGACGGCGTCACCGTCAGCACCGTCACCCCACTGGATGCGCCGGCGCGCACACGCGAAATCGCGCGTATGCTCGGTGGGCACGATTCGGCCGCCGCCCTGGCCCACGCGCAGGAGCTGCTGCAAGCATGACCACCGCCACACTGCAACTGGTGCTGATCACCGGCATGTCCGGCTCGGGCAAGTCGGTGGCGCTGCACGCGCTGGAAGACGCGGGCTTTTACTGCGTAGACAACCTACCGCCGGAACTGCTCGAAGCGTTCGTGGCGGTGGAGCGCGCGCACGGCGCGCAGCAGGTGGCCGTGGCCATCGACGTGCGCAGCGCCTCGTCGCTACCAGGGCTGCCACAGCGGTTGCAGGCCCTGCGCGGACAGGGGGTGGCGTTGACGGTGTTGTTTCTGGACGCCACCGACGACGTGCTGGTGCGCCGCTACTCCGAAACGCGGCGCTTGCACCCGCTGTCGGTGCGCGGCAGCACCGACCAGCGCCGCGCCTTGCTGGACGCGCTGCACCTGGAGCGCGAACTGCTGACCGAGCTGCGCGAGGGGGCCCTGGTCATCGACACCAGCCAGTTGCGCGCCGCGCAATTGCGCAGCGAGGTACGCGCGCTCCTCAAGCCCCAGCCGACAACCTTGTCGCTGGTGTTCGAATCGTTTGCGTTCAAACGCGGTGTGCCGCTCGACGCCGATTTTGTCTTCGACGTGCGCATGCTGCCCAACCCCCACTACGAGCCGCTACTGCGCGCGCTCACGGGTCTGGACGCACCAGTGGCGGCGTACCTCAGCGCCGAACCCCAGGTGGCCACGATGCTGGCGCACATCGGGGACTTTTTGCAGCACTGGCTGCCGTCACTGCTGCGCGACCACCGCAGCTACGTCACCGTGGCGGTGGGGTGCACCGGGGGCCAGCACCGCTCCGTTTACCTGGTCGAGCGGCTGGCCGAGCGCTTCGCCGCGCATTGGCCGGTGCTGCGGCGTCACCGCGAGCTGGACGTTCGGCTGACCGCTGCCGCCAGCCAGACGCGCACCGGTGCGGGCAACCCCAGTGCCAGCGCTTCGGCAGGTGACCACCACGCACCCTGATCCACCAGCACACCGGGCACGTGCGCCAGCGCCTCGCCCGCAGCGTCGGTCCACGGCACCACGACCCAGTGCAACGCAAGGTCGCGGTGCGTGAGCGCATGCGGCTGGGGCGGCGCCCAGATGGCGGTCAGGCCCGCGCGCTGCAGCCAGGCGCGCAGCCCCTGGTCGCCCTGCGGCTCGGTCAGCACCGGCGGCGCCCACAACCCACCCCAGATGCCGCCGCTGGCGCGACGTTGCAGCCAACACACGCCGTCGCCGCGACGCAGCAACAGCAACCACCACCGCTCGGTGCGCCGCGGGGCGCGGGCGCGCGGGCGTGGCCAGGCGGTGGGTGTGCCCGCCCGGTGCGCTTGGCACCCATCCAGCAGCGGGCAGGCGTCGCAGTGCGGCCGCAGCCGGGTGCACACGGTGGCGCCCAGGTCCATCAACCCTTGGGTGTAGGCGGCCATGTCAGCGGGCGTCGCCGTGGCCAGTACCAGCCCCTGCGCGCGCGCCCACAGGTCGCGCTGCGTGGCCACGGCGGCCGGGTCGCGGTCATCGGCCCACAGCCGCATCAACACCCGGCGCACGTTGCCATCCAATATCGACACGCGCTCGCCGGCGCAAAACGCCGCGATGGCCGCCGCGGTCGAGTCCCCGATGCCGGGCAAGGTGCGCAGCGTGGCAAAGTCGCACGGAAACCGCCCCCCGTGCCGCTGCACCACCACCTGCGCGCACCGGTGCAGCAAGCGGGCGCGGCGGTAGTAGCCCAGCCCGCTCCAGGCCGCCAACACCTCGTCCAACGGTGCGGCGGCCAGCGCGTGCACGTTGGCAAAGCGGGCCACAAACCGCTCGTAGTAGCGCAGCACCGTGGCCACCTGGGTCTGCTGCAGCATGATTTCGGACAACCAGACGCGGTACGGGTCGCCCGTGCCCTGCCACGGCAACCCATGGCGGCCGGCGCGGCGCTGCCAGGCCACCACACGCGCAAACACCCCGGACGGTGGGGTCGGGTCGGGCGCGGTCATCGCTGGCAGCGCGGGCAAAAAAAGCTGGAGCGCTGCCCTTGACGCAGCATGCGCACCGGCGTGCCACAGACGCGGCACGGCTGGCCAGCGCGGCCGTACACCCAAAACTCGTTTTGAAAGTGCCCGGACTGGCCGTTGACGTGAAAATCCCGCACCGAGCTGCCGCCCACCTCGACGGCACGCTGCAACACCTGCTGGATCGCTGCGTGCAGTCGCTGCACGCGCCGCGGCCCCAGCCTGCCCGCGGGGGTGGTTGGGCGTATGCCGGCCACGAACAGCGCTTCGCTGGCGTAGATGTTGCCAACACCAACCACCACGTCGCCGGCCAGCAGCACCTGTTTGATCGGGGCGCGCCGCCCGCGCATACCTGCGGCCAGCACCGCCGGGGTGAACGCTGCGGTCAGCGGCTCCACCCCTAGGCCGTCCAGCAGCTTGCGCAGCCGGGCGTCGTGTTCGCTTCCGGCGTACAGCACGGCACCAAAGCGGCGCGGGTCGTGCAGGCGCAGCGTGCCGCGGTCGGTCACGATGTCCGCGTGGTCGTGCGGCCCTGGCTGCGGCGCCTGCGGCCACCACGCCAGTGAGCCCGACATGCCCAGGTGCACCACCAGCAGCCCGGCATCGAGCGGCAGCAACAGGTATTTGCCGCGCCGCTGCACGGCCTGCACCATGCGCCCCTGCAGCCGCTCGGGCGCCACCCCCAGCGGCCAGCGCAGCGGCGCGCCCAGGCGCACGGCCATGATGCGTGCCCCCACCAGCGGTGGGGCAATGCGCTGACGGGTGACTTCGACTTCGGGCAGCTCCGGCATGGTGTCGATTATGATGCCCGCATGATGCGTTGCCGTCCCTGGATGTTGGTTGCGCTGCTGGCGTTGAGTGTGAGCCAGGGCGGCTGTGCCGCCACGCCCGCGGGGCGCCCGCCCTCAGCCACAGCCGCCAGCGCGACGATGGACGCCGAGCTGCTGTACCAGCTTTTGTTGGCCGAGCTGCAACGCCGCCACGACCCGGGGGCCGCCTACTCGCTGGTGCTGGATGCGGCCAAACGCACCCAACACCCCCAGTTGTACCGGCGTGCGGTGGACATTGCGCTCAGCGGCCGCGCCCCCAACGCGGCGCTGGACGCCGCGCGCGCCTGGGTTGACGCCCACCCCACTGACGACGACGCGCAGCGCATCCGCGTGCAACTGCTGGCCGGCCTGCAGCGCACCGCCGAGCTGGGTGCGGCGCTGCGCGATTGGCTGCGCGCCGCCCCGCCCGAGCGACGCCGTGACATCGTGGCGGCGGTGCCGGCGCTGCTGGACCGTGCGGCGGACACCAACGCCGCGATCGAGGCGGTGCGCACCGCCTTGCAAGACGTGTTGCGCGACCCGACCACCGCCGCCATCGCGCAGGCAGCGCTGGGCGCCGTGTTGCTGCAGGCAGGCCGCCACGCCGAGGCGCTGCTGGCCGCCGACGAGGCGCTGCAGGCCGACCCCACATCGGCCCCGGCGGCGTTGCTGGCCATCGAGCTGACCGCCCACGCCCCCGCGCAGGCCACGGCGTTGGTGCAACGCCACCTGCAGGCCAGCGCCGGCCGCCCCGACGCCGACCCCACCGCACGCCTGGCCTGGGCGCAGCGCCTGGCCCGCCAGGGGGACCTGGCCGGCGCCTTGGCCGTGCTGGACGCCACCGACACCGCGCAGCCCGACACGCTGCGGCGCGTGGTGATGCTGCGTGCGCGCCTGCTGCGCGACGCCGACCAGGTACAAGCCGCCTACGACGTGCTGGCCGCGGCCGTGCAGCGCGCCCCCGACGACGCCGACCTCGCCTACGAGCTGGCGCTGACCGCCGAGCGCCTGGGCCGCCATGACGAGGCCGAGCGTTTGCTGCGGAGCCTCATCGAGCGCCGCCCGGACGATGCGCACGCCTACAACGCGCTGGGCTACTCGCTGGCCGAGCGCGGCATCCGTCTGGAGGAGGCCAAAGCCCTGATCCTGGAAGCGGTGCGCCGCGCCCCCAACGACGGCTATATCCTCGACAGCCTCGGTTGGGTGGAATTTCGCCTGGGCAACACGGCCGAAGCGCGGCGCTGGTTGACCCGGGCGTGGGAGCTCAAGCCTGATGCCGAAATCGCCGCCCATCTGGGCGAGGTGCTGTGGACCCTGGGTGAACATGACGAAGCGCGGCGCGTCTGGCGGCAGGGTCTGGAGCTGGACGCGCGCAACCGCGCCCTCGTCGAAACGTTGCGGCGCCTGAGCGTGCAGGACCTATGAGGGGGGACCGACGCCAGGCGCTCGGGTGGGTGGCGGCGCTGCTGGCCGGTTGCGCCACCCCGCCTCCCCCGCCGCCGGAGTCCGCCGGCCGCCACTGGTCGGGGCGCTTGGCGCTGACCGTGCACAGTGACCCGCCCCAGCGCGCCAGCGCGCTGTTCGAGCTGCGCGGCGACCCCCAGGCGGGCGAGCTGCTGCTCAGCAGCCCGTTGGGGCAGGCGTTGGCCCACGTCGGCTGGAATGCGGGCGGGGCGTGGTTGCAGCGCCCCGGCACCGCGCGCGAGGCCTACCCCGACATGGCCACGCTGACCAAAGCGCTCACCGGCGCGGCGCTGCCGCTGGCCGCGCTGCTGGACTGGCTGCAGGGCCACCCCACCGAGGCGCCCGGCTGGGTGCTCGTGCAGCTCGACGCCACCGCCGGCCGCCTGCACGCGCAGCGCATCGCCCCCACACCGCCGGTCGACCTGCGGCTGACCTGGACGCCATCGCCCTGATACCACCGCCCGCGTATGCGCCGCTTGCTCGACCTGCCCGCCCCCGCCAAAGTCAACCTGATGCTGCACGTCGTCGGCCGGCGCGACGACGGCTACCACGAGCTGCAGTCGCTGTTCGTCCCGATCGACTGGTGCGACACGCTGCACATCGAGCGGCGCGACGACGGCGGGCTGTCGCGCGAAGACCTGCGCGGCGACCACGCGCTGCCCGCCGACGACCTGTGCCTGCGCGCCGCGCGGGCGCTGCAACGCGCCAGCGGCTGCACGCTGGGCGCCCACATCGTGCTGGACAAGCGCATCCCGCAACAAGCGGGCCTGGGCGGCGGCTCCAGCGACGCCGCCACCGTGCTGATCGCCCTCAACCATCTGTGGGGGCTGCACTGGCCGCGCGCGCAGTTGGCGGCGCTGGCGGCCACGCTGGGCGCGGACGTGCCGTTTTTTTTGGGCAGCGGCCCAGCGTGGGTGGAAGGCATTGGCGAGCGCGTCACACCCGTGGCGTGGCCGTCGCAGCCCATCGTCGTCGTCAAGCCGCCCGAGGGCGTGGCCACGGCGACCATCTTTGGCGACCCGGCGCTGCCGCGCAACACCCCGCGCACCACCTGGCCTGCCATGCAAGCCCGCTGGCCCAGCTCGCCCGGCGCGTTGGGGGGCGGCAACGACCTGCAAGCCAGCGCCGCGCGGGCGTGCCCGGCCATCGGTGTCGCCCTGCAACGGCTGGCCGATGCCGGCTTGCAACCGCGCATGAGCGGCTCGGGCAGCGCCGTGTTTGCGTTGCTGCCCGACGCCGCCGCGCAGCAAGCGGTGGCAGCGCTGACGTGGCCACCGGGGTGGCGCGTGCACATCGGCCACACACTGCCGAAGCTGCCGCTGGCCGAAGCGTAAAAAACCGTGCTACAATGCAGGTCTCGCTGCTAAACACAAGCTGTTTTGCAGCGCAGCGACCAAGGTTGATCGCGCCAGTGGTCAACCTGCGTAGGGGAGTCGCCAAGTTGGTTAAGGCATCGGATTTTGATTCCGACATGCGAGGGTTCGAATCCTTCCTCCCCTGCCAAATCCTCATTCCCATTGCCGGTTGAACCATGGAACGCTCGACGCCAGCGCACACGCCTGACTTTATGCTTTTCACCGGCAATGCCAACCCGGTGCTGGCGGCCGAAATCGCGCAACACCTCGGCACCACGCTGGGCCAGGCGCACGTGGGACGCTTCTCCGACGGCGAAATCACGGTCGAAATCGGCCAAAACGTGCGCGCGCGCGACGTCTTCATCATCCAGCCCACCTGCCCGCCGACCAACGAGAACCTGATGGAGCTTCTCATCATGGTCGACGCGCTCAAGCGGGCCTCGGCCGCGCGCATCTCGGCCGTCATTCCGTACTACGGCTACGCGCGTCAAGACCGGCGACCTCGCTCCAGCCGGGTGCCGATCAGCGCCAAGGTCGTGGCCAACATGCTGCAGGTGGTGGGCGTCGACCGGGTGCTGACGATGGACCTGCACGCCGACCAAATCCAGGGGTTTTTCGACATCCCGGTCGACAATATCTACGCCTCGCCGGTGCTGCTGCGCGACCTGCGGCAAAAAAATTACCCCAACTTGCTGGTGGTCTCGCCCGATGTGGGCGGCGTGGTGCGTGCGCGTGCTTTGGCCAAGCAGCTCGACTGCGACATCGCCATCATCGACAAGCGCCGCCCCAAGCCCAACGTGTCGGAGGTCATGCACGTCATTGGCGACATCGAGGGCCGCCACTGCGTCATCATGGACGATATGGTGGACACCGCCGGCACCTTGATCAAAGCGGCCGAGGTGCTGAAGGAGCGCGGCGCGACCAAGGTGTTTGCTTATGTCACCCACCCGATCCTGTCCGGGCCGGCGGTGGAGCGTGTGGCCAAGGGCGATGCGCTGGACGAGCTGGTGGTGACCAACACCATCCCGCTGAGCGAAGCGGCGCGCGCCTGCGGCAAGATCCGCCAGCTCAGTGTGGCGCCGCTGATCGGCGAGACGATCGCGCGCATCGCCAGCGGCGAGTCGGTGATGAACCTGTTTGCCGAGATGGAGGCCGCCGTTTCGGCCGGTTGAGTGTATTTTCGGGGCGCGGTCGCGTGCGGCGGCGCCATTTCAAGCCTGGGGCGCGCTGGTCGCGGCCGCCCCGTTCAACGTTGGAGTGCAAGCATGAAATTCGTCGCTTTCGAGCGTCAAGCGCAAGGTACGGGTGCGAGCCGCCGCCTGCGCCGCGCCGGCAAGGTGCCCGGCATCGTCTACGGTGGCAACGCCGAGCCGCAAGCCATCGAGCTGGACCACAACGCCCTGTGGCAAGCGGTGCAAAAGGAAGCTTTCCACACCTCCATCCTGGAGATGGAGCTGGGCGGCCAGACGACCAAGGTCGTGCTGCGTGCCGTGCAATACCACCCGTTCAAGCCGCAGGTGCTGCACGTGGACTTCCAGCGCGTGGACGAAAACACCCGCCTGCGCAAGAAGGTACCGCTGCACTTTGTCAACGCGGAGAATTCGCCCGCGGTCAAGGCCGACAAGTGCCTGATCAACCACGTGGCCACCGAACTCGAAATCGAATGCCTGGCCACCCAGCTGCCCGACTTCATCGAGGTGGACCTGGGCAACCTGCACAAGGGCCAGAGCCTGCACGTCAGCGACCTGAAGCTGGCCCCTGGGGTGAAGGTCGTCACGCACGGCAAGCCCAACCCGACCATCGCCACCGTGGTGGAGCCGGTCGAGGAAGTGGTGGTCGCCCCGACCGCCGCACCGGCCGACGACAAGAAGGGCAAGAAGGGCAAGAAATAACCCTGCCCCCCGCGCAGCCAAGGCCCGCCCCGTGCGGGCCTTTGTGTTGCAGGATCGGGTTTGTCTGATCGACATCGTCGCCGCAATGGAGCTGAGCCGCCATGTTCAAGCTGTTGGTGGGCCTGGGCAACCCCGGCCCGGAGTACGAGGACACGCGCCACAACGCGGGCTGGTGGTGGCTGGACCGCGTGGCCGCCGACCTGCGCGTGACGCTGCACCCCGAGCGCAGCTACTTTGGCCTGGTTGGGCGCACGCAGGTGCAGGGGCAGCCGCTGTGGTTGCTCAAACCCACCACCTACATGAACCGCAGCGGCCAGGCGGTCGCGGCGCTGGCGCGGTTTTTCAAGATCGCGCCGCACGAGATTTTGGTCGCCCACGACGAGCTGGACCTGCCGCCCGGCGACGCCCGGCTCAAGCGCGGCGGCGGCCACGCCGGCCACAATGGGCTGCGCGACATCCACGCGCAGCTTGGCAGCGCCGATTACTGGCGGCTGCGTTTGGGCATTGGCCACCCCGGGGTCAAGGCGGAGGTGGTGCACTGGGTGCTGCGTAAACCGCCGCTGGAGCAGCGCCAAGCCATCGACGCCGCGATCGACCGCGCCGCGCGCGCGCTGCCGCTGCTGCTGGCCGGCGAGGTGGCCAAGGCCACCAGCGCCATCCACACGACCCAGCCCCCACGCCCCAAGCCGCCGCGCCCGTCCGCGGCACCCGGCGGCGCACTAGGGCCTGTTAACACTATCGCAACGATTCGACGATCAGTGCGAAGTGGATGAAGGCCGCGAACATGACGTCGAGCTTGTCGAAGCGGCTGAAGATGCGGCGGAACCCTTTCAGACGGCGGAACAG
>NZ_VJNA01000011.1 GCF_007556585.1 Tepidimonas aquatica | reverse complement strand
GACGAGGCTCAAACGTCTGGCCATGCTTTGCACCCGTCTATGGCTGGTGTATATTGGTGCCTGTTGGTGTCTGTACTCGGCCTGTTAATCCGTAGGTCCCTGGTTCGAGCCCAGGTCGGGGAGCCAAGCTATGGAAGACCGCAGCCCACTTTCTCGGTGGGCTTTTTGTTTTTCAAGGGCCGAGCGGCCCGGGTCGACGCCAACGCGCCGCCGGGCACGCGTCCTATTCGCTCGTGTGCGTGCGCTGATACATCCTCAAGCATGCGCTCAAACCGACCAGGTGCATGCGCAGCATCACCTCCTCGGCAAGGGGCAGCCGCCCTGCCATGGCGCCCCGGGTTGACACACACCGGCCCATCACAGCACCCAGGTACGCCCACGGCACCACCAGGTCCCGCTCTCCCAGGCACCATGGCTGAGCCGGTCTTGAGAGCGGCCCCACAAGCTGAGAGCATACCCGGCAAAAAAACCGAGGGTTTTGCGCCCTCCCGCCAAGCTGACGTGCAAGGTGCTGTGCTCGTCTTCGGTCAACCGACGTACCCAATCGGCAATCTGGTCAGCCGCAGCACGGTTGTCTTGCGCCGTCCGCACGTCTCTGAGCGGCTGACCGTTGCCGTCGCGCAGCACATCGATGTGGGCTTCGTCGAACGCGATGGGCGGCAAAGCCCAGTCACCGCGCAACCGCTCAAACCACCCAGGCGATTCCGACAGCAGCATCAGCCGTGCGCGTTCGGCCCCTTCGGCGGTGGTGATCAAATGAACCTCCCTGGGTATCGCGTCTGGATTCTTTTCTTGCGCCAGCGCGTACAGGGTTTCGGTCACCACCTGTGGACTGAGCCCTGTCACGGCCAGCAATACGGATCGGTGTTGTTGCTCTCCCATTGTGCATCAAGGATACCAAAGGCCAGCCACATTGGGTGGTTTCACAAGCTTGTCAAGCGCAGCACCACCCGGGCCCCGGGCAAGCTACCGTTGCGGGCCAACAACACGCGGGCAACGTGCCCTTGCGTCAAACTTTCAAGCCTTTGGGCAGCGGAAAACGCATCGTTTCGACCGGGCCGGTCATGCGCCGCACGGCGGTGGCGCCCAGGGCTTTGAGGCGCTGTACCACGCCCTGCACCAACGCTTCGGGTGCTGAAGCGCCCGCCGTCACGCCCACGCGCGGGGCGTCGGCCAGCCACTCGTCGCGCAACTGGCTGGCGTCGTCCACCATGTAGGTGTGCACGCCCAGGCGCTCGGCCAGTTCGCGCAGACGGTTGGTGTTGGAGCTGCTGGGGCTGCCCACGACGATGACGACGTCCACCTGCCGTGCCAGCGTCTTGACAGCGTCTTGGCGGTTTTGCGTGGCGTAACAGATGTCCTGCTGCTTGGGTTCGCGCAGGGCCGGAAAACGCACCCGCAGCGCAGCCAGGATTTCGGCCGTGTCGTCCACGCTGAGCGTGGTCTGGGTAACCACCGCCAGCCGCTCGGTCTGGCTGGGCTGCACGCGCGCCACGTCATGCAGGGTTTCGATCAGGTGGATGCCGCCGTCCACCTGGCCCATCGTGCCTTCCACCTCCGGGTGGCCGGCGTGGCCGATCAGAAAGAATTCGTACCCCTCGCGGTGCAGCTTGGCCACTTCGACGTGCACCTTGGTGACCAAAGGACAGGTGGCATCAAAGATGCGAAAGCCACGGCGCTGCGCTTCGGCTTGCACCGCCCGGCTGACCCCGTGCGCGCTGAACACGAGCACCGCCCCCGGGGGAACATCGTCCAGGTCTTCGACGAACACCGCCCCACGGGCACGCAGGTCCGCCACAACGTGGCGGTTGTGCACGATTTCGTGCCGCACATAAACGGGAGCGCCGAACTTGGCCAGCGCACGCTCCACGATGTCGATGGCGCGGTCCACACCGGCGCAAAAGCCGCGCGGCTCGGCCAGCCACACTTCTTGCACCGCAGCCATTTCACAGCACCCCGATGATGCGCACGGTCAAGCGCACGGCCTGGTCCGCCAGCGGGTGGTTGAAGTCCACGCACAGCGCGCCGTCGTCGCGCGCCGCGCGCACCGTGCCAGCGTAGCTGCCCTGCCCGTCGGGGGTGGGGAACTGCACAACGTCGCCCACGGCAAAGCCCTCGGGTGGGGCGCCCAACTGCTGCAGCAGGCGCTGCGCCACCCACTGCACCTTGGCCGGGTCGCGCGCGCCAAACGCTTGCCCCGGGGGGAGTTCGAACGTGGCCTCGTCGCCCTCGGCCAACCCCAGCAGGCATTGCTCCAGCGCTGGGGCCAGCTCGCCGCTGCCCAGCGACAGCGTGGCCGGCTGGGCCGCGAAGGTGTCGATCAGCACGGTGCCATCGGCACCCGCCAAGCGGTAGTGCAACGTGACGAACGAATCTGGGGCCACGCGCGCCGGCGCGGTGTCGGGCCCTGGGGTGTGGACGGCTTGGTTCACAATGCGCGCATTGTACGGACCAGGGAGGAAACCACGATGCGAGACATGCCACCCGAAGCACGCCCGCGCGAAAAGCTGTTGGCCCGCGGCCCTCAGGCGCTGGCCGATGCCGAGCTGCTGGCGCTGCTGCTGCGCACCGGGCTGCGTGGCCAGCCGGTGCTGCAATTCGCCCAGGCGCTGTTGGCGCAGCACGGTGGCCTGCGCGGTCTGCTGCAGGCCACGCCGGCGCAGTTGGCGCGCACCAAGGGATTGGGGCCGGCCAAACGCGCCGAGCTGCTGGCGGTGTTCGAGCTGGCGCGCCGCGCCCTGGCGGAAGGCTTGCGCCAGCGGCCGGTGCTGGACTCGCCCTCGGCGGTGGCCGACGTGCTCCGGCTGCAACTGGCCGACCGCGGGCACGAGGTGTTTGCCGTGCTGTTTTTGGACAACCAGCACCGGCTGATCGCGCTGGAGGAGTTGTTTCGGGGCACGCTGGACCAAACCAGCGTGTACCCGCGCGAGGTGGCGCTGCGCGCCCTGCACCACGGCGCCGGGGCGGTGATCCTGGCCCACAACCACCCCAGTGGGGCGGCCGAACCGTCGGCGGCGGATGTGGCCCTGACCCAGCGCTTGCGGCAGGCGTTGGGGCTGCTGGATATCCGTGTGCTGGACCATTTGGTGGTGACGCAGGGGGGCTGCACCTCGATGGCTCAGCGCGGCCTGGTGTGATCCCGCGCCAAGGCTCAGCCCCCCACGGGGCGCGTTACCATGCGTGTCGCGATGAAAGTGCACAGCCTTGCCGATCTGAAGCGGCTGCGCCAGGAAATGCAGCGCCGTGCCGCCGAACATGCCGCCGCCCAGCGCGCCGCCCAGGAGCGCGCGGTGCGTGATCGCGCCCTGTTCGAGCGCGCGGTGGGACCCGTGCGGCCGCTGCGGCCCCACGGGCGGGCCATCGCCGAGCGGCCCACACCGCTGCCCTTGCCGCGCCAGCGTCAAGCCGACGAGCGCGCGGTGATGCGCGAAGCGCTCAGCGACGCCTTCGACGCCGAAACCCTGCTGCACACCGACGAACACCTGAGCTTTCGCCGGCCCGGGTTGGGGCCGGACGTGGTGCGCCGTCTGCGCCGTGGCGAGTGGGCCATCCAGGCCGAGCTGGACCTGCACGGCCTGCGCACCGACGAAGCCCGCGAGCGGCTGGGCGGGTTTATCCGCGACGCACACCGCCAGGGCTTGCGCTGCGTGCGTGTCGTGCATGGCAAGGGGTTGGGCTCACCAGGCAAGACGCCCGTGCTGAAAGGCCGCGTGCACAGCTGGCTGGTGCAAAAGAGTGAGGTGCTGGCGTTTGTGCAGGCGCGCCCCGCCGACGGTGGCGCGGGCGCGTTGATCGTGCTGTTGCGCACAGCCAGCCACGGCCGCGCCTGACGTACGCTGCCACCCCAAGCCTTGGCCTCAGTCTGCGACCTGCCGCAGCGTTTGCACGACCGGCGTGTGCAGCACGCCGCGCAGCGTCCACCACCCTGCGGCCAAGGCCAGCCCGGCCCCCGCCACGGCCCCGGCAAGCGCCAACCACCACGCCGGCTGCCATGCAAAGCGAAACACCCACTGCGCCAGCGCCGCACCGATGGCCAGCGCCGCCAGCGCGGCCAGCGTCCCGGCCAACGCCCCCACACCGGCCAATTCGGTGCGCTGCACGCGCCGCAACAGGGCCGCACGCGCACCCAGTGCACGCAGCACGGCGTAATCGCGCTCGCGCTCGACGCGGGTGGTGCCGACCGTGGCCAGCAGCACGACCGCACCCGTGGCCAGGCTGAACAAGAACAAAAACTCCACCGCCGCGATCACCTGCCCCAGCATGCGCTGCACCTGGGCCACGGCGGCGCTGGTGTCCACGCTGGTCACGTTGGGAAAGCGTGCCAGCAACGCGCGGTCGAACCCCGGCTGCGCCGGCGCCCGAAACGCCGCGATGTGCGTGTAGGGCACCTCCGGCGGCATGGCCGCCAGCGGAAACAACACAAAGAAGTTGACGTGCATCGATGCCCAGTCCACACGCCGCAGGCTGGTGATGCGCGCCTCGTGCAACTGCCCGGCGATGTCGAAGGTCAGGCGGTCGCCCAGCGCCAGACCCAACTCCTCGGCCAGCCCGGTTTCAACGCTGAGGGCCCCCGCCTCCCCCGCTTGCCAGCGGCCGGCGGCGATCGGGTTGTGGGGCGGCCGCTCGGCGCTGTACGACAGGTTGAACTCCCGCTCGACCAGCCGTTGGGCGCGCGCGCCGTCGAAGTCTTCGGGCCGCACGGCGCGGCCGTTGATGGCCACCAGCCGCCCGCGCACCATCGGGTACCAGTCGTAGCGGGTGACGCCCGCGTTGTGCAGGTGCCGCTGGAAATCCTGCGCCTGGTCAGGCTGGATGTTGATGACGAAGCGGTTGGGCGCATCCGGTGGCGTGGCGGCACGCCAGCTGTCGATCAGGTCGGTGCGCAGCAACACCAACAGCAGCAAGGCCATGAGCCCCGCGGCCAACGCGGCCACCTGCAGCACCGTCAGGCCCGGGCGGGCGGTGAGTTGGCGCGTGGCCAGCACCCACCACGGCGGCCCGCCACGGCGCAGCGCAGCACGCAGCAGCCGCAGCACCAGCCAGCCCGCGGCGGCGAACACCGCCAACGCCGCCGTCAGCCCCCCCACGGCAATGACGCCCAGCCGCAGGTCCTGGGCCGCCAGCATCAACAACGCGCCCAGGCCCGCGGCGCCGATCGCCACCAGCGCCAGCGTGGCCGGTCGCGCAGGGCCGACGTCGCGGCGCAGCACACGCAACGGTGGCACGCGCGCCAGCTGCAACACCGGCGGCAGCCCAAAGGTGGCCATCAGCGCCATGCCGACGCCCAACCCCAGGCCCACCGGCGCCCAGCCGGGCGGCGGCAACGCCACCTGCAGCAAGCCCCCCAGCCACCAGGCAAAGGCATAGTGCACCGCCCAGCCCAGCGCAACCCCCAGCAGCGCCGCGGCCAGGCCCGCCAGCCCGAAGGCCACGGTGTACGCACGCGCCACCGTGCGCCGCGCCACCCCCAACACGCGCAGCAGCGCGCAGTCGTCCAAGTGACGCTGGGCGTAATGGCGTGAGGCCACCGCCACCGCCACCGCCGCCAGCAACGCGGCCAGCAGCGCCACCAGACGTAAAAACTGCTCGGCGCGCTGCAACGTTTGTTGCAGCTCGGGACGGCCACCTTCCAGGCTTTCGAGCTGGGTGCCGCGTTCGCCACCCTCGCGCAGGCGCTGTTCGAGCCACGCGCGGTAGCGGCGCACTTCGGCGTCGTCACCCGCCACCACCAGCCGGTACTGGATGCGGCTGGCCGGCTGCACCAGCCCCGTGTCAGACAACGCGGCGGCATTGATGAGCACGCGCGGCGCGAACGTCAGAAAACCGGCGCCGCGGTCGGGCTCGTAGGTGATGACCCGGGTGACGGTGAACGAGCGCTCCCCCAACCACAGCGCGTCACCCAGACGTAGCCCCAGCACGTCCAGCAAGCCGGCGTCGACCCAGACCTCGTCAGGCGCGGGGATGGTCCCGGCGGGTTGACCGTCGGGGTCAGCCGGGTCGGTGCTGGTGCGCAGCTCACCCCGCAGTGGGTAGCCAGGCTGCACCGCCTTGAGCGACACGAGCCGCACCTCGCCGCCTTGGGCGGCGTCGGCGCGCGCCATCGTGGGGAAGGTCCAGTGTTCGGTCACACGCAAGCCCGAGGCCTGGGCCTGCGCGGTGTACTCGGTCGCCAGCGCATGGTCGCTGCGCAGCACCAAGTCACCGCCCAGCAGCTGGCGCGCGTCGCGCTGCAGGCCGGCTTGCAGACGGTCGGCGAAAAAGCCCACCGCCGCCAAGGCCGCCACCGCCAACACGATGGCCAACGCCAGCACGGTCAGCTCGCCGGCGCGCGCATCACGCCACAGCGCCCGCACGCCCAGCGCCCACGCCGAGGGCGCGCGCGCCAACGCAAGGGGGGAGGCAGGGGCAGCGGTCACACGCGGTGGGATCGCAGCGCCGGTTACTTGGTTCCGAAGATGCGGTCACCCGCGTCGCCCAGGCCCGGCACGATGTAGCCGTGCTCGTTCAGACCCCGGTCCACCGCCGGGGTGTAGATGGGCACGTCCAGATGGTGGGCGTGGAAGTTGGCGATGCCCTCCGGGCAGGCCACCAGACACACGAAGCGAATTGAGCGCGGCTGCAGGCGCTTGAGCAGGTTCACCGCGGCCACCGCCGAGTTGCCGGTGGCCAACATCGGGTCCAGCACGATGACGTCACGCTCGTCCATGCCGGAGGGCATTTTGAAGTAATACTCGACCGGCTTGAGCGTGGCCGGATCGCGGTACAGGCCGATGTGCCCGACGCGCGCGCTGGGCAGCACCTCCAGCATGCCGTCCAGAAAGCCGTTGCCGGCGCGCAGGATGGAGGCCAGCACGGTCTTTTTACCGTCGATGACGCGGCCGGTGGTCTTTTCCAGCGGGGTTTCGATCTCGACCTCCTGCATCGGCATGTCGCGCGTGACCTCGTAGGCCAGCAGCGCGCTGAGCTCGTGGATCAGTTGGCGGAAGGTCTTGGTGCTGGTGTCTTTGCGCCGCATCAGCGTCAGCTTGTGCTGCACCAGCGGGTGGTCGATGACGTGGACTTGTCGCAGCGATGGAGAAGCGTTCATGAAAGCGGAGTATCCCACACGAGCCTGTGCGGGTGCGTGTAGCACAGAAAGCGCGTGTGGGTGGCGCGGCCGATGGCGCACACGCCGACCTGCTGGGCCACCTCCAGCCCCATTTGGGTGATGCCACTGCGCGACACGACGACGGGAATGCCCATCTGGGCGGCCTTGATGATCATCTCGCTGGTCAGCCGACCGGTGGTGTAAAAGACCTTGTCGTCGCCGCGAAGAACCTGCTCGCCCTGCAGCCACGTCCAGCCGGCGATGGTGTCGACGGCGTTGTGACGCCCCACGTCCTCGACGAACAGCAGCAGCTCCTCGCCGCGGAACAGGGCGCAGCCGTGCACCGAGCCCGCCTGTTTGTAGACCGAATCCTGTTCGCGCACCGTGCGCAAGATGGCGTAGAGCTGCGACTGGCGCAGCGGCTCGGCCGCCTGCACGCGCACGCTGGCCAATTGCTCCATCAGACTGCCGAACATGCTGCCCTGTCCGCAGCCGGTGGTGACGATGCGCTGCGCGGTGCGCTCGGCCCAACCGGTCACCCCACCGCGGGTGCGCACGGCGGCGGCGCCCACGTCCCAATCCACCGTGATCGACTCCACCTGCTCGGGGCCGTCCAGCAGGCGCTGGTTGCGCAGGTAACCCAGCACCAGCCACTCGGGGTGCGCCCCCAGCGTCATCAGCGTGACCAGCTCGCGCTTGTCCACGTACACCGTCAGGCCACGCTCGGCCGGGATGTGCATGGTGCGGCGCTGACCAAACTCGTTGATCACCTCCACCGCGCGCGTCAGCGGCGCTGCGGCCTGCGACAACCTGGGCGGGCAGCCGGCTGGCGCCAGCGCCGCACCGAAGGCCGTGGGTTCGTGCAACCACATGGTGGCTCACCCCGCGGTAGGCGGTCAGGACTTTTTGGGTGCACCCGCCGCGGCGGGCGCAGGCGCGGCGCCCGGCGCCGCAAACGGGCCTGGATCGGTGCACGCCGGTGCGTTGCTTGGCCGGGTCGCCTGGGGGTGGGTCTTGAAGTAATGGTCGGCGGCGCGTTGGGCGGCCATGCAGGTTTGGTAGGCGTCGACCTTGGCCTGGTGCGCGGCCTTGGCTTTGGCCAGCTCGGCCGCCGCTTTTTGCTCGTCGGTCAACGGCGGGGTGGGCAACTTGGCCCACGCCGCGCCGGCCACCATGGCCAACAACATGCTGGTGACGAGGGGGGTGCGCAGTTTCATGGTGCGGTCTCTCCTGCCTGCGGGGACGATCGGCTCAGGCGCGCACGGGGCTCGGCGAGCCCTCGGCGGGCGCGCTGCGCTGCGCGGGGATTTTGCCGGCTTGAATGTCTTCGTACCACAGGGCGTGGTGCTCGCGTGCCCAGGTTTCGTCGACGTAGCCGGTTTTCATCGCGGCGTAGGCGCCTTCGGTGCCGACCGTGCCCATGTAGATGTGGCCGATGAACAGCGCGATCATCACCAACGCGGCGCTGGCGTGGATCATGTGCGCCACCTGCATCTGGGCACGCAGGTACTCGATGCCGGGCAGCAGCTTGTCCAGCACCAGGCCCGAGCCCACCACCACCAGGCCCAACACGAACACGCCCAGCCAGAACACCACCTTTTCACCCGCGTTGAAGCGGTGCGAGGGCACCCCCTGGTCGCCCAGCAGACCACCGAAGCGCACCAGCCAGACCCAGTCCTCGCGCCGCGGCAGGTTGTCGCGCACGAAGGTGACGATGATGATCAGCAGCGACACCAGGAACAGCGGCCCGACGAAGTTGTGCAGGTTTTTCAGCGCGTAGGTGAGCCACCCGAACAGCGTGGCGCCGATGATGGGGCGCAAGATGTACTGTCCAAACGCCATCACCAGGCCCGAGACCGCCAGCACCACGAACGCCGCGGCGTTGGCCCAGTGGGCAGCGCGCTCCAGCGGGGTGAAGCGCTCGATGCGCCGCCCGGTTGGCGGCGCGTGCAGCTTGAGTGGCCCCTTGGTGAAGTAGAAGATGACCACCGCCAGCAAGGCAATCAGCACCAGCGAACCGCCGTAGGGGATGATGACGCGGTTGCGCACTTGCCGCCACGCCTCACCGGCGTTGGTGGTGGCCGCGCCAGGGTAGCTGACGGTGGGTTGGATCAGCACACCGTACTCCCGGTACGGGAAGTTGACCGTCCCCTCCACCCCTTGGCCGACCTGGCGCCACACGGGCGCGTTGTTGCCGGGCTGCACGCGCTGGCGCTCGGCGTTGCTTTGGCTGGCGTAACCCGGCTCCTGGGCGGCGTCGACCAACACGGGCGCCTTGGGTACCGCCTCGGGCGTGGCGGCCGGGGCTTGCTGGGCGCTGGCGTTGGCCGCCAACATCAGCGCCACGGCGGCCAGCGCACCGCGCCAGCGGCCGCGCGATGCGGCGATGGATCTTGCGTTCATGGCCTGCCCTCCACGGTGTTCAGGGGTGGGTGCCGCTGGGGCGGCTGTACTCGTTTTGCCCGTATTGGGTGCGTGCGCGCAACTGCTGCGCCCAGGCGTTGCGGTCGCCCGCCGGCCACTGGGCCGCGGCGTAGGCGGGCGCCGTCGTGCCAGTGTAGGGGGCGGCGTCGGCTTTGCTGCCGCTGGCGGTCTGCGGCCGCTCACCGCACGCTGCAAGCAGCCACGCGGCCGCGGCGGTCATCGAAAGGATGGCGAGGGTGCGGCGCATGGTGTCAGACCCCCGCTTTGGCTTGTGTGCCGTAGGCCGTGCCCCAGCCCCACACCTCGGCACCCTTGCCGCGCTGGATCACGCGGGTACGGAAGATGTCGGCGATGACGTCACCATCGCCAGCCAGCAGCGCCTTGGTCGAGCACATTTCGGCACACGCTGGCAGCTTGCCCTCGGCCAGGCGGTTGCGGCCGTATTTTTCGAACTCGGCCTGGCTGCCGTTGGGCTCGGGACCGCCGGCACAGAAGGTGCATTTGTCCATCTTGCCGCGCACGCCAAACGTGCCCTCGCCAGGAAACTGCGGTGCGCCGAACGGGCACGCGTAGCTGCAGTAGCCGCAGCCGATACAGATGTCCTTGTCGTGCAGCACCACGCCCTCTTCGGTACGGTAAAAGCACTGTACCGGGCACACCGCCATGCACGGCGCGTCGGAGCAGTGCATGCACGCCACCGAAATCGAGCGTTCGCCCGGCACACCGTCGTTGATCGTCACGACGCGGCGGCGGTTGACGCCCCAGGGAACCTCGTGCTCGTTTTTGCACGCGGTCACGCAGCCATTGCACTCGATGCAACGCTCGGCATCACAGATGAATTTCATGCGGGCCATGGTCTGCTCCTCAGGCGCGTTCCACGTTGCAGATCGTGGTCTTGGTCTCTTGCATCATGGTCACGATGTCGTAGCCGTAGGTGGTGGCGGTGTTGGCCGCTTCGCCACGCACCAGGGGCGCGGCGCCTTGCGGGTAGTACGCCAGCATGTCCTGCCCCTGCCAGCGGCCCGAAAAGTGGTAGGGTAAAAAGACATGGTCTTCGGCCACGCGCGGGGTGACCAGGGCCTGCACGTTGATGCGCGCACCCGTGGGCGTGGTCACCCAGACGCGGTCGCCGTTGCGGATGCCGCGCTGGGCCGCCGCGGCCGGATGGATTTCGACAAACATCTCCTGCTGCAGCTCGGCCAGCCACGGGTTGGAGCGGGTCTCCTCGCCGCCGCCTTCGTACTCGACCAGCCGCCCGGAGGTCATCACGAGCGGGAATTTTTCGTGCAGCTTGTCCTCGACGTTCTTTTGCTGCAGCGTCTTGTACAGGATGGGCAGGCGCCAGCGGTTCTTCTGGTCGTCGTGCGTGGGGTACTTGGCGATCAGATCCGGCCGGTTGCCGTAGATCGGCTCGCGGTGCTGCGGAATCGGGTCGGGGAAGTTCCACACCACGGCGCGCGCTTTGGCGTTGCCGAACGGGTGGCAGCCGTGGTTCTTCATGAACACGCGGATCATGCCGCCCGACAGGTCAGTCTTCCAGTTCTTGCCCTCGGCGGCTTTCTTTTCTTCCTCGGTGAGCTCGTCCCACCAGCCGAGTTTTTTGAGCAGGATGTGGTCCAGCTCGGGGTAGCCGGTGGTGATGTCGGCCCCCTTGGAGTGCGAGCCGTCTTCGGCCAGCAAGCTCACGCCGTCGCGCTCGACACCGAAGTTGGCGCGGAAGTTGCCGCCGCCCTCCATGACGTGCTTGGAGGTATCGTACAGATTGGGCGAGCCCGGGTGCTTGAGCTCGGGCGTACCGTAGCACGGCCAGGGCAGGCCGAAATAGTCACCGGTGAGGTCGTAGCCGGTTTCCTTGTCGACCACCTTGCCCTTGCATTTGAGCGTCTTGACATCGAAGGCGTGCATGTGGCGCATGTGGGCCTTCAGCCGCTCCGGGCTCTGGCCGGTGTAACCGATGGTCCACACGCCACGGTTGATCTCGCGCAGGATGTCCTCGGGCACGGGTTCGTCCATGCCCTTGACCTTTTGCAGCTTGACGTTCTTGACCAGCTCCTTGTCGAAGCCCAGCTTCTGCGCCAGCTGGTACATGATCATGTGGTCGGTGCGGCTGTCCCACAGCGGCTCGATGACCTTTTCGCGCCACTGGATCGACCGGTTGGACGCCGTGCACGAGCCGCTGGTCTCGAACTGCGTGGCCGCGGGCAGCAGGTACACCGCGCGGTTGGGGTTGAGGTCTTCGGGCTTGCCCGGCATCGCCGCCATCGCCGCGGTGGCCGACGGGTACGGGTCGATGACCACCAGCAGGTCCAGCTTGTCCATGGCCTTTTTCATCTCCAGGCCGCGGGTCTGCGAGTTGGGCGCATGGCCCCAGAAAAACACCCCGCGCAGGTTGGGCCCCTGGTCGATGAGTTCGTTTTTCTCCAGCACGCCGTCGATCCAGCGCGACACCGTGATGCCGGGTTTTTCCATCATGCCCTCGGCGTAGCGGGACTTGATCCACTCATAGTCCACGCCCCACACGGTGGCGAAGTGCTTCCACGCGCCTGCGGCCAAGCCGTAGTACCCCGGCAGCGAGTCCGGGTTGGGGCCGACATCGGTGGCGCCCTGCACGTTGTCGTGACCACGGAAGATGTTGGCCCCGCCACCGGACACGCCGATGTTGCCCAGCGCCAGCTGCAGGATGCACGAGGCGCGCACCATCGCGTTGCCGATGCTGTGCTGCGTCTGCCCCATGCACCACACGATGGTGCCGGGGCGGTTTTCGTGCAGCATCTTGGCCACTTTGAAGACCTGCTCCTCTTTGACACCGCAGGCCTCCTCGACCTTGTCGGGCGTCCATTGGGCCAGCACCTCCTCGCGCACCTTGTCCATGCCGTAGACGCGCGCCTGGATGTAGGCCTTGTCCTCCCAGCCGTTTTTGAAGATGTGGTAGAGCACGCCGAACAGGAACGGGATGTCGGTGCCGGAGCGGATGCGCACGTACTCGTCGGCCTTGGCCGCGGTGCGCGTGAAGCGCGGGTCGACCACGATCATCTTGCAGCCCAGCTCCTTGGCGTGCAGCATGTGCAACATCGACACCGGGTGGGCCTCGGCGGCGTTGGAGCCAATGTACAACGCGACCTTGCTGTATTGCATGTCGTTGTACGAGTTGGTCATCGCGCCGTAGCCCCAGGTGTTGGCCACCCCAGCCACCGTGGTCGAGTGGCAGATGCGCGCCTGGTGGTCGCAGTTGTTGGTGCCCCAGAAGCTGACGAATTTGCGCAGCAGGTAGGCTTGTTCGTTGCTGTGCTTGGACGAGCCGATGAAGTACAGCGCATCCGGGCCGCTCTCGTCGCGCAGCTGCTTCATCTTGGCGGCGATCTCATCGAGCGCCTGCTCCCAACTGATGCGCTGGTACTTGCCGTTGACCAGCTTCATGGGGTAGCGCAACCGGTACTCGCCGTGCCCGTGCTCGCGGACCGCCGCCCCTTTGGCGCAGTGCGCACCCAGGTTAATGGGCGAGTCGAACACCGGCTCTTGCCGTACCCAGACGCCGTTTTCGACCACGGCGTCGATGGCGCAACCCACCGAGCAGTGGGTGCAGACGGTGCGCTTGACCTCGACCTTGCCTTGGCCGGTGGGCGCCGGCTTGCCCTCGGCGGCCTTGGCACGCTGCACCAGCGTGAGCTGCGTGGCGGCCAGCCCCACGCCCAACCCCAACCCGCTGCGGCGCAAAAAGGCGCGCCGGTCGACGGTCGGCAACGCGCGCGCCAACCCGTGGCGTAAACGATCGATCAACACGCCGTCGCCGGCCGCTTGGGCGGCGCGGCGGTCCGAAGTGCGCTTCAGCAGCATGGCCGGTTCTCCTGAACGGTGCGGGTTCAAACGCGGGTGGTGTCGTAGTAGCGCTGGACGTGGGCGCTCAACTGGTAGCCGCCCCCACGGCGGGGAGGCGGTGCGGGTTGGGCGGCGGCGTCGGCCGCCGGCATCGGCGCACGCGGCAACACCGTGGCGGCCGCAGCCGCGGCGCCGACCGCGCCAGCGGCGGCAAACCAGCGCCGCCGGCCGGGTTGTGCGGGGGTCGATTCGTACTTCATACGCGTTTCCTCGGGGAACTGGCAAACGGTGTGGCTCGAACGTTGGTAACCATTACGTTACCGCCAGGCCCAGGCGTTGACCAGCCCCCTCGCGCGACGCACCATTGCCACGCGTCCGCGCCCGGCGTTGGTAGGCGCGCACCGCCCCTCACTCTAGCAAAACCTATACCATCGACACATGCTGATGTACTTATGAATGCTGCGGTGCAACACCGAACGTGACACCCCGCCGTGCGCCAGCATGCCGCCACCTGCTCCACATCCAGGCGGCACCTTGTCGCGCGGCATGCGACAAACTGTCGCTGACATCACGGGGGCCCACTGTGTCGCCAACGAGACAATGCCCCACCAAATCACTTGGTTTTTTACAATGATGGGGCCATGGTTCACGAGGCCATTCCCCCCACGCAGGAGGCCGGCTCCGCCTCCGGTCTGGCCGAGGGCCGCTGGCCCGAAGGCGCCATCCTGGTCGTTGACGACGAGCCGGGCATGCGCAACTTTTTGGTCAAGACGCTGGCGCCGCGCTGCCGCTTTGTGGTCGCCGCGGCCAGCGCCGAAGAAGGCGAGCAGTGGATGCGCGCGCAGCGCTTCGACCTGGTCATCCTGGACATTGCCTTGCCAGGGGTCAGCGGGGTGCAGTGGCTGCACACGCTGCGCGAACAGGGCTATGGGGGCGAAGTGATTCTGATCACGGCGTTTGCGTCGCTGGACACGGCCATCGAAGCGCTGCGCGCCGGCGCGTCGGACTTCATCCTCAAGCCCTTTCGCGTGCCGCAAATCCTCAACGCTGTGCGGCAGTGCCACGAACGCGCGCGGCTGCGGCGCGAAAACTACGTGCTGCGCCGCCATGCGCGGCCCTCACGGTCGGAGGGCACGCCGCTGATTGGGGTGTCGGCGGCCACTGAGCGGCTGCGCGCCGCGATCGCCCGCGTCGCGCCCACCCCCAGCACGGTGCTGCTGCAAGGTGAGTCCGGCACCGGCAAGGAGCTGGTGGCGCGCGCGCTGCACGCCGCCAGCCCGCGCGCGGCGGGGCCGTTCGTGGCCGTGCAATGCGGCACGCTGGCGCCGGAGTTGTTGGCGCGCGAGCTGTTTGGTCACGCGCGCGGCCCCCATGGGGCGCACGACGGCTTGTTCGTGTACGCCCAGGGTGGCACGTTGTTTTTGGACGAGGTGGCCGACCTGCCCCCGGCCGTGCAAGCTAGCCTGCTGCGGGTGTTGGAAGAGCTGCACATCCGCCCGGTGGGCAGTCAACAAACGGTGCCGGTGGACGTGCGCGTGATCGCCGCCACCAACCGACCGCTGGCCGACGAGGTGGCCGCTGGACGCTTCCGGGAGGACCTGTACTTCCGGCTGCGGGTGGTGGACATCGAGCTGCCGCCGTTGCGCCAGCGGCGCGAAGACATCCCGGCGCTGGTGGAGCATTTTGTCGCCACGCTGGCCCCGGCGCTGGGCGTGGCGCCGTTGGAGGTCGATGCCGACGCGATGGCGCTGCTGCAGCAGTACCACTGGCCCGGCAACGTGCGCGAGCTGCGCAACTGGGTCGAGCGCAGCCTGATCCTGGGCGAGGTCAACGTGTCGGCGCTGTACCCACCGCTGCGCGAGCGGCCAGCCTGCGCGCCCGGCCAGCCGCTGGACCTGGAAACGCTGCAGCGCCGCCACATCCAGGCGGTGCTCGACTCGGTAGGCGGCGACAAAACGCGCGCAGCGCAGTTGCTGGGGGTCTCGCGGCGCACGCTGGAGCGCCGCGCCGCCGAATGGGCCGCGCAGGACGGCTCGGCACGATGAGGCTGCTGCGGCACTGGCGGGCGTGGCTCGGCCGCTCGGTGCGTGCCAAGGTGCTGGTGCTGGCGCTGGCGCCGTTGGCCTTGGCCCTGCCACTGCTGCTGCTGGCGCTGTCGCTGTGGACCGACTACGCCTACGACCAGCTGCTGCGCACCAAGGTGCGCGCCGACCTGGCGGTAGCGCGTGGTTACTTCGAGCAGGTGTTGCTGGAGGTGGGCAGCGGCACGCGCAGCGTGGCCGAGTCGCACGCGCTGCACCTGCGCTTGCAGACAGGCAACGTCCCGCCGCGCCCGCCCGCGCACGCGCCCGCGGCGGTGCAGGATTGGTTGGAGCACGAGCGCCAACGCCTGGGCCTGGATTTTCTGGTGTTGCGCCCGCCGCACGATCCCCACAGCCCAGCGGCGCAAAGCAGCGGCAGCGGCGCGCGCTTGGAGGTGTGGCAGCCCGATCAGGTCGCGCTGCATGCGCCGCACCTGCTGCCGCGGCTCGACATCGCGCTGGTGCCCACGCGCAACGCCGCCCCCACCACGCGCACCCACGAGCGTCGCGCCCTGCTGATGCTGGCCAGCGCCGCGCTGCCCCCCGACGCTGCGTTGCGTGGCTGGGTGCTGCACGGCGGGCTGCTGCTCAACGGCAACCTGGACTTCATCGACCACATCAACCGCGTCGTCTACCCGCCAGGTGCGCTGCCGTTTGGCAGCCAGGGCACCGCGACGCTGTTTTTGGACGACGTGCGCATCAGCACCAACGTGCGTCTGTTTGGGCAGCAGCGTGCCATCGGCACGCGGGTGTCGCAGGCGGTGCGCGACGCGGTGCTGGGCCAGGGACGCACGTGGCTGGACCGTGCTTTCGTCGTCAACGATTGGTACGTGAGCGCCTACGAACCCCTGCTGGACAGCACCGGGCAGCGCATTGGGATGCTGTACGTGGGTTTTTTGGAAGCGCCACTGCGTTGGGTGCGGTTGGGGGTGCTCGCCGGCACAGCGGTGCTGCTGGCGCTGGTGATGGCGGGCACCGCGGCGTGGTCGCTGCGGTGGGCACGCACACTGGTGCAACCGGTGGAGCGCATGCACGCCACGATGCGCCAGGTCGAACAAGGCAACCCCGACGCGCGCGTGGGCCCACTGCCGCAGCACGACGAACTGGGCGAGCTGGCCCGGCACCTGGACCGGCTGCTGGACACGGTGGCCGAACAAACCGCGCGTCTGCGTGCCTGGGGCGAGACGCTGGACCGCAAGGTCGCCGAGCGCACGCGTGAGCTGCAACAGTCCAACGCCGCGCTGCGGCAGGCGCAGCAACAGCTGGTCAAAAGCGAGCGGCTGGCCACCATCGGGCAATTGACCGCCGGCGTGGCGCACGAGCTCAACAACCCCGTCGCGGTCATTCAGGGCAACCTGGACCTGCTGCGCGACACCTTGGGCCCGGCAGCCGCACCGGTGCAGGCCGAGCTGCGGCTGATCGACGCGCAAATCGAGCGCATTCGTCTGATCGTGACGCGGCTGCTGCAACACGCGCGCCCGACCGAGTTCGCGGGCTACGTAGAGCCGCTGGCGCTGCCGGAGGTGGTCACCGATTGCCTGGTGCTGGTCGAGCGGCTGGTGCAGCAGCACGGCATCACGCTGCAACGCCACGACCATGCCACGGCGCCGGTGGCGTGCAACCGGCAAGAGTTGCAGCAGGTCATCATCAACCTGGTGGTCAACGCGGTGCAAGCGTCGCCCCCGGGCGGTGTGGTGGAGCTGGACAGCGGCGATTGGATTGAGGACGACCGTGTGGTGGGGGCGTGGCTGGAGGTGCGGGATCACGGGCCGGGCTTGAGCGCCGAGGTGCGTACACGGCTGTTCACGCCGTTTTTCACCACCAAAGCCAACGGCAACGGCCTGGGGCTGTGGGTCAGCCAAGGGCTGCTGGAGCGCTACGGCGCGCGGCTGGAAGCCAACGCACGCGCCGATGGCCGCCCGGGCGCGGTGTTCCGTGTACGGCTGTACAGCGAGCCGCGCGAGCCGGCGTCCGCCGCAGCCTCGGTCTAGCCGGCCATCTCGAACGCCTGCGCTTCGATGTCGATGAAGGCGCGCAGCCAGCCCGCCACTGCGGCATAGAACCGCGCCGCCGGGTGCTGCTGCAGGGCGTCGCACAGCGCCGGCACCCAGGGGTGCAGATGGCGCGCAAAAAAGGCCTGCTGGCGCGCCAGGTTGCAGATGGCCGCGTCGTCGCCAGCGATTAGGTAGCGCATCACCTCGCACAGGTACGCGATGTGGTCTTCCGATTCGGCCATGCCTTCGGTCCGCGTCAGGCCCAGCTCGGCCAGCTCGGTGCGCAGCGCCGCCAACGGTTGGTCGTGCAAAAACCCGCTCAGGTAGTGTGACGCGTACAGGTAGACCTCGGGGCGCCCGACGCCACCAAACAGGGTGTCGTACTCATCGTGCACCTGTGCGGTGGTCAGGGCACGCGCCTGCCCGACCAGGGCTTGCCAGGCGGGCTGCAGGTACGCCTGCGCCGCGCCGGGGGGCTCGGTCACCGCCAGCCGCAGTTGAGCCAGCAGCGCCTCGGGCGGGGGGGCGTACAGCAACGCCGCCAGCAGGCCGTAGGTGTCGGCGCGGGCCAGTTCTTCGTCAAAGTCGGCCCGGGTGGGCATGGGCAACGGTCGTTCGGCCATGGCGGTGCTCACAGGTCGGTGATGCGCACGTCGGCGTGTGTGTGGATGTCGATGACCCGGCAGTCGCCGCACATTTTGAGCCGCTCGGCCGCCGCCCCTTGAAACATCGGGTGCGCGGCCAGCCGCGCCAGCATCGTCTCCACCCCTTTGAGGGTGCCAAACGGCTTGCCACAGCGGATGCAGTGAAACGGCGGCTGCTCGTGCAGCACGCGTGGCTCGCGCCGTTGGGCATGCAGCCACAAGCGTGGCTGCAGGGCCACCGCCTGCTCGGGACACGTGCGCACGCACAGGCCACACTGCACGCAATTTTTTTCGATGAAGCGCAGCTGCGGCGCCGCCGGGTTGTCCTGCAGCGCGCCGGCGGGGCAGGCACCCACGCAGCTCATGCACAGCGTGCAGCGCTCGGGGTCCACCTGCACCGTGCCCAGCGCCGCGCCCTCGCTGGGCAGCGCAATCGTGTCGTCGGCAGGTCGCGCTGGAGCGTGGTCGATCAGGTGCTGCAGCGCCAGCTCCAGCGTGGCGCGCTTGTCCGCCTGCACCGCGTAGGTGGCCGCCACCGCCACGCCTTGGGCGGGCGGCAGCGTGCGGATGGTGGCGTCGAGCGCGGCCAGGTCACGCGCGTCGCGTGCCTGGACAAGGTGCATGTGCTGCCCACTGTAACCAAGGCCGCTCAGCACCGCCTGGGCCTGCGCCAGTTGCGCTTGCAGCGCCTCGCGGTACTGAGGGGCCTCTTCGTCGGTGAGCAACAGCACCACCTGGCTGGCGCCGTAGGCGATGGCGCTGAGCCACAGCTCGATGCCCGTGCTGGCCATGTGCCACAGCGCCCATGGGATGACCCGCGCGGGTACGCCATGCAGCGCCGCATCCAACCGCGCCGCCCGGCCCCAGTCCTGCACCAGCTGCTGCCCCGCGTCCTGGCTGTGCAGCAGCAGCACGGCGTCGCGTCCCCCGGCGGCACGGTAGGTGTCCAACAGGGTTTTGATCGCGCGGCCCTGGTAGGCGGCATCGGGGTAGGCAAACGTGAGCGCGCCGCTGGGGCACACGGTGCTGCACGCGCCGCAGCCGACGCACAGGTGCGGCTCGACGACGATGCGGTTGTGCTCGACGTCGCTGCGGATGGCGCTGGCCGAGCAGACGTCCACGCAGGCCCGGCAGCCGACGCGCTCGTTGCGAGCGTGCGCGCACAGCCGCTGCTGGTAGCGGAAAAATTTCGGCTTGTCGAACGTGCCCACCAGGTCGCGCAACGCCCACAGGCGCTGCAGCCGCTGTTCGGCGTCCAGTGTGGGGGGCAGGTGCACGTACCCCTGCGGCAGCGCGTGCTGCGTGAACGCCGGCTGCAGCCGCAGGTCCAGCACGGCGTCGAAGGTGGCCTGCTGCGCCTCGGGGCTGCGGGTAAAGTCGATGGCGCCCGGGGCCTCGCAGACGCGCACGCAATCGCGGTGGGCGCGGCACACGTTCAAGTCCACCTGGTAGTCCAGGCCGATCGCCCCCTCGGGGCAAGCCTGCAAGCAGGCGTTGCAGCGCGTGCACAGGTCCAGCGCAATCGGGTTGTCGTCCACCCACTCCAGGGTGAAGTCACCCAGCCACCCCCGTAAGGCACGCACGCGTCCGGCCAACACCGGGTGCTGGTGCACCTGCGGCAACGCCCCTCCGGTGCCCAGCAGCGTCACCTGCCATACGTCGCTCAAGCGGTCGGCCAACGCCGCCGCCTGTTCCAGCGGCCCCACGATCAACAACCGGCCTTGGCTGACGTAGCGCACGGTCGGCACTGGTTCAGGTTCGGGCAGGCGCGCGGCGGCCAGCAACGCGGCCATCTTGGGCGTGGCGCGCTGCGCGTCGCGCGACCAGCCGCCGGTCTCGCGCAGGTTGACAAAACGGATCGGCCGCACGTCCGGGGGCGGCACCCCTTCGGTGGCGGTGGCCAATTCCGTGAACAAACGCTGCTCCTGGGTGCAGGCAACGATCAACTCATCGTCGTGGCACGCCGCGCGTTGAAAGCTCGACGCTTCGCGCCGACACAGGGCATGGTGCAGCACCACCGGGGTGCGCAGCGCAGCCTGCAGGGCCTGCGCGTCGATCGGTTGGGTGCGGTTGCAGGTACAGGCAAGGACGGTCATGGGTGATCGGCTTGGGTGGTGGACTCGTCGCCGGCCGCGCCCCGCTCCGCGGTGGGGTCACCGGGCGGCCACGGCTGCGCCGCAGCCACCTCGGGCCGCGCCGCCTGGGGCTGCAGCGGCTGGGGCGGTTGCGCAACGGCTGGCACCGCAGCAGGGGCGTTGGGGGTGGCTTGCGCAGGCTCGGTGAACAGACCCATCACCTGCGCCGCCGCCATGCGCTTGGCCAGCGCCAGCGGCAGCGGGTCGGGCCGGCTGTAGTCGTCGATGTAGACGTCGAGCCCATCCATCTGGTTGAAGTGCGGGTCGGCGAACAGCTTGCGCAGCGCGGCGTTGCGCACCTCGGGCGCCACCTCGGGCCGCACGAAGGGCTGGAAGTCCGACTGCGGCGTGAGCCGGCGCACATCCTCCAGCGTCGGTGGAGGTGGTGGCGCCGGGGTTGGGCGGGCGGCTGGCGCGGCGCTGTCCGCAGCCGCGTCGGGGGCGGCTGCGGGGCGTGGCACTGGCTCGGGGTCGGGCGTGACCGTGCGGTCGGGTGCCACCGCTGGCACGGCGGGTGCCGGGTCGGCCTCAGCCGGCTCGACCAGCCCCTGACGCGCCAACGCTTTGCGGCGCGACCAGCGCGACCAGAAACTTTCGTCCGTCGGCGTCATCCTGCGCCCCCTCCTGCAGCGCCACGCGGCGCGCCGGTGCTGATGCGCGCGGGCTGGCCGAAGCGGTCGGTCAATGGCTGGAAGCTGGCCGGACGCGCCCGCCGCTTGGGCTCGGGCTGGTGGTGGCGCTGCGCGTAGTCGGCCAACCAGCGCACCAGCGCGGCCGGGGCGGCGACCTGATCCACACGCTCCTGCGCGTCGAGCCAGCGGCCGGCGTCGTGGTAGCTCAGCGTGACGATCAGCGGTTGCGCCAACCCGTCGTCGATCTCGGGCTCACGCCACAGCACCCAAAAACACGGCGCGGGCGCGGTCACGTTGAGCAAGTAGCCCTCGGCGTCCTGCGGGTGCAGCGCCACGTTCAAAGGCGCATAGCCCCAGTGCTGGACCCCGGGGGGCGCGCCGGCTTCGGGCTCCAGCGGCACGGCGGCCCCGGTTTGCCACTCGGCCGGCCACGGGGTACACGCGATACCGGGCGGCGCCTGCAGCACCTGCACGTCGGCCAGTGCCCAGCGCCACGGTTGCCAGCGCGCCATGGGGCCGCTGACCGGCTCGCGCCGCATCACCACCCCCACGCGCAGCGTGGGGGGCTGGCCGTCCGCAACGTTGTGGGGATGCGCCTGCATCCCCTGCGACAATGGCTTGGTCTCCACGGGGCGCACTGTAGCGCATCGGCGCGCGGCTAGGCACCAACCTTGGCGACAGCGGGGGTTTGCCGGTTCAGTACGTCTCCAGGTGCAGCCGCCCTTCGTCGCGCAGCTGGCGCGTCAGCACGTCCCAGTCCAGCCCGGCGCCGACCGCGATATCGCGCAGCGCCAGCAGCACGCCCTCTTCCATCGCCCGCAGGCCGCAGACGTAGAAGTAGGCGTCGGGGTCGCGCAGCAGCTCGGCCAACGTGGCCGCCTGGGCGCGCATCGCATCTTGCACGTACAGGCGAGGTTGCCCCGGTACGCGGCTGAAGGCGAAATGCACCTCGATGAAGTCGCGCGGCAGCTTTTGCAACGGACCAAAGTACGGCAGCTCCTGCGGGGTGCGGGCGCCGAAAAACAGCACCAGCCGCCCACCTTCGAACTTGCCACTGGCCCGCAGACGGCGGCGCCATTCGGTCATCGCACGCATTGGCGCGCTGCCGGTGCCGGTGCAGATCATCACGATGTGGCTGCGCGGGTGGTTCGGCATCAAAAAGCTGCTGCCAAACGGCCCGATGACCTCGACCTCGTCGCCGACCTTGAGGTCGCACAGGTAGTTGGATGCCACGCCGCGCACTGGGTTGCCCTGGTGGTCGGCCAGCACGCGCTTGACGGTCAGCGACAGGTTGTTGTGGCCGGCGCGCTCGCCGTTGCGCGGACTGGCCACCGAGTACTGGCGCGGGTGGTGTGGGCGGCCCTGGGCGTCGGTGCCGGGCGGGATGATGCCGATCGACTGCCCCTCGAGCACCGGAAACGGCATCGCACCGAAATCCAGCACGATGTGGTGGGTGTCGTAGTCGGAGCCGACCTCGGTGACGCGCAGGTTGCCCACGCAAGTGGCGCGCACCGACTTGCGCGCCGCGCGCGGCCCGTACAGATTGACGTAGGGGTGGGCCGCCGACCACGGGGGCACGGTGGCGCCCAGCGTGGCGCCGCTGAGGGCAGCCGGCTCGGGTTGCAACGCCGCCGAGGCCACCGAGGGTTGCGCCGCGCGCGCCAGCAAGGCTTCGGTCTGCGCCACTGCCTCCGCCCCCAGACTGGCCAGCTCGGCCTCGGGCAGCGGTGGGGGCAGTTCGTCCCACCCCAACTGCTCGGTCACGCTGTACGGCCGAGCGCGGGGCACCAGCCGCCAGTTGTCGATGGCGCCGGTCGGACACGGTGGCACGCAGGCCATGCAGGCGTTACACTTGTCCGCATCGACGACGTAGTTGCGGCTGTCGTGCGTGATCGCCCCGATCGGGCACGTGGCCTCGCAGGTGTTGCAGCGGATGCAGATCTCGGGGTCGATCAGGTGCTGCTGCACGACGGTGGCGGCGACGTCCATCGTTGACCCTCAGTTGAACCGCACGTACTCGAAGTTCACCGGCTGGCGGTTGATGCCCATCACCGGCGGCGCAATCCAGTTGGCAAACTTGCCCGGCTCGACCACGCGCCCCATCAGGCTGGCCACGAAGGCCCGGTCCTCGTCGGTGGGCAGCCATTCGCTGACGCGCGCGTTCCATTCGGCCTCGCTGACGACGCGGCCATCGGGGCTGACCTTGACACCGGCCAGGGTGCCGATCTTGCGGTTGAACGCTTTGTGCGGCACCTGCAGCCGGAACGGGATGCCCGCCTTTTCGATCACCCGGTTCCAGCGCTCCACGCCGCTCACCGAGTCGCGGATGTAGTCGTCGCGCAGCACTTCGTTGAGCGCGTTGAGCATCGGCACCTCTTTTTCGACCAGCCAGCCATCGACGACGTCCAGGATGCGGTAGGTGTCGTTTTTGAGGCGGTGGTCGTCGGTGCGCTTGCCCTCCTCGTACCGACCCTTGAGGCCCGAGGTGTAGAACGTGGCGGCGTTGCTTGACTGGTCGGCGCCAAAGAGGTCGATCGTGACGCTGAAGTGGAAGTTGAGGTAGCGCTGGATCGTGGGCAGGTCGATGACGCCGGCAGCGCGCACCTTGTCGGGCTCATCGGTCTTGAGCTGGTTCATCACCTCGCAGGTGCGCTGGATGACGCGCGACACGCCCGACTCGCCGACGAACATGTGGTGCGCCTCCTCGGTGAGCATGAAGCGGGTGGTGCGCGCCAGCGGGTCGAAGCCGGATTCGGCCAGCGCGCACAGCTGGAACTTGCCGTCACGGTCGGTGAAGTAGGTGAACATGTAAAAGCTCAGCCAGTCCGGCGTGCGCTCGTTGAACGCGCCCAGGATGCGCGGGTTGTCGCGGTCGCCGCTGCGCCGCTCCAGCAGCGCCTCGGCTTCCTCGCGACCGTCGCGCCCGAAGTATTTGTGCAGCAGGTACACCATCGCCCACAGGTGGCGCCCCTCCTCGACGTTGACCTGGAACAGGTTGCGCAGGTCGTACTGGCTGGGGCAGGTCAGGCCCAGGTGGCGCTGCTGCTCGACGCTGGCCGGCTCGGTGTCACCCTGGGTGACGATGATGCGGCGCAGGTTGGCGCGGTGTTCGCCGGGGACTTCCTGCCAGGCGTCCTCGCCGAGGTGGTCGCCGAAGTGGATTTTGCGCCCGGGCTCCGGTGGGTTGAGGAAGATACCCCAGCGGTAGTCCGGCATCTTGACGTAGCCGAACTGCGCCCAGCCTTGCGGATCGACGCTGACGGCAGTGCGCAGATACACCTCGTAGTCGTGCGAGCCTTCCGGCCCCATGTCCTGCCACCATTGCAGGTAGTTGGGTTGCCAGTGCTCCAGCGCGCGCTGCAGCGTGCGGTCTTCCGACAGGTTGACGTTGTTGGGAATCTTGTCGCTGTAGTTGATCGAGCTCATGGGGGGTCTCCTGCAAGCCAAACGGCCACGTTGGGGGTGGGTTGTGCGGGGTAAGGGTAGGTCGTGCGGACGCTCAAACACGCTGCCAGTCGAACTGCGCTTTATCGCCTTTGCCGTACACCTTGAGCGCACCTTTGTCGCCGACGGCGTTAGGACGCTGGAAAATCCAGTTCTGCCATGCCGACAGCCGCCCGAAGATGCGCGTCAGCATCGTTTCCGGCCCGCCAAAGCGCAGGTTGGTTTCCAGGCCGGTGAGCGCGTCGGGCGACATCGCGGCACGCTCTTCCAGCACCAGGCGCACCTCGTCGGCCCAGTCGATGTCGTCCAGCGCGGCCGTCACCAGCCCCAGCGCGGCGGTTTGGTCGCCGTCCAGGGGCTGACCCACCGCAGCACGCGCCGCCTGCAGGGGTTCGGCTTCGTCGTAAAAGCGCCGCTGCAGGCGGCTGCGGTCGTTGACCATCGGGTAGCGGCCGAAGTTGGCGTCGGCGTGCAGCGTCAGGCGCGGGGCACGCTGCGGCTCATTGGGCAACACCAGCATGTAGCTGCGGTCGGCGGCCAGGGCCAGCTCGGCCAGCGTGCCGGCAAAGCACGAGCCCGGCTCGATCAGCGCGATCAGGCTGCGCGACGACACGTCCAGGCGTGCCAGCGTGCGGCGCAGCAGCCCGGTGGTGGCACGCACGAACCAGTGCCCGGCGTGCGCTTGCAGCGCGTCGTCGCAAGCCAGCACCGCGGCGGCATCCCCTTCGGTGCGCAGCACCCAGGTGCCGAGGGTCAGCTCGTTGGTGCGCAGGTGCAAGATGGCGTCGTCCAGCTCACGGCCCATGGCCAGTGGCCACCAATCGGCCCCCGCAGCCAGGATGCCGTCCAGCTCGGTGGGTGGGGCCGCGTCCGGCGCACGCACGGTCAGCGTCGCCACGCGCCGGGCGCGGTCGATGTCCACCTGCACGTGCCGGTAGCGCACGCCGTCATCGCTGAAGGTGCGCTGCAACGGCGGCAGCGCCACCCCTTGCGCGTCGGCCGGGCGGTCGCTGCCGGCGGCCAGCCGCAGCGCGCGCTCGCGCACCGTCTGCGCAAACACGGCCGGCTTGGCGATGGCGTCGACCAGCCGCCACTCGACGGCGCGCTGGCCGCGCACACCTTCGACGCTGGTGCAAAAGACATCGGCCAGGTCGTGGCGCACGCGGCGCTTGTCGGTCAAGCGTGTCAGCCCACCGGTGCCCGGCAGCACGCCCAGCAACGGCACCTCCGGCAGGCTCACGGCGCTGGAGCGGTCGTCCACCAGCACGATGTCGTCGCAGGCCAGCGCCAGCTCGTAGCCGCCACCGGCGCACGCGCCGTTGAGCGCTGCAAGGAACTTCAGGCCCTCATGGCGGCTGGAGTCTTCCATGCCGTTGCGCGTTTCGTTGGTGAACTTGCAAAAGTTCACCTTCCAAGCGTGCGACGACAGGCCCAACATGAAGATGTTGGCGCCCGAGCAAAACACCCGGTCCTTGAGGCTGGTGACCACCACCGTGCGCACCTGCGGGTGCTCGAAGCGGATGCGGTTGAGCGCGTCGTGCAGCTCGATGTCCACGCCCAGGTCGTAGCTGTTGAGCTTGAGCTTGTAGCCGGGGCGCAGGCCCCCTTCTTCATCGATGTCGAGCGACAGCGTGGCGATGGGCCCATCCACCTCCAGACGCAGGTGACGGTACTGGCTTGGGTGGGTTTGGTAGTCGACGATGGGGTCGGTGCGCGGGTTGGTGGTCATGGCAAGCGGCTCGGCGAGGTTACGGGATTGAGGCCGAAAGATGCATCATCGTGCATCCATGATTTGCATGATAGTGCATATCACCGACCCGCGCAAGCACCACCGATCGCTCAGTCCTAGGGATAAACCCTAGTGTCACGCGCCATCACACGCGCTGCGCATCCTTGTGCAGCAGGGCGTGCACTTCGCGCAGCAGCAGGGCAAAGGTGGCCTCCAGCGGCTGCGCGCTGGTGTCGATCGTCAGGTCCGCCTTGGCATAAAAGGCCGAGCGCCCCGCCAGGATGCGGCGCAGGTCCTCCATCGCTTCCGGGCTGGCCGCCATCGGCCGCAGGTCACCCTGCTCGGCCACGCGGCGCATGTGGTCGGCCGGATCGGCCTTGAGCCACACCGTGGTGCAGTGCTGCAGCAGCAGGTTGAAGTTGGTCGGGTCCGACACCAGGCCGCCCGGCGTGGCGATCACCACCTCGGGGTAGATTTGGATCGCTTCCTCCAGCGCGCGGCGCTCGTAGCGCCGGTATGCGGCAGCACCGTAAAGGTTGTGGATTTCGCTGATGCTGCAGCCGGCGAACTGCTCGATTTCGCGGCTGAGCTCGATGAACGGGTAGCCCAGCGCCTCAGCCAAGCGCCGTCCCAGCGTCGACTTGCCCGCCCCACGCAGGCCAATGAGGGCGATGCGCCCTTGCCGCCCCACGCTGTCGACCCCGCCGTGCGCACCCAACAGCTCCACCAGCTTGTGCCGCACGCGGCGCAGCTCGGCTTCGTCCCGCCCCTGCAACAGCTCGCGGATCAGCAACCATTCCGGTGAGCTGGTGCTGATATCCCCCAGCAGCTCGGCCAGCGGGCACTGCAGCGCGCGCGCCACCTGTAGCAACACCAGGATCGAGGCGTTGCCCGCGCCGTACTCCAGGTTGGCCAGGTGACGCTCCGACACATCCGCCGCCAGCGCCACGGCCTTGCGCGTCATGCCGCGGCGCGCGCGCAGCAGCCGCACGCGCTCGCCCAAGGCCACCAAAAACGGCACGCGCGGCTCGCCGCCAGCGGGGTCGGGTTGGGGTTCGGTGACGGTGGGCAGCGTCAACTGCAACACCGGGTCGGGGTGCGCCTCGGGCGCGGGTGCGCGACGGCGCGCAGTGTCGAGGTCGTTGGGCTTCAAGGTCGTATCCAGCTCAGAGCGCAGCCCGCTATACGGGAAAACCCGAATGGCCGAAGCCGCCACAAACATGCAGTATCGTGCATGTCGCACCACACGCACGATGGTGCATTTATAACCGCAACCGCTGGCCGTGAACAGCACCATGCTGCAGCCGGCTGCCCACGCCACCCGACCCCGAGGAGACGACACGATGCCACCCACCCTGCCGCCGGCCCCGCCGGAACGCTTCAATTTCGCCGCGCACCTGTTGGCGCGCAACGCCGCCCACCCCGAACGCCCGGCCCTGATCGACGACGTCGGCGAACTGCGCTACGGCGCGCTGCACGAGCGGGTGCGCCGCTGCGCCCAAGCCTTGCGCGCGCTGGGCCTGCGGCGCGAAGAACGCGTGCTGCTGCTGATGCATGACAGCAGCGACTGGGTGGTGGCGTTTCTGGGCTGTTTGTACGCCGGGGTGGTGCCGGTGGCCGTCAACTCGCTGCTGACCGCCGACGACTACGCCTACCAGCTGCGCCATGCGCGTGCGCAGGCCGCGCTGGTGTCGGCGCCGTTGCTGCCTACGCTGGCGCAGGCGTTGCAGCAAGGCGGGCACGAGGTGCACAGCGTCGTCGTCAGCCGCGGCAGCGCCGACGCCGCACAGCCCGGCGGCGTGGCCCTGCACGCCTTCGATGCCTGGCTGGACGCCCACCCTCCTGCCAACGCCGCTGCCGATACCCACGGGGACGAGCCGGCGTTTTGGCTGTACTCGTCCGGCTCCACCGGCCGACCCAAGGGCACCGTGCACACCCACGCCAACCTGTACTGGACGGCGGAGCTGTACGGACGTGGGGTGCTTGGGCTGCAAGCCCATGACCTGGTGTTCTCGGCGGCCAAACTGTTCTTTGCGTATGGCTTGGGCAACGCGCTGAGCTTCCCGCTCAGCGTCGGCGCCAGCGTCGTCCTGATGGCCGAACGCCCCACGCCAACGGCGGTGTTCGCCCGGTTGACGGGCAACACCCCCACCCTGGCCGGGCGGCGGCCCACCGTTTTTTTTGGCGCCCCTACCGGCTACGCGGGCATGCTGGCGCACCCCGAGCTCCCCGAGCGGCACCACGTCGGCTTGCGCTTGTGCTCGTCGGCCGGCGAAGCGCTGCCGCGCGACATCGGCGAGCGCTGGGCGGCGCACTTCGGCGTCGACATCATCGACGGCATTGGCTCCACGGAGATGCTGCACATCTACTGCTCCAACCGCCCTGGCGCGGTGGCCTACGGCACCAGCGGCACGCCGGTGCCCGGCTACGAACTGGAAATCCGCGGCGACGACGGCTTGCCCATGGCGCCCAACCCCGACGGCTCGATCGACATCGGCGACCTGTACGTGCGCGGCCCCAGCGCGGCGCTGATGTACTGGAACGACCGCGAGCGCTCGCGTCAGACGTTTCAGGGCGCGTGGACACGCACCGGTGACAAGTACACGCGCGACGCCCACGGCCGCTACATCTACGCCGGCCGCAACGACGATATGCTCAAAGTCAGCGGCATTTACGTGTCGCCGTTCGAGGTGGAAGCGACGCTGGTGCGCCACCCTGCCGTGCTGGAAGCCGCGGTCATCGGCATCACCGACGCCGACGGCCTGACCAAAACCAAAGCCTACGTCGTGCTGCGCCCCGGCGCCAGCACCACCGCCGAGGAAATCCAGGCGCACTGCAAACAGCACCTGGCGCCGTTCAAGTACCCGCGCGCCATCGCGTTCGTGGCGGAGCTGCCCAAAACCGCCACCGGCAAGATCCAGCGCTTCCGCCTGCGCGAGCTGGAGGCGCAGCAGCGCCCGGCGGCGTAACTCCCCGCAGGTCAAGCCAAGTATTGAAACAGCGACAAGCGCTGCACCTGGCTGTAGGCCGACAGCCCGGCCTGGTAGCCCAGTTGCAGCGTCTGGAAGCGCGAAATCGCCGCCACCATGTCCAAGTCGGTGAGTTCCGATTGCTGTTCGATGTGGTAGTCCTCGCGCGCCTTGAGCGCGGCCTGCATCGCATCGGCGCGGTTGAGCCAGTCGCCCAACTGGCCGCGGGCGGCCAGCACCGCGTCGAGCCGCTGGTCCAGGTACCCCAGCGCCGTGCCCAGCTCGCCGCTGAGCTGACTGGGTGTCAAGGCGGTGTTGTTCAGCGCGATGATGGCGCGATCGAGCGTTTCCCAGATGCTGTTGTCACCCGGGGCGGTGGTGGAGCCAAAAATGCGCTGCCCGTCCATCGTGTGCGGCAGCGTGGTCTCGGTGGCCGCAGGCCCTCCTGCCATCCCCTGCCAGTCGACCTGCCGGTCGTCGAAACCATACGTCTCGGTGCTGCCCACGCTGGGCGTATCGATGAACGGCTTGCCCTGCGTGCCGGTGATACCCAACCCCATGAACAACGGCCGCCCCAGTGTATCTTGCGTGTTGGCCAGCGCCAGCAGGCGCTCGCGGATGCCATCCAGCTCTTGCGCGATGGTGGCGCGGTCGCTGGCGTTGAGCGCGCCGTTGCCACCTTGCACGATCAGCTCTTTGGCACGGTGGTACAGGTCGCCGACGTCGGCCAGGGTACTTTCGGCCAGCTCCAGGTTGCGCCGGGCGGCTTCCAGCGCGCGCTGGTCGGACTGGATGCGCTGCATGCGCGCCTGCTCGCGCTCGGCCAGCGCCGCCGCAGCGGGGTCGTCACTGATGCGGCGCACGCGCTTGCCCGACGACAACTGGTCTTGCGCTTCGGCCAGCTCCGCTTGACGCCGCTGCAAGCGGCCGATGGTGCTGTCGTAGCTGTAGGCCGTGGCTACGCGGTAGACGGTCGACATGATGGGCCTCGTCAACGGAAGGTGCTGATCAGCGTGTCGAAGATGGACTGCACGGTCTGCAGATATTTGGCCGAGGCTTGATACGCCTGCTGGAACTGCAGCAAGCGCGCGGCCTCTTCGTCGAGGTTGACGCCTGCCTGATTGGCGCGGCGCTGCTCGGCGTCGTCGGCCTGCGCCTGCGAAAACGTGGCGCGCGTTTGTGCCTCGTTGACGCGGGAGGCGAGGTTGGAGAACACCGCCACATAGCCCTCCGACAGTTTGATGCTGCCGTCGAACATCACCTGGTCACGCAACGCCAGCATGGCTTGCGCGTTGCCGCCGTTGAAACTTACCCCGTTGGTCGGCGTGTTGTTTAGCACGAATACGTCGCCAGGGGCGGGCTGACCACGCAGCGTGAGCTTGACTTCGATCGTGTTGCCGCCCGACGTATAGGTGAACGTCATCGGCTCGCCTGGGGTGTACGTGACCGATGCCGGCAAAAAACCGCTCAACGCAAAGGTGTTGGGTGCCGTGAACGTCAGGTTCGCAGGCAACGCGGGCATGGCCCACGCGCCCTGTATCACCGTGGCCGTAACCGACTCGATGCTCGCGTTGCCAGCGTTGGGCGTGCCCAACGAGAGCGAAACGCGGCTGGCCGCCGCCAGCTCCGCCGGGCGCGACAGCGCCATCTGCAACGACGCGGCGGCGGTGGCTCCTGGCGACAACACGAACCGGTCACCCGCGCTAGCCGAGCCTGATGCGGTGATGGTCAATCCATCGACCGACACGCCCGAGGCCAGTGCCAAAGGCGTGCTAGGGGCACTGGCCTGCCACGTCGAACCACTCCAGTACCAGCCATCGCTGTTGCGCCGAATGTGACCTTGGGTCGCGCTGGTCATCTCAATGGTGTAGTCCTCGGCCTTGAGCGCGGTGGCATTGCCAACCAAGGCGCTGACCGAGCCCGAGCCGGTGTTGGTCGTGGCAGGTTTGCCCGTGAGCGCGCCGTGACTGAACAGGTCTGCCCCGGCCACGCCGTTGAGGTCCAGCCCGCTGCGTTGTTGCCGGTTCAACGTGTCGGCCAGCGCCAGCGCCATGCGCCCAAGTTCCGCCTGGGTTTGGATGACGTCGCGGTTGACGAAGTCCAGCACCCCCTTGAGCTTGCCGCCGGGGATGAACTCGGGCGGCACGTCGTAGGCACTGGCACCCTGCACGAATTGCAGCTTCAGCTGGCGGTCGCCGTCCAGGTCGGCGCGCGCGGTGCGCAGCTGCGCCGCCGTGCCACCCAACACCAGCGGCAGGCTGCCAGCCACGAACACCGACAGCGTGCCGTCGTCGGCCGGCAACGTGGTCACCTGCACCTGCTCGTTGAGCTGCGCGATGAGCCGATCGCGCTGGTCCAACAAATCGTTGGGGCTGGCGCCGCTGCCCTGGGTGCGCGCGATGGCGTCGTTGACGCTGGCGATCGCCTGCGCCAGTCGGTTGATTTCATTGGTGATTTCGCTGGCCTGCTGGCGCGCTCCGGTGGCGATGTCGGTGATGCGCGCGGACGTGTCGCGGATGCGCGCGGCCAGCTCGTCGAACCTGTCCAGCACCACCTGCCGCGCGGCGCTGTCGTTGGGGCTGGAGGCCACGTCGGTCCAGCTGTTGAGGGCGTCACCCAACAGCTTGCCCAAGCTGCCATCGCCCAGCGGGAACAGCGACTCCACCCCCTGCAGGTACTGCAGGCGCGTGGCGTCGGCCGCGGCCACGGCGCGGTTGGCGTTGGACTCGCGCGTCAAAAAGGCGTTGTAGCCCTCGCGCACGACGGCTTCGATTTGCACCCCTTTGCCAAAGTAGCCGCTGCCCAGTTGCTGCCCGGGCACCGAGTTGAGCTCGACGCGCTGGCGCGTGTAGCCATCGGTGTTGGCGTTGGCGATGTTGTGGCCAATGACCTGCAGCACCGCCTGGTTGGTGGTCAGCGCTCGGGTGGCGATGTTGAGGGCACTCATGGATCAACCCCTGCGGTGCGTCAGCCCAGCGCGCGCTGCAGCTGCAGCGTGGTGTTGATAACGCGGCTGAGCTTGGCCGCGTACTGCGGGTCGGTGGCGTAGCCGGCCTGCTGCAACTGCTGCGCGTACGCCTGCGCCGAGTGCACGCTGCGGGCCGCGGCCTGGTAGCGCGGGCTTTGGGTGATGAGGCGCGCGTAGTCGCGAAAGGCGTCGGCGTAGCTGTCGTAGGCGCGAAAGCGCTGCACCACCTTGCGCGGCTGGCCGTCCACGTACTCGGTGGTGAGGACCTCGGCCACCTTGCCGCGCCAGCCCGCGGTGGCCTTGATGCCAAACAGGTTGTGCGAGTTGCTGCCGTCGGCGGCGCGGATTTCGCTACGCCCCCAGCCGGTTTCGTGCGCCGCTTGCCCGATCATGAACGCGGCGGGTATGCCGGTCTCGCGCTGCACCTGCAACGCCACGTCGCGGTGCCGCGCCACAAAGGCCGCCTGCGCCGGCGTCGGGGTGGGGACCACCCCATTGGGCGCCGCGCCGTCCGATGCCGCTGCGGCCGGGGCCACCGCAGCAGGGGACGCCGCAGCGCGCCGCGCGGCGGGGTCGATCTGCTGCTGCAACTGGCGCTCGATCATTTCGCTCAATCCGCCGGGCAGGCCGCTCATCTTCAGCGCCCACTGCTCATCCAGCAGCTCGGTGCCCATGTCGGTGCCCTCGTTGTCCATCAAGCCACTTTTCATCGTCGCTTCGCGCATGGACTTGAGCAGCTCGCGCATGAACAGCGCCTCGAACTGACGGGCGGTCTCTTTCAGCGCCGCTTTCGGGTCGCGCCCGGCGCTGGCCTTGAGCGCGTCGAGGCTGCGGGCGTCCGCGGCCAGCCCACGCGCGGCGTCTTGCACGCCCAGCGACAGTCGCGTCTCGGCCACCATGGTCAGATCACCTCCAGCTCGGCTTTGAGCGCCCCGGCGGCCTTGAGCGCCTGCAAGATGGCCAGCAGGTCCGCCGGCGTGGCCCCGAGCTTGTTGAGCGCGCGCACCACGTCGGCCAACTGCGCCGAGGCCTGCACCTCGATGAGCTTGCCGCCCTCTTGCTGCACCTGGATGTCGGCCTTTTCGGTGACCACGGTTTGCGCGCCGGGCGGGGCAAACGGCGGCGGCTGGCTGACCTGCGGCGTGGAGGTGATGCTGATCGACAGGTTGCCGTGCGCGATCGCCGCCGGCGCCAGGGACACGGCCTGGTTGAGCACCACCGACCCGGTGCGGGCGTTGAACACCACGCGCGCGGTGGGCGCTGCCAGCTCGACCGGCAAATCCTCCAGACTGGCCAGGAACGCGACGCGCTCGTTGGGGTCGCGCGGGGCGCGCACCTGCACGGTGCGGCCGTCCAGCGCCTGCGCCGTGCCGTCACCGATGGCGCGGTTGATGGCCGTGGCCACCCGCGTGGCGGTCTGGAAGTCCTCGGCGCGCAGCGCCAGCGTGACGGTGTCACCCAACAGCAGCGGCGTCGGCACGGTGCGCTCCACCAGCGCGCCGCTCGGGATGCGGCCGGCGTTCAGGTGGTTGACGGTGACACTGCTGCCGCCGGCCGATGCCCCGGCCCCGGCCACCACCAGGCTGCCCTGCGCCAGCGCGTAGACCTGCCCGTCGGCGCCGCGCAGCGGGGTCTGGATCAGCGTGCCGCCGCGCAGCGACTTGGCACTGCCGACCGACGACACCGTGACGTCGATCGTCTGCCCGGGGCGGGCAAACGGCGGCAGCTCCGCCGTCACCATCACCGCGGCGACGTTTTTGGGCTGCACCGTGACACCTTGCGGCAGCGCAAGGCCCATTTGCTGCATGAAGTTGGCCAGGCTGCGGGTGGCGTAGGCGTTGTTGCGGTCGCCCGTGCCGTCCAACCCCACCACCAGCCCGTAGCCGACGAGCTGGTTGCTGCGCACACCCTGCACGCTGGCCACATCCTTGACGCGGGCGGCCAGCGCCGGCGCGCACGCCAGCGCCCAGGCCACCAGGGGTAGCGCCAGCCGGCGCAGAAGTTGCTTGGATCGGTTCATCGCGCATCACCTCGTGAACCGATTGTGGAAAAACTTTAGAACGGCAAAAGCGTCAAAAAGAACCGCGCCAGCCAGCCAAATGTCTGCGCATCGGCCGGTGCGCCGCGGCCGCGCGACAGCACGCGCACGTTGGCCACCTGGGTGCTGGGCACGACGTTGCCGGGCTGGATGGCGCGCGGGTCCACGGTGCCGCTGAACTGCAGCACGTCCACCGCCTGGTTGACGCCGATTTGCTTTTCGCCGATGACGACCAGGTGGCCGTTGGGCAGCACCTCGGTGACCACCGCGGTGATCGAGCCGCGGAAGGTGTTGCTGGCCTCGGTCTTGCCGTCGCCTTTGAAGGTGTTGCTGCTCTGGGCCCCGGCGTTGAGGTCCACCAGGTTGGCCGCGCTCAGGAACGGAAACGCCGACACGCTGGCGCTCAAGCCACTGTCGCGGCTGACGTCGGTCTTGGCGCTTTGCGTCGCGGACAGCGACTCGGTGATCTGGATCGTCAGCACATCGCCCGGCAGGCGCGCGCGGTGGTCTTCGAACCCTGGCCGGTACGCCACCGCCGAGTACAGCGAGCCGCTCGGCGGCTCACCCGCCGCAGGCCGCGTCTGCGGGTAGCGGATGCCGTCTTCGGGCGGCTTGGCCAGGTCCACGTCGGGGATTTGCGACAGGTTGGCGCAGCCGCCCAGCAGGGCAGCGGCGGCCAACGCAAGCAGGCGGCGGGCGGCGTTCATGGCGGCGGCTCCTGGTGGGTGGCGGCGTCACAGCTGCGTCAAGCGCTGCAGCATTTGGTCGGAGGTGGTGACCGCCTTGGAGTTGAGCTCGTAGGCGCGCTGCGTCTGGATCATATTGACCAGCTCCTGCACCACGTTGACGTTGGAGCTCTCCAAAAACCCCTGCAGCACCTGGCCAAAGCCCTCGGTGCCGGGGTTGCCCTCGTTGGGCGCGCCCGAGGCCTGCGACTCCAAAAACAGGTTTTGCCCCAGCGGCTCCAGCCCGGCCGGGTTGATGAAGTTGGCCAGCGTAATCTGGCCGATGACCTGCGGCGCGGTCTGCCCCGGCACGACGACGCTGACCTGGCCGTCCTTGCCGATCGTCAGGCTACGCGCGTTGGCCGGCACGGTCGGCGTATCCACCAACAGGTAGCCCTGGTTGGTGACGATCTGGCCCTGGTTGTTGAGCTTGAAGCTGCCATCGCGCGTGTAGGCCACCGAGCCATCGGGCAGCTGCACGCGGAAAAACCCGTTGCCGTTGATGGCCACATCCAGGTTGTTGTCGGTCTGCTGCAGGTTGCCCTGGCTGTAGGTGCGTGCCGTGGCCACCGTGCGCACGCCCAGCCCGATCTGCAGCCCCGTGGGCAGCTCGGCGTTGTCGGCGGTGTTGCTGCCCACTTGGCGCAGGTTCTGGTAAATCAGGTCTTCGAACAGCGCCGTGCCGCGCTTGAAGCCGGCGGTGGCCACGTTGGCCAGGTTGTGCGCGATGACGTCCAGTTGCGTTTGCTGGGCCTGCATGCCGGTCTTGGCAATCTGCAGCGAATTGATCATGGCCGTGCTCCTTGTCCGGGGCCGGGCGCTCAGGCGTTGACGCTGAGCAGCTGCGCGGCGGTTTGGTCGTTTTTGTCGGCGTTTTGAATCAGGCGCATTTGCGCCTCGTACTGGCGCGTGGCGGCGATCATGTCGACCATCGCGGCGATGGGGTCGACGTTGGAGCCTTCCAACATGCCATCCACCAGCCGCGCCGTGTCGTCGGCTGGCAGTGGCTGCCCGTCCGGAGCGCGAAACAGGCCATCGTCCCCACGCTTGAGACGCTGCCCCTCCGGCGGCGTCACCAGCTTGAGCCGCCCCAGCACCTGCGGCGCGTCGTTGCCCACCTTGGCGGTGACGGTGCCATCGCGCGCGATGCTGACCTGCGCGTCGTTGGGCACCTGGATCGGCGCGCCGCCGGCGTCCAGCATCGGCAGCCCGTTGAACCCGACCAGGTTGCCCTGCGCGTCGATCTGCAGCGCACCCGCGCGCGTGTAAGCCTCGGTACCGTCCAGCGCCTGGATGGCAAAAAACGCCCGCCCCACCGCCGCCACGTCCAGCGCACGGCCCGTGCTTTGCAAGCTGCCGGGCTTGTCGAGGTAGCCGGGCGTGGCCTCCAGCGCGTGCACCCGGGTGGTCGCGCCCTCGCCACGCAGCGGCACGGCGCGGAAGGTGGACAGCTCCGCGCGAAACCCCGTGGTGGTGACGTTGGCCAGGTTGTGCGCGATGACCTGGTGGCGGTGCAGCGCCGCCGTCGCGCCCGACGCCGCGGTGAAAACGACCCGATCCATACCCGGCTCCCTCGTCAGCGCGCCAACATCAGCGCAGGTTGACCAGCGTTTGCTGCACCTGGTCCTGCGTCTTGATGGTCTGCGCATTGGCCTGGTAGTGCCGCTGCGCCACGATCATGTTGACCAGCTCCTGCGTCAGGTCGACGTTGGACTCTTCCAGCGCGCCGGAGCGGATCAGGCCGAAGCGGCCGGTCAGCGGCTGGCCAATGATGGGGTCACCCGACGCCTGCGTCTTCTGCCAGTACCCGCCGTTGACGGGCTGTAGCCCCTGGACGTTGCGGAAGCGGGTCAGCATGATCTGACCGTTGGCCTGGCTCACCCCGTTGGAGTAGCGGGCCGTGATGACACCGTCTTCCCCCACGTTAATCGAGGTCAGCTCGCCAGAGGGATAGCCGTCTTGGGCGACCTCGTAAACCGCAAACTTGGCGCCAAACTGCGTGACCGTGGCCGCTGCGGGATTGGTGGGATCGCCAAAATTCAGCGCCACATCGATGTTCGCGGCCGGCAGTCCGGCCGTAGCGTTGACCGCGCCTGCCGCAATCTGGATGTTGGACAGCGTCAGCGGCAGCGTGGGCTTGCCGGTCGCCGGATCGAACGAGATCGTTCCCAGATTGGTTTCCGTGGCCGGGGTATTCGGCGGATCGGTAGGCTGATAAACGGAGACGACATCCCAGGCGTTGGCCGCCGTCTTCACGAAATAGAGCTGCACCGGAATCGCATTGCCCAGGGTGTCGTACACATTCAGGGACGTGCCGAACTCCTTGTTGGCCGCTGTCAGCGGTGTACCGACCGTTTGCACGTCGGCCCGCGAGTCCAGGTTCATCGTCAGCTTGAGTTCTGTCGACGTCTTGGGGTCGATGTTCTTGCCGGTCGGCAGGTTCAACGGGACCGGCTCCACCGACGTCGGCTTGCCGGCGGTGTCGGTCTGATACCCGAGCAGCTTGGCCCCATTGTTGGTGATGATGTTGCCGTCGCGGTCGAGCTTGAACTCGCCGTTGCGCGTGTAGGCCAAGGAGCCGTCCGCCATTTGCACCGAGAAGAAGCCCTCCCCGTTGATGGCCATGTCCATGTTGTTGCCGGTGACCTTGATATTGCCCTGCGTGAACATCTGGGCCACGGTGGCCACGCTCACGCCAATGCCGCCGTTGCTGCCGCCGGCCGCCCCGAGCGAGGCCGCGTACATTTCGGCAAACTCCGCCCGCCCGGCCTTCATCCCGGTGGTGTTGGCGTTGGCGATGTTGTGACCGATCACGTCCAGGTTTTTGCTGGCGGCGTTCAGGCCCGAGAGTCCGGTTCCGAAGCTCATGGTGCGCTCCTAGGGGTTCAAGCGAAGGGGTTCACAAAAAGGCCAGCACCTGGTCGTAGGCCAGCGTGCCGCCGTCGGTGCGCAGGCGCAGGCTGCCGTCGACCAGGCCCACCGACTGCACCTTGTGCAGCGCCAGCGGGGTGGCGTTGACCGCCTGTCCGTTGGCGCTGGCGGTCACGCGGATCGTGGCCACGCGCGTGGGGTCGACGTCGCCCAGCGGCCACGCAAACGTTTGTAGCCCGGCGCCGCGCGCGCCCAGCGCGGTCGTGCCCACCACCGTGCCAGCGGCGTCGAGCAACTCAACCGTGACCGTGTCGGCCGCCGCGGCCAGGTTGAACGCGCCGCGTGCCTTGCCGTCGGCCACGACCAGACCGTTGCCTTCGCTCGCCACCTCGCGGCCCACGAGCTGGGCGCCTTGGATGCTGCTGACCATGCCGAACTGCGTCGCCAGGCTCTTGAGCGTCTCGTTGACCTGCTGCAGGCCGACCACCTGGTTGATTTGCGCCATCTGGGTGGTCATCTGCGCGTTGTCCAGCGGGTTGAGCGGGTCCTGGTTGTTGAGCTGCGCCACAAAGAGCTTCAGGAAGCGCTCCTGCGCCGCCTTCGGATCGGTCGATTCGGTCTGGGTGCCGCCCTTGGCGTTGTAGGCCTCGATCTCGGTGTTGCTCAGCGGGGTCATGAACATGGCAGCGGCTCCTTACGTGGTCGCCAAGGCTCACTGGCCCATTTGCAGGGTTTTCAGCAGCAGCGTCTTGGCGGTGTTCATCACCTCGACGTTGTTTTGGTAGGAGCGTGCCGTGGCGATCATGTTGACCATCTCCTCCACCGGGTTGACGTTGGAGTAGGTCACGTACCCCTGCGCGTCGGCGCTGGGGTGGTGAGGGTTGTACACGCGGCGGTTGGGCGCGTCGCTTTCCACCACGGTGCGCACCTTGACGCCCGCCGAGGCCGGCTCACCCATCGGCACCGTCTCGAACACCACCTGACGCGCCTTGTACGCCTGCCCATCGGGGCCGGCCACGGCGTCGGCGTTGGCCAGGTTCGACGCCACGGTGTTGAGGCGTTGGGCGTGCGCGGCCATCGCGCTGCCCGAGACATCGAAAATGCGCAACATCGACATGGTGGCTCTCCTGCAGCGGCGTCACTGCCCCTGGATGGCGGCCAGCATCGTCTTGACGTGGCCGTTGATGAAGCGCAGCGTCGATTCGTACTGCACCGCGTTGTCGACGAAGTTGGCGCGTTGCTGGTCCAGGTCGACGGTGTTTTGGTCCAGCGACGGCTGCGTGCGCACCTGGTACGCGACGCGCGAGCGGTCGGCCACACCGGTGGCGCTGCCGACGGTGCGCAGGTGGCGTGCGTCGCTGCCGGCCAGCGGCACGTTGACCACGCTGCCCGCCTGCAGCGTGGGGGTGACCGACGCGCCACGCTGGGCCTGCTGCAGCGCGGCACGAAAATCCACCTCGCGCGCGATGTAGCCGGGCGTCTCGGCGTTGGCGATGTTGCTGGCAATGACCTGCTGGCGCCAGGCGCGCAGCTGCAGCGCCTGACCCAGAAAGTCCATGCGCTCGGTCATGCGGTTCAACATGGCGGCCTCCGGTGGGCGAAAGCGGGCCCGACGGCCCAGGGTGCGTTGCGCCAAGGCGGCAACGCGTTGGATGGCATTGTCAAAAACTTGAGGGCAAGCAAAACGCCGATAAGCCGCTGCGCAGCGGCGCATTTCCGGCTTTGGCCGCAGCACACACCGCCCTACAGTGACGGGCATGGTTGCCACGGCTGCCCACCCCCTGCCCCACCGCGCGCCGCCGATGCGGCGCCCACGGTGCGCAGCGCCAAACCGTTACGCGGCTGGGCTGGCGTGGCGCCGTTGGCTGGCGCGGCTGGGCGCGGGCCTGACTGCCGCAGGCCTGATGACCTTGGCGCTGGCGCAAAGCAGCGCCGACGCGGCAAAGGCGCCGGCCATCGGCTCCGGCGCGTGGCGCGAGCAGATGGCGATCTGGCTGCGCGAGCAGGCCTCGGTGCAGGTGCAAGGCACGCAACTGCCGGTGCCATTGCGGGTGGAGGTCGAAGTCGGCAGCCTCGACAGCCGGCTGCGCCTGGCCCCCTGCCAACGGGTTGAGCCGTACCTGCCCAGTGGCACGCGGCTGTGGGGCCGCGCACGCATTGGCCTGCGCTGCACGCAGGGGCCGGTGGCGTGGAACGTCTTTTTGCCCATTTACGTGCGGGTGTGGGGGCCAGGCTGGGTGGTGCGCCAGCCGCTGGCCGGTGGCGAGACGCTGCAACCCCACCACGCCGAAGCCGCCGAGGTGGACTGGACCCTGCAGCGCCAGCCGGTGCTGGTGCGCCAGCAGGATTGGGTGGGCCAGCAGCTGGTGCGCGGTCTGGCCGCCGGCCAGGTGCTGCACGCCGGCAGCGTGCGCGCGCCGCAGGTGTTTGCCAGCGGCGCGCAGGTGCGGCTACGCGTGCAAGGGGCGGGCTTCACCATCGTGGCCAGCGGCGAGGCGCTGGGCGACGGCCACGTGGGCGAGCCGGTGCGCGTTCGGTTGCCCAGCAAACGGGTGGTGCTGGGCACCGTGGTCGACGCCACCACAGTGGACGTGGCGCTGTAGCGCGACCACGCAAAAAACGCTAAAGTTCGGGCTCATCCCGCCGATATGGCTCTCAACAAGGCCTGGTATCGGGCCGCCGGAGAGTCGCCATGAAGATCCAACAGTCGCCTGACGCCAAGTTTGGTACGCCAGTCGCCACGCCCAAGCGCACCGAAGCGGGCGCGGGGTCGGGCGCGTCTGCGCCGGCGGCTGCGGCCGAGGCCAGCACGGTCAAGTTGTCGCCGGTGACGCAGGTGATGACGGCGGGGATAGCGCGCTCGGGTACCGACGTGTTCGACGCCGCCAAGGTCGAGGCCATGCGCACCGCCATCCAAAACGGCAGCTTCTCGGTCAACGCCGAAGCCATCGCCGACCGGCTGCTCAGCAGCGCGCGCGAGCTGCTTGGGGTGGCCGGTGGCGGGTCGCGCTCGCGTAGCTGACGTTTTGGCCAATGCCCGACCCCAAGCCGACCGCGCACGACGATCCGTTGCAGGGGCTGATCGACGCCGCCGATGCCACCGTGCAGGCGGCGTTGTGCCATGCGGCGGGCGAATTGGACGCGGACGGCTTTGCGCAGGCATGCGCCACGCTGGCGCAGGCGTTCGCGGCGGCACAGCCGCAGCTGCGGCAACACGCGGCTGACGCGCCCACGGCCCAATGGGAAGCGCTACGGCAGCGGCTGCAGACCCTGCACGAGCTGCAGGCGCGGCTGCAGGCGCACGCGCGCGCGGCACTGGCCAGCCTGCTACCCAACGACGCGCTGCAGGACTACGCCCGGCTGGGGCGCAGCGCGCGGCCAGGCCGCCGCAACCCCTACGCTTGACACCCGCGCCCCCGACACGCCCGGTGGCGGCAGGGGTTGGGCATCAATGCTCGCGCAAGCGGGCGCGCAGGCGCGCCACCGCCTGCGAGTGCAACTGGCTCACGCGCGACTCCGTCACCCCGAGCACGGCCGCGATCTCTTTCAGGTTCATGTCGTGCTCGTAGTACATGCTCATCACATGCTGCTCGCGCTCGGGCAGCTTGTTGATTGCGTCGACCAGCGCGGCGCGCATGCGCTGGTCGGCCAGCACCCGCACGGGGTCGGCGTCGCCGTCGGCCGGCAGGTAGCGGTCCAGAAAGCTGTCGTCGTCCTCGCTGCGGCCGCCCAGGTCTTCCAGATACACCAGCTGGGTGCCACGCATACGCGCCAGCGTTTCGTGGTACTGCGCCAGGCTCATGCCCAACTCCGCGGCGATTTCCGACTCCCGGGGGGAGCGGCCCAGGCGCTGCTCCAACCGGTGGATGGCCCCTTCGATATCTTTTTGCAGCTTGCGCGCGCCGCGCGACATCCAGTCGGCGTCGCGCAGCTCGTCCAGCATGGCGCCGCGGATGCGCTGGCTGGCAAACGTCTCGAACTGCACCCCCATCGACGGCTCGTAGCGGCTCAGCGCTTCGGCCAAGCCCATCATGCCAACCTGAATCAGGTCGTCCAGCTCGACGCTGGGGGGCAAGCGCGCGATCATCAGGTGCGCCAGCCGGTGCACCAGCGGTGCGTACTGGCGCAGTTGCGCGTCGCGGTCCAACGTGCCCTTGGGCGTGTACATGCAAAGCTCCGGGGTCGGGCGCACGCCGCGGGCCGGTGCTGCAGCGGTCAACATGGGCGTTTGGCCTCCCCCTGCGGCGAGCGCCACATGTCCAAGGTCCAGGCGGCTTCCAGCGCGCGCGTCACCACGTCCAGGTTGCCCTGCAGCCCCTGCGGCGGGGCGCTGCCGTCATGATACCCGAGCACCCACACCCCAGGCACCCAGCCCAGGTGCCGCTCGCAGGTGCGCTGCAGCGCCTGGCACGCGGCGTGCAGGGGCCCTTCTTCGCCAACGCGGGCGGCCACGGCTACCACCACCGGCTGCAGCTGCGCGGCGTGCAGTTGCTTGACCGCGCGGTACGCCGCCACAATGGCGCTGGGTTGCGCCAGCAGCGGCACCAGGGGGTGGCCTTCGTCCAGCGGCCACCAGCGCAGCAGCAAGTCGGTGGGCGCGCACCACAGCCATACATCACCCGCGGGCACGTCGTCCCACACGCTGGGCGCGCCAACGACGTCGGCGCATTGCAGGCCCAGCGCCGCGCAGCCCGCACGCAGGTGCTGCACCAGCAACGCAGCGCCCGGGTCACCCTGCGCCTGCGGCTGGGGACACGCCACCGCCACGATGCGCAGCGGCGGCTGCACGGCCCACGCGGCCAGCCCAGCGGCCTGCTCGGGGGCCCATGGGCGCGGGTCAAGCATGGCCCACCCCCTGCGGCTGCCAGCCGCCTTGGCCGACGTCGGCAAAGAAAAACGGCAATTCCTCACGGCTGGGCTCGAAGGCCGACTTGCCACTGCCCGCCATCGACAGGCGCACCAGCGCCGCCGCATCCGGACGCTGCCAATCCTCCGGCACGCGCTGGCCAGTGCTCAAGCCACGCAGCGTCAGTTGGTGGCGCAGCAGCGCGTCCACCGCGGGGGCAAGCTTGACCGCTTCGTCCACCTTGGTCAGGATGGTGCCGTGCAAGCCCAGCGGCTTGTAGGTCTGGATCACCTCGTCCAACGTATCGCCGTGGCTGCCGGCGTTGAGCACCAGCAATTTTTTGATCGCTGGGGCCTGCAGCAACGCCAGCATGTCGTGCAGGCGGGCGTCGCGCTGCCCCAGCCCCGGCGTGTCGATGATGACCATGCGCTTGCCGGCCAGCAGTTGCAGCAGGTCCTGCAACGCGGCCTGGTCGTGCGCCTGGTGCGCCACCACGCCCAGCATGCGGCCGTAGGCACGCAGTTGTTCGAACCCCGCCACGCGCACCGTGTCCAGCGTGATCAGCCCAACGCTGCCCGCGCCGTAAGCCTTGACGCACTGCGCGGCGAGCTTGGCCACGGTGGTGGTCTTGCCCACGCCGGTGGGCCCCAGCAGCGCGAACACACCGCCTTCGTCGCACAACAAGCCTGGCTCGCTGGCCACGCGCAGGTTGTGCGCCAGCACGTCCAGCGTCCAGCGCCACGCCGCCGCCGCGTCCAACTGCTCGGGCAGGCGCTGCAGCACCGCGCGCGCCACCGTCGGCGAGTAGCCCGCGCGGACAAACTTGTGCATCAGGCTGGACTGGATGGGATGCAGGCGCGACTGCCCAAGCCACGCCAGCGTCTGGAAGCGCTCGTCGACCAGTTGCTTGAGCGCTTCGAGCTGCGCCGTCAGCTGCGCCGCCGCGCCGCCAGAGGCCGTGGGCTTGGCCGCAGCGGCAGGCGCTGGCGCCGGCCCAGCGGCCGTCGCCCTAAAGGCCAGCGTCACGGCGGCGTCGGCCCTGGTTGCTCGCACCGGCGTGGCTTCGGGTGCGCTCGGCCGTGCGGCTGGCGTGGCCGCCGGCGCCGCCAGCTTGCCTTCCATTGCCTCGCGGCGCTTGCGCAGCATGCGCTCGCGCACGTACTCCTGGAACGACAGCGTGCTCATGGCCAGCGTTTCGGTGTCCTGCGCCACGCTGCTGTCGGGGCTGACCGGTGGAAGCTGGGCGGCCGCACGCTGCTGCAACGGCGCGCGTGCCGCGCGGGCGTGGCGTTGCTCGGGCAGCGCCGTGGCGGGTTGCAGCGACGGCGCCGCCACCTGCGCGGCGATCGCCGACAGTTGATCCTCCGACGTGGCCACGACCTCGAACCCCTCGGGCGTGGAGCGGCTGGACAGGATCACGGCCTGTTCCCCAAAGTGGGCGCGGGCCAAGGCCATGGCCTCGCGCGAGTTGGCGGCGACGAAGCGTTGCGCGTTCATGCGGGTTCTCCCAGCATCGGGCCGATGCGGATGGTGTGGGTGTCAGGGATTTCGCTGTGCGCCAGCACCTGCAGGCGCGGTGCGGCGCGGCGCAGCAGGCGGGCCATGGCCTGGCGGATGGCATCGGGCACCAGCAGCACCGCCGGCACGCCTTTTTCTTCCTGCTGGGTGGCCACGCGGGCAGCCGACTGCGTCAGCATGTCGGCCACGCCGGGGTCCAGCACGCCATTGCCACCGGGCGTGAGCGCCTGCACCAGGATGCGCTCCATCTGCGGCTCGATGGCAATGACCTCCAGCTCTTGCACGGGGCCGTAGATCTGCTGCACGATGGCCGGCGCCAGCGCCACGCGCACGCGGCGCGCCAGCTCCTGCGGGTCTTGCGTGGCGCCGGCATGTTCGGCCAGGGTTTCGACGATGGTACGGATGTCGCGGATGTGCACGCCTTCTTCCAGCAGCAACTGCAGCACCTTTTGGAAGACGCCAATGGGCACCATGGTCGGGATGACTTCGTCGATCAGCTTCGGCGCCAGCTTGCGCACGTGTTCCACCAGGTCCTGCACCTCGGTGCGCGACAGCAGCCGCGCCGCGTGCACCTGCATCAAGTGTGACAGGTGCGTGGCCAGCACGGTCTCGGCATCAACGACCGTGTAGCCGGCCATTTGCGCGCTTTCCTTGTGCCCTTCTTCGATCCACGTGGCTGGCAGCCCGAACGCAGGGTCGGTGGTGGGCTGGCCCAGCAGCGGCGTGCGGATGTGGCCGGGGTTGATGGCCAGGTAGTGGCCCGGCAGCACCTCGCCCTCGCCGACCACCACGCCACGCAACGTGATGCGGTAGCCGGTGGGTTTGAGCTCCAGGTTGTCGCGCACGTGCACCGGCGGCGGCAGAAAGCCGACGTCCTGCGCAAATTTTTTGCGCACACCCTTGATGCGCGTCAGCAAGTCGCCGCGGCGGCTGCGATCCACCAGCGTGATGAGCCGGTAGCCCAGCTCCAACCCCAGCAGGTCCACCGGCTGCAGATCGTCCCAGGTGGCCTCGGCCTCCTGGGTGGCCGGCACGGCTTGCTGCGCCGCTTGCGCCTTGGCCGCCTCGGCGCGCCGACGTTGCTGCACCAGCCACCACGCCGTGCCGCCGGCCATGGCCGCAAACAGCAGAAACACCCCGTTGGGCATGCCGGGAATCACCCCCAGCAGCGCCAGCACACCGGCGGTCACGGCCAACACCTTCGGCGAGTCCAGCATCTGGCTGACGATTTGCTGCCCCAGGTCTTGGTCCTTGCCGACGCGCGACACCACCATCGCCGCTGCCACCGAAATCAGCAGGGCCGGCACCTGCGCCACCAGCGCGTCGCCCACCGACAGCGTGATGTAACTGTGCGCCGCCTGCTCCAGGCTCAGGCCATGCTGCAGCATGCCGATGGCAAAGCCGCCGATCATGTTGATCAGCAGGATCAGGATGCCGGCGATCGCGTCGCCACGCACAAACTTGGACGCGCCGTCCATGTTGCCGAAAAAGTCGGCCTCCACCGCCACCTCGGCGCGGCGCCGCTTGGCTTCGGCCTGGTCGATCAGCCCGGCGTTGAGGTCGGCGTCGATGGCCATTTGCTTGCCGGGCATGGCGTCCAACGTGAAGCGTGCCCCCACCTCGGCAATGCGCTCGGCGCCCTTGGTGATGACGATAAAGTTGATGACCACCAGGATCAAAAAGACGATCAGGCCGACGGCGAAGTTGCCGCCGATCAAAAAGGTGCCAAACGCCTCGATGACGGCGCCTGCTGCGCCGGGGCCGGTGTGGCCGTCCATCAGCACCACGCGCGTGGACGCCACGTTGAGCGACAGGCGCAGCAGCGTCGTCAGCAGCAGCACCGTCGGAAAGGCCGTGAAGTCCAGCGCGCGCTTCATGTAGGCCGCCACCATCATCACCGTCAGCGCGATACCGATGTTGAGCGTGAAGAACGTATCCAGCAGCCACGGCGGCAGCGGCAGCACCAACATGGCCAGCACCAGCATCACCAGCAGCGGGGCGGCCAACGCCTGGCCGTGGCCGCGCAGCGGCGCCAGGGTCTGTTGCAACGATTGCAGGGCGGCGTTCATCGGTCGTCGTCGGTTCGGTCGGCGAGGTCAGGGACAGCGGGTCAGCGCGGACCGCGGCCGTGCAGCGGATCCAGCTCGGGCGGCACCTCGGGGCGCGGCGGTTTGGGCATCGGCCCCTGCCCCCGCAGCGCGACGCGCAGGCGGTACACGTAGGCCAGCACCTGCGCCACGGCGGCAAACAAGGCCGCGGGCACCGGCTCGTCCAGCTCGGTATGGGCGTACAGCGCGCGCGCCAGCATCGGCGCATGCAGCACCGGCACGCGGTGCTCGCGCGCCATGTCGCGGATGCGCAGCGCCAGCAAATCCGCCCCCTTGGCGATGACGTGCGGCGCGCTCATCGTCGCTTCGTCGTAGCGCAGCGCCACCGCGTAGTGCGTCGGGTTCATCACCACGACGTCGGCAGCAGGCACGCGCTGCACGCTGCGGCTGTATGCGATTTCGCGTGCGCGCTGGCGGCGCTTGCTCTTGATCTGCGGGTTGCCTTCGGTCTCTTTGAACTCGTCCTTGACTTCCTGCAGGGACATGCGCAGGTTGTGGCGGTACAGGTACTGCTGCAGCGGCACGTCCACCGCCGCCACCAGCAGCACCACCGCCAGCAGCGCACCCACCCCCAGCATGAACCCCTGCCCTGCCTGCACCAAGGCCGCGTCCAGCGGGCGCAGCAACAGGCTGGCAAACGCTTCCACATGGGTGCCGACGTACCAGGCCCCGATGGCGGCCAGGCACGCGGTGATGGCCAGCAGCTTGAGCACCTCGACCAGCTGCTGACGTGAAAAGAGCCGCTTGAGCCCGCTGATGAGCCCAAGCTTGGACCAATCCAGCGCCAGCGGATGGGTGCTGAACGCCACCGAGCGCGCCGCCACCAGCGCCAGCACCACCAGCACGATCAGCGCCAGCCCCAACGGCAGCACGTAACCCAGCGCCAGTTGCGCGCCGTCGGCCAAGTGCTGCAGCATGCGCTGCGGCTCGCGCACCGTGGTGGCGTCGAAGCGCAAACCGGCACGCAGCGCCGCGCGGGTGCGCTCGTAGCCCCACGGCAAGGTCAGCCACACCAGGGTCAGGCCGCCACCCAGCACCACCAGATGGGTCAGGTCGCGCGCACGCGGCACCTGGCCCTGCTCACGCGCTTTTTGCAAGCGCCGTGGCGTGGCGGGTTGGCTTTTGTCTTGGGTCGATTCCATGGCGGACAAACCGGGCGGCTTGTCCGCATTGTGGGCCGGCAACCGCCGGTTCTAAAGCAACAAAAGGCCGGGTTTGCCGGCCTTTTGCCACCGATGGTCCCCGGCCCGGATCTCAAAAACCCAGGCTGGCCAACAGGTCGTCCACCTGCTGCTGGCTGGTCACGACGTCGCTGCGGCCTTCGGGGTTGACCACCGGACCGCCAAGCTCCCGCCGCGCTGGCGTCTCGGACGCTGGGGCGGCTGCGCCGGCACCGCCTCCCTCGGCCGCATGGGCCGCCGACTCCACCAGCAACTGCACCAGCTGCTGCTCCAACGTGCCGGCCAGCGCCACGACCTTTTTGATCACCTGGCCAGTCAGGTCGTGGAAATCCTGCGCCAGCATGATCTCGGTCAGGTGCTGGTCGGTGCGCTCGGCCGCCCCCTGGATTTTGTGCGACCACTCCAGCAACTCGGGCATGGCCCATTTGAGGCCGGGCACGTTGCCGATGGTGTCGACCAGCTGACGGCTGGCTTCAATAACGGTTTGCTGCTCGGCCTTGGCCTCGTCGACGCGGTTGAGCACTTTCTCGGCCGCCTCGCCGGTCAGGCGTGCGATGTACTCCAGGCGGCTGCGCGCGTCGGGCAGCTCGCCCACGGCATCTTTGAGCGCGGGCATGTAGCCGAGCTCTTTGAGCGCCTCGTGCAGCTCGCGGGTGATTTCGCCCAAGCGCTGGTAGATGTCGCCTTTGCCGTCGGCCGTCGGTGGGGTGGCGCCTACGGTTTGCTCGTGCTCGGTCATGGTCCGCCCTCCCCGGCCGCGTCAGGCCCAGCCCATTTTGCGGAAGATGTTGGTGAGCTTTTCTTCCAGCGTCGCCTTGGTGAACGGCTTGACGATGTAGCCAGCCGCACCACCCTGGGCCGCGGCGATGATGTCTTCCTTGCGTGCCTCGGCGGTCACCATCAACACCGGGATGTGTTTGAGCTTGTCGTCGGACTTGATGCTGGTCAACAGCTCAAAGCCGTTCATGTTCGGCATGTTGATGTCGGTGATCACCATGTCGAACTTGCCGTTGCGCAGCTTGTGCAGGGCCACCGAGCCATCCTCGGCCTCGTCGGCGTCGGTGTGGCCGAGCTCTTTGAGCAAATTGCGCACGATGCGCCGCATCGTGGAGAAGTCGTCGACGATCAAAAAGCGCACTTGAGGCATGGAAGACTCCGTCCGGATGGGCGCCTAGTTTAGCGTGCCGCCGCCGGTTTGCCGCCCGCCGCCCCCTCGATGGCCTGCGGCGCCTGCTGCGGGTCGGACACGGTGTCGGCGGCCTCGAGCGACTTGGTCATGCGCTCCTCGGCTTCGCGCGTCAACACCAGTATGCTGATGCGGCGGTTGCGTGGGTCGTAGGGGTTGTCAGGAAACAGCAGCTGCTTGTCGGCCATGCCCACCACGCGCGCCAGTTTGCCTTCGGGCAAGCCGGCGGCAACGAGCTCACGCCGCGTGGCGTTGGCGCGGTCGGCCGACAGCTCCCAGTTGCTGTAGGCGCGCTCGCCGTTGCCGTAGGGGGTGGCGTCGGTGTGGCCGGTCAGCGAGATGCGGTTGTCCACCTCCGCCAGCGCCTGCGCAATGGCGCGCAAGATGTCGCGCGTGTACGGCTTGAGCAAGGCGCTGCCGGTGTCGAACATCGGGCGGTTTTGCTCGTCGACGATCTGGATGTTGAGACCGTCTTGCACCATTTCCATGCGGATCTGGTTTTTGAACTCGGCCAGCTTGGGGTTGACGTTGATGATGTTGTCGAGCTTGTCGCGCAGCGTCGCGATGCGCTCCTTGTCCAAGCGAATGGCTTCGGCGCGGGCCAGCTGTGCGCCAAGTTCGCGCACTTTGTCTTCGATGTCGCCGCTGGCCACCTCGCCGACGCTTTTGGTCAGATCCTCGCCGCCACCTTGCAGGATGCTGGTGGCGCCACCCGAGCCGGGGCCACCAAACAGCATGACCTTCAGCGGCTGGTTGAAGTAGTCTGCGATACCCTTGCGGTCGCCTTCGGTGGTCGAGCCCAGCAGCCACATCAACAGAAAAAACGCCATCATCGCCGTCACGAAGTCGGCGTAGGCGATCTTCCACGCGCCGCCGTGCGCACCATGCCCGCCTTTTTTGACGCGCTTGATGATGATCGGTTGCAGCGGCTTGCCTGAGGCGGCCATGGCGGTAACGGTATCGGTTCAGCCAACGGAACGGGGCATCACTTCTTCTTGACGTGCTGCTCCAGCTCGCTGAAGGTGGGCCGCTCGGTCGAAAAGAGCACCTTGCGGCCGAATTCAACAGCGGTCATCGGTGGGTAGCCTTGCATGCTGGCCAACAGCGTGGTTTTGATGCACTGGAACTCCTTGCTGGCCTCTTCGACCTTTTGCTCCAACAGGCTGGCCAGAGGTTCAGCAAAAGCGTAGGAGAGCAAAATGCCCAGAAACGTACCCACCAGCGCCGAGCCGATCATGCCGCCCAGCACCGCCGGCGGTTGCCCGACCGAGCCCATCGTATTGACCACGCCCAGCACCGCCGCGACGATGCCGAAGGCCGGCAGTGCGCCGGCCAGCCGCTGCAGGGCCGCCACCGCCGCATGCTCCTCGGCGTGGTGGGTTTCGAGCTCAGCGTCCATGATCGACTCGATCTCGTGGGCGTTGAGGTTGCCCGACACCATCAGGCGCAGGTAGTCGGTGATGAACTCCACCGTGTGGTGGTCGCTGGCGATCGACGGGTACTTTTGGAACAGCGGCGATGCATCGGGGTTTTCGACGTCGCCTTCAATGGCCATCAAACCTTCTTTGCGTGCCTTTTGCAAGATGTCGTACAGCAGCGCCAGCAGGTCCATGAAGCGCTCTTTGGTGTACTTGGAGCCCTTGAAGCAAGCCCCCAAGCCACGGCCCACCCCTTTGAGCACCTTCATCAAGTTGCCGGCGATGACGGCGCCGATGGCCGCGCCGAAGATGGTGATCATCTCGAACGGCAGGGCCTTGAGGATCACGCCGATGTTGCCGCCGTGAACGATGAAGACCCCGAAGATGCAGCCGATGGCCACCAGCCAGCCGACGATGACGAACATGTCGCTACCTTGTGTTGAAGCTACCCAGGGTATTATCATGATCGGCCACCGCCGCGCCCGGTTGACCCCGCCGGGCCGCTGCCGGGGCACGCCACAGGGCGGCGAGCCAGGGCCAGCGCTGCGCCCGGCGCCACAGCCGCCACCCCAGCCACACCCAGCTCAGCGCCCGGCGCGGCCGGCGCCACAGCAGCACCGTGGCGCCCAGCAGCACCCACCCCGGGTGGGCCCGCAACCAGCGCCAGCCGCGCCGCAGGTGGTCGGCGGCCTCGAAGGCCGGCTGCAGGCTCTGCGCGTGCCACGCCAGGCGCTCGCGCAACTCGCCCGAGCGCTGCACCAGCGCCGCACGCCGGCGTGCCAGGCGCACGCTGGCGCCGCCGTCAGGCTCGCGGGCCGCCACGCAACCGCTCCACGTCGCGCGCCAACTCGGCACGACTGGCCTCGAACCACGACACCGCGCGCAGGCGCCGCAGCCCCGCCCAGGCTGCCGCAGCGCCCGCACCCAGCAGCGTGCCGCAGGCCAGCGCCAACGCCAACACGCGCTGCGATTCCCACAGCAGCACGGTCACCAGCACCAGCAGGCTGACCAAGGCCGCCGACAGCAACACCGCGGCGGCCAACAACAACGCCAACGACGTGCCCAGCGCCAGCGCGTGTTCGCTGGCCTCGACGCCCAGCAGCGCCAGGCGCACGCGCGCCAGTTCGAGCGCATCGCGCAGCCAGCCCCGTGCGGCCGTCAGCAGCGGCTCAGCACGGCTGCCCGCGTCGTCGCCGGGCATCGCCATCGTACGCCGTCACAGCAACGGACGACGCCGCCTCAGCGGCGACCGATCAGCATGCCCACCAGCAAACCGATGCCGGCGGCCACGCCAATGGCTTTCCAGGGGTGCTCGTGCACGTAGTGGTCGGTGGCGCGCGCCACTTCACGGGTGCGCTCGCGGATCGCGGCCTCGGCGGCGGCCAGGCGATGACGCGCGTTGCGCAGGTTCTCTTGCAAGCGCTCGCGCAGCTCGGCCACCTTTTCACCGGTGCTGTGGGCGGTGGCCGCCAGCAGCTCCTCGGCGTCGGCCACTACCACCTTCAAGTCGGCAACGAGTTTGTCTTTGGGTTGCAGGGTGTTGTCCGTCATGGCGACCTCCTTCACGGTTGAGTGGGTTTTAGGCTCACCTCACTGTATCACGCCGGTTGCGGATTGCGCAGCCGGATGTGCAGTTCGCGCAACTGTTTCTCGTCGACAGGACTGGGCGCATGCGTCAGCAAGCACTGCGCGCGCTGGGTCTTGGGGAAGGCGATGACATCGCGGATCGACTCGGCGCCGGTCATCAGCGTAACCAAGCGGTCCAACCCGAACGCCAAGCCGCCGTGCGGCGGCGCGCCGTACTGCAACGCGTCCAGCAGAAAACCAAACTTGGCACGCGCTTCGTCTTCGCCGATGTTGAGCGCCGCAAACACCTTGCGCTGCACATCGGCGCGGTGGATACGCACCGAGCCGCCGCCCAGCTCCCAGCCGTTGAGCACCATGTCGTAAGCCTTGGCCAGGCAGGCGCCGGGGTCGGTGGCCATCAGGTCTTCGTGGCCGTCCTTGGGCGCGGTGAACGGGTGGTGCACCGCCACCCAGCGGCGCTCCTCTTCGTCGTATTCGAACATCGGGAAGTCCACCACCCACAACGGCGCCCAGCGGTCTTCGAACAAGCCGTTGGCCTTGCCAAAGGCGCTGTGGCCGATTTTGACGCGCAGCGCGCCGATGGCGTCGTTGACGACCTTGGCCTTGTCGGCGCCGAACAACAGCAGGTCGCCGTCGCGCGCGCCGCTGCGCTGCAGCACCGCCTGCAAGGCGGCGTCGTGCAGGTTTTTGACGATCGGGGACTGCAGCCCGTCGCGGCCGGCCGCCAAGTCGTTGACCTTGATCCAAGCCAGGCCCTTGGCACCGTAAATCTTGACAAACTCGGTGTAGGCGTCGATTTCACTGCGGCTCATCTGGGCGCCGCCCGGCACACGCAGCGCCACCACGCGGCCGCCAGGCATGTTGGCCGGCCCCGAGAAGACCTTGAACTCGACGTCCTTCATGACGTCGGTCAGCTCGGTGAATTCGAGCTTGACACGCAGGTCGGGCTTGTCCGAGCCGAAGCGCGCCATCGCCTCGGCGTAGGTCATGACCGGAAATTCGCCCAGATCGACGCCGATGGTGTTGGCAAACACCGTCTTGATCATGCCCTGGAACAGGTCGCGGATTTCCTGCTCCGTCATGAACGAGGTTTCGATGTCGATCTGCGTGAACTCGGGCTGGCGGTCGGCGCGCAGGTCCTCGTCACGGAAGCACTTGGTGATCTGGTAGTAGCGGTCAAAGCCCGCCACCATCAGCAACTGCTTGAACAGCTGTGGCGACTGCGGCAGGGCGTAAAACATGCCGTCGTGCACGCGGCTGGGCACCAGGTAGTCGCGCGCGCCTTCGGGCGTGCTGCGCGTCAGCATCGGCGTTTCGATGTCGATGAAGCCGTGGGCGTCCAGGAAGCGGCGCGTCTCCATCGCCACGCGGTAGCGCAGCATCAGGTTGCGCTGCATGTACGGGCGGCGCAGGTCCAGTACGCGGTGCGTCAGCCGGGTGGTTTCGGATAGGTTGTCGTCGTCGAGCTGGAACGGCGGCGTCACCGAGGGGTTCAGCACCTCGATCTCGTGGCACAGCACCTCGACCTTGCCGCTGCGGATGGCGTCGTTGACGGTGCCCTCGGGGCGCGCGCGCACCACGCCGCGCACCTGGATGCAGTACTCGTTGCGCAGGTGCTCGGCGGTGGCAAACATCTGCGGCCGGTCGGGGTCGCAGACCACCTGCACCGTGCCCTCGCGGTCACGCAGGTCGATGAAGATCACGCCGCCGTGGTCGCGCCGGCGGTTGACCCAGCCGCACAGGGTGACGGGCTGGCCGATCAGCGCCTCGGTGACGGCGCCGCAGTAGTGGGAACGCATGGGCATGGAGACGGGCCTTCGAACGGTGGAAGCTTCAACCCTGGGCGGGTCCTGGGACATGGGCATCGTCCACACCGAGGCCAGGCTTGCGCCCCCCAGGCACGATGACGCCCATCGAAATCACGTAGGTCAGCGCCTCATCGACGCTCATGGTCAGTGGCACGACGTCGCGCCGGTGCACCATCACGAAGTAGCCTCCGGTCGGGTTGGGTGTGGTGGGCACGTACACGCTCAGGTAGTCCTGCGGCGGCAGGTGGCGCGCGACGTCGCCGCCGGGCGTGCCGGTCAGAAAGGCAATCGTCCACATGCCCTCGCGCGGCCACTGCACCAGCAGCGCTTGGCGAAACGCGTTGCCTTTTTCGGACAACAGCGTGTCCGACACCTGCTTGACGCCGGAATAAATCGAGCGCACCACCGGGATGCGCTGCAGCAGCGCGTGCCACCACGCCACCAGCTGGTTGCCGACGTAGTTCGACGCCAGCGCCCCAATGCCCAGCACGACGGCCAACGCAAACGCCACCCCCATGCCAGGCACGCGCATGCCCAGCCAGTGCTCCGGCTGCCAAGCTTGCGGCAGAATGTTGAGCGTCTGGTCCAGCGTCGACACCACCCAATCGAGCACCCACAGGGTGACGATCAGGGGCACCAGCACCAGCAGGCCCGACAGCAGCCAGCGGCGCAGCGCCGCCCCCAGGCGGCCGCGCTCAGTGGCAGGCACAAGCGGCTCCGCACGGGGTGGACGCCGCCCCACTGTCGGCGCTGCTGCTGTTGGCCGACGACTCGGTTGCCGCCGCCGCGCCAGCGGCGGCACCGGCCTTGGCCGCGCCGGTGCCGTTGTTGCGGAAATCGGTCACGTACCACCCGGTACCCTTGAGCTGGAAGCCGGCGGCGGTGAGCTGCTTGCGAAAAGTCTCGGCACCACAGGCCGGGCAGGTGGTCAGGGGCGCGTCGCTGACTTTTTGCAAAACGTCCCTGGCGTGGCCACAGGACTCGCACTTGTACGCGTAAATAGGCATGGCTGTCCCTACAGTGTGTGGAGGTGGAAACGCTGCACAACGGTTTGCAAAACCTGCCATTATAGGTGGGGGCCTGATCGCACCGCTTCAAGGGCGCTGTCGGCCACGGGCTACCACAAGCGCACGCGCAGCCACCACTGCATCGCCATCAGCCCGGCCACAAAGCCAAACAAAACGTAAATCACCATCAGCAGCAGGCGTTGGGTACGGCGTTGCTCGCGCACCAGCTCCTGCAGCTGGGCACGCAGGTCGGTTGGGCGCTGCTGCAGGTAAGCGTGCACCAGGCGCGGCAGGTGCGGCAGCAGCTTGGCGTAGTGCGGGGCCTCGGCCTTGAGCTCGCGCCACAGCCGCCGCGGCCCCACCTGCTCGACCATCCAGCGCTCCAAAAACGGCTTGGCCGTGCTCCACAGGTCCAGCTCGGGGTCGAGCTGTCGGCCCAAGCCTTCGATGTTGAGCAGCGTTTTTTGCAGCAGCACCAGTTGCGGCTGGATTTCGACGTTGAAGCGGCGCGAGGTCTGGAACAGCCGCATCAGCACCATACCCAGCGAAATGTCCTTCAGCGGCCGATCGAAGTACGGCTCGCACACCGCGCGCACGGCCGCTTCCAGCTCGTCCACGCGGGTCTCGGGCGGCACCCAGCCCGACTCGATGTGCAGCTCGGCCACGCGCTTGTAGTCGCGGCGGAAAAACGCCGTGAAGTTTTGCGCCAGGTACTCTTTGTCGTATTCGGTCAGCGTGCCGACGATGCCAAAGTCCAGCGAGATGTAGCGCCCAAACGTCTCGGGCGCCAGCGACACCTGAATGTTGCCCGGGTGCATGTCGGCGTGGAAAAAGCCGTCGCGAAACACCTGGGTGAAAAAAATCGTCACGCCGTCGCGAGCCAGCCGCTTGATGTCCACGCCCGCGGCGCGCAGCCGCTCGACCTGGCTGATCGGCACCCCGTGCATGCGCTGCATCACCAGCACGTCGCTGCGGCACCAGTCCCAGTACATTTCGGGGATCAGCACGAGGTCCAGCCCCTCCATGTTGCGGCGCAGCTGCGCGGCGTTGGCCGCCTCGCGCATCAGGTCCAGCTCGTCGTGCAGGTATTTGTCGAACTCGGCCACGACCTCGCGCGGCTTGAGCCGGCGGCCATCGCGCGACAGCCGCTCGGCCCAACGGGCCATCGTACGCATCAGCGCCAGGTCTTTTTCAATCACCGGCAACATGCCGGGGCGCAACACCTTGACGGCAACCTCCCGTCCGTCGCACAGCGTGGCAAAGTGGACCTGCGCGATCGAGGCGCTGGCCACCGGCTGGCGCTCGAAGTGGCTGAACACCGCCGCCAGCGGCTGGCCGAAAGCGCGTTCGATGGTAGCGATGGCCACCTCGGTCGGAAACGGCGGCACGCGGTCTTGCAGCTTGGCCAACTCGTCGGCGATGTCGGGTGGCAGCAGGTCGCGCCGCGTGGACAGCACCTGGCCGAATTTGACGAAAATGGGCCCCAGCCGCTCCAGCGCCTCGCGCAGCCGCTGGCCACGCGGCGCGGACAGATCGCGACCGAGCGTGAGCACGCGGCGCAGCAATGCCAGCGCCGGGTGTTCGAAGTGTGACAGCACCAGCTCGTCCAGGCCGTAGCGCAGCAGCACCCAGACGATGAACCAGCCGCGCAACCAGCGCCTCATGCTGTGGCTCCACCGTCCGGCGTGGTGGTGGTCGTGCGCGGATCGGGCCCGCCACGCAGCACCGTACGCTCGGCCAACGCCCGGGCACGCGGCAGCAGTTGGGTGCGCAGCGCCTGCGCCAAGCGGCGCCCCCACGTCACCAACGTGTGCGCCGCCGCATCCCCCACCAGGCGCGCCAGGTCGTCCTCCAGATCCCAGCGCACGTGGTCGATCAGCCACGCCACCTCGGCCGCCAGTTGCACGTCACCCGCGATGGCCACGGCCGGTTTGTCCCCCTGCAGCGCGCGCTCGACCAACGCCCGCGGGCCGGGCTCTTGCAGCGTCAACGTCAGGTCTGGCGCGTCGTCGCGGTCGTCCACGGCCAGCAGCCCCGCTGGCGTCACGCGCCAACGTAGGTTCGGCCCCAGCGGCAGCCACGCCGCCAGCGCCCCCAGCGCGACGTGGATGCGCTGACCGCTGTGCCGGCGCAGCCGCTGCATGGCCTCGGGTTCCTGCTGCAGCACGTGGTTGAGCAGCAACACCAGCCGGTTGGCCAGCTCGGCCTGCAACCACGCCGGTGGGGCGGGGGGAAGGGGCAGACGCCAGCGCGGTGCGCCGGCCGAAAAAAAAGAGGGCCGTTCCATGCCCCCTGGATTGTGCCGGAACGCGGCCGCGACGGGCGGGCCGCCGTCGCCACCACCGTGTTACTGCAGCGCCTGCACCCCGGCCACCAGCCAGCCGGCACGCCCATCCTTGGGCTTGGTGATGTTCCAGACCTCGCGAAACGGCGCCGGCCCCTCGGCGGGGTTTTCGCGAATCAGGCCCGAGAACTCGACGCTGGCCATGTACTCGTCGCCGCGGTCTTCAATGCCCAGCAACTGCGCGTCCAGCGCCACCACCTCGGTGACGTTGGGGCCACCGCCGTCGCGTTCACGCTGGGCGAGCTGGGCCTGGATTTCGGCCAGCATCTCGTCGGTCATCAGCACACGCAGCGTGGTCACGTCACCGCGGTCCCAGGCCGCCTGCAGGCGCACGAAGTTGTCCTTCGAGGCACGCACAAAGCCTTCGACATCAAACCCGAGCGGAATGCTCCACGTGGCCGCGCCGCCGCCCAGCGCGGCGCCAATGCGCACGCCCGCCGTGGCCGACTGCGCGGCGGTGTCAAACTGGCTTTGCTCCCACGGGCGGGCGGCCGCGTCGTTGCCGACGTGATGCGGCTGCACGACGCGCAGCGTGGCCGGCTGCCCCGGGGCAGCGCCTGCCGTGGCCCACGCCGGACGCGCCGCGGCACGCGGGCGGCGCAGCAGCGCCACCACGGCCAGCACCGCCACCACCAGCAGGCCCACCAGCAGCACCTGCGCAAACGCCTCGCCCAGCCCCAGCGCCGACGCCAGCCACGCCAGCCCCAAGCCCGCGGCCAACCCGCCCAGCATCGCGCCCCAGGGGCTGCGCGGCTTGGTGGCCGCAGCGGCCCCGGCGGCGCCCGCGGCCGGCGCGCTGGCCGCCGCGCCCTGGGGCTGCGCCGTGCCCGGCGCGGGGGTGGGCGACGCCGGCGCGGGGGCCGACTGACGCTGCACCACGTTGCTGGACTGTTTGCCAACCGACCCCCCGCCTCCCAGGCGTTTGGCCCACGATTCCCCCGACGACAGCGCCAGCGCCGCCACCAGCAACCAAGCCCCCATGCGCGCGTTCATTGCGTGTGCTCCATCAATGTTACGTTTTGATGCCCACGTGCAGCGCCACCACGCCCGCCGTCAGGTTGTGCACGTCGACGTGGCCAAAACCCGCGTCGTGCATCATGCGGCGCAGCGTCTCCTGGTCGGGGTGCATGCGGATCGACTCGGCCAGGTAACGGTAGCTGGCTTCGTCCCCCGCCACCCAGCGGCCCAGGCGCGGCAGCACGTGAAAGCTGTACCAGTCGTAGGCTTTTTGCAGCGGGGGCGCGACCTTGGAAAACTCGAGCACCAGCAGCTTGCCGCCGACCCTAAGCACTCGATACATTTCCCGCAGCGCAAGTTCCTTGTGTGTCATGTTGCGCAGCCCAAAAGCCACCGTAACCAGGTCGAACGCGCCGTCCACAAACGGCAGCCGCTCAGCGTCGCACACCACCGTGGGCAGCGCCCAGCCGCGGTCCAGCAGCCGATCGCGCCCTTCGCGCAACATGGTTTCGTTGATGTCGGTGTGCAGCACCAGCCCCCCTGGCTGCACCTTCGGCGCGATGGCCAGGCTCAGATCGCCGGTGCCGCCGGCAATGTCCAGCACGCGCTGCCCCGGCTGCGGGTTGGCCACCATCACGGTGTAGGCCTTCCACCAGCGGTGCAAACCGGCCGACATCAGGTCGTTCATCAGGTCGTAGCGCGGCGCCACCGAGTCGAACACGGCGCGCACACGGCGCGCTTTGTCGCGCTCGTCCACGGTTTCAAAGCCGAAGTGGGTTTGGCTCATGGCGTGGCTCCTGGCCGGGTGATGGGGGGTGATGGTCAAGCGTGATGGCCACAGCCCCCGCTGGGGGCGGCGGGCATGGGAGCGTCGCGGTCCAGGCCGGCTTCGCGCAAGCGCCGCTCGTAGTCGGCCCAGAGCTCGTCTTGCCGGCTGCCCAGGAAATACAGGTATGCCCACGTGTAGATGCCGCTGTCGTGCCCGTCGGAAAACGTCGGCTGCACGGCGTAGTTGCCCACCGGGGCCAGCGCCACGATGTCGACGTCGCGCTTGCCGGTTTGCAGCACCTCCTGACCCGGGCCGTGGCCTTGCACTTCGGCCGAGGGCGAGTACACGCGCAGCAATTCAAATGGGATGCGAAAGCAGGCGCCGTCGTCGAACGCGACTTCGAGCACGCGCGAGGCGCCGTGCACGGTGACGGCGGTGGGCTGGGGTGCGGCGGTGGTCATGCAAAACCTCCTTGGGGGGCCAGCGCGTGCAACGCCTGCACGATGGCGGCGTCGCACGCGGCGAGCTGGGCGTGCAGCGCGGCCAGGCGCGGGGTGTCGACGGCGCGCTGCGGTGCGGCCCACACCGGCGCGGGGAAGCGGCTGTCCCAGTCGAAGCGCGCGATCACGTGCCAGTGCTGGTGCGGCACCACGTTGCCCAGCGCGGCCAGGTTGATTTTGGTGGGGACCAGCGCTTGGCGCAAGCACCGCTCCACGGCGCTGACCAGGGCCATCGCGTGCGCCTGGGCGGCGGCGTCGAGGTCGGACCACTCCGCCACGTGCCCCTGCGCGATGACGCGGTACCACGCGGGTGTGTCGCCCACCTCCGGTCCCAGCGCGCGCACCACGCGCCAGTGCGCGCCGCGCCACAGCAGCAGGCCGCCATCGTCGCGGCACAGCGGGCAATCGGTCACACCAGCACCCGCTCGATGCCGCCGGCGTTGGCGCGCGCCACGTAATCGGGCAGCCAGTGGTCGCCCAGGATCTGGCGCGCGATTTCGACCACGATGTAGTCGGCTTCCAGCAGGCCGTTGCTGAGGTCGTCGCCGTAGCGGGACAGGCCTTGCAGGCAGCTCGGGCACGAGGTCAGGATCTTGGTGCGCCCGGGGGTGAGCGGCGTGCCGTTGCGCTGCGCCAGCTCGGCCAGCTGCTGCTCGTTCTTGCGCAGCTCCTGCTCCTTGCGGTAGCGCACCTGCGTCGACACGTCCGGTCGGGTGACGGCCAGCGTGCCCGACTCGCCGCAGCAGCGGTCGCTGGCCACGACGGTGTCGCCCACCAGCGCGCGCACGGTCTTGAGCGGGTCTTGCTGTTTCATCGGCGTGTGGCACGGATCGTGGTACAGGTACGCCCCCTTGGCTTCGAGTTTGACGCCCTTTTCCAGCAGGTACTCGTGGATGTCGATGATGCGGCAGCCGGGGAAGATTTTGTCGAATTCGTAGTGCTGCAACTGGTCGTAGCAGGTGCCGCAGCTGACCACCACGGTTTTGATGTCGAGGTAGTTGAGCGTGTTGGCCACGCGGTGGAACAGCACGCGGTTGTCGGTGATGATTTTGTCGGCCTTGTCGTACTGGCCCGAGCCGCGCTGCGGGTAGCCGCAGCACAGGTAGCCCGGCGGCAGCACGGTTTGCACGCCCACGTGCCACAGCATGGCCTGGGTGGCCAGCCCGACCTGGCTGAACAGGCGCTCCGAGCCGCAGCCGGGGAAATAGAACACCGCTTCGGCGTCGGCGCTGGTGCGCTGCGGGTCGCGGATGATCGGCACGTAGGCCTTGTCCTCGATGTCCAGCAGCGCGCGCGCGGTCTTGGTGGGCAGGTTGCCGGGCATCTTTTTGTTGACGAAGTGGATCACCTGCTCTTTGATCGGCGCGGCCCCGACGGTGGCCGGCGGGGCGCTGGTCTGGCGCCGCGCCAGGCCCTTGAGCAGGTCGTGCGCCGCGCGCTGGGCACGGTAGCCCACATCCACCATCAGCGTGCGCATGGCTTTGATGGTCTGCGGCTGCGTGGCGTTGAGGAAAGCCATCGCCAGCGCATTGCCCGGGCGCCACGATTTTTGCCCCATCTTGCGCAGCAGGTTGCGCATGTTCATCGACACGTCGCCAAAGTCGATGTTGACCGGGCAGGGGTTGAGGCACTTGTGGCACACGGTGCAGTGGTCGGCCACGTCTTCGAACTCGCGCCAGTGCTGCACACTGATGCCGCGGCGCGTTTGCTCCTCGTACAAAAAGGCTTCGATCAGCAGGCTGGTGGCCAGGATCTTGTTGCGCGGGCTGTACAGCAGGTTGGCGCGCGGCACGTGCGTGGAACACACCGGCTTGCATTTGCCGCAGCGCAGGCAATCCTTGACGCTGTCGGCGATGGAGCCGATGTCGCTTTGCTGCATGATCAGCGACTCGTAGCCCATCAGGCCAAAGCTCGGGGTGTAGGCTTGGCTGAGGTCGGCCGCGCGTGCCTCGCCCACCGGCTGGCGCAGCAGCTTGCCGCGGTTGAAGTGGCCGTGCGGGTCCACCTTGGCCTTGTAAGTGGCAAACGGCGTCAGCTCCTCGTCGCTCAGGTACTGCAGCTTGGTGATGCCGATGCCGTGCTCGCCCGAAATCACGCCGCCCAGGCGGCGCGCCAGCGCCATCACGCGGTCCACCGCCTCGTGCGCGGTGCGCAGCATGTCGTAGTCATCACTGTTGACGGGGATGTTGGTGTGCACGTTGCCGTCGCCGGCGTGCATGTGCAGCGCGATCCACACACGCCCTTTGAGCACGCGCTGGTGGACGGCGTCGCACTCGGCCAGCAGCGGCGCGAACGCCGCACCGGTGAACAGGTCGCGCAGTGGGCGACGCAGTTGGGTTTTCCAGCTGGCGCGCCAGGTGTGGTCCTGCAGCAACTCGAACACGGTGCGGGTCTCGCCCGGCGTGGGCGCGTCCAGCCCGTCGAGCCAGGCCTGCCACTGCGCGCGCACCTCGCGCACCAGCGCCAGCGCCTGCTGGCGGCGCTGCTCGACCAGCTCGGGCGGCGGTGCCTCGGTGCGGTCTTCCACCTTGCCCAGTGGCAGCACGGGGCGCGCCAACAGGGCCTCGAGCTCGTCGCACAGGCGGATTTTGTTGCGCAGGCTCAGCTCGATGTTGATGCGCTCGATGCCCAACGTGTACTCGCCCATGCGCTCCAGCGGGATCACCACGTCTTCGTTGATCTTGAAGGCGTTGGTGTGGCGGCTGATGGCGGCGGTGCGCTTGCGGTCGGCCCAGAATTTTTTGCGCGCCTCCGGGCTGACGGCAACGAACCCTTCGCCAGTGCGGGCGTTGGCCAGGCGCACCACCTCGCTGGCGGCGCGCGCCACCGCGTCGGGGTCATCGCCGACGATGTCACCGATCAGCACCATTTTGGGCAGCGTGCCGCGCTTGCTTTTGGTGGTGTAGCCCACCGCCTTGAGGTAGCGGTCGTCCAGGTGCTCCAGCCCGGCCAAAATCGCCCCGCCCCGGCGGGCCTCGTCGAACATGTGGTTTTTGATTTCGACGATGGCTGGCACCGCGTCCTTGGGGTTGCCGAAGAACTCCAGACACACCGTGCGCGTGTGCGCCGGCATGCGGTGCACGACCCAGCGCGCGCTGGTGATGATGCCGTCGCAACCCTCTTTTTGCACCCCGGGCAGGCCGCTGAGAAATTTGTCGGTGACATCCTTGCCCAACCCCGCCTTGCGAAACGCCGCGCCGGGGATGTCGAGCCGCTCGGTGCGCAGCAGCGTTTTGCCGTCGGCGGCGTAATACGCCAGCTCGAAGCTGGCCACCTCGGCGTCGTGGATCTTGCCCAGGTTGTGGTTCAGGCGCGTCACCTCCAGCCACTCGGCCGCCGGGGTGACCATGCGCCAACTCAGCAGGTTGTCCAGCGCCGTGCCCCACAGCACGGCCTTTTTGCCGCCGGCGTTCATCGCGATGTTGCCACCCACGCACGACGCCTCGGCGCTGGTGGGGTCGACGGCGAACACGTACCCTGCGCGCTCGGCGGCGTCGGCCACACGCTGCGTCACCACGCCGGCTTCGGTCCACACCGTCGGCACCGGCTGGGTGTGCCCCGGGATGGGCGCCAGCGTCACCTCCGACATGGCTTCGAGCTTTTCGGTGTTAATGACGGCGCTTTTCCACGTCAGCGGCACCGCCCCGCCGGTGTAGCCGGTGCCGCCGCCGCGCGGGATGATCGTCAGGCCCAGCTCGATGCAGCCCTGCACCAGGCCCAGGATTTCGGCCTCGCTGTCGGGCGTGAGCACCACAAACGGGTACTCGACGCGCCAGTCGGTGGCGTCGGTGACGTGGCTGACGCGGCTGAGGCCGTCGAAGCGGATGTTGTCTTTGTGCGTATGGCGCTTGAGCACCCGCAACGCACGCCGGCGCAGCGCCGCCACCTCGTCAAAGTGCGCGGCGAAGCTGCGCACCGCCTGCTGCGCCAGCGTCAGCAGCTCGCCCACCAGCACGTCGCGCTGCGGGTCCTCCTGCGGGCGACGGCGGCGCTCGATCTCGCGCAGGCGGTGGTGCAGCGCGTCGATCAGCGCCGCGCGGCGCTTGGGGTTGGCCAGCAGGTCATCCTGCAGGTAGGGGTTGCGCTGCACCACCCAGATGTCGCCCAGCACCTCGTACAGCATGCGCGCCGAGCGGCCGGTGGCGCGCTCGCTGCGCAGCTGGTGCAGCACCTCCCAGGCCCGCTCGCCCAGCAGGCGGATGACGATTTCCCGGTCGGAAAACGACGTGTAGTTGTACGGGATCTCGCGCAGGCGCGGGGCGTCGGGTTCGGCGTCGAGCAAGGCGTGCAGGGGCGTCGGAGCGTTCATGGCGTCAGCGGGGGGGCGCGGACGGCGTCGCCGTGGGCGACGCCACACCGCCGGGGGACGCCGATGTTACCGCAGTGCAGCACAGACGCCGCACCACCCTGCCCGGTACCCCTGATGGCAAAGCGCCCATGGCCCACCGGGCGCCGCGGCCCCACAAACGCCATTGGCCTGGCCGGTCAGCGCCCCGCCCGCCACGCGGCCACGGTTCCCAGCACCCCCACCAGCGCCGCGTAGGTGACGATGCGCCCGTCGGCGGCGGTCAGCACGAGCCCGGCCACCAGCACCGCACTGCCGGGCAGCGCCAGCCACAGGACGTGCCGCCACCAGGCCCGCCAGCGCGGGCTGGATCCACGCCCGCGCAACGTCAGCAAGGTGGCCAGCAACAGCGCCATGCCCCAGGCAGGGCCCACCAGGGCGGCAAGGTGGGTAGCCATTGTCCAAGCGTCCACAAGGGGGCGGATTTTATAATTTGGCTCCTATGGCAGTCTGGGCGCTCGGCATCAACCACCAAACGGCCCCGCTCGATGTGCGCGGGCGGTTTGCGTTTGCGCTGGACCAGCTGCCCGAAGCGCTGCGGCAGGTGCGTGCCGCGCTGCGCCGTCCGGCCGAAGCCACGCTGCTGTCCACCTGCAACCGCACCGAGCTGTACTGCGCCGCCGACGAGCCGTTGGTCGAGCCGGCCGCCCGCTGGCTGGCCGACGTCGGTGGCCTCAGCCCCGACGGGTTGCTGCGCCACGCCTACGTGCTGCAAGACGATGCGGCGGCACGGCACGCGTTCCGCGTGGCGGCGGGCCTGGACAGCATGGTGCTGGGTGAGCCGCAAATCCTGGGTCAGCTCAAAGACGCGGTGCGCGTGGCCGACGAGGTCGGCACGCTGGGCACGACGCTGCACCAGATGTTCCAGCGCTCTTTTGCCGTGGCCAAACAGGTGCGCACCAGCACCGACATCGGCGCGCACTCCATCAGCATGGCGGCCGCGGCCGTGCGGCTGTGCAGCCAGCTGTTCGAAGACCTGCGCGACATCCGCGTGCTGTTTGTCGGCGCCGGCGAGATGATCGAGCTGACCGCGACGCACTTTGCCGCCCGGCAGCCGCGCGCGATAGCCATCGCCAACCGCACGCTGGAGCGCGGCGAAAAACTCGCGGCGCGCTTCGGCGCCGAGGCGCTGCGCCTGGCCGACCTGCCCGCGCGCCTGCACGAATTCGACGCCGTGGTCAGTTGCACCGCCAGCACCTTGCCCATCATCGGGTTGGGGCTGGTGGAAAGCGCGCTCAAGCGCCGCCGCCACCGCCCGATGTTCATGGTCGACCTGGCCGTGCCGCGTGACATCGAAGCCGAGGTCAAAGGGCTGGACGACGTCTACCTCTACACCGTGGACGACCTGGCCGCCGTCGTCCAAGCCGGCAAAGACCAGCGCCAGGCCGCCGTGACGCAGGCCGAAGCGATCATCGACGCCGGGGTGCAAAGCTTCATGCACTGGCTGCGCCAGCGCGACCCTGCGCACGGTGTGGTGCCGCTGATCCGTGACCTGCACGCGCAGGCCCAGGCGTGGCAGGAGGCCGAGCTGGCCCGTGCGCGCCGCCTGCTGGACAAAGGCGCCAGCCCCGACGAAGCCTTGCAAGCGCTGGCGCGGGGGCTGACGCACAAACTGCTGCATGGCGCACTGGCCGAGCTGCACAGCGGCGACGAGGCCGCGCGCCAGCACACCGCCGAAATGGTGGCGCGGCTGTTCCTGCGCGGCCGCCGCCCGCACAGCAGCGGGGTTGACCGCACGCCATGAAGGCCTTCGTGCGCCACACCCTGGAGCAGCGCCGCCTGCGGCTGCACGAGCTCGACGCGCAACTGGCCGCACCCGACGTCGTGGCCGACCTGGTGCGGTTTCGGCAACTGTCGCGCGAGCACGCCGAGCTCGACGCGCTGGTTCAGCCGTACCAGCGCTACCTCCAACGCGAAGCCGACTGGCGCGCCGCGTTGCAGCTGCACGACGAAGCCATCGCCAGCGGTGATGCCGACTTGGCCGCGCTGGCGCACGACGAAGCGCAAGCCGCCCAGGCCGACCTGCAGCGGCTGCAGGCCGAGTTGACCGCCCTGCTGCTGCCGCGCGACCCCGACGACGCGCGGCCCGCCTTCGTCGAAATCCGCGCCGGCACCGGCGGCGAGGAAGCGGCGCTGTTTGCCGCCGACTTGGCGCGCATGTACACCCGGTACGCCGAGCGGCAGGGTTGGCGCGTCGAGGTCATCAGCGCCTCGCCCAGCGACCTGGGCGGCTACAAGGAGCTGGTGCTGCGCATCGTGGGCGATGGCGCCTACGGGCGGCTGCGTTTCGAATCCGGCGGCCACCGCGTGCAACGCATCCCCGTCACCGAAGCGCAGGGCCGCATCCACACCAGCGCCTGCACCGTGGCGGTGCTGCCCGAGCCGGACGAGCAACAAGCCATCGCACTGGACCCGTCGGAGCTGCGCATCGACACCTTCCGTGCCAGCGGCGCCGGTGGCCAGCACGTCAACCGCACCGATTCGGCCGTGCGCATCACCCACCTGCCCACAGGCCTGGTGGCCGAGTGCCAGGACGACCGCAGCCAGCACCGCAACCGCGCCAAGGCCATGCAGGTGCTGCTGGCGCGGCTGCAGGAGCGCCAGCGCCGCGAGCGCGAAGCGCGCCAAGCCGCCACGCGTAAAAGCCTCATCGGCAGCGGCGACCGCAGCGACCGCATCCGCACCTACAACTTCCCGCAAAGCCGCGTCACCGACCACCGCATCAACCTGACGTTACACAAGCTGCCGGCGGTGCTCGATGGCGAGCTTGACGAGTTGATCCACGGCCTGCAATTGGCGCGCGGCGCCGAGCTGATGGCGGAGCTGGAAGCGCAGGCTGCCCCCGCATGAGCGCGACCGCCCCCGACCGTGTCGACGCCGCGCTGCGGTGGGCGCAGCAGCAAGGGCTCGACCGCCTGGCGGCGCAATGGCTGCTGCTGCACGCGCTGGGGCGCGGCCTGCACGAACGTGCCTGGCTGCTGGCGCACCCCGACGCGCCCTTGGCACCGGAGCAGGCGGCGCGGTTCGCGCACCTGTGCCAGCAGCACCGCGCCGGGCTGCCACTGGCCTACCTGGTGGGCGAACGCGGTTTTTACGGCCTGACGCTGCAGGTGGACGCGCGCGTGCTCGACCCCCGCCCGGACACCGAAACCTTGGTCGATTGGGCGCTGGCGCTGCTGCCGCCCGAGGCGCCGGCGCAGGTGCTGGACCTGGGCACCGGCAGCGGCGCCGTCGCGCTGGCCATCCAGGCCCAGCGGCCGCGCGCGCAGGTGTGGGCCGTCGACGTCAGCCTGGACGCGCTGGCGGTGGCGGCCGCCAACGGCGCGCGCTTGGGCCTGCCGGTGCGCTGGCTGCACGGCGACTGGTGGCACGGCTGGCGGCCCTACCCGGGCGACGCGGCGGTGCCCGCGCCGCCCGCGCGCTTCGACCTGGTGGTCAGCAACCCGCCCTACCTGCGCGACGACGACCCCCACCTGGACGCGCTGCGCCACGAGCCCCGGCAGGCGCTGGTGGCCGGCCCCGACGGGCTGGCGGCGCTGCGCACCATCGTGGCGGGGGCCCCGGCGCGTCTGGCCCCGGGCGGCTGGTTGCTGCTCGAACACGGCTGGGACCAGGCCGCGGCGGTGGCCGCGCTGCTGCGCATGCACCGTTTTGGTGCAGTGCAGCACCACCATGACCTGGCCGGCCACGTGCGCTGCACGGGCGCGCTCTGGCCGGGCTCTGACCCCACCGCCGCCACGGCGCGCGCGGCGGCGGGATAATGGCATCATCGACAACCGTACGCGACCCTGGAGCGCACACCATGAGCGACGTTCAACAACGCATCGACCAACTCGTCAAAGGGCACGACATCGTGCTGTTCATGAAGGGCACCGCCAGCTTTCCGATGTGCGGCTTTTCCGGCCGCGCGGTGCAAATCCTCAAAGCCTGCGGCGTGGACCCCAAACAGATCGTCACCGTCAACGTGTTGGACGACCCCGACATCCGCCAGGGCATCAAGGAGTACAGCAACTGGCCGACGATCCCGCAGCTGTACATCCGCGGCGAGTTCATCGGCGGCTCCGACATCATGATGGAGATGTACGAAAGCGGCGAACTGCAAAAGCTGCTCAGCGGTCAAACCGCCTGAGGCGGGCGCTGCGGCCGACGCCACACCACGGGTTGGACCCGATGGATCGTCCGGCACGGTGCTTGCTTCAATGGACACCACAGTGTGTGGTTTTCGTGAGGAGAGCATCATGTCCAACGCCAGCGTGCCCAGCGTTGCGCCTGCGCGCGGACTGCCGATCGCGCGCGTGCGCGACATCTTCAACCCTGACGACGTGCAACAACGCCTGCAGCGCCTGCGGGCCCAGGGCCACGAGCGCGAACAGGCCACCCTGTGCTAGACCTACGAGCGCATGCTGGAGCGCGGCCCGCAGCGCTTCGCGGTCAAACCCTCGGGCGTGCCAGACATGGCCGCCCTGTACGAACAACTGCCGAACTTTCGCGCGGTGCTGGACGACATCAAGCGCCACGTGGCGCTGGCGCAGGCCAGCGCCGACAGCCTGGAAGTCACCCCGATCCTGCTGCTGGGGCCGCCTGGGGTGGGCAAAACGCACTTCGCGCAACAACTGGCCGAGCTGCTGGCCACGACGATGACGCTGGTGCCGATGAGCTCGATGACCGCGGGCTGGTTGCTGTCGGGCTCGTCGTCGCAGTGGAAAGGCGCCAAGCCAGGCAAGGTGTTCGAAGCGCTGGTCGAGGGTGACTTTGCCAACCCCGTCATCGTCGTCGACGAGATCGACAAGGCCAGCGACGCCGCCCAGTACGATCCGCTGGGCGCGCTGTACAGCCTGCTGGAGCCGCAAACCGCGCAGCGCTTCGTGGACGAATTCGCCGAGGTGCCGATCGACGCCAGCCAGGTGATCTGGATCACCACCGCCAACGACGAGGGTGCGATCCCGGAGCCGATCCTCAACCGCATGAACGTGTTCGAGATCGCCCCGCCCACGCGCGACGAAGCGCGCACCATCGCGCGCTTGTTGTACTTGCGGCTGCGCGCCGCGCACGACTGGGGGCGGCTGTTCGTCGACGAACCGGGCGAAGATGTGCTCGACGTTCTGGCCACGCTGGCGCCGCGGGAGATGCGTCGTGCGCTGATGACGGCCTTTGGCAACGCCCGCTTGGATGGCCGCGACCACCTGCTGCCGGCCGACCTGCCCGCCACGGGGTCAAGCAAGCCCCGCCTGGGCTTTTTGGCCTGACGCGCACGGCTCCGCCGCGGGCGTGGCGCGACACGCGGCGACGGCCACCGCTCAGCCCAACAGCCAGCGCCGCCGCGCCGCCAGCACGGCGTTGGGGTAAGTGGCCTGGCCGCGGCTGCCGTTGTAGCGACCCAGCGCCAGAAACAGGTCACCACCCTCACGGTCCAGGTAGTGGCGCAGGATGACGCAACCGTAGCGCAGGTTGGTCTGCAGGTGAAACAGCTTGTCCGGGTCGCCGTCGCCGATCAGCCGGGTCCAAAACGGCATCACCTGCATGTAGCCGCGTGCGCCCGCACGCGAAATCGCCCAGCGCCGAAAGCCGCTCTCCACCTCGATCAGCCCCAACACGAGGGCCGTGTCCAGCCCGGCGCGGCGGCTCTCGTACCACACGGTCTGCAAAAAGTCCAGGCGCGCGCGCAGCTCGGGCTTGCGCTGCCGCAAGCGCCAGCTTGCCTCGGTCAACCAGCGCACGTAGCGCGCACGCTCCTGCGCGCTGGCAAAGCTGGGCTCCGGCGGGTCGAGCTGCTCGACCGCGGCCCGCAGCGCGTGGCGCACGGCGTCGGCCAGCGGCTCCTCGACCTGGGCGCCGGCCCACGCGGGCGCAGGCCCGCAGCCCCAGCCGCCAGCGACGGCCAGCACCCCCACGCGCATCAGTGCGGCGCGGCGTGTGCATCCCGGCGTGGCTGGCACGCCCATGGCGCATCAGACCTGGATGCGAGCCCGCACCCAGTCCGCCGCCTGCGCCAAGGGCACCGGCGTGGGCGCGGTATCGCGCCGGTGCTGGTACTCCACCACGCCGTCCTTGAGGCCACGCTCGCCCAGCGTCAGGCGGTGCGGCACCCCGATCAGCTCCCAGTCGGCGAACATCGCGCCCGGGCGCTCGCCGCGGTCGTCCAGGATCACGTCCACCCCGGCGGCCAGCAGTTCTTCGTACAGCCGCTGGGCGGCTTCGCGCACGGTGGCGCTACGCTCCATGCCGATGGGGCAGATGACCACCGTGAACGGGGCGATGGCGTCGGGCCAGATGATGCCGCGCTCATCGTGGTTTTGCTCGATGGCGGCGGCCGGCAGCCGGGTGATGCCGATGCCGTAGCAGCCCATCTCGAACGGCTTGGGCTTGCCGTCTTCGTCGAGGAAGGTGGCGTTCATCGCGCGGCTGTATTTGGTGCCGAGGTAAAACACGTGACCGACCTCGATGCCGCGCTCGATCGCCAGCACGCCCTTGCCGTCGGGCGAGAGGTCGCCGGCGACGACGTTGCGGATGTCGGCCACCAGGTCCGGCTCCGGCAGGTCGCGGCCCCAGTTGACGCCGGTCAGGTGGTGGTCCACCTCGTTGGCGCCGCAGATCCAGTCGGCCATCACGGCCACCTCGCGGTCGGCCACCACCGTCACCGGCTTGCGCGTGCCCACCGGCCCCAGGTAGCCGGGCTTGCAGCCAAAGTGCTCGATGATCTCGGCCTCGGTGGCAAAGCGCCAGCCCAGCGCCAGGCCGGGCAGCTTGCCGACCTTGACCTCGTTCATGTCGTGGTCGCCGCGCAGCAACAGCAGCCAGATGCGCGTGGCGACGACCTCGTCGCGTTCGTTGACCTCGTCGCTGGCCAGCACGATCGACTTGACCGTGCGCTGCAGCGGCACGCCCAGCAGCTCGGCCACCTGGGCGCAGGTGCTGCGCCCCGGCGTCGGCGTGCGCGTCAGCGGCTGCGTGGGCGCTGGACGCGGCCCTTGCGGCGGCAGGGCCTCGGCCTTTTCCAGGTTGGCGGCGTAGTCGCTCGTGGGGCAGTAGACGATGGCGTCTTCGCCGGTGGCGGCGATGACCTGGAACTCCTCGCTGAGGTCGCCGCCAATGGCGCCGCTGTCGGCCGCCACCGCGCGGTAGCGCAGCCCAAAGCGGTCGAAGATGCGCCGGTACGCCTGCGCCATGATGGCGTAGCTGCGCTGGGCGCCTTCGGCGTCGCGGTCGAAGCTGTAGGCGTCCTTCATGATGAACTCGCGCCCGCGCATCAGCCCAAAGCGCGGGCGGCGCTCGTCGCGGAATTTGGTCTGGATTTGGTAGAAGTTTTTCGGCAACTGCTTGTAGCTGTGCAGCTCCTGGCGGGCGATGTCGGTCACCACCTCCTCGCTGGTGGGCTGGATGACAAAGTCGCGCTCGTGCCGGTCCTTGATGCGCAGCAGCTCCGGGCCCATCTTGGCAAAGCGCCCGGTCTCTTGCCACAGCTCGGCCGGCTGCACGATCGGCATCGTCAACTCGATGGCGCCGGCGCGGTCCATCTCTTCGCGGACGATGCGCTCGACCTTGCGGATGACGCGCAGGCCCATTGGCATGTAGGTGTAGATGCCGGCCGACAGCTTTTTGATCATGCCGGCGCGCAGCATCAGCTTGTGGCTGACCACCTCGGCGTCGGCCGGGGCTTCCTTGAGGGTGGCGATGTGGAACTGGGAGGCTTTCATATCGACAGGAATGCGACCCGCGTTGCATAATCGGGCCAGTTTTTCAAGATTGGGGTTGATTATGCTTGACAGAGACGGCTACCGGCCGAATGTCGGCATCATCCTGCTCAACCACCGCAACCAGGTGTTCTGGGGCAAGCGCATCCGTACCCACTCGTGGCAGTTTCCCCAAGGGGGCATCGACCGCGGTGAGACGCCCGAGCAGGCCATGTACCGCGAGCTGCACGAGGAAATCGGCCTCAAGCCCGAACACGTGGAGGTGCTGGCGCGCACGCGCGACTGGCTGCGCTACGAGGTACCCGACCGCTACATCCGGCGCGACGCCCGCGGGCACTACAAGGGACAAAAGCAGATTTGGTTTTTGTTGCGCCTGGTGGGCGGGGACTGGAACCTGAACCTGCGCGCCACCGACCACCCGGAGTTCGACGCCTGGCGCTGGCACGACTACTGGGTGCCGCTGGACATGGTGATCGAGTTCAAGCGCGACGTCTACCTGCGCGCGCTGCAAGAGCTGGCCGCCTACCTGCCGCCGCTGCCCGGGCGACCCGACGAGCGCAGCGGTCGTGGCGGCAACCGCTTTTTGCGTCGCACGCGTCCGCCAGCCGGCGCTGGGCGCGAGGCCCCACGCCCTGCCCGCCCGCTGCCGCCGCAGCTGGGCTTGCCCACCCACGCGGAGCTGCCCCCCGGCGCCAGCCGCGCGGCCCCGCCGGGGGCGGTGGTGCCGCCCGGGGCCAAACCCGGATCCAACACCTGATGATGCGCAACCTCCGACCCACGCTGAATGCGGCGCTGCTGGCCGCGGCGCTGCTGGGCGCCGCCGTGGCCGATGCCCAGCTACTGACCGACCCCAACCGCGACTGGCGCGAAGCCGAGGCCCCACCGCCGCCCGTGTGGCGCGCCGAGCGCCTGGTGCCGTTTGTGCCGTCGGTGCACAGCGAGCTGCGCTTTGGCGTTGACGCCGACAGCGTCACGCTGGGGCCCGACGGCGTGATCCGCTACGTCATCGTGGCGCAAAGCGCCAGCGGCGCCGTCAACGCCTGGTACGAGGGGCTGCGCTGCGCCACCGCCCAGGTCAAAACCTACGCGCACTGGAACCCGGGGCCACCGGGGCAGTGGCAGCCCCACCCCAACCCGGCGTGGCGCAACCTGGGCGGCGAGTTTGCGTCGCGTCCGGCGGTGGCGCTGGCGCGCGGTGGCTTTTGCGACGGCGCTACCCCCAACGGTCAGCCGGCCGACATGCTGCGCGCGCTGCGGCAAAACCGCACTGTGGACCGCTGAGCGAGCACGGGCGCGCAGCCAAGGCCGCCGCACCGCGGGGCGCCCGGCGCGGTCGGCGCACCCGCGTTCAGCGCGCGGTGACGACCAGGTTGTCGCGGTGGATCATTTCGGGCTCGGCGGCGTAGCCCAGCAGCCGCTCGATCTCCGACGACGGCCGGCGGCACAGCAGCCGCGCTTCGGCGGCGGCGTAGTTGGCCAGTCCGCGCGCGATTTCGCGCCCATCCGGCGCGCGCACCGCGATCACGTCACCACGCTGGAAGTCGCCGTCCACCGCCGTCATGCCGATTGGCAGCAGGCTCTTGCCCTCGTGCAGCAGCTTGGCCACGGCGCCGGCGTCCACCGTGACGGCGCCGCGCAGTTGCAGGTGGTCGGCCATCCACTGCTTGCGCGCCTGCTGTTTGGTGCTGTCGGCCACCAGGCAGGTACCGATCGGCTCGCCGGCCACCAGGCGCGGCAGCACGTCGGGCTCGCGTCCCCAGGCGATGACGGTGGACGCGCCTGAGCCGGCCGCGCGCTTGGCGGCCAGGATTTTGGTGATCATGCCGCCGGTGCCGACACGGCTGCCGGCGCCGCCGGCCATCGCTTCCAGCGCCGGGTCGCCGGCGCGCGCCACCTGCACGAAGGCGGCGTCGGGCTGCTTGCGCGGGTCCGCCGTGTACAGCCCCCGCTGGTCGGTCAGGATCACCAGCAGGTCGGCCTCGATCAGGTTGGCCACCAGCGCGCCCAGCGTGTCGTTGTCGCCAAACTTGATCTCGTCGGTGACGACGGTGTCGTTTTCGTTGATGACCGGCACCACACCGTGCGCCAGCAGCGTCAGCAGCGTCGAGCGCGCGTTGAGGTAGCGCTCGCGGTCCGCCAGGTCGGCGTGCGTCAGCAGCACCTGGGCGCTGCCCAGGCCCTGCTGGCGCAGCTTGGTTTCCCACATCTGCGCCAGGCCCATCTGCCCGACGGCGGCAGCGGCTTGCAGCTCGTGCAGCTCTTTAGGTCGGCTGAGCCAGCCCAGGCGTTTCATACCCTCGGCGATGGCGCCGCTGGACACCATCACCACCTCGCGGCCGCCGCGCGCCAGCACGCCCAACTGCCGTGCCCACTGGCCTATGGCGCTTTCGTCGAGCCCACGGCCTTCGTTGGTGACCAGGCTGGAGCCGACCTTGACAACGATGCGCCGCGCCGCCGTCAGCACCTGCGCGGGCGTGCGGCTGGGCAGGCTCCAGCCGGCGGTGGCGCTGGGGATGGCGTCGGTGGCGGTAGGGATGACGGTCGTCATGGCGCAGCGATTATCGGTCACGCCCGCGCGCCGCACGGCCCGGCGTGGCGGGCGCCACGGCGTCGGCCTCGGGCGCCGCCTCGGCAAAGCGCGGATCGGGCGCAACCGGCTGCTCGGCGGCGCGCTGCGCGACCAGCCACTGCATGATGTCGCGCATCAAGGGCTCCAGCCCCTCGCGCGTCAGCGCCGACACCGCGTACACCGGCCCTTTGAAGCGCAGCCGGCGCACGACGTCGCGCACGCGCGCCTCGCGCTGCTCAGGCGGCACCATGTCGAGCTTGTTGAGCACCAGCCAGCGCGGCTTGGCCGCCAACGCCGGGTCGTATTTTTTCAGCTCGGCCACGATCGCGCGCACCTGCGCCACCGGGTCCACGCTGTCGTCGAACGGCGCCATGTCCACCAGGTGCAGCAACAGCCGCGTGCGCTGCAGATGGCGCAAAAACTGGTGCCCCAGGCCGGCGCCTTCGGCCGCGCCCTCGATCAGGCCCGGCACGTCGGCGATGACAAAACTTTGCTGCGGGCCCACGCGCACCACGCCTAGGTTGGGGTGCAACGTGGTGAACGGGTAGTCGGCGATCTTGGGCCGCGCGTTGGACACCGCGGCGATCAGGGTCGATTTGCCCGCGTTGGGCATGCCCAGCAACCCCACGTCGGCCAGCACTTTGAGCTCCAGGTGCAGGCGGCGGCGCTCACCGGGCTTGCCCATCGTGCGCTGGCGCGGGGCACGGTTGGTGGAGCTTTTGAAGTGCAGGTTACCCAGCCCCCCGTCGCCCCCCCTGGCCAGCAGCAGGCGTTGCCCGGGCGCCAGCAGCTCGCCCACCAGCTCGCCGGTGTCGGCATCGCGGATGATGGTGCCCACCGGCATGCGCAGCACCACGTCGGCGCCCTTGGCCCCGTACTGGTCGCTACCACGGCCGTGCTCGCCGCGCTGCGCTTCGTGGTGACGCGCGTAGCGGAAGTCCACCAGCGTGTTCAGGTTGGGGTCGGCTTCGGCCCACACGTGGCCGCCGCGGCCACCGTCGCCGCCGTCAGGGCCGCCGAACTCTTTGAATTTCTCGTGGCGGAACGACGCACAGCCGTTGCCACCGTCGCCCGCGGCGACGTCGATCCAGGCCTCATCGACAAACTTCATGGCGGCTCCTTGGCGCGGGGTATGGCCACACGCCCAACGCGCTGTCGCGCAACGACAAAGGCCCGCACGCGGCGGGCCCTTGCACCAGGGTGTCGAGGGGGCGCGTCAGGCCGCCGCGACGACGTTGACAACCTTGCGGTTGAGCGGACCCTTGACGTCGAACTCGACCTTGCCCGCCACCGTGGCGTAGATGGTGTGGTCACGGCCGATGCCCGTGCCCACCCCGGGGTGGAACTTGGTGCCACGCTGGCGCACGATGATCGCGCCCGCGCTCACTTCCTGGCCGCCAAACACCTTGACGCCCAGCATCTTGGGCTTGGAATCACGCCCGTTGCGCGTGGAGCCGCCGCCTTTTTTCTGTGCCATGGTGGGTCACCTCGTCAGACGTTGATCGAGCTGACTTCCAGCTCGGTGTAGTTTTGCCGATGGCCTTGGCGCTTTTGGTAGTGCTTGCGCCGGCGCAGCTTGAAGATGCGAACCTTGGGGCCGCGCCCGTGCGCCACCACCTTGGCCGTGACCGTCGCGCCGCTGACCAAGGGAGTGCCCACCCGGATGTCGGCGCCGTTGCCAACGGCCAACACCTGGTCGATCACGATCTCTTGGCCTACGTCCGCAGCGATCTGTTCTACCTTGATTTTTTCGCCGGCAGCGACGCGATACTGCTTGCCACCGGTTTTTATGACCGCGTACATAGGGTTCCTCTTTGCATGCTTGCAAGGGCTGCTGCGCAGCCCGACGTTGGCGTGATGCTCGGCTGCCGCTGGTGCCGCCGAACCCGCTATTATAGGATCAAAAGCCGCAATGACCTCAACTGGCCTCACGGCGCGCGGGCCGGCGCGCCAGTCACCCCGTGGGCGGCGGCCGGTTCAGGGGCGGCGCTGGCTTGGCGCGGGCGGTCGATCAGCCAGTCGGCCACGCCGCCGCCCACCCACATGCCCACCAGCGTCACCCAGGCGGTCAGCGCAAAAATCGCCCCGCCGGTGACCCCCGCCCCGACCGCGCAGCCGCCGGCCAGCATCGAGCCAAAGCCCATCAGCACCGCGCCGACGATGTAGCGCGGCATCGTGTAGGCGCCGCCAAACCCTTCGAGCTTCCCCTCGCGCCCCACCAACGCCCCGGCCAGCGAGCCGAGAAACACCCCCGGCATCAGCCCCAGGCCGAACGACCACGGCTTGCCGGGTTCGGCCAGCACGCGCATCAGCCATTCGGCCGAGGGGCCGCTGAACGTCAAACCCTGGATCTGCACCGGCTCGAACGAATGCCCCATGACTTGGTAGCTGAACCACCATGCCAGCGCCACGGTCAGGCCGGTGGCCGCGCCGCCGGCCCACTTCCAAAAGCTCCAGCCGCTGCGCGTGGCAAAGTACAGCGCGGCGGCCATCCACACCAGGCCAAACGCCAGCCCCATGCCGTGCCCCACGCCCAGCCGCGCCAGCAGGTCGCGCGAGGGACCACCGTCCACCACCCACCAGGCGCTGATGGCTTCGCGCCACGGGGCCAGCACCCCGCCCAGCGACGCCTGCGCGGTCACGGCAAAGATCAGCCCCGACAGCAGCGCGCGCAGGTTGCCGTTGGCCGACAGCACCAACAGCCGGCTGGCGCAGCCGCGCGTCATGACCATGCCCAGCCCGAACAGCAGCCCGCCCACCAGCGCGCCCGACAGGCTGCCGCGCGCGCTCAACTGGCGCGCGCTCGACACATCCAGCAGCCCGGCGACGATGAGGCCCTGCACCGCAACGACCGCGGTGGCAAACGCCAGCAGCCACACGGCCAGCTTGTCGCCAAAGCGGCGGTGCCAAAACTCGATGACGGCGGCGCGCAGGCAAAACTTGGAGCGCTGCCCGAAAAACCCGAACGCCAGCCCCAGCGCCAACCCACCGGCGGCCAGCACGTTGGCTTCGCCCCAGCGCTCGATCCATGCCGCCCAATCCATGCGCACCCTTTCATTGCTATATCGTCAATGAGTGATATTGTGGACGCCTGCCAGCCTCATAGGTTGACGCGCGTCAACGCCGCGTCACCCAGCACCACGCGCGCGCCGCCCGTCAGGCGTCAGGACGGTCGACTTCGACGTCACAGTCGCAGCCGCGACCGGCGGCGATCGAGGGTGCGATCGCGGGCCGCAGCGCGCGGCTGAGCATGCGCCCCCACGGGCGGTGACCCCATCCGAACACCGTCGCAGGATCGTGCAGCGCACCGCACACGTAGCGCTCCTCGGCGTGCAGCCAGCGCAGCGCCCGCAGGCGCCACGCCGGCGACGGCTCAGCACCACCCCCAGCGGGCACGGCTGCCACACGCAACACACCCCACAGCCATTGCACGGCGCGCCGGGCGCGGGCTTGGCGGGGGCGTCGGGGTGAATCCAACGCACCGCCCCGGGTTGTGGATCGGCCATCGCCCCACGCCGGGCTCAGTCCTGCTCGCCAAACCCGATGCGCTTGGCCGCAGAGAGCACCTGCACCACGCCGCGCGTGGCCTGCGCAAACGGGGTGCCCGGGGCGTTGGCGACTTCGTCCATCAGCTCGCGCGTGCGCTGGGCCGAGGCAACGATGTCCTGCATGACGCCACCCACGCCCTGCACGACCTCCACACCGGCGGCCACATCATGTACGGTGCAGATCCTTGATTTCGCGCGCGGCCTGGCTGGAGCGCTGCGCGAGTTGGCGCACCTCGCCCGCCACGGCGGCCAACGGCAGCGCCGCGACCCCCACAGCCACGGCGCAGCCGGTGGCCAATCCGACGGCGGCGCCTGGCTTGGATCTGGGGATGGCGCTGGGTGCGGGCAGAGCGGCTTGGACAGAGGTGTTCATCTTTGCTTTTTTTCTTGGGGCATGAACATGCACCGCCTGCGCGGATCTTCTTGGCATCGCACGGCCGGTGACATTTGTAGCACATTTGAACCGTCCCAGGCACCGGGAGTATCGGCGGAGCCAACGCCCCGACGTCACCCGGGCTGCCTTATCGGCATCACGTGCACCCAGGCGCAGTCCAGCCACACGCGCAGCGGCTGCCCGGGTTGCAGGTGTTGGCGCAGGGGGCCGCTGCGGGTCAGGTGCAGCTCCACACCCGGCAGGGCCTGCAGCGCCGCCACCGCCATCGTCGTGTCGCCCAGGTGACGTGCGGTGTGGACGGTGGCCATCAGCGGGGTATGGCCGTCCGGGGCCGGCGCGCCCGCGGCCAGCCCCAGCTCGGCGTCGAGCTTGAGTCCGTCGCCCTGCACCACCCAGGTGACGCGCTGTCCTGTGGGCAGTCTGTCCTTGTCGCGCACGCGCAGACGCAACGGCGTCGGTTGGCCTTCGGGCAGGGTCCACTGCAACCAACCCATGCGCTGCGCGCGGTCGGCGTCGTCCTGCGGCCCCAGCCACACGCCGTGGAAGCGGTTGCGCACGCCGGTCAGGTCGGCCACACGCGCGTTGCGGGGGCTGCGGTGAATGTGCGCCGGGGTGCCGCTTTGCAAAAGCGCGCCTTGGTCCATGATGACGAGCCGGTCGGCCAACTGACGCGCTTCGTGCAAGTCGTGCGTGACCAGCACGATGGGAATGACAAGCTCGCGCCGCAGGTCGGCCAGCAAGTCGTACAAGCCCTGGCGGTGCATGGCATCCACCGCCGAAAACGGCTCGTCCAGCAGCAGCAGCCGCGGCTGGCGGGCCAGCGCGCGGGCCAGCGCCACGCGCTGCTGCTGCCCGCCCGACAGCTCCGCCGGACGGCGCTGCATTTGCGCCGGCGTCAGGCGCATCTGGTCCAGCCACCGGCGCGCCTGCTGCTGGCGCTGCGCTGGCGGCAGGTGCAGCAGGGCCAGCGCCACGTTGTGCAGCGCGCTCAGGTGCGGCATCAGGCCGTAGTGCTGGAACACCATGCCCACGCGGCGGCGTTGCGGCGGCCAGCACACCCCGGCGTCGGTGTCCAGCCACAGCTCGTCGCCCACCCGCAACGTGCCACGCTCGGGCCGCATCAGGCCCGCCAGGCAGCGCAGCAGCGAGGTTTTGCCGGCCCCCGACGGCCCCAACAACGCCACCAGCTCGCCGGCCTCGGCCTCCAGCGTGCCCCGTAGCGGCATGGGCCGGTGTTGCTCGACGTGCAGGTGCAGCAAGGCGGTGGGGTCGGCCATGCCGATCACCCCTCGCGGCGGCGCAAGCGGGCCGTGGCGCCAAACGACGCGGCCACCGCCAGCAGCGACAGCAGGGTCAGCAGCAACGCCATGCGGTCGGCGCTGGCCAGGTCGAACGCCTGCACGCGGTCGTAGATGGCGATGGCGATGGTGCGCGTCTCACCCGGGATATTGCCCCCCACCATCAGCACGACACCGAACTCCCCCAGCGTGTGCACAAAGGTCAACACCAGCGCCGACAAGATACCGGGCCAAGCCAGCGGCAGCTCGACACGCCACAGCGTTTGCCAAGCGCCCAGCCCGTGCACCGCGGCAGCTTCGCGCAGCTCGCGCGGAATGGCTTCGAAGGCGCGCTGGATGGGCTGCACCATGAAGGGCAGGTTAAACACCACCGACGCCAGCAGCAGCCCGGCGAAGTTGAATGTCAACCGCACACCCAGGTGTTCGGCCAGCCACGCCCCCAGCGGCGAGCTGGCCCCCAACGTCACCAGCAGGTAGTAGCCTAACACCGTGGGCGGCAACACCAACGGCAGCACCACCAGCGCCTCGACCCACGCCTTGCCAGCCCAGGCGGTGCGCGCCAGCCAACGCCCCAGCGCCAACCCCAGCGGCAGCAGCACAGCCAAGGTGGCTGCGGCCAGCTCCAGCGACAGCATCAGAGCGGGCCAGTCCATGCAAGCAAACCTTTCACGGCATGGCAAAACCGAAGCGTGTCATGATGGCCTGCGCACCGGGCGTGGCGATGAAATCATAAAAGCGCTGGGCTGCCTCGGGGGCGTCTTTGATCAGGACCATGCGCTGCGCCAGCGGCTGGTGCCACGTGGCGGGAATGAGGTCGAACGCCCCCAGCGCCGCCACCTGCGGCGCCAGGGCCAACGACAACGCAATGATGCCGCCTTGCGTGCTGCCGGAGGTGGCGAATTGCGCCGTCTGGGCGATGTTTTCGCCCACCACCAGGTGAGGCTGGATCGCCTCCCACAGGCCGGCGTGGTGCAGCGCCTCGCGCGCGCGCGCGCCGTAGGGAGCGTGCTCGGGGTTGGCGATGGCGAATTTGCTCAGGCGGCCGTCGCGCAGCGCCGCCGCCAGGTCGCGCAGTTGGCCGTCGGCCCGCAGCGGTGATCCCTTGGGCACAAAGATGACGATGCGGCCGTGGGCGTACAGCCGACCGCGGTCCAGGGTTTTGCCTGCGTCAGCCAGTTTGAACACGAAGGCTTCGTCGGCCGACATGAACAGGTGAAACGGCGCCCCTTGCAGGATCTGGGCGTAAAAGTTGCCCGACGAGCCAAACACCAGGCGCACGCGCTGGCCGGTTTCGCGCTCGAACAGCGCCGCCACGTTCTCCAGGGCAAATTTGAGGTCCGAAGCCGCCGCCACCGTGGGCGGTACGGGCTGGGCATGCAGCGGCCACACCGCGGCGGCGCCCGCGGTCCACAGCAGGTGGCGACGGGTAAACATCGTGGCCGTGGTCCTTCCAAGGTATGCACCATGGTGCCGGTTATACACCGCGCGCCAGCACCGGCGCAAGCGCCTGGCCGGTGTGGGTGCCCTGGCGCACCAGCGCTTCGGGCGTGCCCTGCCCGACGACACGGCCACCCTGGGCGCCCCCTTCCGGCCCGAGGTCGATGATCCAGTCGGCCTCGGCGATCAGGTCCAGGTCGTGCTCGATGACGACGACGCTGTGGCCGGCGTCCACCAGCCGGTGCAGCACGCGGATCAGCTTGTCCACGTCGGCCATGTGCAGCCCCACGGTGGGTTCGTCCAGCACGTACAGCGTGTGTGGGGCTTGTTGGCCACGGCGGCCGACGTCGTCGCGCACCTTGGTGAGTTCCGTCACCAGCTTGATGCGCTGCGCTTCGCCGCCCGACAGCGTGGGGCTGGGCTGCCCCAGCGTCAGGTATCCCAGGCCAACGTCCTGCAGCAAGCGCAGCGGGTGGGCAATCTGTGGCATGGCGGCAAAAAACGCCACCGCTTCGTCCACCGTCATGGCCAGCACGTCGCCAATGCTGCGCTGGCGCCAGCGCACGGTCAGCGTGTCGGGGCTGAAGCGCGCGCCACCGCAGGCGTCGCACGGCACCTTGACGTCGGGCAAAAACGCCATTTCGATGGTGCGCAGGCCCTGCCCGTCGCACACGGGGCAGCGGCCGTCGCCGCTGTTGAAGCTGAAGCGCCCCGGCCCCCAGCCGCGCGCGCGGGCCTCCAGCGTGTCGGCAAACAGCTTGCGGATGGCGTCCCAAAAGCCGATGTAGGTGGCGGGGCAAGACCGTGGTGTTTTACCGATCGGGGTCTGGTCCACTTCCAGCACGCGCTGCACCGCCCCCCAGCCTTCGAGCGCGGCGCAACCGCTCCAGGCCACGCCAGCGGCATCGGCGCTACGGCCGCGCCCCTTGCGGCCCGCCGCAGCGGTGGGTGCCGCGCGCGCGCGGCTGAGCGCCTGGGTCAGGTTGGTCAACAGCACATCACGCGCCAGCGTGGACTTGCCCGAGCCGCTCACCCCCGTGACGACGACCAGCCGCCCCAGCGGCACGCGCACGTCGATGCCTTGCAGGTTGTGCCGCCGCGCCCCGCGCACCCACAGCGAGGGGGTGCCCTCGTCCACCGGGCGGCGCGGTTGCAGCGGGTGGCGCATGGCGTGCGCCAGGTAGCGCCCGGTTTGCGATTCGGGCGCGGCGCACACCTCGGTCAGCGTGCCGCTGGTCACGATGCGCCCACCCAGGCGGCCGGCCCCGGGGCCGATGTCGATCAGATGGTCGGCACGGCGGATGGTGTCTTCGTCATGCTCGACGACGACCAGCGTGTTGCCGTGCGCGCGCAGCTCGTGCAGCGCATCGAGCAGGATGCGGTTGTCGCGCGGGTGCAGGCCGATGGTGGGCTCGTCCAGCACGTAGCACACGCCCTGCAAGTTCGAGCCGAGTTGCGCCGCCAGGCGGATACGTTGCGCCTCGCCGCCGGACAGGGTGGGCGCACCCCGGTCCAGCGTCAGGTAGCCCAGCCCGACGCGGCGCAAGAATCGCGCGCGCGCTTCGATTTCGGCCAGCAGGTCACGCGCCACGGCGGCGTCGCGCGGTGGCAGCGCATCGGAGGCGCGCAGCGCGGCCACCCAGTCGGCCAGATCGTCCACCGTCAGGCGCGCCACCTCGGTGATGGGCTGGCCACGGAAGCGCACCGCGCGCGCCAGCGGCCCCAGACGGGTGCCGCTGCAGCTGGGGCACGGCTCGTCGGTGAGGTCGTCCAGGTCGGGCTCGGTCAGCGTGCGCTGGCGGCCGCGTTCGTCGTCGGTGGGCTGGTCGTCCAGCAGCGCGCGCTGCGCACGGGTCAGCTTCAGGCCGGTGCCGACGCAGTCGGGGCACCAGCCGTGCGCGCTGTTGTACGAGAACATGCGCGGGTCCAGCTCCGGGTAGCTGGTGCCGCAGACGGGGCAGGCGCGGCGCACCGAGTAGACCTCGACCTCGCCCCCGCTGGGGCCGGGCTGGCCCGGTGTCAGCGCCTCCAGGCCGGGCACCCCGCCCAGCACGTGCAGCACGCCGTGGCCGTGGGTGAGCGCGTGCTGCAGCGCGGCGCGCAGCGCGTCGTCGCGCGCGGGGTCGGACACCAGCACCGCCACCGGCAGCTCCACGGTGTGCTCCTTGTAGCGGTCCAGCCGCGGGAACGGCTGCACCGGCACGAACGCCCCGTCCACGCGCAGGTGGGTGTGGCCGCGCTGCGCCGCCCACTGCGCCCATTCGGTGTACACGCCTTTGCGCGCCACCACCAGCGGCGCCAGCAGCGCGATGGGCTGACCGCGCCAGCGCTGCAGCAGTTGCGCCGCGATGCGCTCGGGGCTTTGCGGCTCAACGGCGGCGCCGTCGTGCACGCAGTGCTGCACGCCGAGCTTGACGTACAGCAGCCGCAGGTAGTGCCAGATCTCGGTCACGGTGCCGACGGTGGATTTGCGCCCGCCACGGCTGAGGCGCTGCTCGATGGCCACGGTGGGCGGGATGCCCCAGACGGCGTCGACGTCAGGGCGACCCGCCGGCTGCACGATCGAGCGCGCGTAGGCGTTGAGGCTTTCCAGGTAGCGGCGCTGCCCTTCCTGGAACAGGATGTCGAACGCCAGCGTGGACTTGCCCGAGCCGCTCACCCCCGTGACGACGGTGAAGCGGCCGTGGGGAATGTCGACGCTGATGTTGCGCAGGTTGTGCTCGCGCGCGTGCACGATGCGGATCGCAGCCGGCGCGGGGGGCGTGGCGGGGGCGGCGCGCCACGGTCCGGCGGCTTCGCGCACACGCTGGGCGGCGTCCAGCGCCTCGGCGTAGGCGCGCAGCGCCGCGCCGGTGTGGCTGCTGGGGTGGTGGCGCAGGTCTTCGGGTGTGCCGGCAAACACCAGCCGGCCGCCGCCGTCACCACCTTCCGGCCCCAGGTCGATGACCCAGTCGGCGGCACGGATCACGTCCAAGTTGTGCTCGATGACGATCAGCGAGTGCCCCACCTCCAGCAGCTTGCGCAGCGCGCGCATCAGCTTGGCGATGTCGTCAAAATGCAGTCCGGTGGTGGGCTCGTCGAGCAAAAAGAGCTGCCCGCGCGCCTTGCCCGCCCACGGCGCGGGGACGGCGTCGCGTCGGCGGGTTTTGCGCGGCACGGCACGGGCGGCGGCTTCGGCCAAGTGCCCGGCGAGCTTGAGGCGCTGCGCCTCACCCCCGGACAGCGTCGGCACCGGCTGGCCCAGGCGCAGGTACTCCAACCCCACGTCCAGCAGCGGCTGCAGCGCACGCACGACGTCGGCGTCGTCGGCGAACCACTGCACGGCGTCGGCCACGGTCAGCTCCAGCACGTCGGCCACGGTGAGCGTGCGTCCGCCGCGTTCCAGCGTGACCTCCAGCACCTCGGGCCGGTAGCGGCGCCCGCGGCAGTCGGGACAGCGCAGGTAGACGTCCGACAGGAACTGCATCTCCACGTGCTCAAACCCCGAGCCGCCACAGGTTGGGCAGCGGCCGTCACCGCTGTTGAAGCTGAACTTGGCCGCCGTCCAGCCACGCGACTGCGCCAGCGGGGTGGCGGCGAACAGGGCGCGGATGGCGTCCCACGCGCCGACGTAGCTGACCGGGTTGGAGCGCGCCGTTTTGCCGATGGGCGATTGGTCCACCAGCACCACACCTTCGAGCCAGTCCGCCCCCAGCAGCGCGTCGTGCGCGCCCGGCGCCTCGGTGGGCTGGCCAAAGTGGCGCAGCAGCGCCGGCGCCAGCACGTCCTGGATCAACGTGGACTTGCCCGAGCCGCTGACGCCCGTGACGACCACCAGGCGCTGCAGCGGAAAGGCGACGTCCAGGCCCTGCAGGTTGTGTTGGCGCGCCCCTTGCAGCAGCAGCTTGGGGGTGGCCTCGGTGACGGCACGCTTGACCCCAAAACCGATCTGGCGCCGCCCGCTCAGGTATTGGCCGGTGAGCGTGTCGGCCTGCATCAACTGCGCCGGCGTGCCGTCGAACACGATGCGCCCACCGCGCTCGCCCGGCCCCGGCCCCATGTCGAGGATGCGGTCCGCGGCCAGCATCACGGCCGGGTCGTGCTCCACGACCACCAGGGTGTTGCCAGCGTCGCGCAGCCGCGCCATCGCCTGCCCGATGCGCGCCAGGTCGCGCGGATGCAGCCCGATCGAGGGCTCATCGAGCACAAACAGCGTGTGGGTCAGCGAGGTGCCCAGCGCCGTGGTCAGGTTGATGCGCTGCACCTCGCCGCCCGACAGCGTGCGGCTTTGGCGGTCCAACGTCAGGTAGTCCAGCCCCACGTCGCCCAGGTACCGCAACCGCGCCAGGATTTCGTCCAGCACCAGCTTGAGCGCCTGCGCGTCGGCTGAGCGCGGGGTGGCCTGGACAGGGTCATCGGCGGGCGACCGATCCGGTGAACGCGGCGACGCCGTGGGTGCAGCGTTGGCGGCACGCGAGGGGCCTAGGGGGGGTGGGGGCGACGATTTCAGCTCGCTGCATGAGGA
>NZ_VJNA01000010.1 GCF_007556585.1 Tepidimonas aquatica | reverse complement strand
CTGTTCCGCCGTCTGAAAGGGTTCCGCCGCATCTTCAGCCGCTTCGACAAGCTCGACGTCATGTTCGCGGCCTTCATCCACTTCGCACTGATCGTCGAATCGTTGCGATAGTGTTAACAGGCCCTAGGCCTGAGCGTGTTCGACCGCGACCTCAAACTGCGCGTCTGGAACGCCGAATTCGGCCGTGTGCTGGGGCTGCCGGCCGAGCTGCTGGCGCGCGAGGGCGTCACGTTGAGCGATGTGCTGCGCTACAACGTGGAGCGTGGCGAGTACGGCCCCACCGACGACCTCGAGGGCATACTACGCGCACTGACCGAGCGGGCGCAGCGCTTCGAGTGCACCCGCCCCAACGGGCGCGTGCTGGAGGTGCGCGGCCAGCCGCTGCGCACCGGCGGCTTTGTGACGGTCTACACCGACATCACCGAACGCCGCCGGGCCCAGGCCGAAATCGAGCGTCTGGCGCGTACCGACACGCTGACGGGTCTGGCCAACCGCTGCGCATGGCTGGAGCAGTTGCAGCAAGCGCTGGCCGCGCGGGCGCGCCGCGCTGGCCAGCTGGCGGTGCTGTTCATCGATCTGGACCGCTTCAAGGCGGTCAACGATTCGCTGGGCCACGCCGCCGGCGACGCCGTGCTGCAACAAACCGCGCAGCGCCTGCGCCAGCGGTTGCGCCAGAGCGACCTCATCGGCCGTCTGGGTGGCGATGAGTTCGTCGTCGCGCTGCCCGACCTGGACGACGACAGCCAGGCCGCCCGCGTTGCCATGCAGCTGCTGCAGGCGCTCACCGAGCCGTTCGAGGTGACGCTGGCGGATGCACCGGTGCCCCAACGGGTGTACCTCAGCCCCTCGATCGGCATCGCGCTGGCGCCGCGTGACGCCGACACCGCCGCCGAGCTGCTGCGTCTGGCCGACCTGACCATGTACAGTGCCAAAACCGACGGCGGCGCCAGTTGGCGCTACTACGAACCCGTGATGAACGACGCAGTGCTGCGCCGCATCGAGCTGGAAACCCGGCTGCGCGACGCCATCCGCAGCGGCGCGCTGGAGCTGCACTACCAGCCGATCCACGCGCTGCGCGACGGCCTGCCACTGCTGGGCTTCGAGGCCCTGGTGCGCTGGCCCCAGCCCGACGGCACGCTGCTGCCACCGGCGCAGTTCATTCCTTTGGCCGAAAGCTCGGCCGAGCTGATCGACACGCTGGGGACGTGGGTGTGCACCACGGCGCTGCATCAGCTGACGCTGTGGCGGCGCGACCACCCAGGCCTGACGCTGAGCGTCAACCTGTCGGCGCGGCAGTTCGACCGCGCAGGTCTGGCCGACCGGATGATGGCGGCCGTGGCGGCCAACCGCGGCGAAAGCGACGACGGCCAGGCGCCGCTGCAGGGCCTGGAGTTTGAAGTCACCGAAGGCGCGATGATGCGTGATCCCCAACGCACGCACGACGAGCTGGCGCGGCTGCGTGCGGCGGGGGCCACCATCGCGATCGACGATTTCGGCACCGGTTACTCGTCGCTGGCGTACCTGAAGCAGCTGCCGATCGACCGGCTCAAAATCGACCGCACGTTCGTGCGCGACCTGGACCGCGACGCGGACGACGCCGCCATCGTGCTGGCGGCGGTGGAGCTGGCGCACCGGTTGGGGCAGGCCGCCGTGGCCGAAGGGGTCGAGCGCCCCACCCAGCTGCACGCCCTGCGTGCGATGGGCTGCGACGCCGTGCAGGGCTACGGCCTGGCCCAGCCGATGCCAGCGCGCCAAGTACCCGCGTACTTGCGTGGGGTGGCCGCTGGCGAGCACCTGCGCTGGCTTCAGCCGGCCGGCAGCCCCAGCTCGGCGGCGTAATCCCACAGCGCCTGCACCACGCCCAGCGCGGCCGCGTCGCCGCGTGCGCGGGCGTCGGCGTGCGCTTGGTGCAGTTGCTGGCAGCGCGCCCGCCAAGGCGTGGTGCCACCCGCACCGTCCAGCAGGCGCGCGCGGCAGTGCGCCTGCCAGCGCGCGCGCTCGTGCGCGTCCAGCGTGTCAGGGTGGTTGCGCGCGCGAAAGCGAAACACCAGCTCGCCCAGGCGGGCGTCGTCAAAGCCCATCTCGCGCCACGCCGGGTCCCGTGGATCCAGTGCCCGCAGCCGCGCCAGCCGCCGCCGGTCGGCATCGCCAACGAAACCCTCGTACAGCGCCGCATCGACGTCCGGCTCGGGGCCCGCGGGCGGTGCGGCGTAGACCTCGGCCCACAAGCCGCTCAGATCGGGCAACTGCGTGATCCTTAGCATGTTGCGCTCGATGGCGCCCCAGTCCACGCCCCAACGCTCGCACAGCACCCCCTGCACCGCCCGCACCTGCCCCAGCACAAACGGCGCGCGGTTGAGGTGCACGCTCTTGATCGGCAGGCGCGTCACCCCTTCGGGCAGCTCGTGCGTGCGCACAAACAGGCGCGCGCGCACTTCGTCGGCGCGCAAGTCGGCCAGCGCGCGCGGGTCGTGCGCCAAATCCCAGGCGATGATTTCGTTGCGGTTGCGCGGGTGCTGCGCCAGTGGCCACATCACCGCCACAAAGCCCCGCGCGGCACCCAACATGCCCGACACATGCACGAACGGCCGCGCCGCCGCTGCCAAGCGCGGCAAGCCCAGCTCCTGCATCACGCGCTCGCGCCGCCGCAGCGCCAGCGCATAGTCGAACAAGCGCGGCTGGCGCGCACGCAGCAGCCGCGCCAGCGCGATGGTGGCACGCACGTCTGAGAGCGCATCGTGCGCGTGGGTGTGCGTGAGCCCATTGGCGGCGCTCAAATGTTCCAGCCGTAGGCTCACCTGCCCGTCGTCGCCGCGCGGCCACTCGATACCGTCGGGCCGCAGCGCCCACGCCGCGCGCATGACGTCGAGCAAATCCCAGCGGCTGCAACCGTCGCGCCATTCGCGCCCGTAGGGGTCGAGCAGGTTGCGCCACAGCAGGTGGCGCGTGAACTCGTCGTCAAAGCGGATCGAGTTATAGCCCACGCCGATCGTGCCTGGTTGCGACAGCTCGGCATGGATGCGCTCGGCGAACACGCGCTCGGGCCAACCGTGGCGCTGGCAGTGCTGGGGTGTGATGCCGGTCAGCACGCAGCTTTGCGGGTCTGGGAAAACATCCGGGGCCGGCTGGCAGTACGCCACCAGGGGCTCGCCGATCTCGCGCAGCTCGGCGTCGGTGCGCACCCCGGCAAACTGCGCCGGCCGGTCCACGCGGGCGTCGCGGCCAAAGGTCTCGTAGTCGTGCCAGTAAAACGTTGGGCTGTCGGGGCTCATCGGTGCGCATCGTAACCGCTGGTCGCGCCACCGCCGTCACGCGGCGCGGCGGTGCTACAGTGGCGGCATGCGCCCCACCACCCCAACCGACCTCACCGTGGCCACCTTGCCGACCCCATGGGGGCGCGCCCTGGCAGCCGCCAGCCCGCGCGGCCTGCACGCGCTGTGGTTGGGCGACGATGACGCGGCGTTGCTGACGATGTGGCGCCGCAGCTACGGCAGCGCCGCCCCACTGGGCGTGCTGCCCACCGCGTGGCAGGCGGTTCTGCGCGAGGTGCTGGCCCACCCAGGCACCCCGTGCCCGCTGCCGCTGGTGCCCCAGGGCAGCCCCTTCCAGCAGCGCGTCTGGGCAGCGCTGCACACGATCGCGCCCGGCCAAACCCTCAGCTACGGGGCGCTGGCGGCGCGCCTGGGCATGCCCAACGCCGCGCGCGCCGTGGCCAGCGCCTGTGCGCGCAACCCGCTGGCCATCGTCATACCCTGCCACCGTGTGGTCGGCGCGGACGGGCGGCTGAGCGGCTACCGCTGGGGGTTGCAGCGCAAACGCGCCCTGCTGCAGGCCGAGGCCAGCGCCCGTCACCCCTGAGGCCGCCACCCGCCGCTGTGGCGCGTGCGGCAGTCGGCGCCGCCGGCTGCCGCACGCCCAGCGGGACGTGGCGTTTCAGTCCGCCGTGGCCTCTTCCGGCTCGGCCGGCTCGGCTTTGCGGTCTTTCTTCGGCAGCGGCTGGATGTCGAGCTTGACCTGCGGCTCGCCCCCGTCGGCCGGGGTTTCGAGATCCACCGTCAGGCGCCCGCCATCCACCAAGCGGCCAAACAGCAGCTCGTCGGCCAGCGCGCGGCGGATCGTGTCCTGGATCAGCCGCTGCATCGGGCGCGCCCCCATCAGCGGGTCGAAGCCCTTCTTGGCCAAGTGCCTGCGCAGCGCGTCGGTGAAGGTGACCTCGACCTTCTTCTCGGCCAGCTGTTGCTCCAACTGCAGCAAGAACTTGTCCACCACGCGCAGGATGACCTGCTCGTCCAGCGGCTTGAAGCTCACGATGGCATCGAGCCGGTTGCGGAACTCCGGCGTGAACAGGCGCTTGATGTCGGCCATCTCGTCGCCCGCTTGCCGCTGCGTGGTGAAGCCGATGGTGGACTTTTGCATCGTCTCGGCGCCGGCGTTGGTCGTCATGATGATGATGACGTTGCGGAAGTCCGCCTTGCGCCCGTTGTTGTCGGTCAGCGTGCCGTGGTCCATCACCTGCAGCAGCACGTTGAAGATGTCCGGGTGCGCCTTTTCGATTTCATCGAGCAGCAGCACGCAGTGCGGCTTCTTGGTGATCGCCTCGGTCAACAGGCCGCCCTGGTCAAAGCCGACGTACCCCGGCGGCGCGCCGATCAGGCGGCTGACCGCGTGGCGCTCCATGTACTCCGACATGTCGAAGCGCACCAGTTCGATGCCCAGGATGTAGGCCAGCTGCTTGGCCGCCTCGGTTTTGCCCACGCCCGTCGGACCGCTGAACAAGAACGCCCCGATGGGCTTGTCCGGCTTGCCTAGGCCCGAGCGCGCCATCTTGACCGCCGACGCCAGCAGCTCCAGCGCCTTGTCTTGCCCGAACACCACCGCCTTGAGGTCGCGCTCCAGGTTTTGCAGCTTGCTGCGGTCGTCGCTGGAGACGCTGGCCGGCGGGATGCGCGCGATCCTGGCCACGATTTCCTCGATCTCGGCCTTGCCGATGGTCTTTTTGCGCTTGGACGGCGGCGCCACCCGCTGCGCCGCGCCGGCTTCGTCGATGACGTCGATGGCCTTGTCGGGCAGGTGACGGTCGTTGATGTATTTGGCCGACAGTTCCGCCGCCGCTTGCAGCGCCGCGGTGGCGTATTTGACGCCGTGGTGCTCCTCGAAGCGAGACTTGAGCCCCTTGAGGATTTCCACCGTTTGCTCCACGGTCGGCTCGACGACGTCGATTTTCTGGAAGCGCCGCGACAGCGCGGCGTCTTTCTCGAAAATCCCGCGGTACTCGGTGAAGGTGGTGGCGCCGATGCACTTGAGCTGGCCGCTGGACAGCGCCGGCTTGAGCAGGTTGGACGCGTCCAGCGTGCCGCCCGAGGCCGCCCCGGCGCCGATCAGCGTATGGATCTCGTCGATGAACAAAATGGCGCCGGGGCGGTCCTTGAGCGCCTTGAGCACGCCTTTGAGGCGCTGCTCGAAGTCACCGCGGTATTTGGTGCCTGCCAACAACGCCCCCATGTCCAGCGCGTACACGGTGGCGTCGGCCAGCACCTCGGGCACGTCCTTTTGCACGATGCGCCAGGCCAGCCCTTCGGCGATGGCGGTTTTGCCCACGCCCGCTTCGCCCACCAGCAGGGGGTTGTTTTTGCGCCGGCGACACAGCACCTGGATGACGCGCTCGACCTCGACCTCGCGCCCGATCAGCGGATCGATACGCCCTTCGCGCGCGGCCTGGTTGAGGTTTTGCGTGAACTGCTCCAGCACCGAGGCTTTTTCGTTGCCACGCGCGCCTTCGCTGGCGCCGGCCTCGTCGGCCTCGGGCCCGTCGTTGGCCTTGGCCGGCTCGGGCGTGTCGCCCTTGCGGATGCCGTGCGCGATGTAGTTGACCACGTCCAGCCGCGTGATGCCCTGCTGGTGCAGGTAGTACACGGCGTGCGAATCCTTCTCGCCAAAGATGGCCACCAGCACGTTGGCGCCGGTCACTTCCTTTTTGCCGTTGCCGGTGGACTGCACGTGCATGATGGCACGCTGGATCACGCGCTGAAAGCCCAGCGTGGGCTGCGTGTCCACCTCGTCGGTGCCGGCGACGACGGGGGTGCTGTCCTTGATGAAGGTGGTGAGCTGCTTGCGCAACTCCTCGATGTTGGCGTTGCACGCGCGCAGCACCTCGGCGGCGCTCGGGTTGTCCAACAGCGCCAGCAGCAGGTGCTCGACGGTGATGAACTCGTGCCGCTGCTGCCGCGCCTCGACAAAGGCCATGTGGAGGCTGACTTCAAGTTCCTGGGCAATCATGGGGCACTTCCTTCGACTGACGATGCTGCGGCCATCCTGACACACCGCGTGCGCCAGGTATGGTTCGATAAATGGGGCGTTGCGCTCATGTTTCAACCGGCTCCGCAATGCATTGCAACGGATGGCCGGCGGCGCGCGCCGCCTGGGTCACCTGTTCGACCTTGGTCGTGGCCACGTCATGCGAGTACACCCCGCACACCCCGCGCCCGTGCACATGCACCTTCAGCATGATCTGCGTGGCGGTGTCACGGTCTTTGTGGAAAAACTCCTGCAGCACGCGCACGACGAACTCCATCGGCGTGAAGTCGTCGTTGAGCAGCACCACCTGGTACAGCCGCGGCGGTGGCACGCGCTGGCGGCGCCGCTCCACCACCACCGCTTCGCCGCCACCCGGCAGCTGCGGGGTCAGGTCGGGTTGCTTCGGTGTCGTGGCCATGCGCACATTCTGCAATAAATCGCCGCGCCTTTCACGCCCGTGGGTATGCCCGCCGGTCGGCTGGCGGTGGTCGCCGAACGGGCATCACCCAGGCATGGCGCTCGCCTTGGCCAAACATGACGGTTGCGTATCATTGCGGGCACCCGCTGAGGCGTGCAGCGCCCCCAAGAACCGAGGAGACCGTGCCCATGACCCCATCGACGTCGTCCCCCACCGCGCCTTCGTCCCGCGCTCGCCTGGCCATCCCTTGGCACCGGCGCATCGGCGTGCAAATCGCGCTGTTGCTGACGGTTGCCGGACTGATACTGGCCCTCGGTCTGGCGTGGTCCAGTGTCAGCATGTACCTCGACGAGCGGCAGGCACGGCTGGAAGAGTTGGGCGAGCGCATCGCCATGGTAGCCGCCGTCATCGAGCAGGTCGATGAGTCCGGCAAGCGCAACGCGCAGCGCCTGTACGCCGAGTTCGAGCAATTGGTGCCCAGCGTGGCGCTGTCGTGGTCGGAGGTGGACGGCAAGCGTACCCTCACGCTGTACGGTCAGGCGCTGGCCGGCGACTTCACGATGGTGGATCTGTTTGCGCAGCGCAGCGGCGGCGTGGCTACCATCTTCCAGCGGGAAGGTGACGATTTCCGGAGCATCACCACCAGCCTGACCAAGGAAGACGGCAGCCGAGCCGTCGGCACGCTGCTGGGCAAGGACCACCCCGGCTACGCCGCCTTGATGGCCGGCAACCGCTACGTCGGCCGTGCGGTGCTGTTCGGCCGCAGTTACATGACGGTGTACCAGCCCATCAAGATCGATGGGCAGGTGGCCGGTATCCTGTTCATCGGCTACGACCTCAACAACGAACTGGGGGTGCTGGCCAAGCTGCTGAAAGCCATCAACCAAGACGCGCTGGCGTATGCTGCACTGGATATTTCGTCGGGCGCTCGGGCGGGTCAGTGGTACGGGCGTGACCTGCCCAAACTCGGCGCGGACGCCCCCTTGCTGCAGCAGCTGCGCGCCGCCACGCAGCAGGGCCAAAGCGAGGGCGTGCTGAAGGTGACCGACCTCCAAGGGCTCGCTGGATCGGGCACGGTCAACCTGATGTGGCGTCACTTCCCCGCATGGAACTGGGTGGTGCTGGCCACCGAGCGGGATGCCGAGACGACGCGTACCACGCTTGAGGATCTGCTCCACCTGTGGGGCCTGGTGGCGTTCAGCGGGGCGCTGGTGGCCGTGCTGTTTGCCTGGTTTGTGCGTACACGGCTGATGCGCCCGCTGCACAGCGTGCTGACCGCGCTGGGTGCCCTGGCGCAGGGGCGGCTGTCGGCAGCCGTGCCGGCCGGCGGCAGCGACGAGTTTGGCGTGCTGTTGCGCGCCACGGAGGACATGCGCCGCACCTGGCTGGACGTGGTGCAGCGTGTGCACCAGGCCAGCACCGGGGTGGCCAACGGCGCCGCCGAGATCGCGCAAGGCAACCAGGACTTGTCGGAACGCACCGAGCGCGCTGCGGCCAACCTGGAGCAAACCGCCGCCAGCCTGGCCAGCCTGACCGACGTCGTGCGCCAGGGTGCCGACACCGCGCGCACCGCCAACCAGCTCGCCATCCAGGCCGCCGAGAGCGCGCGCACCGGCGGCCAGGAGGTGCAGCAAGCCGTGGCCTCGATGCAGGCCATCGAGGCCAGCAGCCAGCGCATCGCCGACATCACCAGCGTCATCGACAGCATCGCGTTCCAGACCAACATCCTGGCGCTCAACGCCGCTGTCGAAGCCGCCCGGGCCGGCGAGGCCGGGCGCGGCTTTGCCGTCGTGGCCGGCGAGGTGCGCAGCCTGGCCCAGCGCAGCGCCGAAGCGGCACGGCAAATCAAGGCGTTGATCGAAGAAAGCGTGGCCGCCGTACGCAACGGCAGCCAGCAGGTGCAACACTCCGGCGCCACCATCGCCGAGGTCGTGCAGTCGATCCAGCGCGTGGCCGACCTGATCGGTGAGGTCAGCGCCTCCACCGCCGAGCAAAGCGACAACATCGCCCAGGTCAACGCGGCCATGGGCCAGCTCGACCAGATGACTCAGCAAAACGCCGCGTTGGTCGAGCAAGCCTCGGCCGCCGCGGCCAGCTTGCAGCAGCAGGCGCAGGCCCTGCTGCAGGCGCTGCAAGCGTTCGATGTGGCCGCGCAGGCGGCTGGTGCTGCGCTACCGATCGCTGCGGCCAGCCCCGCCGCACCGTCGCCGTTGCCCCCGGCGCCTGCCCGCGCCCCGGCCCATGCGCCCAAGCCTGCAGCGTCGAAGCCCCTGCGCTTGGTTCAGCCGGCCGCGCGCAGCCACGTCGCACCGTCGAGCGCGCCAGCCACCACGCCGCCGGCGCGCCCAGCACCGGCAACCCCGCCAGCGGCAGGCGCCAGCGACGACGATTGGGAAACCTTCTGAAAGAAGGAAAGGGCTGGCGGGTTGCCCCGCCAGCCCTTGTACTTTGGCTGACCTCGCCCCACCGGAGAGACGAGGCCAGGCCGTTGCGTGGGCTTACATGTTGTCGATCATGACCTGACCAAAGCCCGAGCACGACACCTGCGTCGCGCCTTCCATCAGGCGGGCAAAGTCGTACGTGACCTTCTTGGACAGGATGGCGCGCTCCATCGATACGATGATGAGGTCGGCGGCCTCCTTCCAGCCCATGTGGCGCAGCATCATCTCGGCCGACAGGATTTCGGAGCCGGGGTTGACGTAGTCCTTGCCGGCGTACTTCGGCGCGGTGCCGTGGGTGGCTTCGAAACACGCCACCGAGTCGGACAGGTTGGCCCCAGGCGCAATGCCGATGCCGCCCACCTGCGCCGCCAGCGCGTCGGAGATGTAGTCGCCGTTGAGGTTCAGCGTGGCGATCACCGAGTACTCGGCCGGGCGCAGCAGGATTTGCTGCAGGAACGCGTCGGCGATCGAGTCTTTGATGATGATGTCTTTGCCGGTTTTGGGGTTGGTGAATTTGCACCACGGCCCACCGTCGATCTCGACCGCGCCGAACTCACGCTTGGCCAGCGCGTAGCCCCAGTCACGGAAGGCGCCTTCGGTGTACTTCATGATGTTGCCCTTGTGCACAAGCGTCACGCTGGGCTTGTCGTTGTCGATCGCGTACTGGATGGCTTTGCGCACCAGGCGCTCGGTGCCTTCCTGGCTGACCGGCTTGATGCCGATGCCCGACGTCTCGGGGAAGCGGATCTTCGTCACGCCCAGCTCCTCTTGCAGGAACTTGATCAGCTTTTTGGCCTTGTCGCTCTGGGCGGGGTATTCGATGCCAGCGTAGATATCTTCGGAGTTTTCGCGGAAGATGACCATGTCGGTCTTTTCCGGCTCCTTCAGCGGGCTGGGCACGCCCTTGAAGTAGCGCACCGGACGCAGGCAGACGTACAGGTCCAGCTCCTGGCGCAGCGCCACGTTGAGCGAGCGGATACCGCCCCCCACCGGCGTCGTCAGGGGGCCTTTGATCGAAACGACAAACTCTTTCAGCGCGTCCAGCGTTTCGTCCGGCAGCCACACGTCGGGGCCGTACACCCGGGTGGACTTCTCGCCCGCGTAGACTTCCATCCAGTGGATCTTGCGCTTGCCGCCGTAGGCCTTGGCCACCGCGGCGTCGACCACCTTGATCATCACCGGCGTGATGTCCACCCCGGTGCCGTCGCCCTCGATGTAAGGGATGATGGGGTTGTCCGGCACGTTGAGCGACATGTCCGGGTTGACCGTGATCTTGGCGCCGTCGGCGGGTACGCGGATGTGTTGGTACATGGGGATAAGGTCTCCGAGGGTCTGCTGCGGGCCACCGCGGCTCTTGGCCACGGTGGAGGTATGCCAAAATTCTAGCGACAAAACCGTTACGAACCTGACAGCTTGCCATGCCCTACGCAGCACCCCGTTGGTCGTCGTGGCGCCGCTGGTGGCGGCGTGGCTTGGTCGCGGCCGTGGCCACCTTGGCGGTGACAGGCGCATGCGCGCAGGGTGTGGCCGAGGCCCCGCTGCGCGATTTGCCGCGCGTGACGCTGCGTGCCGGCATGCACCTGATCCACGCGCAAGTGGCCGCCACGCACGCGCAGCGCGCCACCGGCCTGATGTGGCGGCGCGAGCTCGGCCCCAACGAGGGTATGCTGTTCGTGTTCGAAGCGCCGGCGGTGCAGTGCTTTTGGATGAAAAACACCTACGTGCCGCTGACGGCGGCGTTTGTCGCCGACGATGGCCGCATCGTCAACCTGGCCGACATGCGCCCGCTGGACGAAACCAGCCACTGCTCCAGCGAACCGGTGCGCTACGTGCTGGAAATGGCGCAGGGCTGGTTCCGTCAGCGCGGCATCGGGCCCGGCTTTCGCTTGGCCGGGCCTCCGTTTCAGGCGCCGCAGCGCTGACGGCCGCCGCGCCCCGCCGCGGCATCAGCCGGCGAAGTTGGCTTGCACGAAGTCCCAGTTGACCAGTTTGTCGAGGAAGGTTTCGACAAACTTCTGCCGCAGGTTGCGGTAGTCGATGTAGTAGGCGTGCTCCCACACGTCCACCGTCAGCAACGGCTTGTCCGCGGTGGTCAGCGGCGTGCCGGCCGCGCCCATGTTGACGATGTCCAGGCTGCCATCGGGCTTTTTGACCAGCCACGTCCAGCCCGACCCGAAGTTGCCCACCGCGCTCTTGACGAACGCTTCGCGGAATGCGGCGTAGCTGCCCCACTTGGCGCGGATGGCGTCGGCCAGCGCGCCGCCGGGCTCGCCGCCACCGTTGGGTTTCATGCAGTTCCAAAAGAACGTGTGGTTCCAGACCTGCGCGGCGTTGTTGTAGATCGGGCCGGGGTTGGGCGCCTTGCGAATGATGTCCTCCAGCGACATCGATTCGTACTCGGTGCCCTTTTGCAGGTTGTTGAGGTTGACGACGTACGCGTTGTGGTGCTTGCCGTGGTGGTATTCCAGCGTTTCCTTCGAGTAGTACGGCTCCAGCGCGTCGATGGCAAAGGGCAGCGGTGGCAGTGTGTGTTCCATGGTCGTTCCTCACTCGTGACGGTTGCGAAAGGGTAACAGGCGAACATTGTAGGCAAGACCGGCGAGTCCACGCACCCGGTGGGGCCACGCTCAGGGCGTGTCGGCAGCGCCATCCACGTGCTGCTCCACCCGCGCCGCCAGCGCACCCCGCGCCAGCCGTACGCGCACCCGCGCCCCAGGTGGGGCGTGGGCGGCGTCGAGCAGCACATGTCCATCCGGCCCGGTGACCAACGCGTAGCCCCGCTGCAACACCCGCTGCGGGTCCAGCAGCGCCAGTTGCGCTTGCCAGCGCTGCAGCCGCTGGGCGTGTCGTTGCAGCAGCGCCTCCACGGCACGCGGCAGGCGCTGCTGCTGCGCCAGCCACTGCTGGCGCGCCACCGCCAGGCGCATCGCCGGCGACGCGGGCAGCCGCGCCGTCGCGGTGCGCAAACGCTCGCGCTGATCCTGCAGCGTGCGCTGCACGGCACGCTGTGCGCGGTGCTGCAGCGCCTGCAGCCACTGGCGCTGCTGCGCCAGCCGCTGCGATGGCCGCCCGATGCGCAGCACCAGACGGTCCACCCGCTGGGCCTGGGTGTCGAGCTGACGGCGCACCGCGTCACGCAGGCGTTGACGCTGCTGCGTGCAGCGTTGCAGCAGGTCGGCACGCGCCGGCGCGCACAGCTCGGCCGCCGCGGTGGGCGTCGGCGCGCGCACGTCGGCGGCAAAATCGGCCAGCGTCACGTCGGTTTCATGCCCCACCCCGCACACCACCGGCATCGGCGCGCGCACGATGGTGCGCACCAGATCGGGGTCGTTGAACGCCCACAGGTCCTCCAGCGACCCGCCGCCACGCACCAGCAGCAGCACCTGCGGGGCACCGCAGGCGGCGAAGTCGTCGTAGGCGCGCTGCAGCGCCGCACACAGCTGCGCCGGCGCCTGGGGCCCCTGCACCGCGGCCGGGTACACGCGCACCGGCAGGTGCGGCGCACGGCGCGCCAGCGTGGTGGCCACGTCGCGCAAGGCGGCCGCGTCCAGCGAGGTGACGACGCCCAGGCTTTCCGGGTACGGTGGCAGCGCTCGCTTGCGCGCGGCGTCGAACAGCCCCTCGGCGGCCAGCGCGGCCTTCAGGCGCATGAACTGCTCGTACAACGCCCCCTGCCCGGCCAGCTGCACCCGCTCAACGATCAACTGCAAATCCCCGCGCGGCGCGTACACGTCGAGCCGCCCCAGCAGGCGCACGCGCAAACCGTCGCGCAGCGTCACGGCGCTGGCCTGCGCCACGCGCCGAAACAGCGCGCAGCGCAGTTGGCCCTGCTCGTCTTTGAGCGTGAAGTACACGTGCCCGCTGCTGGCTTGCGTGCAGCCGGCCACCTCCCCTTCGACCTGGACGGGGTTGAAGCGCGCCCGCAGCGCGTCGGCCAGCGCGGCCACCAGCGCGCCGACCGCCCACACCGGCGCGTCGACGTGATCCGTCGGGTTGGGTGGCAGCATGGTTGGGTTCCTAGCGGGTTTGTACGGTGTCGTGGTCTGGCCAAGGCCCACGCGGGCTGGCGTCGGTGATAATGCGCCACCACCGTTACCCCCTGCGCGTTGAGAGGAGGATAGCGTTGCTATCAATCATACAAGCTGCCGGCTGGCCCATCGGTTTTTTGATCGCGTGCTCGGTTGTCGGGCTGGCGCTGATCCTGGAACGTGCCTGGAGCCTGCGGCGCGCGCGCGTTGCCCCCGCGGGCTTGCTGGATGAGGCGATCACCGCATCGCGTCATGGTGTGCCACCGGCCGATGTCATTGGGCAGCTTGCCCAGCATTCGCTGCTGGGCAAGGTGCTGGCCGCGGGCCTGCTGGCGCTGCACGACAACCCGCGAGCCACCGAAGCGGAGCTGCGCGCCGCGCTGGAAGGTGCCGGCCGCCGCGCCGCGGCCCGCTTGCAACGTTACCTGGGCGCGCTGGCCACGGTGGCCTCGGCCGCGCCGTTGCTGGGGCTGCTGGGCACGGTCATCGGCATGATCGAAATTTTTGGCTCGCAGGCCGGCCCCGGCGGGCTGCTGCCCGGCGGCGGCAACCCGGCGCAACTGGCGCACGGCATCTCGGTGGCGCTGTACAACACCGCGTTTGGTCTCATCATCGCGGTGCCGGCGCTGATTTTTTGGCGCCTGTACCGTGCGCGCGCCGACGCGCTGCTGCTGGAGCTGGAGCTGGCCGCCGAGCGCTTCGTGCACCACCTGCTGACGCTGCACCGCTGAACCACGCTGCTGGCACACCGGGAGTGCAACGATGAACTTTCGCCACGGGGAGCGCGACGAGCCGGAGATCAACCTGATCCCGTTCATCGACGTGCTGCTGGTGATCCTCATCTTTTTGATGCTGACCACCACCTTCAGCCAGGCGACGGCGCTGCAGGTCAACCTGCCGCAGGCCGATGCCGAGCCGCCCCCACAAGTGCGCCGCGAAATCACCGTCGCCGTGGCCGCCGACGGGCGCGTGGCGGTGCAAGACGTCGTGCTGCCCGAGCGCAGCGTGGCTGCCCTGGTGGCGGCGCTGCGGCACGCGGCCGAGGCAACGCCCGAGCCGCTGCTGGTCATCCAGGCCGACGCCGCCGCCGCCCACCAGGCCGTGGTGGACGTGCTGGACGCGGCGCGGCAGGCCGGCTTGGTGCAGATCACGTTTGCCACCCAGCGCAGTGGGCCGTGATGACGGCCATCGCCCCGACATCGGTGTGGCAGCGCCGCACGGCCGCGTCGGCCTGCCTGGTCCCGCTGGCCAGCGTCTACGGTGCGTTGCTGGCGGTACGGCGCTGGGTCTGGCGGCGGGGCTGGCGCCAGCCGTGGCGCGCGCCGGTGCCGGTGCTGGTGGTCGGTAACGTTATCGTTGGCGGCGCCGGCAAAACGCCAACCACCGCGACGCTGGTGCAACACCTGCGCCAGCGCGGCCGGCGGCCCGGCATCGTGGCGCGCGGCTACGGCGCCCCTGCCAGTGACGCGCGGGTGCGGCTGGTGGCCGACGACCCCGACCCGGCGTGCTGCGGTGACGAGCCGGTGCTGCTGGCGCGTGCCACCGGCGTGCCGGTGGCCGTGGGGCGTGACCGCACGGCCGCCGTACAGCGGCTGCTGCAGCGCCACCCCGAGGTGGACATCGTCGTGGCCGACGATGGCTTGCAGCACTGGCGCCTGGCGGCCGATGCGGCGGTGGTGGTGTTTGACGCGCGCGACGTCGGCAACGGCTGGTTGCTGCCCGCCGGCCCGCTGCGCGAACCGTGGCCGCTGCGCCGCGCGCCAGCGCCCACCGTGTGGGTGCTGCGCACCGAGCCGCCCACCCGGCCCCCGGCAGCGCACCCCTACCCCGAATTTGCCGCCCAACGGCGGCTGGCACCCACGGCGGTGGCGCTGGATGGCACGCGCCGGCCGCTGGTGCACTGGCGCGGCGCGGGCCAAGCCGTCGGGGCGCTGGCGGGCATTGCCCGCCCCACGGCGTTTTTTGAGGCGTTGCGCGCGCACGGCGTGCCGCTGGCGACCACCTTGCCGCTGGCCGACCACGCGCCCGCGCAAACGATCCGTGCCGCCTTGCACGCTGCGCTGGCCGCCGGCGGCCCACGGCAGTGGCTGTGCACGGAAAAAGACGCCGTCAAGCTGCGCCCCGCCGACCTGCCGCCAGGCGTGACCCTGTGGGCCGTGCCGCTGGAGGTGACCCCGTCGCCCACCTGGTTCAAGGCGCTGGACGCGTGGCTGGCCTCGGCCCACCAAACCGCCCCGCGCGCGCTATGATGCCGGGCATGGACCCCAAGCTGCTCGAGCTGCTGGTGTGCCCCGTGACGAAGGGGCCGCTGGTGTACGCGCGCGAAACTGGCGAGCTCGTCTCGCGCGGCGCACGCCTGGCCTACCCCATTCGCGACGGCATCCCCATCTTGCTGGAAAACGAAGCGCGCGCGCTGGACGAGGCGGAACTGGACCGCTTGGCCCCGCCGCGCGCCACGCCGCCCGCCGCCAGCGCATGACACCGCCGCCGTTTCACGTCTTGATCCCGGCGCGGCGTGCCTCCACCCGCCTGCCCGACAAGCCACTGGCCGACATCGGCGGCGCCCCGATGGTGGTGCGCGTGGCCGAGCGCGCCCGCGCCAGCGGGGCGCTGAGCTGCACCGTCGCCACCGACGACCAGGCCATCGTCGACGCCTGCACGCGCGCCGGCGTCGATGCACTGCTGACGCGCCCCGTCCACCCCAGCGGCAGCGACCGGCTGGCCGAAGCGGTTGCGCGGCTGGGCCTGCCCGACGACGCCATCGTCGTCAACGTCCAAGGCGACGAGCCGCTCATCGACCCCGCGCTGCTGCAGGCGGTGGCGCAGCGCTTGCACGCGCGCCCCGACTGCGTGATGGCCACCGCCGCGCATCCACTGGCCGACGCGACCGAGCTGTTCAACCCCAACGTGGTCAAGGTCGTGCTGGACGCGCGCGACACGGCGCTGCTGTTCAGCCGCGCCCCCATCCCGTGGTGGCGCGATGCCCCACGCCACGACGCCACGCTGGACCTGTCCGGCTGGCCCGTCGGGCTGCGGCCGCTGCGCCACATCGGGCTGTACGCGTACCGGGCCGGGTTTTTGCGCGCGTTTCCCACCCTGCCGCCGGCGCCGCTGGAGCAGTGCGAGTCCCTGGAGCAGTTGCGTGTGCTGTGGCACGGCCAGCGCATCGCGGTGCACATCACACCTGAAGCCCCTGGCCCGGGGGTGGACACTCCCGACGACCTGGCCCGCGTGCGTGCCTTGTGGGCGGTGCGGCACGCCGCGCGCTGACAACCCCGGCAGGTATGGCGGCCGCTGTAAGCCTGTGTCGGGCAGCGCATGCTATTCTTGCGCGCTGGCGGCCAGCGCACCCGGCCTGAGGAGACAGGGCGCGGCACGTCGACCGGTCCAACCCACCAGACGAGCAAAGGAAACCCATGAGACTGATCCTGCTGGGCGCTCCGGGCGCTGGCAAAGGCACGCAAGCCGCGTTCATCTGCCAGAAGTACGGCATCCCCCAGATTTCCACCGGTGACATGCTGCGTGCGGCGGTCAAGGCCGGCACACCGCTGGGCTTGGCGGCCAAGCAGGTCATGGACGCCGGCGGCCTGGTCAGCGACGACATCATCATCGGGTTGGTCAAAGACCGCATCGCGCAGCCGGACTGCGCCAACGGCTTTCTGTTCGACGGCTTCCCGCGCACCATCCCCCAGGCCGAAGCGATGCGCCAGGCGGGCGTCAAGCTCGACTACGTGCTGGAAATCGACGTGCCGTTCGACACCATCATCGAACGCATGAGCGGCCGACGCGTGCACCCTGCCTCGGGACGCACCTACCATATCCGCTACAACCCGCCCAAGGTGCCCGGCAAAGACGATGTCACCGGCGAAGACCTGATCCAGCGCGACGACGACAAGGAAGAAACGGTGCGCAAGCGGCTGGATGTGTACGCCGCACAGACCCGCCCGCTGGTGGACTACTACCGCGGCTGGGCCGAGCGCGACCCCGAGCATGCCCCGCGCTACCGCCGCATCAGCGGTGTGGGCACGGTGGAGGAAATTACCCAGCGCGTGTTCGAGGCGCTGGCCAGCTAACCCGTCGGCGGCGTGGCCAGCAGGCGCAACGCCAGCGCCAGCCGCGCCTTGGCCGGCGGCAGCGGCGTCACCGTGAACGCCGCGCGTGCGCGGCCGGCGTGCCCTGCCACCACCTGACCCTCGGCGCAGCGCGTCGTCACCCACACCTGCACGCCCTGCGCCACGGCGTCGGCCAGCGCCTGCGCCAGCCGGCCGTGCAACGAGCCATTGCCCGTGCCGGCCACCACCAGCCCCTGCAACGGCGCGTCATCGTCGTGCCCGGCCAGAGCGCGCTGCCGCTGCGCCAACAGCGCGCGCACGATGGCGCCGTCCTGGTCGGCGTGGCTGGAAATCCACTCCACCCGCGGCCACGCCGGCGCGTGCAGCACGGCGTGGCGCCAGGCGGCATCACCGCGCGGCGGCGTGGCGTCGTCACCCCACGCCGCGGGCGGCTGCGGTACGCTGCACCAGCGCACCTGGCCGGCCTCGACCCAGGCACTCGGCCCGGCGTCACCGGCGCCAAACGCGTCGGCGCGCATCGGGTGCACCTTGCGCACCGCCACCGCGTCGAACACGCGCCCGGCCAGCGTCACCCACACGCCGCCCACCGCCAGCGCTTGGGCGTCGGTGGCCAACACCAGCGCATCGGCCAGGTTGTGCGGACCATCGGGCACCACCGCCGAGGCAGGGCGCATCGCGCCGGTCAGCACCACCGGCTTGACAGGCGCCAGCACGGCCTGCAGCAGCCACGCCGTCTCTTCCATCGTGTCGGTGCCGTGTGTCACCACCACGGCGCCCACGTCGGCGTCATCCAGCGCAGCCTGCACGGCACGCAGCAGTGCCTGCCAGACGCTGCGGTCCATATCCTTGCTGTCGACGTTGGCCACCTGCTGCGCCTGCAGCCGCCAGCCCGGCGGGCACACCAGCCCCTGCAGCAGCGCCTGCACCGGCACCACACCGGCTTGGTAGCCCACCACATCGTGCGCCTGGGCGGCGCGCCCGGCGATCGTGCCGCCGGTGCCCAGCACCCACAGCGTACGCACATCAGCATCCATGCGGTCAGCTCCCGGCGCGCTCGTGCTCGCGCAACGCGCGACGCACCATGCCCCACACGCTCCACACAAACAACGCTGCCCCTGCCCCCAGGAACGCCGCGCTGATCGGCCGCTCGATAAAGATGGCCGCATTCCCCCGCGACAGCAGCAGCGCGCGGCGCAGGTTTTCCTCCATCAGCGGCCCCAGCACAAAGCCCAGCATCAGCGGTGCGGCCTCAAACCGCAGCACCGCCAGCAGGTAGCCCACCGCCCCGATGGCCGCCACCATGTAAATGTCAAAGACGTTGTTGTTGACGCTGTAAGTGCCCAGCGCAATGAACACCAGGATCGCCGGGTACAGCACGTGGTACGGAATGCGCAGGATCGCCACCCACATACCCACCAGCGGCAGGTTGAGAATGACCAGCAGCACGTTGCCGATGGCGAAGCTGACGATCAGCCCCCAGAACAGGTCGGGCTGGTCGCTCATCAGCAGCGGCCCGGGCTGGATGCCGTGGATGATCAGCGCGCCCAACATCAGCGCCATCACCGCGTCGCCCGGAATGCCCAGCGACAGCGTCGGCACGAACGCCGTTTGCGCCGCGGCGTTGTTGGCCGCCTCCGGCGCCGCCACGCCTTCGATGGCCCCGCGACCAAAGCGGCCAGGGTCTTTGGCCAAACGCTTTTCCACCGCGTAGGACATGAACGAGGCAATCGAGGCCCCGGTGCCCGGCAGCGCACCAAAAAACGACCCAATGCCAGTGCCGCGCAGCATCGGCAGCCACGAACGGCGCCAGTCCTCGGCCGTGGGCAACATGTCGCGCAGCCGGATGGGGTTGGTGACATGCCCATCGCGCGGCTGGTTGACCGAGCCCACCACCTCGGCAATACCAAACAGCCCCATGGCCAGCGCCACGATGTTGATGCCGTCCATCAGCTCCGGCACATCGAAATAAAAGCGCGCCACGCCCGAGTTGACGTCGGTACCGACGGTGCCCAGCAGCAGCCCCAGCACCACCATCGCCAGGCCCTTGATCGGCGAGCCCGACGCCAGCGTCGAGGCCGCCAGCAGCCCCAACGCCATCATGGCAAAGTATTCCGCCGGGCCGAACTTGAGCCCCACCTCGGCAATGGCCGGCGCGAAGCCCGCCAAGATTGCCACGCCCAGCATCGAGCCGACGAACGAGGCGACCGTCGTCATGAACAGCGCCACCCCTGCGCGCCCCTGCTTGGCCATTTGATAGCCGTCCAAGCAGGTCACGGCCGACGACGGCGTGCCTGGCAGGTTCAGCAGGATCGACGCGGTGGAGCCCCCATACTGCGCCCCGTAGTACACGCCGGCCAGCATGATGATGGCCGCCGCCGGCGGGATATGGTAAGTGACCGGCAGCAGCAGCGAGATGGTGGCCATCGCACCGATGCCCGGCAGCACCCCGATGAGCGTGCCGATGAACACGCCGATGAAGCAGTACAGCAACATCATCGGCTGCGTGGCCTGCTGCAGCCCGTGAAGCAACCCTTGCACAACGTCCATCGTCACGCGCTCCAGGGCCAGGTGGGCAGCACCATGCCGAGCCCGGCAATGAAGATCAGCCACGCCAGCGCGGCAATGACCAGCGCCGTCAGCAGCCGCGTGCGCCAGCGGTAGCGGGCATCGGCCAGCGAGGCCAGCAACACCGCCGCCACCGTGGCCAGCACCAGCCCCGCCGGCTTGAGCAACAGCCCAAAGACCATCAGCGCGCCCAGCACCGCCGCCGCTGCACGCCTGGCCAGCACGATCGGCTCACCGCCGCGCAGCAGGGCAGGCACCGCCACCAGCGCCCCCAACCCCGCCAGCAACCAACCCAGCGCCACCGGGAAAAACCCCGGCCCCATGTTGCGCAGCTCGCCCAGCTCGTAGTGCTGCTGCGCGTACAGCGCCGCCCCCGCGCCCACGGCCACCATCAGGGCGCCGCCCAGCACATCGCGCACGTCACGCTTCATCCACTTACCCCACACGCAGGTTCCGGCGTTCGATCACCGCGCGCATACGGGCGGTGTCGTTGGCGATGCGGCGCGCCAAGCCTTCCGGGTTGGTGCCAACGACCTGCCAACCCTGCTGAAACAGCTTGGCGCGGACGTCGGGCTGGCGCACCACGTCGACCAGCGCGTTGGCCACCTTCAGCACATGCGCTGTGGGCAAACTGCGTGGTGCCGCCACCGCGTTCCAAACCTCGAGTTCGGTGTCCGCCATGCCCAACTCGGCCAGCGCCGGCACGTTCGGCGCCAGCGGGCTGCGCCCACCACTGGTCACTGCCACCGCCTGCAGCTTGCCTGCCTCGGCCTGCTGCAGGGCCAACCCGGGTGGCAACAAGGCCAGGTGCACCTCACCGCGCAACATGGCCTGGATGACCTGCGGGTTGCCGGGGAATGGTACGTGCACCGCGCGCCAGCCGGCACGGGCTTGCAGCATTTCCATGCCCAAATGCGCCAGCGTGCCGACGCCGGGCGAGCCGTAGTTCCAGCGGTCGCCAGCCTGCTGCGCCGCCGCCCACACCGCCGCGCCACGCGCCTGCACCTGGGGACCTGCACACAGCACCAACGGAGCTTTGACGAGCAAACTCACCGGCACCAAGTCGGTGTGCGGGTCGTACGGTGTGGCGGGGTTGAGCAGCTTGGCCACGGTCAGGTTGCCGTTGATCATCAGCCCCAGCGTGTGCCCATCGGTGGCACGGGCTACCGTATCGGCGGCGATGTTGCCAGCGGCGCCGGGCCGGTTGTCCACCACCACCGGTTGCCCCAGGCGCGCGGCCAGCGGCTCGGCCAGGGTACGCGCTGTGGTGTCGGGCGACGACCCCGGTGGGAAGCCAACCACCAACCGCAGGGGGCGCTGCGGCCATGCGGCGCTACCCCCGCCCTGCGCCATGACCCACGGTGACAGCGCACCACCCACCATCCCCAACACAAGGCCGCGCCGCGTCCATGCCTTGTCAGCGTTCATCGATCGTGTCTCCTCGACATTGGTGTACCAACCCACACGTGGGGCACGATGATAGCGCCCACAACGACAAAACCCCGCGCACGTGACAGCGGGCGGGGTTGGGCTGGCGGAGTGAGAGGGATTCGAACCCTCGATACGGGTTTTAGCCCGTATACTCCCTTAGCAGGGGAGCACCTTCGGCCTCTCGGTCATCACTCCGAATAACCGCCATTATGCCCGAAGTTGCGGGCCGTTGGGCGGCTCGGGGGGCAAAAATTTACGCGCCTTGCAGGGTATCTTCGGGCTGGTCGAGGTCGAACTCGCGGTGCAGCGCACGCACGGCCAGCTCCATGTACTTCTCGTCGATGACGACCGAGATCTTGATCTCGGAAGTGGAGATCATCTGGATGTTGATGCCCTCGGCCGCCAGGCAGCGGAACATGCGGCTGGCCACGCCGACGTGGCTGCGCATGCCGATGCCAACGACGCTGACTTTGCAGATGCGCGCGTCGCCGACGACGTCGCTGGCGCCCAGCGCCGGCACCACCTGGGTGCGCAGCACGTCCAGCGCGCGCGCCAGGTCGTTGCGATGCACGGTGAAGCTGAAGTCGGTGCGCCCGTCTTTGCCGACGTTTTGGATGATGACGTCGACGTCGATGTTGGCGTCGGCCACCGCACCCAGGATTTGCGCGGCGATGCCGGGTTTGTCAGGCACGCCCAGCACCGAGACCTTGGCTTCGTCACGGTTGAAGGCGATGCCGGAGACGACGGCTTGTTCCATGGATTGACCTTCCTCAAAGGTGATCAGGGTGCCGCTGTGGGCTTCTTCCTCGATGGGGATGTCCCATGGGGTGAAGCTGGACAGCACGCGCATCGGGACACGGTATTTGCCAGCGAACTCCACGGAGCGGATTTGCAGCACCTTGGAGCCCATGCTGGCCATTTCCAGCATCTCCTCGAAGCTGATGCGCTGCAGGCGGCGCGCTTCGGGCACGACGCGCGGGTCGGTGGTGTAGACGCCGTCGACGTCGGTGTAGATCAGGCACTCGTCGGCCTTGATCGCGGCGGCCACCGCCACGGCGGAGGTGTCGGACCCTCCACGCCCCAGCGTGGTGACGTTGCCGTGGGCGTCCACGCCCTGAAAGCCGGTGATGATGACGACTTTGCCGGCGGCCAAGTCGGCGCGGATGCGCTGGTCGTCGATCGATTCGATGCGGGCTTTGGTGAACGCGCTGTTGGTGCGGATCGGCACCTGCCAGCCGCAGTACGAGACGGCGTCGATGCCTTCGGCCTGCAGCGCGATGGCCAGCAGACCCACCGAGACCTGCTCACCGGTGGCGGCGAGTTGGTCGAGCTCGCGGTAGTACGCGGGGCCGGGCTTTTCAGGGGCGACTTCCTTGGCCAGGCCGAGCAGACGGTTGGTCTCGCCGCTCATGGCGCTGGGCACGACGACCATTTGGTGGCCGGCGCGCACCCATTTGGCGACCCGCTTGGCCACGTTGCGGATGCGCTCCGTGGAGCCCATGCTGGTTCCGCCGTATTTGTGAACGATCAGTGCCATGGATGGATCTACAGGAATGGCCCGCGCGGATGCGGGCAAACCCGAACATTATAGGTGGCCATGCAGCGCTTTCTGATCCTTCTCGGGACCCTGCTGCTGCTCGCGGGGCTGTTGTGGCCGTGGCTGAGCCGCCTGCCGTGGGGGCGGCTGCCGGGCGACATTGCTATCGAGCGCGAAGGGTTTAGCTTTTACTTTCCGCTGGGCACGAGCCTGGTGGTGTCGGTGCTGCTGTCGCTGCTGCTGTGGTGGTGGCGTCGCTAGCGTTGTCCGGCCGCCAGCGCAGCACGGGGCCGTCGCGGCGCACGGTGCCGGCGCCCAGGCGCAACTCGATGCGCTGACCGCGCGTGCGGGCGGCTTGAATTTGCTGCGCCAGGGCCTGCCACTGCGCGTCGCTGGCCTGCGCGCCGTGGCGCTGGCGCAGCCACAGGCGCAGCGCGTTGACGGCGCGCGGCGGCGGCAGCGCGCGCAGCGCGGCCAGTTGCGGGGGGTCGCCGATGCGGGCGAGGTCCTCCGCAGCGAGTTGCCGCAGCAGCTCCTGCGCCTGCGCCGCGTGGCGCGCGCTGCGCGCGAAGGTGGCCGGCGCGTGTGGAAACGCCTGCAGCAGCGCCGGCAGCACCTGCAAGCGCAAGCGGTTGCGGGTGGGGTGAGGATCGGCGTTGGTGGGGTCTTCCACCCACGGCACACCGGCTTGCGCCAGTTGCGCGCGCAGCGCTTGGGGGTCGGCCGGCAGCAGCGGGCGGCCGAAGGTCACGCCATCGCGCTCGAAGCGCTCGGGCATCGCCGCCAACCCCGGCAGCCCAGCGCCGCGGGTAAGCGCCAGCAGCACCGTCTCCAGTTGATCGAGGGCGTGGTGGGCCAGCAGCACCGCCGCCGCCCCATGTGCATGGGCCTGTTGCGCCAGCGCCGCGTAGCGCGCCGCGCGCGCCGCTTCCTCCGGGCTGCGGCCGGGGGTCAGCGCCACCTGCACACGCTGCACCTGCAGCGGCACGCCCCAGGCGGCGCAGCAAGCCTGGGCGTGGTCGGCAAAGGCATCGGCCGCGGCTTGCAGGCCATGGTGCACATGCACCGCGCACACCCGCTGCGGCCAGCGCTGCGCCACGGCCAGCAGCAGCGCGGTGGAGTCCGCCCCGCCGCTGTAGGCCACCAGCAGGGGGGCGTGGCCGCGCGCCACGTCGGGGTGGCGCTGGACCCAGGCATGCAGCGCCGCCAGCGCGGCGTCAGGCGCGCGCAGCCTTGGTGTCGGTGAAGCGCCCGAAGGACTGCAGCCGTGCATGGCGGCGCTCGATCAGCTCGGCCGGCTCCAGGTCGGCCACCTGCCGCAGCGCCTCGGCCAGCGCGCGCTTGAGCAGCGCGGCCATCTGTTGCGGATCGCGGTGCGCACCGCCGACCGGCTCGTTGACGATTTTGTCGATCAGCCCCAGCGCCTTGAGGCGGTGCGCGGTGATGCCCAGCGCTTCGGCGGCCTCGGGGGCTTTGTCAGCCGTCTTCCACAGGATGGAGGCGCACCCTTCGGGGCTGATGACGGAGTACACCGCGTACTGCAGCATCAGCACCTGGTCGGCCACGGCGATGGCCAGCGCGCCGCCCGAGCCGCCCTCACCGATGATGGTGCTGATGATCGGCACTTCGAGCTGCGCCATTTCGAAAATGTTGCGCCCGATGGCTTCGGACTGGTTGCGCTCCTCGGCGTCGATGCCGGGGTAGGCGCCGGGCGTGTCGACGAAGGTGAACACCGGCAGGCGGAATTTTTCCGCCAGCTTCATCGCCCGCAGTGCTTTGCGGTAACCCTCGGGCTTGGTCATGCCGAAGTTGCGCAGCGCGCGCTCTTTGGTGTCGCGGCCCTTTTGGTGGCCGACGACGACGCACGGCCGACCGTTGAAGCGCGCCAGCCCGGTCACGATGCTGAGGTCGTCCGCGAAGTGGCGGTCACCGTGCAGCTCGGTCCAGTGCGTGAAGATGGCGCGCACGTAGTCCAGCGTGTACGGCCGGTCGCTGTGGCGCGCGATTTTGGTCACCTGCCACGGCGTGAGCTTGGCGTAAATCTCTTTGGTCAGCTGCAGGCTTTTTTGGCTCAGGCGCTCGATTTCGTCCGAGATGTCCACCGCGGACTCGTTTTGCACGTAGCGCAGCTCTTCGATCTTGGCTTCGAGCTCGGCAATCGGCTGCTCGAAGTCGAGAAAGTTGCGTTTGGCCACTTCGGTCGCTCCTTGGGGCCGCTTGGGCAGCCCGTTGCAGGGTGGCGCGGGCGCGGCGCGCTGGCCGCAACCTGCGCACGATCGTCAATAGGCCACCGGGATCGGATCCAGCGACCGCCAAATATACCAAGTCGCCACGCTGCGGTACGGTGCCCAGGCGGCGGCCACCTCGCGCGCGTCGCTGCGGCTGACCGGCTCGCCCGAGAAGTAGCACTGGCTGATACCGCGCAACAACCCCAGGTCGTCCAGCGGCAGCACGTCGGGGCGCAGCAGGTGGAACATCAAAAACATCTCGGCGGTCCAACGGCCGATGCCCCGGATGGCGATCAGCTCGCGGATGATGGCTTCGTCGTCCATCGCGTGCCAGGCCTGGGGGTCGATGCGGCCGTCGTCAAAGTGGCGCGCCAGGTCCAGCAGGTATTCGACCTTGCGCGCGCTCAGGCCCGCACCACGCAGCGCGTCGGGGCCGGCAGCCAGCACCGCCGCGGGCGTGAGGGTGTCCTCGCGCCGCAAGGCGGCCAGCAGGCGATCCCAGACGGCCTGCGCCGCTTTGACCGAAATTTGCTGCCCCACGACGCTGCGCGCCAACGTCGTGAAGGGGTCGCCGCGCGACTGCAGGCAGGCTTGCCCGTGCTGGGGGATCAGGCGCGCCATCACGCGGTCGCGCGCGCACAGGTGCTGGCAGGCGTCGGCCCAGTACGCGGGCACGAAGCCTTCGCCCACCGCCACGGCGTGCGCAGGCGGGCTGCAGACCCCGTTGGGGGCGCGGCGAGCGTTCATGCGCGCTCCCAGGTGGTGCCGCCGGGGCCGTCCTTGAGCACGATGCCGGCGGCCGCCAGCTCGGCGCGGATGCGGTCGGCACGGGCGTAGTCACGCGCCGCCTTGGCCGCCGCCCGCTCGGCGATGCGGGCTTGGATGGTGGCTTCGTCCAACGCCGCGCCAGCACGCAGGTAGGTCTGCGGGTCTTGCTGCAGCAGGCCCAGCACGCCGCCCAGCGCACGCAGCACGCCGCTCAGGCGCGCGTCCCGGGTGCGGTTGACCTCGGCGGCCAGTTCGAACAGCACGGCCACCGCCTCCGGCGTGCCAAAGTCTTCGTCCAACGCCGCCTTGAAGCGCGCCGCCCAGGGGTCGCTCCAGTCGATGGTCACCGGCGCCTGCGCGGGCACCGTGGCCAGCGCGGTGTACAGGCGCTTGAGCGCGGCGCGCGCGTCGTCCAGGTGCTGGTCGCTGTAGTTGAGCGGGCTGCGGTAATGCGCACGCACGATGAAAAAGCGCACGGTTTCGGCGTCGTAGCGCTGCAGCACCTCGCGGATGGTGAAAAAGTTGCCCAGGCTTTTGGACATCTTTTCACCATCGACGCGCACAAAGCCGTTGTGCATCCAGATCTGCGCCAGCGGCTTGCCGGTGGCACCTTCGCTTTGCGCGATTTCGTTTTCGTGGTGGGGGAACTGCAGGTCCGCACCGCCACCGTGGATGTCAAAGCTTTCGCCCAGCAGCGCGCAGCTCATGGCCGAACATTCGATGTGCCAGCCCGGGCGCCCGCGCCCGTAGGGGCTGTCCCACTGCGCTTCGGCCGGTTCGTCGGGCTTGGCGGCCTTCCACAGCACAAAGTCCAGCGGGTCGCGCTTGGTGCTGTCGACCTGCACACGCTCGCCGGCGCGCAGCTCATCGAGGCTCTTGCCCGACAGCTTGCCGTAGCCGGCAAAGGCGCGCACCGCGTAGTTGACGTCGCCGTCGTCGCTGCGGTAGGCCAGCCCCTTGGCCTGCAGCCGCCCGATCAGGTCCAGCATCTGCGGCACGTAGTCGGTGGCGCGCGGCTCGTGCGTCGGCCGCTCGATGCCCAGCGCGTCGGCATCGGCGTGCAACGCCGCGATCATGCGGTCGGTCAGGCTGCGAATGGTTTCGCCGTTGGCCAGCGCGCGCGCGATGATTTTGTCGTCGATGTCGGTGATGTTGCGCACGTAGGTGACGCGGTAGCCGCTGGCCTTGAGCCAACGCTGCACGACGTCGAACGCCACCATCGAGCGGGCGTGGCCCAGGTGACACAGGTCGTACACCGTCATGCCGCAGACGTACATGCGCACGTGGCCGGGTTCGAGGGGCACGAGCGGGTCAAGGCGTCGGGTGAGCGAGTTGTATATGCGCAGGGTCATGGCAACGGCGCCGCAGCGCCTGGGTGGCCGCGGCTCTACAATCGGTTGAAGGCGCGTATTGTGCACCGCCCCGAACCGTTCATGATGTTGCTTCCCTGCCCCTTTGACCGTTCGCGCGGCGTGCGCGCGCTGCTGGCCGCCGTGGCCTTGGCCGTGCCGCTGGCGGCTGCCGCGCAAGGCAGCGCCCCTTACGCCGAGGTGCAACGGCTGCTGGCCGCGGGCGACGTGGTCTTGGCGCGCCAGGCGCTGGACGGCTGGCTGCGCGAGCACCCCAACGACGTCCAGGCGCGGCTGCTGCTGGGCGTCACCCAGGCCGCGGCGGGCGACAGCGCTGGCGCCCAAGCCACCTACGAGCAGTTGACGCGCGAATACCCCGAGCTGCCCGAACCGTACAACAACCTGGCGGTGCTGCACGCCGCCGCGGGCCGGCTGGCCGAGGCGCGCGCGGCGCTGGAGGCGGCGCTGCGTCACCACCCCGACTACGCCACCGCGCACCGCAACCTGGGCGACGTGTATGCGCAACTGGCCCTGGGCCATTGGCAGCGGGCGCTGGCGCTGCAGCCTGACCAGGCCGATCTGCGCCAGCGTGAGCAGGCGCTGCGCCAACTGTTCACCCCCATGGCCCGTTGAACCCGTCCGTCCCATGCCAACCCAGCCACCTCGGACCCCCGTGCGCCGGCGCTTGCTGGCCGCGCTGTGGGCCGCCTCGGTTTGGCCGCTGGCGGCGCAACCCTCCCCCACCCCGCGCGCGGCCGCACCCGCCCGCGCCCAACCTGGAGCACGTTCCGTGAACCCTCAAGTCGAACTGCACATCGCCGGCCGTGGCGTCATCACGCTGGAGCTGGATGCCACCAAGGCCCCCAAAACGGTGGAAAACTTTCTGGCCTACGTGCGTGATGGCCACTACGACGGCACGATCTTCCACCGCGTCATCGACGGCTTCATGATCCAAGGTGGCGGCTTTGAGCCCGGCATGAAGCAAAAGCCCACGCGCGCACCGATCGAAAACGAAGCCACCAACGGCCTCAAGAACGACCGCTACACCATTGCGATGGCGCGCACGCAGGCACCGCACTCGGCCACGGCGCAGTTTTTTATCAACGTCGCGGACAACGACTTTCTCAACCACACCGCGCCCACGCTGCAAGGCTGGGGTTACGCGGTGTTTGGCCGCGTCATCAAAGGCACCGAGGTGGTGGATGCGATCCGCCAGGTGCGCACCGGGCGGCGCGGCTTCCACGACGACGTGCCGCTGGACGACGTCGTCATCACCAAGGCGGTCGTCGTCAACCCGTGACGGGCCAGCCACGATCCGCGTCCCAGCCGCCGGCGGTGGCCGCCGCCGGACTGGCCGCCGTGGCGTGGCCGCACGGTGCGCACCGGCTCGACTGTGTATCGGACGTGCACCTGAGCGCGCACGACCCGGCCACCGCCGCGGCGTTTTTGGGGTACCTGCGCGCGGCGGCCTTCGACGCGCTGTGCATCTTGGGCGATTTGTTCGAGGTCTGGGTCGGGGACGACCTGCTGCAAGCCGACGACCCCGAGGCGGCGCTGGCGCGCGACGTTGCCGCGGCGCTGCGCGCAGTGGCCAGCAGCCGCCCGGTGTACCTGATGCACGGTAACCGCGATTTTTTGCTCGGGCCTGCCTTTGCCGCCGCCAGCGGTGCCACGCTGCTGGCCGACCCGTGTCTGTTGGATACCGGGGGTTGGCGCTGGTTGCTGGCCCACGGCGATGCATGGTGCGTGCACGATGCCGACTACCAGCGCTTTCGCGCCCAGGCGCGCAGCGCCGCGTGGCAAGCCGACTTTGCCGCCCGGCCGCTGGCCGAGCGACAGACGCTGGCGCGCGCGCTGCGCGCGCAAAGCCGTGCGCACCAGGCCCAGCGCGTGCGCGCCGGTATGGTCGACACGGGTGACGTGGACGCTGACACGGTCGAGGCGGCGCGGCAGCGCCATGGGGCCAACGGCGTCATCCACGGCCACACGCACCGTCCGGCGGCGCACCGTTTGCCCGGCGGCGCGCCGCGGCTGGTGCTGAGCGACTGGGACGCGCTCGCCCAGCCGCCCCGGTTGCAGGTGTTGCAGCTGGCCCCAGGCGGGCGCTGGTGCGTGGCGCCGGCCAACGCTTGAGCGCCGCGCGCCTTGTGGGGGTGGTGATGCCCAACGCATTGCGCCGCTGGTGGCAACGCACATGGCGCCGCTGGCGCATGCGCCGTGGCGACCCCAACGCCATCCCACCTGCCCTGTGGCAGCGGGTGCTGCAGGGGTTGCCGATGCTGCAACGGCTGGACGCCAACCAGCAGCAGCGGCTGCGCGGGCTGTGCGCCGCGTTTTTGGCGCGCAAGCGCTTCAGCGGTGCGCATGGCCTCGTGGTCGATGACCACAAGGCGCTGCTGGTGGCCGCGCAGGCGTGCCTGCCGCTGCTGTACCGTGGTCACGCCGCGTTGGGCTGGTACGACGGCTTCGTCGGCATCGTGCTGCACCCGCACGAGGTGCGTGCCCCGCGCCGCGTCACCGACGACGTCGGTGTGGTGCACGAGTACGACGAGGCGCTGGCGGGCGAGGCGATGCAAGGCGGCCCGATCGTGCTGGCCTGGCCACGCGTGCTGGGACATGCGCACAGCCAGGGCGTCGGGCACAACTTGGTGATTCACGAATTCGCGCACGCCATCGACATGCGCGGCAAGCCGCTGGGCCAGCCGGCCGACGGCTGCCCGCCACTGCCCCGAGGCTGGTTGGGGTTGCCGCCGGCGCAAGCGACGCGGCTGTGGCACGACACGCTGCACGCCGCGCTGCGCCAGCACCGTCGTCGCGTCACGTGGCACGAACACTTTGCCGGCCCCGCCCCGTGGCTGGACGCCTACGGAGCCACCTCGGCGGCGGAGTTTTTTGCCGTCTCGTGCGAAGCGTACTGGGTCGACCGCGCGCGGCTGGCGGCTGAGCACCCGCGCTGGACCGCGCTGCTCGATGCGTTTTTCGGCCACCCGCGGGCGCCGGCCAGCGCCGCGGCGCTGCCGACGGCGGACGACGATCTGGGCGGCGACGGGCCGCCCCCTGCGGTCAACGACGCAGCAACACCTTGAGCACGGCTTGCAGCCGCTGCTGGCGCGCCGGCGTGGCCGCGCTGGCCAGCACGCGCGCAACGTCTTGCGGCCAGGTTTCGGCGGGCCCCGGCTCGTGGCGGCGTGTCAGCAGTTGCAGCTGCAGCTGGCGGCGCGCCGGCAGGTGCTCGGCGGGCGTGGGCAGGTCGGCCGCGATTTCCAGACGCAGCAGCGCCTCGTCGGCCGCCGCGTCATCCACCGCGGGCGCCGCGGCGATGGCCTGCACCCAACGGGCACGGGCCGCGGCGGCGCTGCGGCCCAATTGCGCTGCGGCGGGCACGGCGTCCGGCTGCCGCTGCTGCCACGCTTGCAACAGCGCGGTCACGGCTTCGCCGTGGGCACGGGCGGCCAGCTCGCGCAGGCGTGCTTCGGCGCGCTCCAACGCTTGCCGCTGCGCCCGGAACGCCGCCTCGCCAAGGCGGGGCCGCCGCCCCGTTCGCTCGCTCGCCGGCGCGCGGCCCACCGCAGCGCGTGGGCCGGGGCGCGCGTCGCGCGCCGGGGTTGGGGCCGGCGCGGCCACCCCGGGGCGGTCGTCGCCACGGCGTGCCACCAGCGGCCGGGGCCCGGCTCCATCCGGCGCCGGGGCGGGTGCCGCCTCGGCCGCTGCTGGCGCTGCCTCGGTGGCCGGGGGCAGATGGGCGTCGGCAGCAAGCGTAGCTGCGTCGCGCAACGCCGCCATGGCAGCCCGGATGGCTTGCGCGTCGTCTTGGGCACAGGCTTGCTCCAGCGCTCGGGCCGCTTGCAGCACCGCAGCATCGACGGCGCTCATGGCTGCGAGCGCCTGCTCGCGCTCGGCGCTGCGCCGCGCAAACGCGGCGTCGATCGGGGCGCGGAAGGCCTCCCACAGCTTTTGCTCTTTGCGCCGCTCCAGCGGCACGCGCTGCGCCTCGGCCTGCCAGCGCTGTTGCAGCTCGCGCACGGCATCGAGCCGCACCCGTGGCTGCTCGGCCAGCGCCCGCGCCTCGGCAATCAACGCTTGGCGGCGCTGCACGCTGTCGGCCTGCGCGGCCTGCAGCCGCGCGTGGGCCGCGCTCAGCGCATCCTTCCAGGCCGCCTGCAGCTCGGCGTACGCCTTTTCGCTGACATGGCCGGCTTGACGCCAGCGCTCGCCGAAGGCGTGCAGGTCGCGCAGCTGCGCTTTCCAGTCCTCGTCGTCGGCATGCGCCGCGGTCCAGGCGCGCACCTCGTCGATCAGGGCCAGGCGCGCCTGGCGGGCCGCTTCGTGCTGCGCCTTGAGGCTGTCGCGCCACGCTTGCAGCGCCTCGTGCGCGCGGTTGCAGGCGGCGTCGAAGCGTTTCCACAACGCCTGGTTGGGCGGCACGCCGCCCTGGTCGACCTGCTTCCATTGCTCGCGCAGCGCCCGGATGGCGTCGGCCAGCGCCTTGCCAGCCAGGCGGCTGGCCTCGTCGCCCTGCGTCAGGGCCTCGGCCTTGGCGATCAGCTCCTCGCGCAACTGGTCGGCGCGCCAACGCGCCCAATCTTCCAGCTCCTTGGCCTTGGCCAAGGCCGCCTGCGCGCGCGCTTCCACCTCCGGCCCGGCATGACGCCCGTGCAGCTTGTGCAGGTGGCGCAGCTCACCGGCCAAACGGACCATGGCTTTGGTGTGGCCTGCGGCCAACTCGCGCTCCAGCGCCTGCAGCGTGGGCAGCAGCGCGGCCTGGGCCACCGCCTGCACCGCTTTCGGCGCGTCGGCGGCCGCTTCGGGTGCCGCGGCAACCTCCTGGCCGCGCAGGGTGCGGATTTCATCGTCCCACAGCGGCACCCCGGGCAGCGCGGCCTGCGCGTCGTCGCGCGCGCGGCACGCCTGCGCCAACGCAGCGTCGAACGCCTGCCACACCGCTTGCACCTGCTCGCGCGTGGCTTGCAGTTGCGCGGCATGGCGCGGCTCCAGATCGCCCCAGGCGGGCGCCGCGACCAACGCCTCGGCCCGCTCGCGCCACTGGGCGACGTCGCGCGCCAGGGCCTCGTGGGCGGCCTCGGCGTCGGCGATCGGGCGGGTGGACAGCATGTCGATGCGCTGCACCAACAGGCCCGCCGCCTCGCGCTCGACGTGCAGCCGGTGGGTCAGGTCTTCGATGGCGGCGATGCGCTCGGCCAGCCGCTGGCGCAGGCTGGCCAGGGGTTCGCGCGACAGCGGGGCGCCGGCCTTGGCGGCGTCGCGCTGCCACGCCAGGGCGTCGGCCATGCTGAAGTGGGTTTGCGCCAGCAGCGCTTCGGCCCGCGCGGCCCATTGGGCGGCGGCTTCGTCCTGCGCGCGCTGGCGCTTGTGTTCTTCCAGCCGCTCCTTGACGATCTTGGCCGCGCCTTTGTCGCGCGTAGCCAGCTCGCGGTACACGGTACGCACGGTGTCGATGGGCGGCTCACCCTGCAGCCAGGCGCGCAGGCGTGCGGCCCGCTCGCCCGCAGTGGGGGCGCTGAACGCTCCCCCGGTGAGGGCGTCGAGTTCGGCAACGGTAGGTTGAGGCACGGACGGGACGGTGGTGTTCACGGCAGCGGCAACAAGGCGGCGGCCACCAGGGCCGCGCACGGGGTGATGGGAGGGCTGGCACCACGCGGCGCCAGCGGGCACAAGCCTTTATTGTCGCTCACCCGGCCCACAGGTCCAGCGGTGGGTCGTGCACGACGGCTTTGAGCACGTCGCTGCGCGACACGAAGCCCACCAGCGCCCCGCCCGCATCGACCACCGGCACCCCAGGCAAGCCGGTGTGCAACAACAGCAGCGCCAAGCGGCGCAACAGCGTGTCGGGCTCCACCGCCGGCACCGGCGACACCATCACCGCGCTGACCGGCTGCGCCAGCAACGCCCGCCAAACGATGGCGCTGTCGTGCAGGCGCGGCAGCCGCTCGGGACGCAGCAGCTCGGCGCGGGTCAGCAAGCCCACCAGCCGATCCTGGGCATCCAGCACCGGGGCCTGCCCCAGGCCGAGGTCGATCAGCCGCTGCCAGGCCTGCTCGACGCTGTCGCTGGCGCGCACCGTCACCGCCTCGGGCGTCATAACGTCGGCCACGCGCTGCAGCGGCTGGCGCTGCGGCGCCGGGTGCTGCACCTCCCCGTAGGCCTGCACCGCCACGGCGGCGCTGCGCGGCATCGGCTCGCCGGGCGCGGCCGGCCCACGGGCCGCGTAGGGGTCCCAACCGCTGTCGACGAAGTCGGGCCGGTCGGTCTCGACTTTGAGTGCGCGCACGCGCGTGCTGCGCAGCGTCGGCAGCACGCGCCGCGCGTCCTCGATCGGGCCACGGTACATCAAGCCCGAGGTGCCATAAACCGCCAGCATCGCCGTGCCCTCCACAGTGTGCAGGCGCCGGCCGCGCGGGCCACCCTAAGCCGCCATCAACCCGGCAAAAACAGCGCCTGCAGGTCACTCAACCAGTCGAAGCCGCGCGGCGTCGGGGCGACCCAGCCGTCGTCGCCGACGCTGAGCCAGCCGCGCGCCACCGCAGTGTCGATGGTCGTCGATACCGCCGTTATCGGCAAGCCCGTGCGTTCACTGAACAGCCGCAGCGCAAAACCTTCGCGCAACCGCAAGGCGTTGAGCATGAATTCGAACGGCAAGTCCGCCGCCGCAACCTCGTGCTGCTGCGCCACCGGCTGGCCCTGCAGCGCTTGGTCCATGTAGCGGGCGGGGTCGCGCCAGCGCACCTGCCGCACGATGCGCTCGGCAAAGCTGAGCTTGCCGTGCGCGCCGGCGCCGATGCCGAGGTAGTCACCAAACTGCCAGTAGTTGAGGTTGTGGCGGCAGCGGTGCCCGCGCGCGGCGTAGGCCGACACCTCGTAGCGTTGCAACCCGGCGGCCGCCGTGCGCTCGGTGATGAGGTCCAGCATCGCGTAGGCGGTGTCGTCGTCTGGCAGCGGCGGCGGGTGTTTGGCGAACCAGGTGTTGGGCTCGATCGTCAGGTGGTACACCGACAGGTGCGGTGGCTGCAACGCCAGCGCCTGCTGCAGCTCGTGCGCAAGGTCCTGCACGGTCTGCCCGGGCAGCGCGTACATCAGGTCGATGTTGAACGTCTCGAAGTGGCGCGCGGCCTCCTGCACGGCGGCGCGCGCTTGCGCCGCGTCGTGCACGCGGCCGATGGCCGCCAGGCGCTGGTCATTAAAGCTTTGCACGCCGACGCTCAGCCGCGTCACGCCGGCGTCGCGGTACGCGGCAAAGCGCTGGCGCTCGAACGTGCCGGGGTTGGCTTCGAGCGTGATTTCGGCCCCGGGCTCTAGCGGCAGGCGGGCGCGCACGTCGCTGATGAGCTGGCCGATGACGTCGGGGTCGAACAGGCTGGGCGTGCCGCCACCGATAAAGACGCTGCTGACCGCACGCCCCCACACCAGCGGCAGGCTGGCGTCGAGGTCGGCCAGCAGCGCGTGCAGGTAGCGCCGCTGGGGCAGCGCGTCACCGCCCGCCCAGGCGTGGGAGTTGAAATCGCAGTACGGGCACTTGCGCAGGCACCACGGCAGGTGGATGTACAGCGCCAGCGGCGGCAGGTGCGCCAGCCGGACGCCCCCCGGGCGCTGCCAGTGGACGGTGGTGGCCTCAACGCTCATGGCGCTGGCCACCAGTGCTGCCGCAGCAGCGCCAGCATGGCCGCCGCCGCGCGCCCCCGATGGCTGTGGGTGTTTTTGACCTCGGGCGGCAGCTCAGCAAAGGTGCCGCCCAACGCCGGGATGTACATCACCGGGTCGAAGCCAAAGCCGCCCTCGCCCACCGGCGCCTCGGTGATCAAGCCTTCGACCCGACCGGTGGCGATGAGGGGCTCGGGGTCGTCCGGGTCGCGCAGCGCCACCAGGGTGCTGACCATGGCGGCGCGCCGGTCCTGCACCCCTTGCATCGCTTCCAGCAGCGCGCGCACGTTGTTGGCATCGCTTTTGGGGTAGCCGAACTGTGTGCAGTAATGTGCGGTGTCCACACCCGGTCGCCCCCCAAAAGCGGCCACGCACAGCCCGGCGTCGTCGGCCAACGCCGGCAGCCCGCTGGCCGCGGCGGCGTGACGCGCTTTGGCCAGGGCGTTTTCGACGAAGGTGCGGTGCGGCTCGGCGGCCTCTGGTATGCCCAGACTGCCTTGGGTGACAAGCTCCACCGCCAGCGGTGCCAGCATCGCCTGCAGTTCGGCCAACTTACCGGGGTTGTTGGAGGCCAGCACCAACCGGCGCGGAGGGGCGGCCAAGGTCATGCCCCGCCCCCAAACGACACGCCGTCCAGCGCCGCGCGCTGCAGCGTGATGAGCTGCTGGATGCCGCGCTCGGCCAAGGCCAGCATCGCGTCCAGCTGCGCCCGGTTGAAGGGTGCACCCTCGGCCGTGCCTTGCACCTCGACGAAGTGGCCGGCGCCGGTCATCACCACGTTCATGTCGGTCTCGCACGCCGAGTCTTCGACATAGTCCAGGTCCAGCACCGCGCGCCCCTGCACAATGCCCACCGACACCGCCGCCACCGGCGCCGTGATGGGGTTGCGCGTGAGTTTGCCTTCGGCCAACAGCTGGTGCACCGCGTCATGCGCCGCCACCCATGCACCGGTGATGGCGGCGGTGCGGGTGCCGCCGTCGGCCTGCAAAACGTCGCAGTCCAGCGTGATCGTGCGCTCGCCCAGCGCACCGAGGTCGAACACGGCACGCAGCGCGCGGCCGATCAGGCGCTGGATTTCCTGTGTGCGGCCGCTTTGCTTGCCGCGCGCGGCCTCGCGGTCGCTGCGGGTGTGGGTGGCCCGCGGCAGCATGCCGTACTCGGCCGTGACCCAGCCTTGGCCGGTGCCTTTTTGGTGCGGCGGGACCTTGTCTTCGACGCTGGCGGTGCACAGCACGCGCGTGCGTCCAAACTCGATCAGCACCGAGCCTTCGGCGTGCTCGGTGTAGCCACGTGTGATGCGCACCGGGCGCAGCTCGTCGGGCGCGCGCCCGTCGTGACGCGCAGCGAGGTTGGGGGTGGGTGTAGCAGCGACCATCGTCATACGGTAGGGGTTGCGGTGGAAGTTGGGGCGCCGGCGTGGCTCGGAGGGCGGTCCGCGCGGATGCGCCAACGCGCCCACCAGGGCGGCGGTGCCGGCGGGTCGGCTTCGTCTTCGTCCTCGCGCGCCAGCTCGCGCTGCAGCGCGTAGACCGACTGCGGGCGCGACGCCGGGTCCAGCATCATGCACCAGCGCACCGCTTCACGCAGGTTATCCGAATACGCGCCCTGCCAGCGCGCCAGCGGCCCCAGCAGGCGCTCGCGCTGCTGGCGCGTGGGCGCGTCCGGCGGCGGGTAGCCTACCATGCACGAGTACAGGCACGCGCCAATGGCGTACAGGTCGGTCCACGGCCCCAGTGTCCCCTGTGGTCCGCGCTGGTACATCTCCGGCGCGGCAAAGCCGGGCGTGTACATCGGACGCACGTAGTCGCCTTCGTGCTGCAGCGCTTGGCGCGCCGCGCCGAAGTCGATCAACACCGCGCGGTCATCGTCGGTGATGAGGATGTTGGCGGGCTTGATGTCCAGGTGCAGCAGCCCGTGCTGGTGCACGATGCGCAAGCCACGCAACACCTCGTCGAACAAGGCGCGGATCGTGCCTTCCTGCAGCACGTGGCGCAACTGGCGTTCGCGCGCCACGACGATGTAGTCCTGCAACGACGCGCCTTGCAGGTACTCCATCACCAGGTACACGGTGTCGTTGGCGTGAAAAAAATGCTGCACGCCCACCACGGCCGGGTGGGCGATTTGCGCCAGCGCGCGCGCCTCCTCAAAAAAGCCGCGCAGCCCCAAACGGTACAACGCCTGCCTGTCGGGCCGTACCTGCGGCAGCCGCTCGCCCGGGGCGCGCGTGCACAACGCCGTGGGCAGGTATTCCTTGATGGCCACGGGGGACCCGCTGGCGTCGCGCGCCAGGTACACCAACCCGAAGCCGCCGCTGGCCAGCACCCGCACGATACGGTAGCCGCCCACCAGCGTGTCGGTGGGCAACGGGGCCGGCCTGGTCTTTGACATAATCGCTCGATTCACCGGTCAGGGAGGGCACGCCGTACGGCCCTCACCTGCACCCGATCCCTAGTCTTGTCTTGCAACGCTCATGGCAGTTTACAGCATGACCGGCTACGCGGCCCTGGCGGGCGCCGTCGAGGCCGAATCCGGTACGGCAGCCGCCGCAACCGCAGCGCTGCGCGTCGAAGTGCGCGCCGTCAATGGCCGTTTTTTGGACCTGACGCTGCGCCTGCCCGATGAGTTGCGCGCGGCTGAGCCGGCGCTGCGCGAGTGCGTGTCGGCACGGGTGCGGCGCGGCAAGCTGGAGCTGCGCGTCAGCTTCGACGCCACCGACGGGACCACGGTGCGCGTGCCCAGCGCCGCCGAGTTGCAGCGCCTGGCCACGGCCCAGGAGCAGGTGCGCGCCTGGCTGCCGCAGGCCGCGCCGTTGAGCGTGGCCGAAGTGCTGCAGTGGGCGCAGCGCGGCGCCAGCTTGCCAGCGAACGCGGCTGAGGCGCTGCTGGCGCTGGTGCGGCGTGCGTTGGATGAGCTGCAGCAAGCCCGCGCGCGCGAAGGCGAGCGCCTGGCCTTGATGTTGCATGATCGCGTGCATCGGTTGCGCACCCTGGCGGCGCAGGCCGAACCGCTGGTGCCGCAAGCCGTGGCGCAGCAGCGCGAGCGCTACCTGCAACGCCTGCACGAAGCGCTGGCCGACGCGCGCGTCGATGCGGCCACGTTGCAAGAACGAGCCCTGGCCGAAGCCGCCGCCTACGCGCTGCGCATCGACGTGGCCGAGGAACTGACCCGCCTGCACTCGCACCTGGACGAAATCGAGCGGTTGCTGCACCAAGGGGGCGAAGTGGGCAAGCGGCTCGACTTTCTGATCCAGGAGCTGCACCGCGAGGCCAACACGCTGGGCTCCAAAGCGGCCAACCTGGAGCTGACGCGCCTGAGCGTGGACATGAAGGTGCTGATCGAACAAATGCGCGAGCAGGTGCAAAACCTCGAGTGAGTGTCGACATGCAGCAACCCGGCAACCTGTTCGTCATCGCCGCCCCCAGCGGGGCGGGCAAGTCCAGCCTGGTCAAAGCGCTGCTGGAGGTGGACGCAAAGCTCAAGCTGTCGATCTCGCACACCACGCGCGCGCCACGCGGACAAGAGGTGCACGGGCGCGAGTACTACTTCGTCAGCGACGCCGAGTTCGATCGCATGATCGCCGAGGGCGCCTTCATCGAGTGGGCCCAGGTGCACGGGCGGCGTTACGGCACCTCGCGCCAGGCCATCGAGGCGCGCGTGGCCGCCGGTGAAGACATTGTGCTGGAAATCGACTACCAGGGCGCGCTGCAGATCCGCCGCCAGTTCCCGGCGGCGGTGCTGATCTTCATCTTGCCCCCCAGCTGGGACGAGCTGCGCGCGCGGCTGCAGCGGCGCGGCGAGGACAGCCCCGACGTCATCGAGCTGCGGCTGCGCAACGCCGCACAGGAAATGGCGCACGTCGACGCATTCGACTTCGTTATAATCAATGAAGTCTTTGAGCGCGCGCTGTTCGATCTGAAAACGATCACCCACTCGCAGCGGCTGCGCGTGGCGGCGCAGCGCCGCAGCCGGGCCGATGTGTTCGCCGCGCTCGGGCTCACCCCCAACCCTTGACCGCACCAACCGGAGGTTTCCATGGCACGCATCACCGTCGAAGATTGCCTGGAAAAAATCCCCAACCGTTTCCAGCTCGTGCTGGCCGCCACCTACCGCGCCCGCATGCTCAGCCAAGGCCACGCGCCGAAGGTCGAAACACGCAACAAGCCGGCCGTCACCGCGCTGCGCGAAATCGCTGCCGGCCTGGTCGGGCTGGAAATGCTGCGCAAGGTACCGGTCTGACGGCTATCACGGTCATTGTCGCAAGGCACCCACGTCGGGTGCCTTTTTTGTTTACAGTACAGGGGTGAGTGTCGATGTCGCCCCCATGGACGCGTCGCCGGCGGTAACGCCGCCCGCCAGCGCCCCCTCGGCTGCCGCAGCCAGCGCGGCGGCGGCCAGTTTTGCTGCACTCGAAGCCAGCCTGGGATACCTGGCCCCGTCCGACATCGACCAGGTGCGGCAAGCGTACCGCTTTGCCGACCAAGCCCACCTGGGGCAGTTGCGCAAAAACGGTGACCCCTACATCACGCACCCGATCGCGGTGGCGCAAATCTGCACCCAGTGGCGGCTCGACGCGCAAGCGTTGGCGGCAGCGCTGCTGCACGACGTACTGGAGGACTGCGGCGTCACCAAAGCCGAGCTGACCGAACGCTTCGGCCCCGCGGTGGCCGACCTGGTCGATGGCCTGACCAAGCTGGACAAGCTGGAGTTCGACAGCCGCGAGCAAGGCCAGGCCGAGTCGTTTCGCAAGATGCTGCTGGCCATGGCGCGCGACGTGCGCGTGATGCTCATCAAGCTGGCCGACCGGCTGCACAACATGCGCACGATGGCCGACATGCCGCGCCACAAGTGGGCACGCATTTCGCGCGAAACGCTGGACATCTACGCCCCGATCGCGCATCGGCTGGGCCTCAACAACCTGTACCGCGAGCTGCAAGACCTGGCGTTTCGCCACCTGCACCCATGGCGCTACCAGGCGCTATCGAAGGCGCTGGCGCGCTCGCGCGCGCGACGCAAGGACCTCATCGCGCGGGTGCAAGGCAAAGTGGAAGCGGCCTTCGCCCACACCGGCATGGAGGTGCGCATCGCCGGCCGCGAAAAAACCCTGTACTCCATCTACCGCAAGATGGATACCAAACACCTGTCGTTTGCGCAGGTGACCGATATTTACGGCTTTCGCATCATCGTGCCGCAGGTGCTGGACTGCTACACGGCGCTGGGGGTGCTGCATCAGCTCTACAAGCCGATGCCGGGCAAGTTTCGCGATTACATCGCCATTCCCAAGGTCAACGGCTACCAGTCGCTGCACACGACGCTGATTGGGCCGTTTGGCACGCCGATCGAGTTTCAACTGCGCACCCCCAGCATGGACGTGGTGGCCGAATCGGGCATCGCCGCGCACTGGCTCTACAAGAGCGGCGACGCCAACGACCCGGCGGCCCAAACGCTCAACGCCCAGTGGTTGCAGTCGCTGCTGGACATCCAGCAAGAAACCAAGGATTCGGGCGAGTTTTGGGACCACGTACGCATCGACCTGTTTCCCGACTCGGTGTACGTGTTCACCCCGAAAAGCAAAATCCTGGCGCTGCCGCGCGGGGCCACGGCGGTGGACTTTGCCTACGCCATCCACAGCGACGTGGGCCACCGCGCCATTGGCGCCACCATCAACGGCGAGCAGGTGCCGCTGCGCACCGAGCTGCGCAACGGCGACGTGGTGGAAATCACCACCTCCCCGCACGCCCACCCCAACCCAGCGTGGCTGGGGTTTGTGCGCACCGGCCGCGCACGCTCCAAAATCCGCCATTACCTCAAAACCCTGGCGCAGGAGGAAGCGCGCGCGTTGGGCGAGCGCTTGCTGCGCCAGGCGCTGCGCGCCGAAGGCTACGCGGAGCTGCCCCCTCACGAGGGCGACGGCCAGGGGGTGTGGGACAAGCTGCTGCGTTCCACCGGCGCGCGCAGCCGCGACGAGCTGCTGATCGACATCGGGCAAGGGCGGCGCATCGCCGGCATGGTGGGCAAAAAGCTTGCGGCACTGCTGGCCGAAGCCGGGCAGCGCCCCGACGCGCTGTTGATCAGCCAGGAGCGCTTCGGCGCCCCCACCGACGATCAACCGAGCCAGGGCGTGGTCGTGCTCGATGGCAGCGAGGGTGGCTCCATCGTCTACGCCACCTGCTGCCGCCCGATCCCGGGCGACCGCATCGTCGGCTACCTCGGCAAAGGTGAAGGGCTGGTCGTGCACACCGAAGAATGCCCTGTCGGGCGGCGGCTGCTGCAACGCGACCGCGAGCGCTTTTTGGAGGTCGAGTGGGCCGAGGAACCGACGCGTGCCTTCGACGCCACGGTGGCCGTCACCGTGGCCAACGGCAAAGGGGTGCTGGCGCGGGTGGCAGCCGCCATCGCCGCCGCCGAGGCTGACATCACCCACATCCAGATGGGCGACGACGGTGCCCAGCCCACCACCGAGCTGCGCTTCACCGTGGCGGTGCGTGACCGCGTGCACCTGGCCCAGGTGCTGCGGCAGTTGCGCCGCACTCCGTCGGTGCTGCGGGCGCAACGCGTGCGCCCACCGCGCAGCAACGACGGCGACTGAAGCCCATCGGCCTGCTAGCTGGGTGGTGGGTAGCGGACGCGAACGATCTCCAGCGTCTGCACCCCGGCGGGGGTGTGCAAACGCACCTCGTCGCCCTCGCGCGCTTTCAGCAGCGCCTGCGCCACCGGCGAAATCCAACTGATCTGCCCCTGAGCGCTGTCGGCCTCGTCGATGCCGAGGATCGTCACCGTCTCTTCACTGCCGTCGGCGCGCGCGTAGGTGACGGTGGCGCCGAAAAAGACCTGGTCCTTGCCATGGTGCACGCTGGGGTCCACCACCTCGGCGATCTGCAGCCGCTTGGTCAAAAACCGAATGCGCCGGTCGATTTCGCGCAGGCGCTTTTTGCCATACAGGTAGTCGCCGTTTTCCGAGCGGTCACCGTTGCTGGCTGCCCACGACACCGTCTCGACCACGCGCGGGCGTTCCTCTTCCAGCAGCCACTTGAGTTCGTCGCGCAGGCGCGCATAGCCCTGCGGCGTGATGTAGTTCTTGCCGCCTGCCGGCAAAAGCGGCTGCTCGGGCAGGTCGTCGTCCTCATCGTCACGGTCGGTTTCGCGGGTAAAGGCCTTGCTCATGGTCAACGTTGCGGTCGTTCGTCGGTTGCGCAGCCGCGCTCACATCCCCCACACCCCCACCGTGCGGCTGCCGACTTGCTCGGTGGTGCGGGTCGCTCGGCACGCGTTCATACCGTTGGCGTTGATGCCTGAACGCTGCATCCAAGCACCTGCTCGATCAACCGTGCGTAGATCCGGTTGGCTGCACGCCACCGTCTCCTCACGGCTGAAGTTGCCCAGCCGCAGCGATTCGGCCTTGATGTTGAAAGCGCTGCCGCCCGTGATGATGTCGCCACCGCCGCTGTGGATGCGGTAGTCGCGCACGTCGCGCACACCGCACAGCACCACGGTTTGCGGAAAAGCCTGCGGGCGCTGCGCGTAGCCGGCGCGGATTTGGCGCAGCAGCGAAATGAGCGTGTCGCCCACCAGCGCGTCGACCTCATCGAGCAGCAGCACCGCGGGGTGCGCGGGGTCGAGTTGGCTCCAGTGCGCCAGCAGGCGGGAGAGTTTTTCTTCGGCTTCAATGGCACGGCCCTCGCCACGCAGCAGCCAGTCATCGAGCCGAGCGTCGCCCAGGTAGACCTGGGCGCTGCGGGCGATGGCGCTGCAGGCGGCTTGGATGCCACGCTCGACGTTGCCGCGCGCGGCTTGCGCGGTTTCGATGTTGGCGTACAGCGCCCGGTACCTGCCGTGGGTGTTGAGGTGTTGCATCAGCGCCAGCAGCACGGTGGTTTTACCAGTCTGGCGCGGGGCGTGCAGCACGAAGTAGCGCTTGGCCTCGATCAGCGCCAGCACTTCGTCCACGTCAATCCGCTGCAGCGGGTCGAGCATGTAGTGGTCATCGGGCCGCGAGGGGCCGGCGGTGTTGAATTGCTTTTCGGCCATGGGCGCAGTGTAGCGCGCGAGGCTCGGCCTGACGGGGGACGGATTTGCTACATTTGCCGCGCTGTCACCCACGCGCCGAGCCATGCCCGTCTTGCACATCCACCTGTCGCACCGCCCGGAGCGCCTACTGGCGCGGGCAGCCCGTCACGCGCTGGCGCCTCTGCCCGGGTGGGATGCGCTGGCGCCGCGTATGTGGGTGGTGCCTAGCCAAGGCATCGCGCAGTGGGCGCAACAAAGCATCGCCCAGCACCACGGCCTATGCGCGGGGCACGACATGCGCCTGCCGGCGCAGTGGCTGTGGCAGCTGTACCGCAGCGTGCTCGGGCACGACGCGGTACCGGACGAAGCGCCGCTGGACCGTGGGCCGCTGCGCTGGCGTCTGTGGCGGCTGCTGCCGACGCTGGCTACCCAACCCGACGCCGAACGCTACGCCCCCCTGTTGGCGTACCTGGGCGACGGCGACCCCAACCGGCGCGCCCAGCTGGCGTGGCGTATCGCCGACCTGTTCGACCAGTACCAGATCTACCGCACCAACTGGCTCGACGACTGGGCGCAGGGGCTGGATCGGCTGCGCGACGCGGATGGCCGTGCGCGCGAAGTGCCGGATGACGAGCGCTGGCAGCCTGCACTGTGGCGGTTGCTGCGCGCCGACGTGCGGGCCGAGGGCCAGCGCTGGTTCAGCCGCAGCGAGTTGCACGCCGCCTTCGTTCAACGGGCCCGCGCCCTGTCCGCGCCGCCGGGCTTGCCGCCGCGCTTGACGGTGTTTGGCCTCAGCGCCATCACCCCGGACGTGTTGCAAGCGTTGCGCCTGTGCGCCCGCTGGTGCGACGTGGCGATGTTCATCGTCAACCCGAGCCTGACCGACTGGTTCGATCGCGACGGCGCGCGGGCCGGCCACCCGTTGCTGGCCGCCTGGGGTCGGCAGGGACGGGATTTCATCGCCGGGCTGTACCAACTCGCCGACGCCCCCCCGGACGGCGACCCCGAGGTCCGGTTGCACGAACACTTCGATGACGACGCCGGGGCCGACGGTGACCCCGCGCACCTGTTGGCGCAGTTGCAAGACGACATCTTGCACGGCCGCGCCGAGGGCGAGGCCAGCTGGCCAGCGGTCGACCCGCGGCACGACGGCTCGCTGCGCATGCACATCTGCCACACGCCGCTGCGCGAGGTGGAAGTGCTGCACGACCAGGTGCTGGCCGCCCTGCAACGCGACCCCACGCTGCAACCACGCGACATCGCGGTCTATCTGCCCGACGTGCCCACCTATGCCCCGTTCGTGCACGCGGTGTGGGGCAGCGTGCCGGTGCACGACCCGCGTCATCTGCCGTACACGGTCAGCGACACGGGCGACCCCGAAGCCCAGCGCCTGCACGACCTGGTGCGCGCCCTGCTAAGGCTGGACCAAGCCCGCTGGCATGGCAGCCAGGTGCTGGACTGGCTGGACGTGCCGGCATTGGCGCGGGCGTTCGACCTGCAGCCCGACGACCTCGAAACCGTGGCGCGCTGGCGCGAGCACGCCGGCATCCGCTGGGGGCTGGACGCCGAACACAAACAGCAACTGGGGTTGGCGCAGCCCACCGACGCCGACGCCGCACGCCTGACCTGGCGCGATGGGCTGCAACGCCTCTGGCTGGGCTACGCTATCGGCGACGACGATACCGTGTGGGCCGACCTGGCGCTGCCGGCGCGTGGGGTGGCGGTGCTGCAAGCCCCGCTGCTGGACAAGCTGCAGGCGCTGATCGACGCGCTGGACGCGTGGCAGCGCACGCTGCGTCAGCCTGCCGCAGCCAGCGTCTGGCAGCAGCGCCTGCACGGCATGCTCGACAGCCTGCTCGCGCCCGCCAGTGACGCCGAGCGCCGCACCGTGGGCGACTTGCGCAGCGCGCTGGACCGTTGGGCGCAACACGCCCAGGCCGCAGGCGACGAGCCCATCCCGGCCGCGGTGGTGGCCGACGCCTGGCTGGCGTTGGCGGCGCCTGCGCCCGGGGGGCAGCGCTTCTTGGCTGGCGCGGTGACGTTTGCCACGCTGATGCCGATGCGCTCGGTGCCGTTTCGGCGCGTGTACCTGTTGGGCATGCACGACGGTGCCTACCCCCGGCGCGACACCCTGGATGCCCACGACCTGATGGCAGCCGTGCCACGCCCGGGCGACCGCCTGCGCCGCCACGAAGACCATTACCTCTTTTTGGAAGCCGTGCTGGCCGCACGGGAGCACCTGGGCATCAGTTGGGTGGGGCGCAGCCCGGTGGACGACACCCCCACGGAACCCTCGCTGCTGGTGGCCCAGCTGCGTACCCATCTGCAGCGCCACTGGCGTTTGGCCGGCCCCGCACCCGGCGCCCCGACCAGCGACGACGCGCTGCTGCGCGCACTCACCACCCAGCACGCCGCCCAGCCATTCGCACACGCCAACTTTGCGCCGCAGCCACCCACCGACGCCGCCCCACCGCTGCAGGCGCAGCGTTTCAGCTACGCCGCCCAGTGGCTGGCGGCCCCTGTCGGCCCAGCGGGCACGCCCCCCACGTTCGACCGCCCAGCGCTGGCGGACCTGACGATGCTGGCCGACTTGCTGCACGACCCCGTGCGGGGCTGGACGCAACAGCGGCTGCGCATCCGTCTGCCGGACGATCAGCGGGACACCGACCTCGACACCGAACCGTTCGAGCCCGACGGGCTGCAGCGCTGGCGCACCGAGCTTGCGTGGGTGCAAGCCGTGGTACGCGCCTGCCTGCAGGGGGCAACGCAGCCAGCTGTTCAGCAGGCCGCCGACGACGCCTGGCGGCGCGCCCAGTGGAGCGGGTGGTGGCCGCTGGGCGCCGCGGGCGACCATCTGCGTGGCGACGCCAACGTGCTTTTGCAGCGTTTGGTGCGGCACCTGCAAGGCTTTTTGGCAGCCTTCCCAGACCCCTGCGAGGTGCGCCCGCGGCTGCGCACGGAGGTCGAAATCCCGTCGGCAGCACCGCTGCCGTTCGATGCCGTGTTGCCCAGCGTGCGTCGCGGCAACGATGGCCGCCACGGTCGGCTGGTCGTGCAAGGCAGCCACCTGCTCGACCGCAAAAGCCCCAACAGCAAGCAGTGGCGGCTGGCCACCCTTTGGCGCACCTGGGTCGAGCACGTGGCGCTGCAGCTGGCGGTCGGCCCCACCGCCACCTGCGTGGTTTCGCCATGGGGCAACGCCTGGCTGCTGCCGATGGCACCCGAGCAGGCGCGCGACGTCTGGCAATCCCTGTGGGAAGCCTGGGCGGCCGGCCTCGAACCCCAACCGCTGCCGTTGCCGCGGCACGCCGCCGCGGCGTACGTTCAGGCACTGGATGGCCGGGCCGAGCCCGGCACCGACCCACGGCTGCGCGCCTGGGACAAGGCCCGCGAGGCCTACGAAGACAGGGGCCACGGCCTGGCCAAAGACGCCCTGTGGCGGCGCCACTATCCCACGTTCGAAGCGTTGGCCGGCCCGCGCGAGGCGCACGACGAGCACCCCTTCGCCCAATGGGCGCAGCGCCTCGTGCGTCCGCTGCGCGCCCACGTCGTCAGCAGCCTCGACAACCCTGCGGACGGAGAAGCGCCCGATGACGCCTGAGTCCCGCGACCTCGACGTGCTGGGGCTGCCGCTGCATGGCAGCCACCTGATCGAAGCCAGTGCCGGCAGCGGCAAAACGTGGAACATCGCACTGCTGTACGTGCGCCTGGTGCTGGGCGCCCCCCCTGGGCAGCAGGGCCTGCCGGCGCTGGACGCACGCCACATCCTGGTGGTTACCTACACCGACGCCGCCACCCAGGAGCTGCGCAGCCGCATCCATGCCCGGTTGCGGCAAGCGGCGCACGTCATGCAAGGCGTGGTGGGCAGCGGCGGCGACGACGCCGCGCTGGCCGCCCTGTGTGCGCTACGTGACCGCTACCCCGCGGCCCAGTGGCCGGCCTTGGCCGCACGCCTCGACGCGGCCGCACAAGCCTTGGACGAGGCCCCCATCAGCACCATCCACGGCTGGTGCCAACGGATCCTGCGCGAGCACGCGCTGCTCAGCGGCGAGCCGTTTGCGCTGAACGTGCTGGCCGACACGACGGCGCTGCTGCAGCAGTGTGCACAAGACTGGTGGCGGGTGCAGGTGCAGCCGCTGCCACCCGAGCTGGCCAGCGCCGTGGCGGCGGTGTACCCCTACCCGCGGGCGGTGCTGCAAGCCGTCGAACCGCTGCTGCAACACGCCCCCTCATGCGCTGCCGCCCTGCCCGGGGGCGCCGACACGCCGCTGGCCGTGCCGCTGCAGCATGTCGATGCCCAACGCCGCGCGGCCTTGCACGCCATCAAAGCGCCGCTGCCGGCGTTGGTCGACGACGCCGAGCGGGTGCTGACGCAGCACGGCTTGATCAAGGCCTTGAGTCAGCCCCACCACGTGCGAGCCTGGTTCGGCAAGCTGCGACACTGGGCCACGGATCCCGACGATGCCAACCACCCACTGACCAACACCGCCCGTCAGCGCCTGACGCTGGCGCAGCTGCAGCGCGGCGCGGCCACGCTGCCGACCGAGGTGCTGAACCTCAACCTGTGGCCCGCGCTGCAGCGCCTGGAGCAGGCCCTGCGCCACCTGCCGGACGTGCGCGGCACCGTGGTGCGCCACGCCGCCGCCTGGATCGACCAGCGCATGCGCGCCCAGCTGCGCCAGCAGCAGAGCCTGACCTACGACGAAATGCTGCGCCGCGTCGACGAAGCGTTGAGCGGTCCCCATGGACCGGCCTTGGCGGCGCGCCTGCGCCAGCGTCAACCGGCGGCCCTGGTGGACGAGTTTCAGGACACCGACCCGCGCCAGTGGCGCATCCTGCGCGCCATCTACCAGCCCGAGCGCGCCGCGCCCGACACCGCGCTGCTGCTGATCGGCGACCCCAAGCAGGCCATCTACGCCTTTCGCCACGCCGACATCCACAGCTACCTGCAAGCGCGCCGCGCCTGCGGGCCGCGCGTGTGGCGGCTGGGCACCAACCACCGCAGCAGCGAAGCCATGGTGCGGGCCGTCAACGCCCTGTTCACGCACGCCGAACACCAATCGCCCGACGGGGCCTTCGGGTTCGGTGGCGCAGGCACCGGGCAGGTGCCGTTCGTCCCGGTGCAGCCGAGCGGCCTGGCGCTGCGCTGGTGCGAAGGCGGACACGACAACGCCCCGGCGCTGACGCTGGCCCTGCCCCCGTCAGGCGACGCGGCGCCCCATGACACCCTGGCGCAGGCCTGCGCCGCCACGGTGGCGCGCTGGCTGACCGACCCGCACACCGGCCTTGTCGGCGCCGATGGGCAGCTGCACCGCCTGCAGCCGGGCCAGATCGCCATCCTCGTCAACGAGCGCGAGGAGGCCCAACGCATCGGCCGCGCGTTGCGCCGCCACGGGCTGCCCAGCGCCTACCGCTCGGAGCGCGCGGCGGTGTGGGCCACCCCCCAAGCCGAGGACCTGGCGTTGTGGCTGCAGGCCTGCGCCCGACCGCACGACCGCGACGCCGTGGCGCACGCGCTGCTGGCGGCCAGCACCGGCATGGACACCGCCGAGGTGCATACCCTGCTGGCCGACGAACTCGGGTGGGAGCAGACCCTGCAGCGCTTTGCCCACTACCACGCGCTGTGGCTGCGCCACGGGGTGTTGGCCGCCGTGCGCCAACTGATGATCGACCACGCGGTACCGGCGCGCTTGCTGCGCCGCGCCGGCGACGCAGGCAGCGGCCGCCGCGCGCTCGTCAACCTGCTGCACCTGGCCGAGTGGCTGCAAGCCCGCGCCCCGCGCGAGGGGGTGCGAGGTATCCAAACCACCCTGACGCTGCTGCAACAAGCCCGCCGCGGGCTGCTGGGCGGGCAGGACAACGACGCCAGCGCCCCGCAGGTGCGGCTCGACAGCGACGGCGGCGCCATCACGCTGATCACCGTGCACAAGGCCAAAGGACTGGAGTTTGACGTCGTGCTGCTGCCCTTCGGGGTGCGCCCGCGGCCGCTGGCCGCCCCCAAAAGCCACCAATTCGGTGTGGTGCGCTGGCACGACACCGAAGGTCACCTGCACGTCACCCTCAGCGACGAAGGCGACGCGTGGAGCCACGCACTGCAACGCGGCGAGCACGAGCGCCAGCTGGAAGACGTGCGCAAACTGTACGTGGCGCTGACCCGTGCGCGCCATGCCACTTGGGCGGGCATCCCGCTGGACGACGTGTTTGGCGTCAGCGCCTGGGCGCGGGTGCTGGGTTTGCCGGGCCACCACCCGGTCGAGCACGGCACCGAGGCTATCACCGAAGCGCTGGACCGGCTGGTGGGCCACAGCGGCGGCACCATCGCGTGGTGCCCGACGGACGCGGCGTCCCCCATGCCAACCATCCGACCGTCCAACGCTACCCCCCCACCGCCGGCCTACCCCCACCAGGCCCGCGCACGCGCCACCCCCACCTGGTGGATCGCCAGCTACAGTGCCCTGACCCGCGCGGCTGCCGATCCCGGCCCCCCGCCGGAGGCCGCCGCCGACCACCATGCGGGAGACGACGACCCCACGCCGGACGCCCATCCCACGACCCCTGCCGACCCCGCCGTCGGCGCGGCCGCCCCCTGGCACCGCTGGCCGCGCGGCGCCCAAGCAGGGGTCGTGCTGCACGCGCTGCTGCAGCATTGCGCCGAGCAGCGTTGGGCCCCGGCCGCCAGCGACGCGGCCACCCTGCAGCCCACCGCGCAGCGGCTGCTGGCCCAGCACGGCTGGCCCGCTGATCGACAGACCATCGACGCCGCCGACCTCGCCGTCTGGGCCGTGCGCATCGTGCAGCGGCCGCTGCCGTTGCCCGGCGCTGCGCCCGTGGCGCTGGCGCAGCTCGAGCGAGCCTGGCCCGAGGTGGGGTTCTGGCTGCCGATCGGCGCCACCGTCCCTGCGGACACGCTGGACCGGCGCATCGCCCAGCACGTGCTGCCGGGCCAACCACGCCCGGCCCTGAGCGGCCCGGTGCTGCACGGCATGCTCAAAGGCTACATCGACCTGATCTTTGCCCATGACGGGCGCTACTGGGTGTTGGACCACAAATCCAACGCGCTGGGCGATGCCGACGATGCCTACCACCCCGCCGCCCTGCAGGCCGAAGTGCTGCGCCAGCGCTACGACGCGCAGGCCGCGCTGTACCTGCTGGCCCTGCACCGGCTGTTGCGCCAGCGGCTGCCCGACTACGATCCCGCGCAGCACTTGGGCGGTGCGCTGTGCGTCTTTTGGCGCGGCGTGGCCCACGCCACGGCTGGCGTGTGGAGCACCCCGGCGCCGCTGGCGTTGCTCGACGAGCTCGATGCCTTGCTGCAATCGCCTGCGGAGACCACGGCATGACGCCACCCGCCACCGACACCCTGGACACCTGGCTGCAGCGCGGCCTGGCCAGCGGCGAGCTGCGCGCCGCCGACGCCGCGTTTGCCCGCGTCGCGCAGCGTCTGTGCCCGGATGCCCCACTGGCCACCTGCCTGGCCAGCGCGGTGGTAAGCCGCCACGCGGCTGACGGCCACATCGCCTGGCTGATCCAGCGCACGGCGCCGCCCAACGGCCCGTGCAGCGCGCGGCTGCAGCGCCTCCTCTCGCGCACCCCCCACGCCGCCGACCATCCCCCATGGTTGGGCGACGGCAGCGCCCCCACACCGCTGGTGCGCCACGGTTCGCGCCTGTACCTGTGGCGCCACTGGCAGCGCGAGCAGGCGGTGGCGCATGCGCTGGCCGCCCGCCTGCACCCCACCCCGTCGCCCGCCCCTGTCGAGGTGCGGGCGTGGCTGGACGCCCTATTCGGCCCCCCTGCGGATGGGCATGACGCCGACCAACGCTGGGCTTGCGCACGCACGCTGCACCAGGCCCTCACCGTCATCACCGGCGGCCCCGGCACCGGCAAGACCACCACCGTGGCGCGGCTGCTGGCCACCCTGCAGGGCCTGGCGCTCGCCCAAGGCGCCCCGCTGACGATCGCCCTGGCCGCCCCCACCGGCAAGGCTGCGGCGCGGCTGGCGGCAGCCCTGGCCCAAGCCTGGCGGGCGCTGCCGCCGACCGGGTTGCCGCTGCCCACCGACCAGCTGCGCGCCCACCTGCCCGGTGCCGCCCGAACCCTGCATGCCCTGCTGGGGCAGCGTCCCGACGGCGGTGCGGCCCGTCATGGCCCCGATCGGCCGCTGCCGCTGGACGTGCTGGTGGTCGATGAAGCCTCGATGGTGGACCTGGAGTTGCTGCACGCCACCGTGCAGGCGCTGCCACCCCAAGCCCGCCTGATCCTGCTGGGCGACCGCGACCAATTGGCGTCGGTGCAGGCCGGCGCGGTGCTGGCCGAGCTGTGTCTGCACGCCGACGCCGCACGCTGGCACCCCGGCACCGCGCAGGCCTTGCACGCCGCCACCGGCGTAGCCGTGCCCGCCGCGTGGATCGACCCCGGTGGCGACGCGTTGGACCAAGCCGTCGTGATGCTGCGGCGCAGCCGCCGCTTCGACGCCGACAGCGGCATTGGCCGCTGGGCGCAGGCCGTGCGCCAAGGCGACGTGGACGCCGTGCACCATCTGCTGCACCACCCCACCGCCGACGTCAGCGTGCACAGTGGCCCCGAGGACGACCGCTGGCTGACGACCTGGAGCGCGCACGCCCAAGCCCTGCTGCAGCCGCTCGCCGGCGCGTTGCCGACGCTGGCCGACGCGCACCCATGGGCAGGCGAGCGTCTGGCGCAGCACGGCCGGCTGCAGGTGCTGTGCGCTCTGCGCCAAGGCCCCTGGGGGGTGCAAGGCCTCAACGCCCGCCTGCAGCGCCGCGCCGAGGGCACCACCCCCGCGCTGCCGCAAGGGCCGTGGGGGCCGGCCGGGCAACCGTGGCTGGTCACGCGCAACCAGCCGGCGCTGGGTGTCATGAACGGCGACCTTGGGCTGCTGCTGCCGCTGCGCGCGCCTGACGGCGGCCTGCAGTGGCGGCTGGCGCTGCCGGCGACGCAGCCCGGCGCCGGCGTGCACTGGGTGCTGCCGGCTCAACTGCAGCACGTGGAGCCGGCGTGGGCGATGACCGTGCACAAGGCCCAGGGCAGCGAATTCGACCATGTCATCCTCGTGCTGCCCCCCGACCCCGACAGCCCCCTGGCCACACGCGAGCTGCTGTACACCGGCATCACGCGCGCACGCCAGCGTCTGACCCTGGTGCTACCGGGTGGCCCGGCCACGCTGCTGGCGGCGCTGCAGCGCCGCACCGAACGCGACAGCGGGCTGCGAGACGCCGTGCTGGCCGCGCTACCATAACCCACCATCGAACGACCGTTCGCAAAAAGCCGCCCTGGCGGGCGGCACGCTTGCCTGACACCGCCATGAACCCGCCCTGCATCGTGTTTTCGCACGCCAACAGCTTCCCCGCCGGCACCTACCGCGTGCTGTTCGACGACCTGCGCGCGCGCGGCTGGCGTGTCGAAGCGCTGGACAAGTTCGGCCACGACCCGCGCTACCCTGTCACCAGCAACTGGCCTCATCTGGTGCGCCAATTGGCCGATTTCGTCACCCAGCAGGTTCAGCCCCAGGGCGAGCCGCTGTTTCTGGTCGGGCACTCGCTGGGCGGTTTTTTGAGCCTGATGTGCGCCGCGCAGCACCCGCAGCTCGGCGGCAGCGCGGTCGGCGGCGTGGTGATGCTCGACTCGCCGGTGCTGGGCGGCTGGAAAGCGCGTGCGCTGGCCGCGGCCAAGCACACCCGCCTCATCGGTGCCGTCTCGCCAGGGCGCATCAGCCGCAAGCGGCGCAACCGCTGGGCCAGCGCCGACGAAGCGCTGCAACACTTTCGCCACAAACGCGCCTTCAGCCGTTGGGACGCGCGCGTGCTGGCCGACTACATCGCCGCCGGCACGCACGACGAGGTCGGCCCCGATGGCCAGGTGCATCGCGTGCTCAGCTTCGACCGCGACATCGAAACGGCCATCTACGACACCCTGCCGCACCACCTGGACCGCCTGCTGCGCCGCCACCCGCTGCGCTGCCCGGTGGCGTTTGTTGGTGGCACCCACTCCGAGGAAATGCGCCGCGTGGGCCTGACGATGACGCACAAACTGTGTGGCCGCGAGCCGTCACCGCGGCTGCAGTTCATCGACGGCACGCACCTGTTTCCGATGGAAAAGCCCGAGGCCACCGCCGCCGCCATCGACCGCGCGCTGCGTCACTTCATGGCACCCAACGCACCCAGCCCAGCCAGCCGCTGACGGCGATCAGCACGCCGAAAGCGATGCGGTACCAGGCAAACGGCACAAACGTGTGGCTGGCCACGTAGCGCAGCAGCCACTTCACGCACACCCACGCCGACACGAACGACACCACCAGCCCCACGGCGAAGAAGGGCACGTCCGCCGCGCCCAGCAGCGCGCGGTGTTTGTACAGGTCGTAGGCCGCGGCCCCGAACAACATCGGGATGGCCAGAAAAAAACTGAACTCGGTGGCTGCGCGGCGCGAAAACCCCAGCGCCATCGCCCCGATGATGGTGGCGCCGGAGCGGCTCACCCCCGGAAACAGCGCCAGGCACTGGATCAGCCCAACCGCCAGCGCGTCGCGCCCACGGATGGCGTCGACATCGTCAATGCGCGGCCGCGCCCCGCGGCGCTGGCGCGCCTCCACCCACAGCATGACGAGCCCGCCCAGCACAAAGCCTGCCGCGACCACCCAAGCGTTGAACAGATACGCCTTGATCGGGCCGATGAACGCAAACCCTGCCGCCGCCGCCGGCGCAAAACCCAACGCCACGTTGAACGCAAAGCGCTGCGCCAGCGCATCCCGTGGCAAGCCGCGCAGCGTGGCCAACAAGCGCTGCCAGTACAGCCCCACGATGGCCAAGATCGCCCCGGTCTGGATCACCACCTCGAACACCTTCGTGCGCTCGTCCGGCAAGTCCAGCAGCGCGGCGGCCAAAATCAGATGTCCGGTGGACGAAACGGGCAAAAATTCAGTCAGGCCCTCCACCACCCCCATCAGGGCGGCTTTGAGCAGCAAAGCAATATCCATCGGCAACGGGCGTGGGCAGCCAAACAAGCCTGCTAGTGTAGCGGTGCGCCACCCCGCCCAGTGGCGCGTTGCTCAGCGCCAGCCGCGACGGTCGTCGTCCCAACGGCCGTGGCCGGGGTAGCCCCAGGCGGGCGGCGCGCCCCAGGCCCCCGGCACCACCACGCGCGGGCCACCATCGCGATCCCAACGGTGATGATGACGGTGGTGGTGCTTGCGGTGGCCCGGCGGTGCCACAACGGCCACCGGCGCCCCCCACACCACCGCCGGCGGCGGCGCCACAACCACCGGCGGCGCCACGACGACCGGCACCGTGTTGCCGACCCGCACACTCACGCCCGGCTGGTGCACCCCCACCGACCAGTACACGTCCCCGGCGTGGGCCACGCCCAGCGACCCCACCGTGCCTAACCAAGCCGCCACCGCGGCGCGCTTCCAACGAAGGATGTTCATACCGATCTCTCCTGCCTTGCGAGCGCGTGCTCGACCATACGTGCACCTATTGCAACACCAAGCGCGTGCTACAGGTATCACGCAATCGTGTCGAACGTAACCGGTGGTAACACACCCGCCTACGTTTCGCGGCCACATCGTTGGCAACCCTAGCACCTCCAGCCACCCCGTGGTAGACTGAGCAAACAATAACCAATAATTACTAAAAATGATAGTATCGCAACATTCCCGCGCCGACTTCGACCCGGTGGTCGAATGGCAGTCCATTTTGACCAAGACCCCGCCGGCGATCGCGCAGCGCATCAGCGCGCTGGCGCACGACCTGGGCGACGAACTGGCCGAGGCGTTCTACACGGAAATGCTGACCCACCCGCAGGCCAAGCTGTTTTTGGACGCGGACATCGTGCACCAGCGCCTGCACGCCTCGATGCGTCGCTGGCTGGCCGAACTGTTCGAACCCCATCCGCCCGAGGCGCTGTCGGCCATTGTCGCGCAGCAGCGCCACGTCGGCGAGGTGCACGCCCGCATCCAGTTACCGATGCACCTCGTCGCCCGTGGGGCGCGCTTTCTCAAAGGTCGGCTGTTGAGCCGCCTGCTGCACCGGCCGGACGTCGCAGCCCTGGACGCGCAGCAGACCGAGGCGGCGCTGCTGTACGTGAACGACCTGTTCGACCTCGCGCTGGAATTGATGGCCGAGTCGTACGTGCGAGACACCCAGCGCGTCGCCCGCACCGAGGAAGCCTTCCGCCTGCACGCGTTGAGCCAAAACCTGCAGGTAGAGCGCGAGCGGCAGCGTTTTTTGCTCGCCGCCTGGGGCCAGGAGGTGTTGTTCGCGCTGCATCGCGGCGGTCAGCCGTTGGTGCTGCCAACGCTGCGCGGCTCTGAATTCGGCTTGTGGTTCCTGCACAAAGGCGACAACCTGTTCGAAGGCGCCCCTGAAGTCGAGCCGGTGCACGCCAGCCTGGACCGCATCGACAACGCGTTGCTGCCGCAATTGCAAGTCCAGGATCCACAACGCCAGCCGGTGTTGATCACCGAGCTGCAAGCCGCGCTGGGCAACCTGCAGTACCTCGTGCAAGTGCTGTTCGAGCGCCACATCGAACTGGAAAGCGGCCGCGACGCGCTCACGCGGCTGCTGAACCGCCGGTTTCTCGGCCCCATCCTGGGGCGCGAAGTGCACTTGGCCCAACAACGCCGCATCCCGTTTGCGCTACTGCTGCTCGATCTGGACCACTTCAAGCTCGTCAACGACCAGCACAGCCACGACGCCGGTGACACCGTGCTGCAACAGACCGCGCTGCTGCTGCTCAACCACGTGCGCGCCAGCGACTTTGTCTTTCGCTACGGTGGCGAAGAATTCCTCGTCGTGCTGGTGGATGTCACTCCGGAGCAAGCGCTGCGCCACGCCGACAAGCTGTGCCAGCGCATCGCCGAACACACCTATGAACTGCCCGGGGGCGTGGCCCTCAACCTCACCGCCAGCATCGGCGTGGCCCCCTACTGCGGGCACCCGGACTACCAGTACCTGATTCATCAGGCCGACACCGCGCTGTACCAAGCCAAGCGCAGCGGGCGTAACCGGGTCGTTGTTGCCGGCGACGCTGCGGTTGGCCCCCCTACAATCGCGGCATGAGCGAGCACGCCCCGCACACCCACGAACACCATCCCGCCTCCAGCAGCAACTTCTTGCGCCAGATCATCGAGCGCGACCTGGCTGCTGGGCGCCACCAAGGCCGCCGCTGGGGTGGCAGCCCCGGCGACGCCGACCACCACGCCCGCGGCCTGCCCGACCCGGCGCGCATTCGCACCCGCTTTCCCCCGGAGCCCAACGGCTACCTGCACATCGGGCACGCCAAAAGCATCTGGATCAACTTCAGCCTGGCGCAGGAGTACGGTGGTGTGTGCCACCTGCGCTACGACGACACCAACCCCGAAAAGGAAGAGCAGGCCTACGTCGACGCCATCGCCGACGCCGTGCAGTGGCTGGGCTGGAGCTGGCACGCCCATGGCACCGAGCACCGCTACTTCGCCAGCGATTATTTCGAGACGATGGCGCGTGCGGCCGAGTACCTGATCGAAACCGGCCACGCCTACGTCGACGAACAAACGCCGGAGCAGATGCGGGCCAACCGCGGCACGCTGACCGAGCCGGGGGTGGACAGCCCGTGGCGTGACCGGCCCGTGCAGGACAACCTGCGCCGCTGGCGCGAAATGCTGGCTGGCCAGCACCCCGACGGCGCGATGGTGCTGCGCGCCAAGATCGACATGGCCAGCCCCAACATCAACCTGCGCGACCCGACGATCTACCGCATCAAGCACGCCGCCCACCACAACACTGGCGAGCGCTGGTGCGTGTACCCGATGTACACCTTCGCGCACCCCATCGAGGACGCGCTGGAGCAAATCACGCACAGCATCTGCACGCTGGAGTTCGAAGACCAGCGCCCGTTTTACGACTGGTTGCTGGAGCGCCTGGTGCCGCTGCTGCGTGCGCCGCACTTTGCCCGCGCCCGCCAACGCATTGAGGGCTTGCGCGCCCAAGGTGTCGAAGCCGCCAAGGAATTCGCGCTGCGCTGCCACAACGCCGCGGCCAAGCTCGGCCGCAACACCGAGGCCGAGCGGCGCATGGCCGCCATGTTCGCGCGCTGGGAGCACGACCGCGACGCCGTGCTGCGCGACCTCGACGGCTTTTTCGAGCTGCTGCTGGCCGAGCTGCACCACTTCACCCCGTTGCTGGCGCAGGCGCTTGCCGCCTACGAGCCCGAGCCGTTCGACCTGCCGCACCAGTACGAATTCGCGCGCCTGAACCTCACCTACGTCGTCACCAGCAAACGCAAGCTCAAGGCCTTGGTGGACGAGGGCATCGTCGCCGGCTGGGATGACCCGCGCCTGCCCACCATCGCCGGCCTGCGCCGACGCGGCTACACGCCGGAAGCGATCCGGCTCTTTTGTGAGCGTACCGGCGTCAGCAAGGCCGGCGGCTGGATCGACTACGGCAACCTGGAAGTGGCGCTGCGTGACGACCTGGAAGGCAAGGCCCCGCGCGCCATGGTGGTGCTGGATCCGGTCGAACTCGAACTCACCAACTGGGCCGAGGTGTTTGGCAGCGCCACGCACCGCGAGGCTTGTCGCGCCCCGCTGCACCCGCACCACCCGGGCTGGGGCGAGCGATCGTTCACGCTGGGCCCACGGCTGTGGATCGAGCGCGAGGACTTCGCTGAACAGCCGCCCAAGGGCTATTTCAGGCTGTTCCCCGGCAACAAGGTTCGCCTCAAGTACGGCTACGTTGTCGAGTGCACCGGCTGCGAAAAGGACGCCCAGGGGCAAGTGACCAAGGTGCTGGCGCGCGTGATCCCCGACACCAAAAGCGGCACTCCCGGCGCCGACGCCATCAAGGTCAAAGGCACCATCACCTGGGTCGGTGCCCACGAGGCGGTGGCGGTGCAGGTGCGCCTGTACGACCGCCTGTTCACCGACCCGCAGCCCGACGCTGGTGGCAAAGACTTCCGGGCCGTGCTGAACCCGGCCAGCCTGCGTACCGTGCGCGGGTACGTCGAGCCGACACTGATCAACCTCCCCGCCGAATCGCGCTGGCAATTCGAGCGCCACGGCTACTTCTGCGCCGACCGGCTCGACCACCGGCCCGAGCAGCCGGTGTTCAACCGCATCGCCACCCTCAAAGACAGCTGGGGCGGGCGCTGATCGCATGCCTCATCCCCCACCCCCGCGCGGGTGGTGGCGGGCGTGCAACTGGCGCAGCCGTTCGCGTGCCACGTGGGTGTAGATGGTGGTGGTGGCAATGTCGGCGTGGCCCAGCAGCAGCTGCACCGCGCGCAGGTCGGCCCCGTGATTGAGCAGGTGGGTGGCAAACGCGTGGCGCAGCGTGTGCGGCGACAGCGGCGCCTGGATGCCGGCCGCGCGCGCGTGGCGTTTGACCACGTACCAAAACATCTCGCGCGTCATCGCCGCACCGTGGCGCTGCGTCACGAACAGGTCGTCACTGACGCGCCCGGCCAGCAGGGCGGGCCGGGCCTCGCCCAGGTAGCGGCGCAGCCAGTCGGCTGCCACGTCGCCAAACGGCACCAACCGCTCCTTGGCGCCTTTGCCGGTGACACGCAGCACCTGGTCGGCCAGGCTGACCTCGTGCAACCGCAGCGCGGTCAGCTCGCTGACCCGCAGGCCGCTGGCGTACATCAGCTCCAGCATCGCGCGGTCGCGCAGCCCCAACGGCGTGCCCACGTCGGGGGCCGCCAGCAGGGCCTCCACCTGCGCCTCGGTCAGGGTCTTGGGCACCCGCAGCGGCGTGCGTGCCGCCAGCAGCGGCAGCGTGGGGTCGCGCTCGATCAGCCCCTCGCGCAGCGCCCAACGGTAAAAGCGCTTGAATGCGCTCAACCGCCGGTTGCTGCTGGTGGCGCGGCTGCCCGGCAGGCGCACGGCCATGTAGGCCTGCAGATCGGCCGCCTCCGCCGCCAACAGGCGCCGCCCGCGCGTGGCGAGCCAGGCCGCCAGCCCCTTGAGGTCGCTGCGGTACGCGGCCAGCGTGCGCGCGGCCAGCCCATCTTCCAGCCACAACGCGTCGGCCCAACGGTCCACCAGCGCGTCGTCCGCGGGTATCATCGCCATATGACGATGGTAGCGCCCCCGCTGAGCGTCGAGCCCGTGCCGTCGCTGAGCGACAACTACATCTGGCTGCTGCACGATGGGCGCCAGGCCTGGGTCGTGGACCCGGGCGAGGCCGAGCCGGTGCAGCGCGCGCTGCACGCGCGTAACTTGTCGCTGCAAGGCATCCTGATCACCCACCACCACGGCGACCACATCGGCGGCGTGGTGGCGCTGCAGGCCGCCACCGCCTGCCGCGTCGTGCGCCCGGCGCGCGAACCGCTGCCGTGGGACGGCGGCGAACCGGTGGACGACGGTGCCGTGCTGACCGTGTTGGGCCGGCGCTGGCGCGTGCTGGCCGTACCCGGGCACACGCTCGGTCACGTCGCCTACGTCAGTGAGCCAGCCGCCGCTGGCGAACCCGCCTGGCTGCTGTGCGGCGATACCCTGTTCAGCGGCGGCTGCGGCCGGCTGTTCGAGGGCACGCCGGCGCAAATGCTCGCCTCGCTGGACCGGCTGGCGGCCCTGCCTGATGACACACAGGTGTGTTGTGCGCACGAATATACGCTGGCTAACCTGCGCTTTGCCCTGACCGTGGAGCCGGACAATGCCGCGCTGCAAGCGCACCGCACGTTGTGCGAAGCGCAGCGTGCCCAAGGTCAGCCGACGCTGCCCAGCACCATCGGGCTGGAACGTGCCATCAACCCGTTTTTGCGCACGAGGGAACCCGGGGTGCGTGCGGCCCTCCAACCCCACCTGGCCGGCGCCACCGATGACGTCGGTGTGTTTGCCGCGCTGCGCCGCCTCAAAGATGGCTTTCGCTAAAAGCGAAGCTTTCGTTAAAAGCGAAGCTTTCTTTAAAAGCCCCGGCGGCGCTGCCCCTGCATTGCCTATCGAATGCCAAAACCTTCACAATCCCCTTGGGCTGTGCGCTGTGGCGCGCTGATTGCCGCGCTGGTGCTGGCGGGCTGCGCCCACCGGCCCGGCTCGCACGCCCCCGCGGCGAGCGTATCGGCGGTGGGGGCCGCGGCCCCACCCGCCGAGACGGCACCCGCCACCACCACGGCAACGCTCCCCCCCACAGCTGCGGCAGCCATCGTCGAGCGCGTGGCGCCCCCCGCCGCCGCGCCGCTGCCGGAGCCGCCGACGGTTGCGCCGGTGCAAGCGCCGCGCGATCTGTGGGAGCGTATCGAACGCGGCTTTGCCATGCCCGATTTGGACGACGAGCGTGTGGCGCAATGGGAACGCTGGTACGCCAGCCGCCCGGACTACCTGCAACGCATGGTGGACCGCGGCAGCAAATACCTGTTCCACGTCGTCGAAGAACTGGAGCGGCGCCAGCTGCCGGCCGAACTGGCGCTGCTGCCGTTCATTGAAAGCGCGTTCAACCCGCAGGCGGTCTCGCGCGCCAAGGCCGCCGGTATGTGGCAGTTCATGCCAGCCACCGGCAAACATTTCGACCTCAAGCAAAACGCCTTCCGCGACGACCGCCGCGACGTGCTGGCCTCCACCCGCGCGGCGCTGGACTACCTGGAGCGGTTGCACCGTATGTTTGGCGACTGGCACCTGGCCCTGGCGGCTTACAACTGGGGCGAAGGCAACGTGCAGCGCGCCATTCGACGCAACGCCGCCGCGGGGCTGCCCACCGGGTACACCGACCTGCGCATGCCCGACGAAACCCGCCACTACGTGCCCAAGCTGCAGGCGGTCAAAAACCTGGTGCGTGCGCCCCAACGCTACGGCGTGACGCTGCCGCCGGTGGGCAACCACCCGTTTTTCGACACCGTGCGCATCGAACGCGACCTGGACGTGGCGCTGATCGCGCGCTTGGCCGGGGTGTCAGAGGCGGACTTTCGCACCCTGAATCCGGCGCACGACAAGCCCGTCATCATGGCCGCAGGCACGCCGGAAATCCTGCTGCCCTGGGACAACGCCGTGCAGTTTGCCGAACGGTTGCGGCAGCACCGCGGCCCCACCGCCAGCTGGACCGCCTGGCGCGTGCCGCGCGACATGACGGTGGGCCAGGCCGCCCGTGAACTGGGCTGGTCCGCAGCCGAGCTGCGCGCGGCCAACCGCATCCCGCCGCGCATGAAACTGAAAGCAGGCTCCACGCTGCTGGTGCCGCGCGAAGGGCGGCTGGACCGTGACGTGCCCGAACACCTGGCCGACCACGGCCAGGTGCTGCTGGCCCCCGAACAGCCGCCGGTGCGCACGGTGCGCGTGCGGGCCCGCAAGGGCGACACGCTGGCCAAGCTGGCCAAGCGTCACGGTGTGAAGGTGGCGGACCTGGCGGCGTGGAATGGCCTCAAACCCAACAGCCCGCTGCGGGCGGGCCAAAAGCTGGTCGTGCAGGTGCAGGACAAGGCACGCAGCCCCGCCACGCGATTGGCCACCGGTGCGGCCAAAAAACCGAAGCGTCCCCCAACACGGGCCGCAGCCGCGCGCCCTGCAGCCGGAGTCAAGAAGGTGCAAGCCAGCAAGCCGCAACGGCTGGCCACCACGCAGGCGCAGGCGGCCCGCGCACGCTGAGCGCACGCGCCAACGTGCGCCACCAGCGCCGGTAGGCCGGCGCACCTACCGCACGGGGCGCCCCAAAAAGAAACCCCGTGCGTCGCTTGCGCGGCACGGGGCTGGATGTTTGGAGCGGGAAACGAGTCTCGAACTCGCGACCTCAACCTTGGCAAGGTTGCGCTCTACCAACTGAGCTATTCCCGCCTGGTGCGTGCATGCCAACGGTTTGCACACGCGCATGTTGGAGGCGCGGGCCGGAGTCGAACCGACCTACTCGGATTTGCAATCCGGTGCATAACCGCTTTGCTACCGCGCCTTGTCTGGTTCAACCCGACAACCGCCGGAGGGTGGTTGCTGAACATGCAAATCCAGCAACCACCACGTCAATTTGGAGCGGGAAACGAGTCTCGAACTCGCGACCTCAACCTTGGCAAGGTTGCGCTCTACCAACTGAGCTATTCCCGCGTTGCCGCTGCCGGTGGTTTGCACAACCAGCAGCGCCGACAGACCTGCATTATAGCCGAAAAATCACGCCACCGCGGCGTCAGCGCTGCTCGCGGCTCAGTGCGTCACCGCCGGCGCCGGGCCTTCGGCCGCTGGCGCCGCCGCCGCCACCGGCTCCTCATCCGGCAACGGCACCGGCTGGCGCTCCAGCGCCAGCTCCAGCACCTTGTCGATCCAGCGCACCGGCACGATCTCCAGCCCCTGCTTGACGTTGTCGGGGATCTCCGCCAAGTCCTTGACGTTTTCTTCCGGGATGATGACGGTGCGCACGCCACCACGCAGCGCGGCCAGCAGCTTTTCCTTCAGGCCGCCGATGGCGGTGACTTCACCGCGCAGCGTGATCTCGCCGGTCATCGCCACGTCCGCACGCACCGGGATGCCGGTCAGCGCCGACACGATGGCCGTCGTCATCGCGATGCCAGCGCTGGGGCCGTCCTTCGGTGTGGCGCCGTCGGGCACGTGGATGTGGATGTCCTTTTTCTCGAACAGCTCGTCAGGGATGCCCAGCCGCCGGGCACGGCTGCGCACCACGGTGCGCGCGGCCTCAACCGACTCCTTCATCACATCGCCCAGCGAGCCGGTGCGGATGACGTTGCCCTTGCCCGGCATGATGGCGGCTTCGATGGTCAGCAGATCGCCGCCGACTTCGGTCCACGCCAGCCCCACCACCTGACCGACTTGGTTTTGTTGTTCGGCGCGGCCGTAGGTGTACTTGCGCACGCCCAAAAAGTCCGCCAGGTTGTCCGGCGTCACCACCACGGGCTTGTTCATCTTGCCCAGCAGCAGGCCCTTGACCACCTTGCGGCAGATGCGCGAAATCTCGCGCTCCAGCGCGCGCACGCCGGCTTCGCGGGTGTAGTAGCGCACGATGTCGCGCACGGCAGCCTCGGTCACCTCCAGCTCGTCGTCCTTGACGCCGTTGTTGGCGCGCTGCTTGGGCAGCAGGTAGCGCAAGGCGATGGCCACCTTCTCGTCCTCGGTGTAGCCCGACAGGCGGATGACCTCCATACGGTCCAGCAGCGCCGGCGGGATGTTGAGCGAGTTGGACGTCGCCACGAACATCACATCCGACAGATCAAAGTCCAGCTCGACGTAGTGGTCCTGGAAGGTGTGGTTTTGTTCAGGGTCCAGCACCTCCAGCAACGCCGAGGCCGGGTCACCGCGGAAGTCCATGCCGAGCTTGTCGATCTCGTCCAGCAGGAACAAGGGGTTGCGTACGCCCACCTTGGTGAGGTTTTGCAGCACCTTGCCCGGCAGCGCGCCGATGTAGGTGCGCCGGTGACCGCGAATTTCGGCCTCGTCACGCATGCCGCCCAGCGCCATGCGCACGTACTTGCGCCCGGTGGCCTTGGCGATGGACTGCCCCAGCGACGTTTTGCCCACCCCCGGCGGCCCCACCAGGCACAGGATCGGCGCCTTGACCTTGTCGACGCGCTGCTGCACGGCCAGATATTCCAGGATGCGCTCTTTGACCTTGTCCAGCCCGTAGTGGTCAGCGTTGAGCACTTCCTCGGCGTAGGCCAGGTCGTGGCGCACCTTGGTCTTTTTGCTCCAGGGCAGGTTGACCAGCACGTCGATGTAGTTGCGCACCACGGTGGCCTCGGCCGACATGGGCGACATCAGCTTGAGCTTTTTGAGCTCGGCCTCGGCCTTTTGGCGCGCCTCCTTGGGCATGCGTGCGGCCTTGATTTTCTTTTCCAGCTCCTCGATTTCGGCGCTGGCGTCCCCCTCGCCCAGCTCTTTTTGGATCGCCTTGACCTGCTCGTTGAGGTAGAACTCGCGCTGGTTTTTTTCCATCTGGCGCTTGACGCGCCCACGGATGCGCCGGTCGACGTTGAGGATTTCGACCTCCGCCTCCAACTGCGCAAACAGGTGCTCCAGCCGCTGCACCAAACGCTCCAGGTCCAGGATGCTTTGTTTGACTTCGAGCTTGAGCGGCAGGTGCGCGGCGATCGTGTCGGCCAGGCGACCGGGGTCGTCGATGCTGGCGATCGAGGTCAGGATCTCGGCTGGAATCTTTTTGTTGAGCTTGACGTACTGCTCGAACTGCTGCATGACGGCGCGGCGCAGCGCCTCCAGCTCCTTCGGGTCGGCTTCGGCGCGCTCGGCTTCGGCATCGACCGGCAACAGGTGCGCTGAAAAGTGCCCCTCGGCATCGTCGTCGACGCGCAGCACCTTGGCGCGTTGCACGCCTTCGACCAGCACCTTGACCGTGCCGTCGGGCAGCTTGAGCATTTGCAGGATGCTGGCCACGCACCCCACCTCGAAGAGGTCGGCGGGGGTGGGTTCGTCCTTGGCGGCGGTTTTTTGCGCCACCAGCATGATGCGCCGCTCGTGCGCCATGGCCGCCTCGAGCGCTTTGATGCTCTTGGGCCGCCCGACGAACAGCGGGATGACCATGTGCGGAAACACCACCACGTCGCGCAACGGCAACAGCGGCAGTGTCACGGGTTCGGCAGGCAGCGGGGGCAGTCCAGACATCGTGGGATTCCTTTCGTACACAGGCGCAGATGGGGGCGCCGGGGCTGGACTTCAAGCAAGCCGCCACCGCGCCACCGAAACCGGCGCCAGCGCGGCGGCGCTCAGGCCTGCTTGGCTTCTTCGTGGTACAGCAGCAGCGGCGGTCGGCCCTCGGTGATCGTGGCTTCTTCGACCACCACGCGGCGCACGTTGTTCAGGTTGGGCAGCTCGAACATCGTGTCCATCAGCGCCTGCTCCAGGATCGAACGCAGGCCGCGCGCGCCGGTTTTGCGCTGCAGCGCCTTGCGCGCGATGGCCCGCAGCGCCGCCGGGCGCACTTCCAGCTCGACGCCTTCCATCGCAAACAGTTGCGCAAACTGCTTGACGATGGCGTTTTTGGGCTCGGTCAGGATGCGCACCAGCGCCTCTTCGTCCAGCTCCGCCAGCACTGTGACCACCGGCAAGCGACCCACCAGCTCCGGGATCAGGCCGTAGCGCACCAGGTCGTCGGGCTCCACCTGCGCAAACAGCTCGGTCAGCGCGCGCTCGCGCTTGCTGCGCACCGCCGCGCCAAAGCCGATGCCGCTGGCTTCGGTGCGCGCTTCGATGATTTTTTCCAGCCCCGCGAACGCGCCGCCGCAAATGAACAGGATGTTGGTGGTGTCCACCGCGATCATGTCCTGGTTGGGGTGCTTGCGCCCGCCTTGCGGCGGCACCGACGCCACCGTGCCCTCGATCAGCTTCAGCAGCGCCTGCTGCACACCCTCACCCGACACGTCACGGGTGATCGAGGGGTTTTCCGATTTGCGCGTGATTTTGTCGATCTCGTCGATGTAGACGATGCCGCGCTGGGCCTTGTCCACGTCGTAGTCGCACGCCTGCAGCAGCTTGGCGATGATATTTTCGACGTCTTCGCCGACGTAGCCCGCTTCGGTCAACGTGGTGGCGTCGGCCATCACAAACGGCACGTCCAGCTTGCGCGCCAGGGTCGAGGCCAACAACGTCTTGCCCGAGCCCGTGGGACCGATCAGCAGGATGTTGCTCTTGGCCAACTCGACCCCGCTTTGGGCCGCCTGGTCGTTGTGGCGCAGCCGCTTGTAGTGGTTGTACACCGCCACGGCCAACACCTTTTTGGCGTTTTCCTGGCCGATCACGTACTGGTCCAGGTGCTCCTTAAGCTGTGCCGGTGTCGGCAGCGCCGACGCGGCCGCGCCCAGCGAGGTGGCGGCGTCGCGGACCTCGTCGCGGATGATATCGTTGCACAGGTCGATGCACTCATCGCAGATGAACACGGACGGTCCGGCGATGAGTTTTTTGACCTCGTGCTGGCTCTTGCCGCAAAACGAGCAGTACAGGGTCTTGTCGCGCGGGCTTTTCTTGTCGGCCATGGGGATACTCTAGCAGGCTGCAGACGCGGCCATCAGGACCGCTTGTCGATCACCTTGTCCACCAGGCCGTACTCGGCGGCCTCGGCGGCGGACATGAAGAAGTCGCGGTCGGTGTCGCGCTCGATTTTTTCCAACGGCTGGCCAGTGCGCTCGCTCAGGATGCGGTTGAGGTCGGCGCGCAGGCGCAGGATTTCGCGCGCGTGGATTTCGATGTCGGTGGCCTGCCCCTGCGCGCCGCCCAGCGGCTGGTGGATCATGACGCGCGCGTTGGGCAGCGCAAAGCGCTTGCCCTTGGCACCCGCCGCCAGCAAAAACGCGCCCATGCTGGCGGCCATGCCGATGCACAGCGTCGACACGTCCGGTTTGATGAAGTTCATCGTATCGAAAATGGCCATGCCGGCGCTGACCGAGCCACCCGGCGAGTTGATGTACAACGAAATATCCTTGTCGGGGTTTTCGCTTTCCAAAAACAACAGTTGCGCCACCACCAGGTTGGCCGATTGGTCGTTGACCGGCCCCACCAAAAACACCACCCGCTCTTTCAGCAGGCGCGAATAGATGTCGTAGGCCCGCTCACCGCGGCCCGACTGTTCGATGACCATGGGGATCAGGCCCAGGGCCTGTGCGTCCAGCGCGCTCATGCGTCGTTCACTCCGTCTCGTCGATGGCTACAGGTGCCGTGCACCCAAGCCTTACTGTAACCGCTTCGCGCCCGCCCCACCGGACCCCACCAGCAAAAAGGGCGGACCCACGGCCCGCCCCGGCATCGCCAACGTGCGGCCTCGGGGGCGCCGCGGCGTCAATCCTGCCCCATCAGCTCGGCGAACGTGATGGCCTTGGGCGTGACCTTGGCCTTGCCGAAGATGAAGTCAGCCACGTTGTTTTCCAGCACGATGGCTTCGATTTCGGCCATGCGCTCGGGGTTGGCGCGGTACCAACGCACGACTTCCTCGGGTTGCTCGTAGGACGAGGCCAGCTCGCGCAGGTGCGCTTCGACCTGCTCGGCCGTGGCACGCAGGTCGTTGGCCTTGATCAGCTCGGCCACCACCAACCCCAGGCGCACGCGGCGCTCGGCCTGCTGCTGGAACAGCTCGCGCGGGATGGGAGCTTTGTCGGCGTCCTTGAGGCCGCGCTGGCGCAGGTCCTGGCGCGCGCCTTCGACCAGGCGGTCGATTTCTGCCTCGATGGCGGCTTTGGGCAGGTCGAGCTGGGCCGCCTTGGCCAGCGCATCCAGCGCCGCGGCCTTGTTGCGCGCCAGCAGGCGGAACTTGACCTCGCGCTCCAGGTTGCGACGGATGTCGTCGCGCAGCGCTTCGAGCGTGCCGGCTTCGATGCCCAGCGACTTGATGAACGCTTCGTCCACCTCGGGCAGTTGCTGCTGCTCGATCTTCTTGACCGTGACGAGGAAGTCGGCCGTCTTGCCCGCCACCTCGCGGCCCTGGTAGTCCTCGGGGAACGCCAGCGGGAAGGTCTTGGACTCGCCCGCCTTCATGCCACGCACGGCGTTTTCGAACTCGGGCAGCATCTGGCCTTCGCCGATGACGAAGCTGAAGTCGCTGGCCTGGCCGCCCTCGAACGGCTCGCCGTCGATCTTGCCTTCGAAGTCGATCGTCACGCGGTCACCGTCCTGCACCGGCTCACCCTCGGGGCGCGGCGTAAAGGTGCGGCGCTGCTTGCGCAAAATCTCCAGCGTGCGGTCGATGGCGGCGTCGTCCACGCTGGCTTCGAGTTTTTCCAGCTCCAGCGCCGACAGGTCGCCCAGCTGCACCTCAGGAAACACTTCGAACACCGCCTCGAAGGCCAGCACACCCTCGGGGGCGCCTTCTTTTTCGCTGATGCGCGGCTGCCCCGCTACGCGCAGTTGCGCTTGCGCCACGGCGTCGGCAAAGGCACGGCCGACCTGGTCGTTGATGACCTCGTACTGCACCGAGTAGCCGTAGCGCTGGGCCACCACCGACAGCGGCACCTTACCGGGGCGGAAACCGTCCATGCGCACCTGGCGCTGCAGGCGCTTGAGGCGCGTATCGACTTCCTTCTGGATCGCCTCCAGCGGCAGCTCGAGCGTGAGCTTGCGCTCGAGCTTGTCCAGGGTTTCGACGTTGACAGCCATGGAAAAAACTCCTTGTGTTCGTGGATGGACCTGCCGCGTGGACAAATCCGTGCAAACCGGTGCATGCCCGGCCAGCGGCCGGACAAATGGCTGATTGTAGTGCAGCGCTACGCCCAGGCGGCCTGCACCCACCGCCAAGCCCACCAGATCAGCAGGCTCAGCACGGTGGCAGGCACACCGATCGCCGCGTGGCGCCGCCAGTCCAGCCGCACGCCGTCGCGCGCGGCCAGGTCGGCCACGATCAGGTTGGCGATCGACCCCACCAGCAGCAGGTTGCCCGCGTAGGTGCTGGCCAGCGCCAGGGTCACCCCCTGATCAGGGCTGCTCAGGTGCGGCAGCAGCAACATCACCGCCGGGACGTTGGACACCAGGTTGGACAGCGCTACCCCCACCACCGCCAGCACCGTGGGCTCGCGCAGGTGCACGCCGTGCTGCGCCAGCCACGCCACCGCCTGCGCCGCCACACCCGTGCGCTCGAACGCCCCGTTCACCACAAACAGGCCCATGAACAGCAGCAGCAGCGGCCAATCGACCAAGCCCATGAACTGCGCCGAATGCAGCCGGCGGCTAAGCAGCAACACGCCCGCAGCCACCAAGGCGACCACCTCGTGCGGCCAATCGGTGGCCACGAAGATGGCCAGCAGCGCAACCGCCACCGCCAACCCCTTGCCCGACTGCCAAACGTTGAACGGCGGGCCCGCGTCGTCGTCCACGCGCGCCGCACCCGCGCCGCTTGGGGGTGGCAAGCGCCGCAGCACCAGCATCATCCACCCCCACAGCGCCAGCAGCGCCAGCGCCACCGGCGGCAGCGCAGCCGCCGTGTAGGCCCCAAAGGGCAGCCCGAGCACCGAGCCGATCAACATGTTCTGTGGGTTGCCGATCAAGGTGGCGGCCGAGCCGATGTTGGCGGCGCACGCCACCGCCACCAGCCACGGCACCGGGTCCCAGCCACGGCGCCACGCCACGCGCACCACCACCGGCGTGACCGCCAGGCACACCACGTCGTTGGAAAACACCGCCGACAACGCCGCCACCACCGCTAGCAGCGCGGCCATCAGCGTGGGGGCGTGCCGGGCGCGCAGCGCCACCGCGCGGGTCACCGCGCCGTAAAACCCGCCCAGCCGCATCTGCGCTGACAGCAGCATGAACGCAAACAGCAGCACGATGGTGGGCAGGTCGATGGTGGCCGCCGCCTCGCCGATCGACCAGCCATTGACCGCGATCATGGCGATGGCGCCCAGCACCGCCACGCCGCTGCGATCCAGCCCCGTGCGCGGCAGCCCACCTAAAAACATGCCCAGGTACACGAGGGCGAAGATGAGCATCGTGCCGATGTGCGCCACATCGGCGCCGTGCAGGGGGAACGACATGCCAGCGAACACCAAGGGATGTCAACGGCAGAGCCAGCGGCGGGCCGCCGCAGTGCAGCCGGCCTGGTGCGCGGGGGGGGACTCGAACCCCCACGGTGTCGCCACCGTCAGGACCTAAACCTGGTGCGTCTACCAATTTCGCCACCCGCGCGGGTCACCCCGTGCGCAGCACCGGGGCGGGGCTGCATTGTAGCGGGGCGCGGCCCGGCGGCGGCGCGGTCGGCTCAAAACAAATCCACGTTGCCGCCCGCGTGTTGCAGCGGCTGCCCAGCCTGCGGGGTCACGTCGCTCTCAAAGCACACGACGCGGTTGCGCCCCTGTGCCTTGGCCTGGTACAGGGCGCGGTCGGCCCGCTCAAACGCGTCGGCCGGCGTGTCGAACGGGCGCACCGCGGTGTAGCCGATGCTGACGGTGACACGGCCGACCTGCGGAAACGAGTGGCGTTCGACCGCGGTGCGCAGGCGCTCGAACGCCACCGCGGCGGCCGCCGCGTCGTCGGCGCGCACCAAGGCCACGAACTCCTCGCCACCGAAGCGGTACAGGCGGTCGTCGTGCCGGAAGGTGCTGCGCAGCAGCCGCGCCATCAGCAGCAGCACCTCGTCACCGATCAGGTGGCCAAAGCGGTCGTTGACCGACTTGAAATGGTCCACGTCGATGACGCCCAGCCAATGGTGGGTGCCGCCATCGACACGCCGCTGCACACCGGCCACGGCTTCGTCGGGGGCTCGGGTGGCCTTGTAAAACGTATCGTCGAACGACTTGCGGTTGAGCAGCTCGGTCAGCGTGTCGCGCTCACAGGCGTCCAGCAGGTTGATGACGTTGACGTAGATGCGGCCCATGCCCTCGGTCACCCGGCGCGCCTGGGCGTCAGCCGCCGCAGCCAGTGCTACGTCCAGCACCAGCCGGCGCTGCGTTTCGGTGAGCAGGGGGACCAAAATCCGGCTACCCCGCGCATCGCTGATCACCGTGGTGGCCCCGGCTTGCAGCGTTTGCACGAGCTCCGGTCGCTCGATCAGCCGCGGACGCTGGGGGGACGGTGTCCCCGCGGTCGCCACCGGCCCGGGCAGCGCGTCGGCGCGGGCATGGGCGCGCACGTCCAGCAGCTCACCTTCGTCACCCCACAACACCACCGCCCGCGCCTGCAAGGTGGCCAGCACCACGTCGGCCAAGGTGGCATCCAGCACGTCGCGGTCACGCCCATGGGTCAGGCGAGCAACGTGCTCCAAATGGTCAAGCATGGCGGCGTGCGGCATAACCCCTCGGTGCGGCATAACCCCTCGCGTCCCCTCGCGTTGTTATGACGTTGTTATGGGGCTGACAGGTGAGACGGTTTTCATGGTACCACCACACCGGGGACCGCGGCCCCGCCGACGCATGAGGGTTTGCCCGGCTGTGGCAACATACCGCCCACCATGCCGTTTGTCTCGGCCGTCGATCGCTACGAAAACTTCCCCGTCGCCTCGGTGCTGTGCCCGCCTGCGTGGCGCGGCGCCGTCGTGGCGATTTACCGTGTTGCGCGCTTGGCGGACGACCTGGCCGACGAAGGTGACGCCACCCCCGAGGCGCGGCTGCAGGCGCTGGCGCAACTGCGCGCGACGCTGACGGGACTGTGGGCCGACGACGCGGCCACCTTGGCCGCGGCGGCGCCCGCGCTGCGGGCCTTGCACGAACAGCGTCAACGGCACGCGCTGCCGCTGGCGCCGCTGCTGGACCTGCTCGACGCTTTCGAGCAAGACGTGCGCTGGACGGCCACCGGACGGCGCTACCAGGACGAAGCCGAGTTGCTGGACTACTGCCGCCGCTCGGCCAACCCCGTGGGGCGGCTGATGCTGCACTTGGCGGGCGTGCGCGGGGCCGAGGCCGTCGCGCAAAGCGATGCCGTGTGCACCGCGCTGCAACTGCTGAACATGGCGCAGGACCAGGGGGCAGACTTGCCCCGTGGCCGGCTGTACCTGCCGCGAAGCTGGCTGCTGGCCGCCGGCGCCGACCCCGACGCGCCGCCCGCCACCTGGCCGCCGTCCGCCCTGGCCCACGGGGTGCTGCAACTGGTGGTCCTGGCCCGCCAGCACCTGCGGCGCGGCTGGGACCTGCCGCTGGGTGTGCGCGGCCGCTTCGGCTGGGAACTGCGCGTGGTGCTGCACGCGGCGCTGCGGCTGGCTCAGCGCATCGACGCCCAGGGTGGACGCACCTGGCTGCGGCGGCCACGCTTGCACTGGCACGATAGCCCCCTGTTGCTGTGGTGCGCGTGGCGCCACCCCGTTCACCGGCCCGTTGAGACGAACCGCCTTCCATGCCTCGACCAACGCCCGCTCCTTTGACCGCCCCCAGCGGGTGGGTGCTCGCCGCCCTGTTGACGCTGCCGGGCGCCGCCGCGCTGACCGCGCACGCCGACCCAACCACACCGCCGGCACCGCCCACCCAAGGCGCGCCGTCGCCGGTGGAGACCCGCCCGCTGCGCGACGTTGGGATCCACCCCCAGCGCAGCGCCAGCGCCCAGGTCGTGGCGCGCAATGAGGCGCGCGTCGCCGCCGAGGTGGCCGGCGTGGTGCAGCGCTGGGAGGCCGACGTGGGCACGTCCGTGCGCGCGGGGCAGGTGCTGGCACGCCTGGACCCTGCCGACCACGAGCTGGCCGTGCAGCGCGCCCGCGCGGCGCGTGACGCCGCGCAAGCCCGCCTGGAGCTGCTGCAAGCGCAGGCACGCCGCGCGCACGAGCTGCACGGGCAAGGGTTCATCTCGGCCGACGCGCTGCAGCTGCGCGACACCGAGCTGGCGCTGCAGCGCGCCGAGTTGGCCAGCGCCCAAGCCGCCCTGGCCAGCGCCGAGCGCGCGCTGGCCAAAACGGTGGTGCGCGCGCCGTTCGCGGGTACGGTGACGCAGCGGCTGGCCCAGCAAGGCGAGACGGTCGCCGCAGGCACACCGCTGTTCGTGCTGGTGCAAACGGGCGCGGCCGAACTGCAGGCCCAACTGTCGCCCGCCGAAGTGCGCGAACTCGGCCGCGTGCGCGACGCGCGTTTCGAGGCCGACGATGGCGCCACCCGCGCGGCGCGCCTGCTGCGCGCGGTGCCGGCGCTGGCCGGTGGCACTCGGCTGCAGACCGTGCGTCTGGCGCTGCAGGGCGAGCCTTTGCCTCCCGGCGCAGCCGGTGTGTTGCGCTGGCAGGCGCCGCTGCCGCACGTGCCGGCCGAGCTGCTGGTGCGACGCGGCAGCGCGCTCGGGGTGTTCGTCGTCGAGGGCGAGGGCGAGGGCGAGCAGGCGCGCGCCCGTTTCGTGGCGTTGCCCGAAGCGCAGGAAGGCCGCCCCGCGGCGGCGGTCAGCCTGGCCGGCGACGCCCGCGTGGTAGTGCGCGGCCAGCACGCGCTGCACGATGGCCAGCGCGTGACGCCCTCGGCACGCTAAACCCGCAGGCGCCCGCGTGATGCGAATGCTGCGTGCCCTCGTCACCAACCACCCGCTGGCCAACATCGCCTTCGTGGTGGTGCTGCTGCTGGGCCTGTTGGCCTACCTGCAGATGCCACGCGAGCGCGACCCGGAGGTCAACTTCAATTGGGTCAACGTCACCACCGTGCTGCCTGGCGCCAGCGCCGAGGACGTCGAGCGGTTGGTGACCAACCCGCTGGAGGACGCCATCAAAGGCGTGGCTGACATCCGGTTCGTGAGCTCCAGCTCGCGCGAAAACGTCTCCAGCCTGCTGGTGCGCTTTGGCGAGGTCGACGAGCGCACGTTCGACAAACGCATCAACGACCTGCGGCGCGAAATCCAGAATAAGGCGGCGGCCGAACTGCCGGCCGAGGCGCAGCAGCCGCGCGTGTTGGAAATTTCCACCTCCAACGGGTTTCCCACGGCGATCATGCGCCTGACCGGCGCGGCCGACGACGAAGTGTTGCGCCGCGAGGGACGCCGGCGGCGCGCGCTGCTGGAACGCGTGCGCGGGGTGGACCAGGTGTTTGCCTCGGGCCTGCGTGACCCCGAGCTGCTGGTGCGCCCCGACCCGGCCGCGCTGGCCGCGCGCGGACTGACCAGCGCCGACGTGGCCGACGCGTTGCGCGGCCTGTGGCGCGACACCGCGGCAGGCACGCTGGCCACGCAGCACGGCGTGTGGTCGATCGCGCTGACGGGCATCACGCTGCAGCCCGAAATGCTGGCGCAGTGGGTGGTCAGCGCCGCTGGGCGGCCCCAGGTGTGGGCGCGGTTGGGCGACGTGGCCCAGGTGGAGTGGGCACGTGCCAAGCCGACCACGCTGGCATCGATGGACGGGCAGCCGGCCATTTCGCTGGCCGTGACCAAAAAGGCCCGCACCAACACCCTGCAGCTGCTGGATGAGCTGCGCGCGTTCATCGAGCGCGAAAACCAGGTGTTGGCTAGCCTCGGGCTGCAGCTGACGCTGACCGACGACCAGACCATCCCGACGCGTGAGGCCATCGGCGTCATGGAATCCAACGCCGCGCTGGGCATGGCGCTGGTGCTGGCCATATGCTGGGTTTTTCTGGGCTGGCGCATCGGGGTGCTGGTGGCGCTGGGCATTCCGTTTGCGCTGCTGGGCACGTTCGCACTGCTGGGGGCGCTGGGCTACACGGTCAATATCTCGATTCTGCTGGGCGTGGTCATCGCGCTGGGCATGCTGGTGGACGACGCCGTGGTGGTGGTGGAGGCGATTTATTACCGCATCGAGCGCGGTCAGCAGGCGCTGGCGGCCAGCCTGGATGGGGTCGCTGAAGTCTGGAAACCCGTGCTGGCGTCGGTGGCGACGACGTTGGCGGCGTTTTTGCCGCTGATGCTGCTGCCGGGCATCGTCGGCAAGTTCATGTTCATCATCCCGTTTGTGGTCACACTGGCGCTGCTGATCTCGCTGCTGGAGGCGTTTTGGATGCTGCCGGTGCACGTCAGCATGATGAACGTGCGGCTGGACCGGCCGTCGCGCGTGCAGGCGTGGCGCCAAGGCTTCAACCGGGCGGTGCGGTTGCGCTACGGCCAGGCGTTGGCCTACGCGGTGCGCCGCCCGTGGCTGTTTCTGGGCGGCGGGCTGGCCATCGTCGCCGGGGCGGGGGCGCTGGTGGCCACGGGCGTGGTGCGGGTGCAGTTTTTTGCGTTCGACCCGATCCGGGCGTTTTACGTCAATGTGGACATGCCCGCCAGCGCGTCGCTGGAGGAGACGCTGGCGCAAACCGAGCGCGTCGAGCGCATCGTGCGCCGTCACTTGCGCGGCGTGGGGCTGGCCGAGCAGGGCCACGAGGCGCGCGCGGTCACTTCGACGGCGGGGCTGAAGTTCACCCAGACCGAACCGGTGTACGGCGACGCCTACGGGCAGGTGTTCGTCTCGCTCAACCCGCGCACGCCCGGCGCGCGCGAGGTGGACGAGATCGTCGCTGCGATGCGGGCCGACGTCAAGGGCATGGACGGCCCGGCACGGCTGAGCTTCACGCTGCTGTCAGGCGGCCCACCGGCCGGCAAGCCGATCAACGTCAAGGTGCGGGGCGACGACTTTGCCCAGATCGAAGCGGCCGCCGCCGACCTCAAGGCCTTCATCGCCACCTTGCCGGGGGCACGCGACGTGCAGGACGACCACGTCCCTGGGCGGCAACAGCTGCGGCTGCAGCCGCGCCCCGAGGTGCTGCGCGAGCTGGGACTCAGCCCCGCCCAGCTGACGCGGCTGGTGCGGCTGGCGGTGGACGGCGAGGCGGTTGCGTTCACGCGTGAAGGCGGCGACAAGATCGAGCTGCGCGTACGCCAACTCGGGCTGTCCGCGCGCCCCCTGGAGCCGTCGGAGCTGCTGGCCACGCCGGTGGCGCGGCCCAACGGGCAGGTGACGCGGCTGGGCACGCTGGTGCAGGCCGCGCCGGAGCCCACGCGCGGCTTCATCCGCCACCACAACCTGCGCCGGGCCATCACGGTGGAGGCCGACCTGGACAAAACCGTGCTGGACACCGCCGAGGCCAACCGCCGCATCCGCGCCGCCTGGGATGAGCTGCGGTTGCGCCACCCCGGGGTGGACCTCGATTTTTCGGGCGAGTTGGAAGATATCGAAGAGAGCCTGGCGGCGATGCAGCAACTGTTCCTGCTTGGGGTCGGCTTGATCTACCTGATCCTGGCCGCGCAGTTCCGCAGCTACTTCCAGCCGCTGATGATTCTGGTCACGGTTCCGCTGGCGTTTGCCGGTGTGGCCATCGGGCTGGCCATCACGCGCAACCCGTTGTCGCTGTACACGCTGTACGGGGTCATCGCGCTGACCGGCATCGCGGTCAACGCGGCCATCGTGCTGATCGATGCGGCCAACGAGCGCCTGCGCCAAGGCCTGGGCCTGACGCACGCCACGCTGTACGCCGCGCGGCGGCGCGTGGTGCCGGTCATCATCACCAGCACCACCACCATCGGGGGGCTGATCTCGCTGGCCTTTGGGCTGGGTGGACACAGCCTGCTGTGGGGGCCGGTGGCGTCGGCCATCGTCTGGGGGTTGTTGGTGTCGACGGTGCTGACGCTGTTCGTGGTGCCACTGCTGTACCTGGTGTTCATGCGTGGCCACGCACGCCGCCTGGCCGGTGCGCTGCCACAGGGGGTGGCGTCATGACCGTCGCCCCCCACACGTTGCAACAGGCGCAGGCCTACGCCGCCGAGCGCGCGGCCGCCTCGGGCAGCAGCTTTTACTACGCGTTTTTGTTTTTGCCCCCGGCGCGGCGCGCCGCCATCACGGCGTTTTACGCCTTTTGCCGCGAAATCGACGATATCGTCGATGGCGTGCGCGAACCCACCATCGCCCACACCAAGCTGGCTTGGTGGCGCCAGCAGGTGGCGTTGGCCTTCACCCCCGGGCGCGTGCCGGACCATCCGGCGCTGATCGCGCTGCAGCCGCACATCGCACCCTACGGCCTGACGCCCGAGCCGCTGCTGCAGGTGATCGACGGCTGCGAGCAGGACCTGCAACACAACCGTTACCTGGACTACCCGGCCCTGGCGCGCTACTGCCACCTGGTGGCCGGCGTCGTCGGCGAAGTGGCGGCGCGCATCTTCGGCCAAAGCGATCCGGACACCACCGCCTACGCCCACCGGCTTGGTCTGGCCATGCAACTGACCAACATCATCCGCGACGTGGGCGACGACGCGCTGCGCGGCCGCATCTACCTGCCGGTGACCGAGCTGCAGCGCTTTGGGGTACGCGCGCGTGAGCTGCTCACCCTGGGGCACGAAGCGGAGCCGGACTTCGACGCGCGCTTTGCCGCGCTGATGCGCTTTCAGATCGAGCGTGCGCTGGCCACCTACGACGAGGCCGTGGCCCTGCTGCCGGCGGCCGACCGCGCAACGCAAAAGCCTGGGCTGATGATGGCCAGCATCTACCGCACACTGCTGCAGCGGGTGGCGCGCGACCCCGCGCGGGTGCTGCGCGAGCGCGTCACCCTGGCGCCGCTGCACAAGCTGTGGCTGGCCTGGAAGATGCAGGCGCTGGGCCGATGGTGAACCGCGCACCCCACGTGGCGGTGGTGGGTGGAGGCTGGGCAGGCCTGGCCGCCGCCGTGGCCGCGTGCCAACGCGGCTGGCGCGTCACGCTGCTGGAGGCCAGCCCCCACTGGGGCGGGCGTGCCCGGCGGGTGCCCAGCCGTATCGGTCCCCTGGACAACGGCCAACACATCCTGATTGGTGCGTACCACGCCACGCTGACGTTGCTGGCCACACTCGGGGTGCCGCTGACGCAGGCGCTGCAGCGCGTGCCGATGGCGTTGACGTACCCAGACGGAGGCGGCTTGCGCGTGCCGGGTTGGACCAGCACCCTGCCCCGCGTGGCCCATGCCGTGGGCCTGGGCGCCGCGTTGCTGGTCGCGCGGGGCTGGACCTGGCGCGACCAGCGGGCCGCGCTGGCGCGGCTGGCGCGCTGGCAGCTGGCCGGTTGGCGCTGCGCGCCAACGGCCACCGTGGCCGAGCTGTGCGCGGGCCTGCCGCGCCGGGTGGTGGCCGACTGGATCGAGCCGCTGGCGGTGGCGGCGCTCAACACCCCGCTGCAGCAGGCCAGTGGTGCGGTGTGGCTGCGCGTGCTGGACGACGCCCTGCACGGCCCCGCGCCGGCCCCCTACGCCCCCAGCGACCTGCTGCTGCCCCGTGCGGACCTGGGCACGCTGCTGCCCGACGCCGCCACGCGCTGGCTGGCCGAGCGCGGTGCCACGCTACGCCTGCGTGCCCGGGTCACGCGGCTGCAAGCCGTCACCCCCGCAGCCTCGCCATCGGACGGCGGCAACCCCGGCACACCCGCGTGGCATCTGGCGGTCGCGCACGGCACCCCGGTGCAGGCCGACGCCGTCGTGCTGGCCACCCCGGCGTGGGCATCGACGCAGCTGCTGCAAGCGCTGGCCGCCGACCCGGACTGCCCAGCGGGGTTGGCCAGGCGCGGGGTCGCTTGGGCCGACCGCGCCCGCGCCCTGCAGCACATCCCTATCGCCACCGTGTGGCTCGCGCCCCCGCCCGGCTGGGCGTGGCGCTGGCCCACGCCGATGCTGGCGCTGCGCCACCACCCGCAGCAGGCGCCGGCGCAGTTTGTGTTCGCGCGCGCCGCCGACCACCCCGCAGCCGGTCTGCGCTTGGCCGCCGTGGTCAGCGCTCCCGACCCCGCGTGGCACGGCCGCGCCGCCGATCTGGCCGCGGCAGTGCAACGTCAGGTGCAGCAGGCGCTGGCGCTGCCGGACACCCAGGTGCTGGCCACCGTGGTCGAGCAGCGCGCCACCTTCGCCTGCACGCCCGGGCTGGCACGGCCGTGGGCCATGCTGGGCCCCACCCTCGTGGCCGCAGGCGACCACGTCGAGGGCCCCTACCCCGCCACGCTCGAAGGCGCCGTGCGCAGCGGCTTGCACGCCGTCGACGCGCTGGGCGCCGCCCTCACCCCTGGGTTTTGGCCGCGGCCTTGAGCCGTTGGTACGTCGGCCGCGCGTGGCAGCGCTGCAGCCAGGCGTGAACGTGTTCGAAGCTGTGCATCAGCTCCTGGGATGCCCGCGCCCAGTTGGCGACGCAGGCCACGCACAGGTCCGCCACCGTAAAGCGCGCACCGGCCAGGTAGTCGTGCCCCCGGGCTGCGCCGGCCGCCAGATGCTCGTCCAACACGCGCAGCGGCACGCGCAGGCGCTTTTCGGCTGCGGCCAGCTTGTCGGCGTCACGCCGCTCGGGCGGCAGCCCCAGCCGGTGCATCAGCACGCACAGCGCGTCGGCTTCCAGCTCGGTCACGGACCACAGCGCCCAACGCAGCGCCTCGGCATCCTCGGCCGGCGTGGCCGGCGCGATGTCGCTGCCATCGCCCTTGCCGTGGTGGCGCGCCAAGTACAGCGCGCAGGCCATCGACTCCCACACCACCACGCGCCCCTCGGGCCGCTCGTCCACCAGCACCGGGATGTGCCCGTTGGGGTTCAGCGCCAAAAACTCGGGCGTGCGCGTCGCCCCGCCCTGGTACGGGGTGGGCACGTGGTGGTAGGGCAGCCCCAGCTCTTCGGCCGTCCACAGCGGACGCACCGCCCGCGAAGCAAAAATGCCGTAAATCGTCAGCGCCATCGTGGTCGTTCCTTGCCGGGCAGCACCGCGCGCCCGTGGCCCGCCGATGATAGCCAGCCGGCGCAGCCACCGCGGTCACACACCCAACAGGCGCACCAAGGCGTGCAGATCCGCCAGTTCGGCGTGGGGCCGCTCGTGCGGCTGCGGCTGCACCGCGTGCGCGTGCAGGGCGCGCGCCATGTCCCCACCGCAGCCGCAGGCCCGTGGCGCTACCGCCTCGTCCCACGATTGGCCGTGGCGGTTCAGCCACGCCGCACCCAAGCCGGCCCGGCGCGCCCCCACTACGTCCAGCACCGGGTCGTCGCCGACATGCAAAACCTTGTGTGGCTGTGCCCGGGTGTGTGCCACCGCGTGGTGGTAAATCGCCGGGTGAGGTTTGGCCACACCGACCTCACGTGCGCCGACGTGGCCGACAAAATAGCCGCCCAGGCCGACCCGCTGGACGTCGGCGTTGCCGTTGGACACCGCCACCAGGGGGTATCGCGCCGCCAGCCGCTGCAGCGCCGGCAGCACGTCGGGGTACAGCTCGACGCGCTGGCGTTCGGCGTAAAACACCTCGAACGCCGGCTCGGCCAGCGCGGGTGCGTCGCCCGCCTGCCGCAGCGCGACGCGAATCGCCTCGCGGCGCAAAAACGTCAGGTCATGGTGGCGGTCGGGATGGTCGCGCTGCACGGCCAGCCGCACCGCGCGCGCCCGGCCCGGCTCGCGCAACCACGCCGCCGTGGCGGGCGCGTGCTCACTCAGCCACGCCATCAAGGCGGCCTCGGCGCGCTCGATCGTCGGGCGCATCGGCCACAGGGTGTCGTCCAAGTCCAGGCAGATGGCCCGCAGGCCGGCCGGGTTCCACATCGTGCGTAACAATAGCGCATGACCATGCGCCCCGAGCCCCCATACTCCCATGGCCAAGCAGCCCACATGGGTATCGTGTGGGTCAACCTCGGCAGCCCGGACGCCCCGACGCCGTCCGCGCTGCGCCGCTACCTGGCCCGATTTTTGGCCGATCCGCGCGTGGTGGAGCTGCCCCGCGCGCTGTGGTGGCCCATCTTGCACGGCATCATCCTCAACGTGCGGCCACGCAAGTCCGCGGCCAAGTACGCCACGATCTGGACGCCCGAGGGCTCGCCACTGAAGGTGTGGACCGAGCGCCAAGCCAAGCTGCTGCAGGGGCTGCTAGGCGAACGCGGCCACCGCGTGCAGGTGCGCTGGGCGATGCGCTACGGTCAGCCCGCCGTCGGCGCCGCGCTCGACACGCTCAAGGCCGCGGGCTGCACCCGCATCCTGGTGCTGCCCGCCTACCCCCAGTACTGCGCCGCCACCACGGCCAGCGCGTTTGACGAGGTTTATGCGTGGGCCAGCGGCCTGCGCTGGGTGCCGGAGCTGCGCTTCGTCAACCAATACCACGACGACGCCGGCTACATCGGCGCACTGGCCGCACGGGTGCGTGCGCACTGGGCGCAGCACGGCCGCCCCGAGCGGCTGGTGATGAGCTTTCACGGCATGCCCGCGCGCACGCTGCAGCGCGGCGACCCCTACCACTGCCAATGCCACAAGACCGGCCGGCTGCTGGCCGAAGCGCTGGAGTTGCCGCCCGAGCAGGCGGTGGTGACGTTTCAGTCGCGCTTTGGCAAGGCGCAGTGGCTGCAGCCTTACACCGAACCCACGCTGGTGGCGCTGGCCCAGCAGGGGGTGCGCCGCGTCGATGTGGTCTGCCCAGGCTTCACCGCCGACTGCATCGAAACGCTGGAAGAAATCGACCAAGAAGCGCGCGCCGCATTCCTCGGCGCGGGCGGGCAGGCGTTCCACTACATCCCGTGCCTGAACGACGATATCGGTTGGGTGCGCGCGCTGGCCGACATCGCCGAACGCCACCTGGCCGGTTGGCCGACCAAGCAGGAGACGGATCCGGCGGCCTCGGCGGCCTCGCGCGAGCGAGCGCTGGCGCTGGGGGCGCCGCGCTGAGCCGGAGCGCCACGAGCGGTCGGTCCAGCCGGGCTGCTCAGTCGCGGCCTTCCAGGAAGCGCTGCACCAGTTCTAGCTGTTCTGGCACGTTGAGCGCCGGCGCATGGCCGCACCCGGCGACGGTCACCACCACGGCCCGCGGTCCGCGGTCGCGCATGGCCTCCGCCGTCTCGGGCAGCAGCAGGTCCGAGTCAGCCCCGCGCAGGCACAGCACCGGCAGATCCAGGCTGTCGTACACCGGCCACAGATCGTAGTCGTGCGGGTGGTGGATGAACTGCTGCACCATCGCCGGATCGTAGTGCGGCGTGACGCGCCCATCGGGCAGCCGGCGCACCGACGTCTCGGTCAGGCGCCGCCACTGCGCATCCGTCAGGTAGCCGTAGGGCTGATAGACGGTGCGGAAGTAGGCCTCCAGCGCCGACACGGTGTCGAATGCCGAGGGATTGCCGGCGTAGGTGCGGATGCGCTCAACCGCAGCCGGCGCCAACGCCGGGCCGATGTCGTTGAGGACGAGCCGCCGGATGCGCCCCCGCAGCGGCCCCGCGGCGCAGACCATCCCGATCGCCCCTCCCATGGACGTACCCACCCAGTGCACACGCTCAATGTCGAGTTGATCGAGCAACGAGGTGGCCAGCCGCGCGTAGAAGGCCAGGCAGTACTCCTGGGCCGGATCGGGGCTCCACTGGCTCAGCCCGCGGCCGATCGTGTCCGGGCACAGGACGCGATAGCGCGGACTCAGCCAGGCGGCCAGTTCGTCCATGACGCGGCCGGTGCGGGCCAGCCCGTGCCAGGCCAGGACGACCGGCGCATCCTCCGGCCCCCAGTCCATGAAGTGGATCTCGCGGCCCTCGCACACGAGGTAGCGCGAACGCGGGGCGGCCACGGTGGCGGATGCGGAAGCGGTGCTCATGCGGACGTCTCCGGACGGAGGGGGGAACGGTCGGCGCGCTCGCGCAACCAGCCGACGATGCCATTGGGAAAGCGGTAGACGCACACCACGAACAACACGCCCAGCCACAGCAGCCAGCGGTCCGGCGAAATGAGCTGCGACAGCACCGGCACGCCCTCGACACCGCCGGCGGCCAGCCGCATGAGGTCCTGCAGGTAGTTCTGCGCCAGCACGAACAGCACGCTGCCGACAACAGCGCCGTAGACGGTGCCCATGCCGCCGATGACCACGATCAGCAGCACATCGAGCATGATCTCGAAGCTCAACGACGTGTCCGGCCCGTTGTAGCGCAGCCAGATGGCCAGCATCGCCCCCGCCAGGGTGGCAAACAGCGCCGCCAAAACATTGCCCAGCGTGCGATAGACGACGGTGCGGTAGCCGATGGCTTCGGCACGGAAATCGTTCTCGCGGATGGCCTGCAGCACCCGCCCGAACGGTGAATTGACAATGCGCAGCATCAGCAGCACCAGCGCCACGGCCAGCACGAGCAGGCCGTAGTAGGTGATCAGCCGGCCGTCGATCAGCACGCCCAGCACCTCTTCCTCGAACGGCTCGAAGCTCGGGCTCAGCAGCTCGGGCAGGCGAAACGTCAGCCCATCCTCGCCCCCGGTGAACTCGGACAACTGCGACGCCAGCGTCTGGAAGGCCGAGGCCACCGCCAGCGTCACCATGGCGTAGAAGATAGCGCGCACGCGCAGGCTGAACAGGCCGATGGCCAGCGACAGCAGCAGCGACAGCACCAGTGCCAGAGCCACGCCCGTACCCAGTGCCGCCCAACCCTCGCCCATGCGGGTGGAGGCGATCGCCACCCCATAAGCGCCGATGCCAAAGAACATGGTGTGCGCAAAGCTGACGATGCCGGTGTAGCCGAGCAGCAGGTCGTAGCTCGCCACGAGCACGACGAAGATGAGAATCTTGGCCGCGACGTTGAGCGACTTGCTGCCCGGCAGCGCGAATGGAACCACCAGCAGGGCCAGCACGATCAGCACCAGGGCCAGCGCCAGCCATCGGCTGCGCGGGAGGTCGTGGGAGAGCAGTCGATGCAGCATGGTCGCCCCCCGTTCAGCGCGCGGCCACCGGATACAGCCCGTTGGGCCGCCAAAGCAGGATGGCGACCATCAGGCCGATGTTGGAAAACAGCGCCACCTTCGGCGCCAGAAAGCCGGTGTAATTGGCCATCAGCCCCACCAGCAGCGCCCCCACCAGGCAGCCAAACGAGGACCCCAGCCCGCCGATGATGATGACGATGAACAGCAGAACATTGATCTGCGCGCCCATCTGCGGCGTCACCATCTGCTGGTACAACCCCCACATCACGCCCCCCAGCCCGGCCAGCGCCGAGCCGGCGACGAACACGCCGACGAACAGGCGCCGCACGCGGTAGCCCAGGCTCTCCACCATCTCCAGGTCCTGCACGCCGGCGCGGATCAGCAGGCCGATCTTGGTGCGGTTGAGCAGATAAAGCATGGCCAGCAGCACCGCGGAACCGATCGCCACCGCCAGCACGCGGTACTTCTCCACCGCGGCATCGCCCCACAGCAGGGCGCCGCGCAACGCCTCGGGCAGCGGCAGCGGGGTCTGCTCCGGCCCCCAGATCACCTTGATCATCTCCTCCCCGATGATCATGCCGCCCATGGTGATGAGGATTTGCTTGAGGTGCTGGCCATACACCGGCCGCACCAACACACGCTCGAAGGCATAACCGATCGCCCCGGTGACCGCCATCGCCACCCCCATCGCCGCGAAGATGGCGATCAGGTTGGCCGCCAGCGAGGCGCTGCCGGTCCAGTCCGCCATGCCCGCCAACACCGTCGTCGCCACGAAGGCGCCCAGCGCGATGAACACACCGTGGCCGAAATTGAGCACATCCATCAGGCCGAAAACCAGCGTCAGCCCCGACGCGATGACGAAAATGATCATGCCCATGGCCAGACCGGCGACGGTGAGCGTCAGCCACGTCGGTACAGAACCTACCAGTGGCAGTGCCACGGCCATCAAGGCGGCCACCAGCAGCAGCGGAATCCAGTCCAGCCGGACCTTGGCGAGGGCCACCTCGGCCGCCGGCAGGGGGGAAGTGACGGTGTTCACGTCGGTGTGCTCCTCGTTCAACCGTGGGCCGCCAGCGACAGGCCCAACAGGCGCTGCTGCAGCGCCGCATCCTCGACCAGCTCGGCCATCGACCCGCGGTGCACGACGCGCCCGTCGTCCATCACCGCCACGGTGTCGCCCAGGGCCTTGGCCATGGCAAAGTTCTGCTCCACCAGCAGTACGGTGGTCTGGGTTTGCTTGAGCTCGCGCAAGGCACCGATCAAGTTCTGCACGATCGCGGGGGCCAGGCCCTTGCTCGGCTCGTCGATGAGCAGCAGCTCGCGCGGCTCCACGATGGCGCGCGCGACCGACAGCATTTGCTTTTGCCCGCCCGAAAGCTTGCCGGCCGGATACAGCCAGAATTTGCGCAGCGCCGGAAACAGCGAAAAAATCCACTCCAGCCGGGCGGTGTCGATGTCGTCCACCCTGCGCGCGCTGCGTGCCGCCAGCAGCAGGTTCTCCTTGACCGACAGGTCGCCAAAGATGCCCATGTTCTCGGGCACGTAAGCGATGCCGCGGCGCGCGATCTCGGGCGTGGACAGCGCGGTGCCGGCACCGCCGATGGGCTGCCCCGCAAACGTGATGCGGCCGGTGCGCGCCGGCCACAAGCCCATGATGGTGCGCAAGGTGGTGGTCTTGCCGGCGCCATTGCGGCCCAGCAGCATGGTCACCTGCCCGCGCGGCACCGTCAGCTCCACGCCGTGCAGGATGTGGTACTGGCCGATGTACGTGTGCACACCCTCCAGCGTCAGGACGGGGGTCGGTTCATTCATGCCTCGGCCTCCACGTCCTGACCCAGATAGGCCCGCTGCACCACGGGCGAGGCGATCACCGTCTCTGGCTCGCCATCGGCCACGAGCTGCCCGTTGTGCAGCACGATGATGCGGTCGGCCAGCTCCCGCACGACGTCCATCTTGTGCTCGACCAGCAAAATGGTCTTGGTCTTGTCCGCCTTGAGCGCACGGATCAGGTTCAGGACCACGGGCACGTCATCCACACTCATGCCCGCGGTGGGCTCGTCGAACATGAACACCTGTGGCTCAAGCGCCATCAGAATCGCAACCTCCAGCTTGCGTTGGTCACCATGAGGTAACGCGGCGGCAGGAACATCCTGCTTGTCGGCCAGGGCAACGGCGGCAACGATCTCGCGTGCGCGCCCCAGCAACTCGCGGCGGTCACTCCAGATCTGCCACAGGTTTAGCCCCTCCCCCGCGCGCGCCTGCACCGCCAAGCGGACGTTCTCCAGCACCGTCAGGCGCGGGAACAACTGCGTCAACTGAAAGGCTCGCCCCAGGCCGGCGCGGGTGCGCTCGGCCGCGCCCAGACCGGTCAGGTCCTGACCGTTGAGCCGCACGCGGCCCGCGGTGGCGCGGATCTGCCCCGAGATGAGGTTGAAGTACGTCGTCTTGCCCGCCCCGTTGGGGCCGACGATGGCCGTCAGCGTCCCCGGCGCGAAGGTGCAGCTCACCCCATCGACCGCGACGTGCCCGCCGAAGCGGACCGTCAGTCCCTCCGTCTGCAGCATGGTGGCCCCCGGCGCTCAGCGCTTGTTGCGGATGGGCACCTGCATTTCCTCCGGCTTGATTTCGCGCACCAGCTCGGGCACGCCCCACGGGAAGGCCGGGTCCACCTTGATGCGGAAGTGGTACATGGCCTGCATCGCCTGATGGTCCTCGGGGCGGAAGGTCATCTCCCCCTTCGGCGTCTGGAAGCGCATGCCCTCCATCGTCTTGATCAGCTTGTTGGTGTTGGTGTCGCCTTGGGTCTTTTTCAGCGCCTCGACGATCGCGATGGCCGCGCTCATGCCCCCCGCGGTGAAGAAGTCCGGCGGCGACTTGAAGCGCTTATAGTGGTTGGCCACCAGCCATTCGTTGACCGGATTTTTGGGGATACCGAAGTAGTAGTACGTGGCGCCCTCCATGCCAGGGAAGTTTTTGTAGGCCGCCATGGCGGGCAGAATGTTGCCGCCCGTGGCGATTTCGATGCCGTGGCGCTTGAGGTCGAGGTCGGCGATCTTGAACGGATTGCCGGCGCCCGCCCAGATGATGAAGATGACCTTGCGGCCCGGCTTGTCCTTCAGCGCGTCGATCAGGCGCTGCGCCCCGGCGGTGAAGTCCGTCGTGTTGGTGGGCAGGTACTCCTCGTGCACCAGTTTGGCCTTCTTGAGCGCCTGCTTGAAGGCCGCCACGCCGTCGCGGCCGAAGGCGTAGTCCTGCGCGAGCGTGGCGATCACCGTACCTTCCTTGTCGAGGGCCACCGCGTTGGAGATCGCATCCTGCGAGCTGTTGCGGCCGGTGCGGAAGATGTACTTGTTCCACTTCTCGCCGGTGATGGAGTCGGCGACCGCGGGCTCGACGAGCAGGATCTTCTTGTACTCTTCGGCCACCGGCAGCATGGCCAAGGCCACGCCCGACGAGGTGGGCCCCACGGCCAGATCGACCTTGTCGTCGGCGTAGGCAGCCGCCAACCGCGATTTCCCCACATCGGGCTTGCCCTGGTCGTCTTTCTCGATGACCACGATCTTGCGACCGGCCACCTGCATGGTGCCCCCGGTGGCGTACTCCAGGCCCATCATCAGACCGGTCTGCGTCTGTTTGCCGTAGGCTTCCAGCGGCCCGGTCTTGCTGTAGACGTGGGCGATGCGGATTTCCTTGTCCGACTGGGCCTGCGCTACGACGGCGGTACACGCCAAGGCCACGACGGCCAGGCGGCGGGTCATGTGAACCATGCTCTGTCTCCTCTTTGTGGTGGGGCCATGCAGCGCCGACCGACGCTGGTTCAACCCATACTCAGCAAAGGCCGTGCCAGGCCCAGAAATGCCCATTGGTTCGGGTAAACCCGAGTTTCAAAGGGAACTGTTCGTCCAACCGTCAGACAACGCCCGGACAATGAATGTCTGTTTTTTAGACAGTGTCTGCATTTTGAACACACCAGGCCGCCAGCTTGGTGTAAAGCGTCGCGCGGGAGATACCGAGCAGCCGCGCCGCCGCCACCCGGTTGCCGCCGCAGCGGCGCAACGCCGCCTCGATGGCCTCGCGCTCCACGCGGGCGATGCGCTGGGGCAGGGGCTCGAACGGCTCGTCCTGCCCCTCTGTGGGGGGGCGCTCTCCATATCGCCCCCGGTCCGAGGCCGGCACCGGGGCCAATGCTGCGCCCCGCTGCTCTGCCGCGGAGGCCAGTGCCCCGGCCTGCAACGGCGCACCGGCAGCCACCAGCACCGACGCCACCTCGGGCGCATCGACGCGCGGATCGTCACAGCGCAGGGCGATCTGTTCCAGCGCGTTGCGTAACTCCCGCACGTTGCCGCGCCAGGGCTGCTCCACCAGCAGGGCCAGCGCCGCCGGCGTCAGCTCCAGCGCCGCCGTACCGCTGCGCAGCGCGATGTCCTCGCACAGCATGTCCACCAGCAGCGGGATGTCGGCGCGCCGCTCGCGCAGCGGCGGCACACGGATGGGCAGCACGTTGAGCCGGTAGTACAAATCCTCCCGGAAACGCCCCTGCGCCACCGCCTGCGCCAGATCGCGCGAGGTGGCCGCGATGACGCGCACGTTCACCGGCTCCACGCGGTTCGACCCCAGAGGCTCGATCTCACCCTCCTGCAGCCGACGTCCCCCCGCTTTCAGTAGCGGTTCGATCTAGAGTCCGGGTTGGATGGTAGCCGATGCCAGTTGCCTGGCGTAGGCGCTCGGTGTCAGTCCGCCCAATGCCTTCTTGGGTCGCTCCTCGTTGT
>NZ_VJNA01000001.1 GCF_007556585.1 Tepidimonas aquatica | reverse complement strand
TGAGCACTTGAAGGTTGTCCAGCGACACATTGCCCCGCTGCCGCGGCAGGCAATCCTCGATACGCGCGAATTGCGCAGGCGTAAGTTCCATGCGCAGTATGTTAGCACGTAGTGTTAACAGGCCCTAGGGTGAACAGCGTCCCCCCCCTGCGGCGGGCGCTTAGGCGGCCCGCAGCCGGCGGTATTTTTGCCACAGAGTCTCGCGGCTCTCGACGTGCGCCGGGTTGACCGGAATGCAGCTGACGGGGCACACCTGCACGCACTGCGGCTCGTCGAAGTGCCCGACGCACTCGGTGCAGCGCTGCGGGTCGATGACGTAGTGATCCTCCCCCATCGAAATGGCCTGGTTGGGGCACTCGGGTTCGCAGACGTCGCAATTGATGCACTCGTCGGTGATCATCAGGGCCATAGGGTTCTCCCGTCGCCTCGGGGCTCAGGTACGCGCGCAGGCCTGGCGCAGGCGCTCAGCCACCACTGGGCTGACCATTTGGCTGACGTCGCCGCCCAGCCGCGCGATTTCACGCACCAATGTGCCCGAAATGCACTGCAACGCCGGCTGCGGCAGCAGGAAGACCGTGTGCACCTCAGGGGCAAGCTTGGCGTTCATCGCCGCCATCTGCGCTTCGTAGTCGAAGTCGGTGACGTTGCGGATGCCGCGCACGACGGTGGCCGCCCCCTGCTGGCGGCAAAAGTCCATGATCAGCCCGTCGACCGGCAGCACCTGCACGTTGGGGCAGTCGCGCAGCACCTCGCGCGCCAGGCTCAGGCGCTCGTCCAGACTCAGCAGTGTCTTTTTGTGGTGGGCAATGGCCACCGCCACGATCAGGCGCTCGAAGCGCTCGGCCGCGCGCCGGATCACGTCCTCGTGCCCGAGCGTGATGGGGTCGAACGTGCCGCTGGTGACGGCCACACGGGGGTTGGGCGTTGCAGCGTTCATGGGGCCGCATTATCCGCCGCGCGCAGCAGATGGGCGTGCACCTGGCCGGCTTGGAGCCGGCGGTGCGCCTGCCAGCCGAGCGCGGCCAGCGCCACGTCGTCCCAGGGCTGGGGCGCTTCCAAGTAGGTCCAGCCACGCGGCCGCACCAGCCGCCGCGCCTGGGCCAGCGCCGCTTCGAACAGCGCCGCGCCGCCGTCGAACGGTGGGTCCAGCATCACCAAGTCCCACACCGCGGCGGGCAGCGCCGCCATCTGCGCCAGAGCATCACCGGCGCGCAACTGCACCACGTCGGCCGCGCCCTGCAGGCGCTGCACGTGCTGCCGCAACGTGCGCAGCAGCGCCGCGTCGCGCTCGATCAGCACCACCGGCGCCGCGCCACGTGAAGCCGCCTCCAGACCCAACGCGCCGCTGCCAGCAAAGGCATCGACGCAGCGCCAGCCGTGCAAATCCTGCCCCAGCCAGTTGAACAGCGTCTCGCGCACGCGGTCGGGTGTGGGGCGCAAGCCCGGCAACGCCAGCACCGGCAAGCGGCTGCGGCGCCAGCGCCCGCCAATGATGCGCACCTCGCCCGGCGGGCCGCTGCGGCGGGCCGGGTTGGGCGCCGTCACGGCGCCGCCCCCACCACCACCGTCACCAGGCGCTGCGGGTCGATCACGCGCCGCCACGCCTGCATCACCTGCTCGCGCGTCAGCGCCTGCACACGCGCCGGCCATGTGCTGAGCTCATCCAGCGGCAGGTCGTTCCACGCCAGCGCGGCCACCTGGTCGGCAATCTTGCGGTTGGTGTCGAGCTTGAGCGCGTGGCCCAGCACCAGGCTGCGCTTGGCCTCGGCAAGCTCTTGCTCGGTGGGGCCTTCACGGGTATAGCGCTGCAGCACGTCGTGGATCAGCGCCACGGCTTGGTCGGCCTGCTCGGGCTTGGTTTGCATGCCAACGGTCCACGCACCGGCATGGCGCCCGGCCAGCAGGTAGCTGTACACACCGTAGGTCAGGCCACGGCGCTCGCGCAGCTCCCGCATCAGGCGCGAGGTAAACCCGCCACCGCCCACCACGTGGTTGGCGACCTGCAGCGCCAGATGGTCCGGGTCGCGCCGCGCCACGCCGGGCTGGCCGATCAGGATCTGCGCCTGGGCCGCACCCGCAAACGGTTCGCGCACTTGGGTGGCTTGCGCCAGCGGCTCCACCTCCGGCACCGGCGGCAGCGGCGCGCAGCCGTGCGCGGTCAGGCCCGCCAGCAGCGTGTCGGCCAGGGCGTCGGCCTGCGGCCGCGGCAGCGCGCCCACCAGCGTCAAGCGCGCGTCGCAGGCCCGCGCGTGCCGCTGCCAAAACGCCCGCATGGCCGCGCCGTCGATAGCCGCCCAGGTCTGCGGCGTGGCCTCGCGCCCGTACGGGTGTCCACGGTAAACGGCGTCGGCGTACAGGCGCTGCGCGCGCGTGTCCGGCTGGGTCTGGGCCTGCTGCCAGGCGGCCACCAGGCGCTGGCGCTCGCGCTGCCAGATGGCGTCGTCAAACGCCGGTGCCGCCAACTGCTGCGCCAGCAGCGCCACCGCCGGCTGCAGCACGTCCGGGCGCGTCAACGTGCGCAGCGCGATGCTGAAGCGGTCCAGCGTCGCGGTGGCCGACCACTGGGCGCCGAGGTCGGCCCAGGCGTCGGCCAGCGCTTCCTCGTCGCGTGCCGGGGCCTGACCCCACGGCAGCGTGCCTTTGCCCAGCATCAGCGCCGTCGCGGCGGCCAGCCCCGCCTGCGCAGCAGGGTCGCGGCGGCTACCACCGTCGAACTCCAGTCGCACGTCCAGCATCGGCACCGCATCGGTGTGCACCAGGTACACGCGCGCACCGTCGGGCCGCGTCCAATGCTCGATGGCCGGCGCAGCCTGCGCCACGCCGACCAGCGCCGCCAGCCACGCGCCCAGCCAGGCAAAGCAGGCGGCCCGCCATCCACGTTGCCGGGCGCTCATCGCGGCTCCTCCTGCGGCAGCAGCCAACCGGCGGTCAGCGTGGCGTCGCCAAAGTAGCGCTGCGCCACCCGTTGCACGTCGTCGGGGGTGATGGTTTGCATACGCTGCAGCAGCCGCGCCGAAGCGTCCAGTGGCCACTGCAGCGACCAGTGCTCACCCAGCTCGCGCGCTTGGGCAAACGGCGAATCGAGCGCAAACACCTGCTGCGCCGCCCATTGGTTGCGCACGCGGTCCAGTTCGGCGGGGCTGACGCCCTCGCGCGCGATACGCTCGATTTCGGCTCGCAGCGCCTGCTCGACCTGCTGCGGCGCCACCCCGGGACGCACGGTGGCCGACACCATAAACAGCGTCGGGCCACGCGCCGCCAGGTCGTAGCCGGCGCTGACGGCATCGGCCAGGCGCGCCGAGGGGTCGGCCGTGCGCACCAGGGTGCGCTCCAGCCGTGCCGCGCTGTGCCCATCCAGCACCCCGGCCAGCAGCGCCAGCGCCAGGGCATCGTGCGCCTCGGGGCTGGCATCGTCGGTATGCCGCAGCCGCGGCACGCGCCAGCCCAGCAGCACGCTGGCGTGGCGCACGCGGTCGTGCCATTGCAGCCGGCGCAGGCCGCGTTGCGGCGGCTCGGCCTCAGGCACGCGCGCCGGCAGCACGCGCACCGGCAGCGCACCAAAGGTTTGTTGGGCCCACGCCACCACCTGCTGCGGCTGCACATCGCCCACCACCACCAACGCGGCGTTGTTGGGCGCGTACCAGCGTTGGTAGAACCCGCGCACGGTGGCCGCGTTCAGCGCCTCCAGGTTGGCCATCCAGCCGATCACCGGGCGCCGGTACGGGTGCGCCAGCAGCGCGGTGGCCATGAATTGCTCGTAAAAACGCGCCTGAGGCTCGTCTTCGATGCGCTGGCGCCGCTCCTCGCGGATGACGGCCAGCTCGCGCTGCAGCGTCTCGGCAGTCCAGGCGTTGTGGGCAAAACGCTCGGCCTCCAACGCCATGGCCTCGCGCAGGGCGTCGGCCGGCACCTGCACGTGGTAGACGGTGACGTCGCGGCTGGTGAAGGCGTTGTCGCGCCCTCCCATCGCCGCCACGCGGCGCGAATATTCCCCTTCGGCCAGCCGCGGGGTGCCTTTGAACATCATGTGCTCCAGCACATGCGCCACGCCCGCTTCGCGGTCGCTTTCGTCCATTGCGCCCACGCGCAGCCACAGCATCATCACCGCGGTGGGGGCGCGCCGGTCAGGCTGCACGATGACGGTCAGGCCATTGGACAGGGTGGCGGTATGCAGGCGGGTCGGCTGGACGGTGGGAGCCGTCGGCGCGGCGCCGGCCGCCCACGCGGGGGGCAGGCAACCGATGACCGCCGTGGCCAGTGCGGCGGCCCCTAACCGGATGCAGATGCCAATGCGCCGGTGTGGTCGTATCGGGTTCGACTCTTTCATAGAATGGTGGTCATTGTAGGCAGTGCCACTTATGTTTCGATTTTTGAAAGAAAAGTTCTTCGGTGGCGACAAGCCCCCGGCCCCCGCCGCGCCAGCAGCGAGCGACGCGCCCGCCACCACGGTGCCTGAACCCGCCGCGGCCCCGGCCCCGTCGCCCACCCCACCGGCCGCGACGGCGGCGCCGGTGGCGGTGCCGGTGGGCGACGCCGCACCTGTAGCGGCGCCGGCGGGTGATGCCGCACCGGCCGCAGCCCCCAACGCCAGCACCGCCACGCGCCAAGGTTGGTTGACACGCTTGCGCGACGGGCTGCGCAAAACCGGCTCGGCGCTGACGGCGGTGTTCGTCGGCGCGCGCATCGACGACGCGCTGTACGAGGAGCTGGAGACCGCGCTGCTGCTGGCCGACGCCGGCACGCAGGCCACGCAGCACTTGCTGCAAGATCTCAAGCACCGAGTCAAGGCGGCCGGTGCCACCGACGCCGCGCAGGTTCGCACGCTGCTGGCGGACGCGCTGACCGAGTGGCTGGCGCCGCTGCAAAAGCCGCTGGAGGTCGGCGCCCAGGTCGACGGCCCCACGGTGTGGATGGTGGCCGGCGTCAACGGTGCAGGCAAGACCACCACCATCGGCAAGCTGACCTGGCATTTGGCGCAGCACGGCGCCACGGTGCTGCTGGCCGCCGCCGACACCTTCCGCGCCGCCGCGCGCGAGCAACTGGGCACCTGGGCCGAGCGCAACGGGGTGGACATCGTGGCGCAGGAGGGCGGTGACCCGGCGGCGGTGGCGTTCGACGCCGTCAGCGCCGGGCGCGCGCGCGGTAAAGACGTCGTCATCGTCGACACCGCCGGGCGCCTGCCCACGCAACTGCACCTGATGGAGGAGCTGCGCAAGGTCAAGCGGGTCGTGGCCAAGGCGCAGACCGGCGCGCCGCACGAGGTGCTGCTGGTCATTGACGGCAACACCGGCCAAAACGCGCTGGCGCAGGTCAAGGCGTTCGACGCCGCGCTGCAGCTCACCGGCCTGATCGTCACCAAGTTGGATGGCACCGCCAAGGGCGGCGTGCTGTGCGCGATCGCGCAGTGGGCGCGCGAGCAGCGGCGCACCCTGCCCGTGTACTTTATCGGCGTGGGTGAGCGACTGGAAGACCTGCAACCGTTTGATGCGCGCGAGTTCGCTCAGGCGTTGCTGGCGTAAGATGCGCCCCGCCACCGCCGCTCGGGGTTTATCCCGATCGCGCCCCGGTACGGGGCACACTATCATCCCCCGTGTGGCCAAGGGGTGCTGCCCCCGCAAAACCCTGATTCCAAATATCAGCACATCGTGATAAAAACAGTTAGCTCGATGCGCCCCCATCCAGAGCCCCACCCCCAACCCCAGCGAGGAGCGTCACACGCATGAAAACCATACGCTATGCACTCACCGCCACGCTGCTGAGCGCTGCTGCCGTGTCGGCCCACGCGGTCGACCAGGTCAAGGTCTGGGCCGCGGCCTGTGCCAACTGCCACGGCACCAATGGCCACGCGCAGCCGGGCATGGAAGCCCTGGCAGGCAAGGACAAAGATGACTTGACGCAAAAGCTGCTGGACTTCAAGGCCGGTCGCAAACCCGCCACCATCATGCACCAGCTGACCAAAGGCTACAGCGACGACGAGCTGCGCGCCATCGCCGCGTACTTCGCCGCCCAGAAAAAGTAACCCGGGAGTCCACGCCATGATGCAACGTCGCCAATTCGTCACCACCGTCGCCGCCGGTTCGGCCTTGGGTTCGCTGGGACTGCTTTCGGGTTGCGCCACCACCGGGTCGGCCAGTGGCCCGCACGTCGTCGTCATCGGCGGCGGCTACGCCGGCGCCACCGCGGCCAAATACACGCGCCTGTTCTCCGAAGGCAAGGTGCAGGTCACGCTGATCGAGCCCAACGCCAATTTCATCTCATGCCCGATTTCCAACCTGGTCATCGGCGGCATCAAAACAATCGAAGACATCACGATCCCATACGACAACCTGGAAAAGCGCCACGGCGTCAAGATCGTGCGTGACCGCGCCACCGCCATCGACCCCGACAAGCGCGTGGTCAAGCTGGCCAGCGGCGGCGAGCTCAAGTACGACCGCCTGATCGTGTCGCCGGGGATCGGTTTCATGTGGGAGACCCTGCCCGGCATGGGCAAGCCCGGCGCGCAGGACAAGGTGCTGCACGCCTGGGAAGCCGGCCCGCAAACGGTGGCGCTGCGCAAGCAGCTCGAAGCCATGCCCGACGGCGGCGTGTACGCGCTGTCGATTCCGCAGGTGCCGTTCCGCTGCCCACCGGGGCCTTACGAGCGCGCCTGCATGGTGGCGCACTACTTCAAGAAGGCCAAGCCGAAGAGCAAGGTCATCATTTTCGACGCCAACGACGACATTCAGTCCAAGAAGGCATTGTTCCTCAAAGCCTGGGACGAGCACTACAAAGGCATCATCGAGTACCGCCCGAAGCACCGCGTCGTGGACGTCGATGCGGCCACCAACACCCTCAAGTTCGAGTTCAACGAAGATTTCACGGCGGCCGTGGCCAACGTCCTGCCCACCATGCGCGCGGGCGACATCGCGGTGCAAGCCGGCTTGGCCACCGCCAACAAGCGCTGGTGCGACGTGGACTTCCTGACCTTCGAGTCCAAGGCCGTCAAGAATGTGCACGTGTTGGGTGACGCGATCCAGATCGCGCCGGCCATGCCCAAGTCCGGCCACATGGCCAACCAGCATGGCAAGACCTGTGCGGCGGCCATCGTCAACCTGCTGATGGGCAAGGAGCCGCCGGCCACGCCGCTGTACGCCAACACCTGCTACAGCTTCGTCACCGACGAGGACGTGGTGCACGTCGCCAGCGTGCACCGCTACGACCCCGAGAAGAAGACCATGCTGCCGGTGCCCGGCTCCGGTGGTCTGTCGGCGCGCGCCAGCGAGCTGGAAGGCCGCTACGCGCTCGCCTGGGCGCGCAACATCTGGGCGGACATGCTGGCGTGACGTCCCTGGGCAGCCCCGGCGCCGCCCGGGGCGGGTGAGCCGCTGGCCACCCACCCGACGGTGCGCGGGGCTTTTGATCCCGGTATACATTGCTACATGATTATTGACTGAATAAATCGCCGGATCTTTGACATGACCGCCATGGTTCGATCCCCTTCTTTTGGCGGCCTGCGGCGGTGGGCCGTGGCCGCGGTGGCGTTGACGGCGGCGCACATGGCCTGTGCCCAAGCCGACGAAGCCCGCGCACGCAAGATCGCCAACGGTGTGTGCTTCATGTGCCACGGCGAAAACGGCGAATCGACCAGCGAACTCTTTCCGCGCCTGGCCGGTCAGCATGCCGAGTACATCGCCAAGCAGTTGCGCGCGTTCAAAAGCGGCGAGCGCAAAAGCACCGCGATGACCGAAATGGTGGCCAAGTTGACCGACGACGAGATGGTGGCGCTGGGACGCTACTATGAAAAGATGCCGACCGTGCGCGAGGAAGCCAAAGACCCGCAATTGGCGCTGGTGGGCAAATACCTGTACCACAACGGCAACAAGTTCAGCGGCGTGCCGGCGTGTGCGTCGTGTCACGGCGCTGACGGCTACGGTGCGGCCAACCTGCCACGGCTGGCCGGCCAACTGCCGGGCTACTTGTTCACCCAGCTCAAGCAATTCAACAAACGCCAGCGCACCAACGACAACGTCGTCATGCACACCGTGGCCGAGAAGATGACCGAGCTCGAAATGGCGGCGGTGGCCGAGTACCTCGGCTCCAAATAACCAGGCGCCCACGGCCCGGGTTGACACCCGGCTGGGCAGGCAGGGGCAGCCGACCCGTTGCTCAGGGCGCGTCGTGCAACTTGGCGTGGATGCGCCGGGTGGTGCGCCACACCGCCCACAACACCAACGGCATCAGCGCACCGGCGGTCAGCTCAGGATGCAGCGGCACACCGGCCGACTTCAGTGCCTTGGCGCCGTACAGCACCAAGCTGATCACGTAGTACGAAATCGCGGCGATCGACAACCCTTCGACGGTGGTTTGCAGGCGTAGCTGCAACGCCTGCCCGCGGGTGAGTTTTTCGAGCAGCTGGCGGTTTTGTTCCTCGCGCGCGATGTCGACGCGTGTGCGCAGCAGCGCGCTGGCGCGCGCAATGCGCTCCGACAGCGCCGACAGGCGTTGCTCCACCGACGCCACCGTCGCCATGGCCGGCGCGAAACGCCGTTGCATAAATTCGCTGATCGTTTGCGTGCCGGGGATGGGTTGCTGGCGCAGCTCGGCCGCGCGCTGTTGCACGATGCGCTCGTAGGCCCGCGTGGCCGAAAAGCGGTACCCATGGCCAGCCATGTGGTGCTCGATGCGTGCCGCCAGCGCCACCAGCGCATCCAACAGCACCTGGTCGGAGGCGGCCTTGGCCTGCATCTCGGCAGTCAGGCGCGCCAGCTCCGCCTCGCCCTCGGCCAATGGCCCGGCCAGGGTCTTGGCCACCGGCAGCCCCAGCAACGCCATCATGCGGTACGTTTCCAGCTCCAGCAACCGCGCCGTGATGCGGCCGGCGCGGGTCTCGCTCGTCGTCGGCGGCGCCAGCACCAGCATGCGCTCGAAACCGTCGGGCCGCAGGTGAAAGTCCGTCACCACCATCGAGTGCGGCGGCTGCCCCAGCAGCGACGCCACCACCGAGCGGTCGTCGAACCACAGGCGCGCACGCTCCAACAGCGCCACGGGATCGTCCAGCGGCTGTGGGTCGATGGCCAACTCCACCGCGCACAGGGTACGCCCGGGAATCGTTGCCAGCCACCCCGGCGGCAACAACGGATGGAGCTGCAGCACCGGCTCGCACGCCCCCAGGCCCGCCCCCTCGGGCAGCGGCTGCACCAACGAATAGCGCGTGAACTCGGTGTGGCGCTCCCACTTGAGCGTGTAGCTGCCACCGAAGCGCAGGCGCAAAAAGTTGCGCTCAAGGTCGTCAGGCCCCAACCCCTGCTGCCCCGGCAGGCAGCGCAGGTGCGCCAGCTCGTCGGCGCGACTGACGCCGTCGTTGAGCACCGCGACATACACCACCAGCGCGGGCAACCGGATACGCGCCGGCGGGCGGGCATGGATTTCCTCGTGCAACACGCGGCGACGTTCATCGTCAGCGGGTAGCACTGGCGAAACTGAAAGTGGGGGCGCTGGCCGGTCGTGTGACATAGAAGAACATTAGCATATGAATAGGTTGCTCGTTGGACGACGGCGCGGTTACGATGTGACCCTATCACCCACCCAGGGGTGGCAGCATGCCGCCCCCCACACACGCAACCCGTAAACCTGATGTCGGCGATGCATCGTTGGGCCGCAGTCTTGGTCGTGTTGGGCCGGCGCTGGGTCCTGTTGACGCTACTGGCCACACTGGTGTGCGGCCCGGCGCACGCCCGCTGGTTGCCCGAGGCGCTGATGCGTCACAGCGTGCCTGCATGGGTCATCGATCCGGCGGACGGCACCATCCTCGACGCCAATGCGGCGGCGGTCGAGCTGTACGGATACCCCGACATGGCACTGGGGCATGTCAACATCCAGCAGATCAACCAGCTGTCCGAGGCTGAGATCCGGGCTGAAATGGCGCGTGCCCATCAGGAAAAACGCGGCTACTTTCTATTCCCGCACCGCCTGGCCTCCGGCGAGGTCGTCACCGTCGAAGTGCACAGCTCGCCCATCCCCGGCCCGCAGGGGCGTATCCTGTTGCTCTCGCTGTTGCTGCCCGAGAGCCGCAGCGTTACGCTGGGGCGCGAGTTGCAGCGCTACCAGACCCGGCTGGAAGACCTTGTGGCCCAACGTACCGACCAACTGCTGTCGGCCGAGCGCAAGCGGGCGCGGATGCTGATGATGGCGCTGGGCGTGTCTGCCTTGGCGACCCTGGTGTTGCTCGTGTTGCTGCGGCAGTTGCGCCTCGGTAACCAGCGCCAGCGTGAGCTGGCCACCCAACTGCAGGATGTGCTGCGGGGTGCGCGTTTGGGGCTTGCGCAGTGGGATTTGCAACGCGATCACATCGCACTGAATGATCGGCTGGGTCGCCTGCTGTACCTGAAGCGCTTGCCCGCCAATGTGGTCAAAATCGACCAATCGTTTGTGCGCGATGTCTTTGTCGATCCCAGCGACCTGCGCATCATCGAAGGCATCGTGGCGTTGGGCCACGCGTTCAGCTTGCAGGTGGTTGGCGAGGGGGTCGAGACCTTGGAGCATGGCACTTTGCTGCTGCGGCTGGGCGTAGACGTGGCCCAAGGCTGGGGTATCGCCCGTGCCATGCCCGTGGACACTTGGACGTCATGGGTGCGCCACTGGCAAGCGCCTCAGCAGTGGCTGCACTGGGCACCCTTGGCCCGCTCACCCTGGTCACGGGCCTTGGCGCAGGTGGAAATCGAGCACCGCATCGTGATGGCGCGCGCCTTGATGGGCGAACCCGTGCCCCAGCATGAACGTTGCCCCGTGACCGAGCTGCTCGACCCGATACTGCCCCGAGGAGCGAAATCGTGGCCTGAGGTGGTGAACCTGCATCAGGCCCACGAGGCGTTTCACCGAGTCGCCAACCAGGCCGCCGCGCAACGGCGTCAACCGTCGAACACGATGACCCGCGACGCCCTGCAACAAGGGCACGCCGCTTGGATTGCAGCCTTGGAAGCCCTGCAGGAGCGCCTGGCGCAACCTCTTGCAGCGTCGGAGTGATCCGATACCCAAGCCTCACTCTCCCCAAGTCCTCCGATCAGCATCTGGAGTCAAACATCGTGGGCGGGCTGACAAACGCAACGGGGTGCCATCAAGGCACCCCGAGCGGTGGATGGTGGCGTGCCCAATGCACGCAGGCACGTGCGGTTAGCGTCAGCCGCCCAGTTTTTCTTTGATGCGGGCCGACTTGCCGGTGCGGCCACGCAGGTAGTACAGCTTGGCGCGGCGCACGGCACCGCGGCGCTTGACTTCGATGCTGGCGATCAACGGGCTGTACAGCGGGAAGGTGCGCTCGACGCCTTCACCGTTGGAGAGCTTGCGCACGATGAAGCTGCTGTTGAAGCCGCGGTTGCGCTTGGCGATGACGACACCTTCGTAAGCCTGGATGCGCTTTTTGTTACCTTCGATCACGTAGACGTTGACGACCACCGTGTCGCCCGGGTTGAACTCGGGAATGGTCTTGTTCAGGCGCGCGATTTCTTCCTGCTCGAGGATTTGGATCAGGTTCATGACGGTTCACCATGATCGTGGCTGCGCCGCACCGTGCACACATGGGCCCACTTGCGGCCAAGCCGCCGTTGACGGCCTGCCCAGCCCACACGCTTGGAACGCCCTGCGCCCAAAGCCAGCCAGAGGATCAAACTATAGATTATAGCCTTGCGCGGCCAACCACGCTACGTCCTGGGCGCTGAGCACCCCACGGGCGCGGGCGCGCTGCAGCACATCGGGCCGCGCGCGCGCCGTGCGCAGCAAGCGCTGCTGGCGCCGCCAGGCCTCGATGTGGGCGTGGTGACCGCTCAACAACACCGCCGGCACGGCTTGGGGGCCGTGGGGGCCTTGCCAAACCTCCGGGCGGGTGTAGTGCGGGCAGTCCAGCAAACCGTCCACGCCGGGGTGGAAGCTGTCTTGCGCGGCGCTGGCCGCGTCGCCCAACACGCCGGGCTGCAACCGCGCCACGGCGTCCAGCAGCGCCAGCGCCGCCAGTTCGCCGCCCGACAGCACGAAGTCGCCCAGACTCAATTCCACGTCCACGCACGCCTGCACAAAGCGCTCGTCGACCCCTTCGTAACGGCCACAGACCAAAATCGCGCCAGCCCCTTGCGGCGCGGCGTAGCCAGCCACCACCGCATGGTCCAGCACCCGCCCCGCCGGCGAAAACAACACGGTGGGCACGTCCACCGGCGCGCCTGCGGGCCGCACGGCGGGCAGGCCGCGGTCGCGTCGCACGGCTTCCCAGCAGCGGCGCAGCGGCTCGGCCAGCATCACCATACCAGGGCCGCCGCCAAAGGGGCGGTCATCGACGCGCCGGTACGGCCCATCGGCAAAGTCGCGCAGCGGCCACAAGCGCACCTGCACCGCGCCACTGGCGAACGCGCGGCGCGTCACGCCCGTGGCCAGCCAGGGCTCGATCAGCTCCGGAAACAGGGTGATGACGTCGAAGCGCATCGGGCACGCCGTTGGCAGCGCATGGGGCCTGGGCAGGGCTTAATCGTAGTCGGGCTGCCAGTCCACCGTGATGCGGCGCGCCGCCAGATCGACCGCGTCCACGTAGGCGGACACAAACGGGATCATGCGCTGCACCCGACCCTCGTCGGCGCTCAGGCACAGCACGGCGTGCGGGCCGGTGCTGAGCAACTCGTGCACCACCCCCAGGTGCACGCCCTCACGGTTGACGACGTCCAGGCCGATCAGATCAACCCAGTAAAACTCGTCCGGGTCGTCGGTGGGCGGGAAATCGGCCCGCGCCACCTGCACCACAGCACCGCGCAGGCGCTCGGCGGTGCTACGGTCATCGACGCCTTCGATCCTGGCCACCCAGGCGTCACCGTGGCGGCGCACCTGCCGCACCCGCACCTGCACCGGCGCGGCAAAGGCATCGAAGCGCACGGCGTTGGGCCCCTCGGTGGGCGGCGTCAGGTACCAGCGACGCGCGCTGGCCAACACCGCCCCGCCCTGCGCAACACCGCGTACCCGCACCCAGCCACGCACACCCCAAGCATCGTGCACGTGCCCCAGCACCACCGCATCCGCCGGTAGCGCGCAGGCCTGCCAAGGCACCGCGGTGTCGGGCTGCATCGCACCAGGGGTGCGTTCAGGCTGCGGCCGTTTCGGCGGCCGCGGGGGCCACCTTGGGCGCTTGCTTGATCAGGCGCGCCACGGTGTCCGAAGGCTGCGCGCCGACGCTGAGCCAGTACGCCAAGCGGTCTTGCGCGATGTTGAGCGGCACGTCCTGGCCGCGGGCAATCGGGTTGTAAAAGCCGATGCGCTCGATGAAGCGACCATCACGACGGCAGCGCTTGTCAGCGACGACGATGTGGTAGAACGGGCGGGCCTTCGAGCCGCCACGGGCGAGTCGGATGACGACCATGGGTTATCCTTGAAACTTGTCGATGACGGTTGAGGCAACGCCTGAGACACGACGACTGGCCACCCGGCCAGCGAAACGTTGCAAACCCGCCATTATAGCCAAGCCCTCATGAACCACCCCCTGATCCGTCCAAGCCGCGACGACGATGTGCCGGCCATCGCGGCGCTGTACGGCCACCACGTGTTGAACGGCACCGGCACGTTTGAAACCGAGCCCCCCAGCGTGGCCGAGATGGCCGCACGACGCGCCGACGTGCTGGGCAAGGGCCTGCCGTGGCTGGTCGCGCAGTGGGACGGCCACGTCGTGGGGTTCGCGTACGGCAACTGGTTCAAGCCGCGACCGGCGTACCGCTACTCGGTCGAGGATTCGATTTACGTGGCGCACGACATGGCCGGGCGGGGGCTTGGGCGCGCGCTGCTGGCCGAGCTGTTGACCCAGCTGGAACAGCGCGGTATTCGCAAGGTGATGGCGGTGATCGGCGACTCGGCCAACGCCGGCTCGATCGGGCTGCACACGGCGCTGGGCTTCGAGCGCGTGGGTGTGGTGCGGGCGTGCGGTTGGAAATTCGGCCGTTGGCTCGATATCGTGCTGATGGAGCGCGCCCTGGGCTGGGGCGACCGTACCCCGCCCGCCGACGAGCCGGCTCACACCCTGGACACCCTGACATGACGACGATGAACACCCAAACGCGCCACAAAACGCTGGCCGCGTGGCTGGCCGTGCTGGGCGGCCCGCTGGGCTGGCACCGGCTGTACCTGCACGGCTGGACCGATGCCTTGGGCTGGGCGCACGCAATCCCCACCGCGCTGGGACTATGGGGCGTGCAGCGCGTGCTGGACTATGGGCAGGACGACAAGCTGTCGTGGGTGCTGCTGCCGCTGCTGGGGCTGGCGCTGGTGGTGGCGGCGCTCAGCGCCATCGTGATGGGGCTGCAGCCGGCCGAGCGCTGGAATGCGCGCCACAACCCTACCCTGCCCCCAGACCACCCGGCGGGGCACACCGGCTGGCTGACGGTGCTGGCCATGGTGCTGGCGCTGATGGTGGGCGCCACGGCGCTGATGGCCAGCCTGGCGTTCAGCTTTCAGCGCTACTTCGAATACCAGGTCGAGCAAGGCCGGTTGCTGAGCCAGTGACCGGCGCGCGGGCGGTGGTTGCCGCGCCCGCCGCTGCGTGCGCGCCCACGGGCCTCAAGCGGCCAAGGTGCCCGTCACCAGCATCCACACCGACAGCGTCAGCACCGCCAGCGCGGTGGACACCGCGGTGGCGGCGGTGACCTCGTCCTGCGCCACGCGGTAGCGCTGCGCGAACAAAAAGACGTTGGCGCCCACCGGCACGCCGGCGGCCACCACCAGCACCGTCCACGGCAGCCCGCGCAGCCCCCACAACCACGCCGACACCGCCACCAGCACCGGCAGCGCCAGGTTTTTGGCCAGCGCCACCTTCAGCGCCGCACCCCAGCGCCCCGCCAGTTGGGTGTGCGCCAGGCTGATGCCCACCAGCACCAGCGACAGCGGCCCAAACGCCTGGCCCAGCAATTGCAGCGGCCGGTCCACCACCGCCGGCAGGTGCCACCCCAGCGCCCCCCAGGCTAACCCACAGGCAATCGGCAACGGAATCGGGTGGATGACCGAGCCGCGCACCGCCACCCACGCGGCGCGCAGCACGCGCCCACGGTTCATCGCCCCGCCGGGGCCGTCGGCGCGCGCCTGCGCCAGCTCCAACACCACCGAGGCGATGGTCAGCAGGATCAGCGCGTGCACCGCGATCAGCGTCAGCAGCGTCACCACACCCGCCTGCCCGTAGGCCAGACTGATCAGGGCAATGCCGATCATGACCAGGTTCGAAAACGTCCCGCCCAGCGCCAGCACGACGCCGCGCGGGTGCACGCCCCACCACGCGATCTGCAACCCGAACCAAGGCAGCACGGCGCTGAAGTACGCCGCGATCGGCCGCCAGTCCAGCGTCTCCAAGCGCACCTGGCTCATCGTGCGAAACAGCAGCGCCGGGATCAGCAGCAAAAAGACCAGGTTGGACAGCTCCTTGACGGCCCCGGGCCCGACCCAGCCGCGGCGACCTGCCAGCACGCCAGCGGCGATCAACAAAAACACAGGCACCAGCGCCTGAAACACGGGATGGTCGGCAACGCTCACGCCCCACAGTGTAGAGGGCTTGTCGCCGCCTGGCTGTTCGCAGGCGACAACACGGGTCAGCGCAGCCGCGGGTCAGGCGCCCTCGGGCTGCAGCAGGCGCGCAAACCGCTGGCGCAGCTTGGCCACCTTGGGCGCGATGACAACCTGGCAATACCCTTGGTAGGGATGGTGGGCGAAATAGTCCTGATGGTACGCCTCGGCCGGCCAGTAGTGCCGCAGCGGCTCGACCTCGGTGACGATGGGCGCCCCGAACACCCCCTGGGCATCGAGCTCGGCGATCAAGGCACGCGCAACCTCGGCTTGCGCGGGTAGGGTCCAGTAGACGCCGCTGCGGTACTGCGTGCCGACGTCGGCACCCTGGCGGTTGGGGGTGGTCGGGTCGTGGGTGGCGAAGAAGATTTCCAGCAACGTGCGCGTGTCCACCAGCGACGGGTCGTGCTCGATGCGCACGACTTCGGCGCAGCCGGTCGCCCCGGTGCAGACTTCTTCATAGCTGGGTTGGGTGGCTTGGCCGTTGCTGTAGCCACATTCGAGCGCCACCACCCCGCGCACACGACGAAACACCGCGTCGGTGCACCAAAAACAGCCGCCCGCCAGCGCCAGGGTTTCCCTTTTCATGCGGCCATATTATGTTATGTTCGGTCGATATGACCACAGCCTTCGACCTATTGACCCTGCCGCTGCTGGTGGCGTCAGGGCTGGTGCTGTTCAGCTTGGTGGCCGGACTGTTCTCGGTTCGGCTGGGCTTTTCCTTTTTGCTGGTGTTTTTGCTCGCCGGTATGCTGCTGGGCGAGGATGGCCCGGGCGGCGTGGTCTTCGAGGACTACCGGCTGGTGTTTTGGGTCGGCAACGTCGCGCTGGCGGTGATTTTGCTCGATGGCGGGCTGCGCACGCGTTACGCCACGTTTCGCACGGGGCTGCGCCCCGCGCTGCTGTTGGCCACGCTCGGCGTGGTACTCAGCGCCGCCATCACGGCGGTGGGCGCCCGCTGGCTGCTCGACCTCGACTGGACACGCGCGCTGCTGGTGGGGGCCATCGTCGGCTCCACCGACGCTGCGGCCGTCTTTTCGCTGCTGCAAACATCGGGGGTGCGGCTCAATGGTCGGGTCGCCTCGACGCTGGAGCTCGAATCCGGAATGAACGACCCCATGGCGGTGTTCATGACGCTGACGCTGATCGGCCTGGCCACGGCAAGCCCTTCATCGTCGACGCAGGGGTGGTTCGAGCCGTTGCTGGCCCTGGTGCGGCAGTTCGGCTGGGGCTTGGTGTTGGGTGTTGGCTTGGGCGCCTTGCTCGCCGATGGGTTACGCCAGCTCGCGCGGTTCACCCGCCCGACGGGCGGGGTGCGGGCGCTGTTGCTGCTGTCGGCGGGTTTGGCGGTGTTCGCTTTGACCAACTGGATAGGCGGCTCGGGCTTTCTTGCGGTCTATTTGTTCGGGCTGGTGGTGGGCAACCGTGCCAGCGGTTCGGTCGGTCCCTCCCTGCAGGCCATGGACGGTTATGCATGGATGGCCCAAGCCGGCATGTTCCTGTTGCTGGGGCTGCTGGTGACCCCCACAGAACTGCTGCGCACTTGGTTGCCGGCGCTCGGGGTGGCCGCTGTGTTGATGGTGGTGGCGCGGCCCGTGGCTGTATGGCTGTGCCTGCGGCCGTTTCACTTCCCCGCCCGTGAAAACGCCTTCATCGCATGGGTTGGCCTGCGCGGCGCGGTGCCCATCGTGCTGGGGGTGTTTCCGATGATGGCCGGTGTCGAGGGTGCCGAGACGTTTTTGAACGTCGCCTATGTGGTGGTGTTGACGTCGTTGCTGCTGCAAGGCACCACGCTGCCGTGGGCCGCCCGTCGCGCCGGCGTGACACTGCCGGAGCGCGAGGACACCCGCCGCGCGCGGCGGGTGTTTGGCGACTTCGAGGTGCATGGGGAGACGCCCATGGCGGCGCTGTGCGCGTTTTACGGCTGGCCGGCGGTGGACGACGAGCAGCAACACGTGGCGGATTGGGTCGCGCAGCGCCTCGGCACGGCCCCGACCGAGGGCGACCAGGTCGTGTGGGGCCCAGCTGTGCTGAGTGTGCGGCAGGTGCGCCAAGGCCGCATCGAGCGTGTGGGCATCCGCATCGACGACGACGCGCTCGGGTGACGCCACGGGGCGGGCGCTTAAGCCTCCAAACCGGCCAGCGCCCGGGCCAGCAGCGGTGCCAGAAACACGGCGTTGCTGGCGTGGGGCACGCTGTCGGTGCTCCAGACCTCGCCAACGCCGGCGGCGCGCAGCGCGGCCAGCGCGTCACCCACGAACAGCGCGTGCGTCACCGCCACGTCCACCGAGGCGGCCCCGGCGGCGCGCAGCGCCGCGGCAGCCTGCGCCACCGTGCGGCCGGTGCTGGCCATGTCATCGACGATAACGACGGCGCGGCCACGCATATCCAGCGGGGGCAGCTGCACTTGCACGTCACGGTCACCGTGGCGCACTTTGCGACACACGGCCGCCTGCAGTCCCGCCGCCGCGGCGGCTTGGCGCACCCACTGTTCGGATTCCTCGTCGGGTCCCAGCAGCAGCGCACCCGGGCGCCGTGCCGCGACGGTTTGGGCCAACAACGGCGCGGCGCTGAGCACCTGCGCCTGGGCCAGTGGTACCGCTTCGACCAAGGTCGCCACGCGGTGCAGGTGCGGATCCACCGTGATCAGGCCGTCGAACACGCTGGCCAGCCAGCGCCCGACCTGCCGCTGGCTGACCACCTCGCCCGGGCTGAACGCCATGTCCTGCCGCATGTACGCCAGGTACGGCGCCACCAGCCACAGGCGCTGCGCGCCCAGCTCGCGCGCCGCCGGAGCCAGCAGCAGCAGTTCGACAAGTTTTTCGTTCGGTTGGTGCAGGCTGCGGTACACCGCCACCGCGGGCGGCAGCGCGGGCGGCAGGCGCACGCGCAGCTCGCCGTCGGGAAAGCGGTGGCGCTCGATCACGCCCAGCCGCCATGGCTCGCCCGCCGCGGGGTTCCGTGCCTGCAGGGCCGCCAGCAAACGCTGCGCGGCAGGCTGCTCGTCGTCCATGCACAGCAGCATCGGCATCGTCAAAACTCCACAAAAACCTGCGGCACCTGGTGCGGCGCGCCGATGGTGTAGCCGCTGGCGCGCTCGGTGGCGGCGCGGGCAAATGCCACGTCGGCCGGGTACTCGGCGTAGACGCGGTACAGCACGTCCCCGGCGCGCACCGCATCGCCCAGCTTGCGCATCAGGTCCACGCCGGCGCCAGCCACCTTGGGCGCACCGGCCAGGCGGGCGATGCGGGCGATTTGCACGTTGTCGATGCCCGTGACCACACCATCGGCTGGCGCGTGCACGCCGAACGTGTGACGCGCCAGCGGTGGGTGCTCCGGATCAAAGGGACGCGCGCCCTGCGCCTCGATCAGCGCCATCATCTTCTCCAGCGCGCGGCCGGAGTCGAGGATGTCGCGCGCGATGCCGTAGCCGTCACCGCCACGGACGTCGGGGACGCACTCCAGCAGGCGCCCGGCCAGGCGCAGCGCCTTTTGGCGCAGGTCGATCGGGGCCAGCGGGTGGTTTTGCAGCACGCGCATGACGTCGCGCGCTTCCAGCACGGGGCCGATGCCTTGGCCGATCGGCTGGCGTCCGTCGGTGATGACGACGTCGATCGACAGGCCCAGGCGCCGCGCCACGTACTCAAAGAGCCGCCGCAGGCGTTGCGCATCAGGCATCGAGCGCACCTTGGCGGTGGGCCCCACCGGAATGTCCAGCACCAGGTGGTTGGAGCCTGCGGCCACTTTTTTGCTCAGGATCGAGGCCACCATCTGCGCCGGCGAGTCCAGCGACAGCGGCCGCTCGACGGCGATCAACACATCGTCCGCGGGCGACAGGTGGGCGGTGCCGCCCCACGCCAGACAGCCCCGGTGCGCGCGCACGATCTCCTGCAGCCGCTCGATCGGCAGCTCCACCTCGGCCAGCACCTCCATCGTGTCGGCGGTCCCGGCCGGCGAGGTGATGGCGCGCGACGACGTCTTGGGACACACCAGCCCATGCGCGGCCACGATCGGTACCACCAGCATCGAGGTGCGGTTGCCGGGGATGCCACCGATGCAGTGCTTGTCCACCACCAAGCGCTCGCGCCAGTCGAGGCGCTGGCCGGCTTCGATCATGCCCTCGGTGAGGAAGTAGACCTCCTCGCGGTCGAGCTCGCTGGCGTGGGTGGCGATGACGAACGCGGCCAGCTCCACCTTGGAGTAGCGGTGCTCGGCGATGTCGCGCGCGATGGCGCGGAAGTCCTCGCGCCCGAGCCGCTCGCCGTTGATCTTGCGGTGCAGCGCGGCGATCGAGGCCGGCGGTTCAGCCTGCTCGATGGTGGCCGGGTGGCCCGGCTCGACGCCGAGCTGGGCAAACGCGTCCATCGACAGCCCGATTTCGTCGCACTTGACGATGCGCGGGTCGAGCGTGACGTTGAGCGTGGCCAGCACGCGCCGCCCGTTGGCGCGCACCTCCACCTTGGACAGCGCCTGGAAACCCTCGGCGCGGTAGACGTCGCAGTCGCGGTGCAGGTAGGCAACGTTTTCACGGTAGGTGTCGATGGCGACGCGGCGCAGCTTCAGCGGCACCCGGCCATCGTTGGCGTGCTCGACCGGCGGGCAAGGTGAAAGTTTGAGGCCCGGATCGTCGGCGGGCGGGGTGCTGGGGTTCATGTCAGGACCCTCTCCAGGAAGCGGTTTCCAGCAAGGGACGCAGACGCTGGGTGAACAGGTCGATGCGGCGCAGCAGCGCCGCCGTGTCCCCGCTGCCCGGCAGCCAGCCCTGGCGCTGCAGCGCCGCTTGCACCGCCGGCGCGCGCAGCGCCAGCCGCACCGCGCGCCCCACGCGCTCGACATGGGCCGTCGGCCACCCCCGCGGCGCCGCGAGAGCGTACCAGTGATCGTACTGGAAACCACGCACGCCCAGGGACGCCAACACCGGCACGCCGGGCAGCAACGCCGCCACACCGGGGCCGGTGCCGCCTAGCACCGGCAGTTTGCCCAGGCGCCACAGCGGCCGCACCAGCGCCGGCGGCAGCATGGCCAGGTGCACCTCGCTCGCCAGCAGCGCGTTGACCACCTGGGCGTTGCCGGGGTAGGTCACCCCCTCGGTCTGCCAGCCGGCGCTCGCCTTGAGCAGCTCCATGGCCAGGTGAAACGGCGAGCCCACGCCAGGGCTGCCGTAGCACCACGCCGTCCCAGCCTGGCGCACCGCCTGCAACGCCGGTGCCCCGCGCACATGCAGGTCGGGGTTGAGGCACAACAACAACGGGGTGCTGGCCGCCAGCGCCACCGGCTGGACGTCACGCGCGGGGTCGTAGCCGGCGTTGGCATGCAACCACGGCGCCACCGTCAGGTGCAGGTTGAGCAGCAAGCCCAGCGTGTGGTCGTCGTCGCTGTGCGCCACCAGCTGGGCCGCGAGCAGACCGCTGTGGCCTTGGCGGTTGTCCACCAGCACCGGCTGCCCAAGTACCACGCTCAAGGGCTCGGCCAGCGTGCGCGCAATTTCGTCGGCCGACGACCCGCCCGGGAACCCCACCACCAGCCGCAAGGGCCGCTGCGGCCAAGCGGACGCGCGCGCGCCGGCCCAGGCCGGTGCGGCGATCGCGGCCGCCAGCCCCACCCCCAGGCGCAAGCTGTGCCGGCGGGTCAAACCTGCGCGACATTGGCCACCCATGGTCAGCGCCCCTCCTGGCAGGGCCACGCCGTCGGCCGAGGCGGGCCACTGTACAGCCACGGCTGATCCAGCAGCCGTGGCCCAAGCAGCGCCAGCGCCGCGTCGCGCCCCAACCGCAGCGCCCCCGTAGCATGGAAAATCACCCCGTTGGCGCGTGAGCGGGCCTGCACGCGCGCGTTGCGCGGCCAGCGCACACGCGCCCATGCGGCCAGCACGGCCGGCCAATCGATCGGCTGCCGGGCTGGGGGCAACAGCTGCGCCAGCGTCCAAGCGTCCTCCAGCGCCATCGCCGCACCTTGGGCCAGGTACGGGCGCATGGGGTGCGCGGCGTCGCCCAGCAACCCAACCCGACCTTGGGCGTGCTCGTGCGCGCTGCGCATGGGCGCGCGGCCAAACAGCGGCCACAGACGCCAATGCGGCACGGCCTCGACCAGCGCGGCCAACGCCGGGTGCACCGGCCCCAGCGCCTGCTGCAGCGCGTGGCGCTGCGCGGCGTGGTCCCAGCCGGTCACGTCGCCGTCGGGCAGCGGGCCTTCGACCACAAGGACGACGTTGAGCCAGCGTCCCGCGCGCACGGGGTAGTGCACCCCATGCAGCCGCGGGCCCAGCCAGGCCACCACGGCGTCGCGCGCCACGCTGGGCGGCGCCTCGTCCATGGGCAGCAGCCCACGGTAGGCCAAATGTCCGCTGAAGCGCGGAGGGCCGTCGCCCACGACCTGCTGGCGCAACACGCTCCAGACGCCGTCGGCCAGCAGCGCAGCTTGGGCCGACCAGGTTTGTTCGTCGCTGCCGGTGGCCAGCACGCCGTGGGCATCGCTGTGCAAGGTCTGCACGCGCTGCCCCGTGTACAGCGCGACCTGCCCGTGCGGCCGCAAGGCCTGCAGCAGCAGGGTGTGCAAATCAGCGCGGTGGATGGTGACGTAAGGCGCCCCGTAGGCCCGGCGGGCCTGCTCGCCCAACGGCAGGGTCGCCAGCCCGGCACCGTCGGCGGCGCGGCGCACCTGCAGCGTGGCGGGAAACGCCGCCACCGCGGCCAGCGCGGGCTCCAGCCCCCAATCGCGCAGCACGCGCACGGCGTTGGGGCCGAGCTGGATGCCCGCCCCCACCTCGGAAAACTCCGGCGCTTGCTCCAGCAGGGTGATCGGCACATCGGGCCGCGCCTGCGCACACGCCAGCGCCGCGCCCAGACCGGCCATGCCGCCGCCCACGATCAACAGCCGCTCCTGGGCGGACCTCCCGGCGGTCATCGCCATGCCGGCCAGGCGCCACGCGCCAGGTGCAACAGGCTCTCGGCGGCGCCGGCGCCAAACCGCCGCGCCAGCCGCTCCGCCACGCTCTCGCGCTGGGTGTAGTCGATGATGTCTTCGGCCTGCACCACCTCGCGCGCCACGTAGTCCACGTTGCCAAAGTCGTCCGCCAACCCGAGCTCGACGGCGCGCTCGCCCGTCCACACCAGGCCACTGAAGGTCTCTGGCGTTTCCTTGAGGCGATCGCCACGCCCTTTACGCACCACCACGATGAATTGACGGTGGATGTCGTCCAGCATGCGCTGCGCGTGGGCCCGGTGCGCCGGGGTCTGCGGGCTGAAGGGGTCGAGAAAGCCCTTGTTCTCGCCCGCCGTCAGCAAGCGACGCTCGACGCCGAGCTTGTCCATCAACCCGGTAAAGCCAAAGCCGTCCATCAACACCCCGATGCTGCCCACCAGGCTGGCCTTGTCCACGTAAATGCGGTCGGCCGCCGCGGCGATGTAGTACGCCGCCGAGGCGCAGGTCTCTTCCACCACGGCGTACACGGGCTTGTCGTGTTTGTTCTTGAGGCGCCAGATTTCATCGTTGACGCTGCCGGCCTGCACCGGGCTGCCACCCGGTGAATCGATCAGCAACACCACGGCCTGCGCGCCGGGGTCTTCGAACGCCGCGCGCAGCGCGCCAACCAGGGCCGAAGCGTTGGCCTCATCCTCGGGCCCGATGGGGCCACGGATTTCCACCAGCGCCGTGTGCGGCGTGCTTTTGGGTTTGGTGGGCAGCACGGTGTCGCTGTACGCCAGCCAGCCCGCCAGCAGCACCAACGCCAGCCACACGCTGCGCCAGAGGTTGCGCCAGCGGCGTGCGGCGCGTTGCTCGGCCAGTTGGGCCAGCAGGACTTTTTCCAGCAGCGCACGCTCCCAACCTGGGGCTGGTTGGGACGACCGCGGCACGGTGGCGGCTGCGCCTTCGTGTGGGGGCGTGGTGTTCGTTGGGTCGGAGGACGTCATGCGGGGGTATCCCAATTCACCGGTTGCAGGTCGTATTGTGACCGCCAAAAGACCACGCCCCCTTCTTCGCGCACGGCCACCGACAGCAGTGGCCCGCGGCCGGGGCCGCCGACGCAGCGACCACTGGCCGGATCGAACAACGCACCGTGCGCCGCGCAGACCAGCAGCGTGGCGGTGGCGTCGAACACCCGGTTGGGCAACCAGTCCAGCTCCAGCCCGACGTGGCTGCAGCGGTTGAGGTAGGCGTACACCTGCCCCCGGTAGCGCACGGCAAACGCACGGCAGGTCTGACCACGCCAGCGCACATCGAACGGCACCGCGTCGCCGCCATCGCGCAGCGCGTCGCTGGCGCACAGCGGGTGCCAGGCGCTGCCAGGATCGGTGGGATCGGACGCTGGAGGAAGCGGACGCGCGACCATGCCGGCAAGCATAGCGTGCAGCGACAATACCTGCATGCAAGCAAGCTTCAACCCGTTACCACGGCCGCTGGTGCTGGCCTCCACCTCGCCCTACCGCCGCGAGCTGCTGGCCCGGCTGCGGCTGCCGTTCGACACCGTCGCCCCGCAGGTGGATGAGACCCCGCACGCCGGTGAGCCCCCGGCCGCGCTGGCACGCCGCCTGGCCGCCGCCAAGGCCGAGGCGGTGGCCCGCCAGCGCCCCCACGCCATTGTCATCGGCAGCGACCAGGTGGCCGACCTGGACGGGGTGGCGTTGGGCAAACCGGGCCACCACGCGCGGGCGGTGGCGCAGCTGCGTGCGATGAGTGGTCGCACGGTGCGGTTCCACACGGCGCTGGCCGTGCGCTGCCTGGACAGCGGCTACGCCGCCGACGATGTGGCGGTGGTGCAGGTGCAGTTTCGTACCCTGGACGATGCCACCATCGAGCGCTACCTGCTCGCCGAGCGGCCTTACGACTGCGCGGGCAGTGCCAAGAGCGAGGGACTGGGCATCGCGCTGCTGGACGCCATCGTCAGCGACGACCCGACGGCGCTGGTGGGGCTGCCGCTGATCCGCACCGCGCGGCTGCTGCGTGGAGCCGGGGTGGTGCTGCCATGAGTGCACCGCGCACGCCCGGCGCCTTGGTGCTGGTGCCCACGCCGCTGGACTTGGGCTGCGCGCCGCCGCCGGACATCCGAGCCGCGCTGCCCATCGCCACGTTGCAGTGCGCCGCGGGGCTGACGCACTGGCTGGCGGAAAATGCGCGCAGCGCCCGCGCGTTTCTGAAGCGGGTCAACGCCGTGGTGCCGCTGGCCGCCCCGTTGCAGCAGCAATGCATCACCGAGCTGCCGCGCGCCTGGCACAAGCACGGCGACGCCGACCGCAGCGCCGACACCGCCGCCGAGGCGCTGCTGGCGCCGGCCCTGCAAGGCCACGACGTGGGGCTGCTGAGCGAGGCGGGCATGCCCGCCATCGCCGACCCGGGCAGCGCGGTGGTACGTGCCGCGCATCGACTGGGGCTGCGGGTGGAGCCGCTCGTCGGCCCGGTGTCGCTGATGCTGGCGCTGGCCGCCAGCGGCTGCCCGGGTCAGCACTTCGCGTTCGTCGGCTACCTGCCGATCGACGCGGCGCAGCGTGTGCAGGCGCTGCGCGCGCTGGAGGCCACGGCGGCGCGGCAGCGCCAGACGCAAATCTTCATCGAAACCCCCTACCGCAACGCGGCGCTGCTGCAGGTGGCGCTGCAGACGTTGCGCCCGGACACCCGGCTGGCGGTGGCCTGCGCGCTGGGCCTGCCGCAGCAGACCGTGCACGCCGCCACCGTGGCCCAGTGGCGCCGCCATCCCCCGACCCTGCCGCTGCAGCAGCCGGCGGTGTTTGTGCTGGGGGCGTGAGGCAGCGGCCAGCCGTGCCAGAATCGCGACCATGAGCACGCTGCCTGCCGAGTGTCTGGTCGTCGCGATCTCGTCGCGCGCGCTGTTCGACTTCGAAGAAGAAAACCGCGTCTTCGAGCAAGGCGATGACCGCGCCTACATGGCGCTGCAGTTGCAGCGCCTGCAGCAGCCGGCGCAACCCGGCGTGGCGCACTCGCTGGTGCGCAAGCTGCTGGCGTTCAACGCCGATGGCGTGACGCGCGTGGAGGTGGTGATCCTGTCGCGCAACGACCCGGTGTCGGGCCTGCGCGTGTTTCGCTCCGCGGGGCACGACGCCCTGCCGATCCAACGCGGCGTGTTCACGCGCGGCGCGCCGCCGTGGCGCTACCTGCGCCCGCTGGGGGCGCACCTGTTTCTGTCGGCCAACATCGAGGATGTACGCGCGGCGCTGGCGGCGGGCTTTCCGGCCGCGCAGGTGTACCCGCACGCGCCCCGCGCCAGCGACGCCCACCCGCGCGAGGTGCGCATCGCCTTCGACGGCGACGCGGTGCTGTTCTCGGACGAAGCCGAGCGCGTGTACCAAACCCAGGGCCTGCACGCCTTCCAAGACCACGAACAACGCCACGCCAGCGTGCCGCTGCCCGGCGGCCCTTTCAAGCCCTTGCTGCAGGCGTTGCACCGGCTGCAACAAGCGGGCAGCGCCACCATGCGCATCCGCACCGCGCTGGTGACGGCGCGCAGCGCCCCGGCGCACGAACGCGCCATCCGCACCCTGATGGACTGGAACATCGAGGTCGACGAGGCGATGTTCCTGGGCGGCCTGGACAAAGGCCCGTTTTTGCGCGAGTTCGAGCCTGACTTTTTCTTCGACGACCAAACGCGCCACGTGGCCAGCGCCGCCGAGCACGTGCCGGCCGGCCACGTCGCGGGTGGAGTGACCAACCCACCCCCTGCGGCGCCGCGGGAGGGCACGGCATGATCACCGTCTCGATCGTCGCCGTGGCCACGGGGGCCGCCTTGGGGGCGCTGCTGCGCTGGTGGCTGGGGCTGGCGCTCAACGCGGTACTACCGCACCTGCCGCTGGGCACGCTGGCGGCCAACTGGGTCGGCGCCTACGTCATTGGCGTGGCGGTGGCCTTCTTCCTGCACCACCCGGCCATCGCACCGCCGTGGCGCCTGTTCGTCGTCACCGGCCTGCTGGGGGGGTTGACGACGTTTTCCAGCTTTTCGATCGAAGTCGTGACGCTGCTGCAACAGGGCCGCCTGCCGTGGGCGCTGGCCGCCATCGGCCTGCACGTGGGCGGCTCGCTGCTGTTGACGGCACTGGGCTGGACCAGCTACGCCGCGCTGCGGGGTTGACGGCGTGACGCCTGCCTACAATGGCGGCCCGCTGCTCCCCGTGCCGACACGACCATGACCACCCCTACCCCACCCAGCGCCCCCCACGCCAACCCCGACCCGCTGGCGCAGCGCTTCGTGCAGTTTGCGCTGGCCTGCGGCGTGCTGCGCTTTGGCGAGTTCAAAACCAAGGCCGGCCGCCTGAGCCCGTATTTTTTCAACGCCGGGCTGTTTGACGACGGCGCCAAGCTCGGGCAATTGGCGGCGTTTTACGCCGACCGCATCCTGGCCAGCGGCGTGGTGTTCGACATGATTTTTGGCCCCGCCTACAAAGGGATCCCCCTGGCGGCGGCGCTGGCGGTGGAGCTGGCGCGCCGCGGCCACAACAAGCCGTTTGCCTACAACCGCAAAGAGGTCAAGGACCACGGCGAAGGTGGTACCCTGGTCGGCGCGCCCCTGCAGGGCCGGGTGTTGATCGTCGACGACGTCATGAGCGCCGGCACCGCAGCGCGCGAATCGATCGCGCTGATCCGTGGCGCTGGCGCCACACCGCATGCGCTGGCCATCGCGCTGGACCGGCAGGAGATGGCCACCGAAGTAGCCGCCGACGGCACCGTGCGCGACGTACCCTACAGCGCCGTGCAGTACGTGCAGCGCGAGCTGGGCCTGGCCGTGTGCGCCATTGCCAGACTGGACGATTTGCTGCAGTATCTGCAAACACAACAACACCCGGACATGGCGCAGCACCGCCAGCGCGTCCTGCAGTACCGCGCGCGCTACGGTGTAGGGTGAGGGAGCCCCCGTGACCATGACCGGGACCGCACCGTCGCCGCCATGCCGTCACGCCGCTCGCCCCACCTGTTACCCCTCATCGCCTGGCACGCCGTCGCGTGGGTGGGCGTGGTGCTGCTGGCAGGTCCGATGGCCCAGGCGCAAAATGCCCCGGCCGCCGTGCGCGCGCCCATTTACACCTGCACCGACGCGCAGGGGCGGCTGCTGTCATCGGACCGACCGATCCCGGAATGCAGTGACCGCGTGCAACGCGAGCTCGGCCCCAGCGGCGTGGTGCGCCGTGTGATCGAGCCGCCCCCCGCGCCCGAGCAGCGCGAGCGCCTCGCCGCCCAGCAGCGTGCCCAGGCCGAAGCCGCAGCCCAGGCCGCCGAGCAGCAACGCCGCGAGCAGCTGCTGTTGATGCGCTACCCCGACGAAGCCGCCCACCAGCGCGCGCGCGAGACGGCGCTGGCGCAGCTGCACGCCAGCCTGCAGGCGGCGCAGCAGCACCTGCAGCGGCTGGATGACGAGGCCCGGCGGCTGCAAGACGAGATGGAGTTTTACCGCAAGGATCCAGCGCGCGCCGGCGGTCCTCAAGCACCGGCTGGCCAGCAACGCCAGCCAACGCCAGCAGCAACAGCAGTACGTCGATGACCTGCAACGCGAACACGCGCGCGTGGTGCAACGCTTCGACGACGAGCTGGCCACGCTACGCCGGCTGTGGGCGGCGCCATCGCCGCCGCCCACAGCGGCCCCGGCGCGCTGACCACCCGCCCGGGGTGACACCGTCAGCCTTGGGCCAGCGCTTGGCGCAGCAGCTCGCTGACCTGCTGCGGGTTGGCCTTGCCCTGCGTGGCCTTCATCACCTGGCCCACCAGGGCGTTGAGCGCCTTGTCTTTGCCCGCCCGGTATTCGGCCACGTTTTTCGGGTTGGCCTCGATGACCTGGGCCACGATGGCTTGCAACGCCCCGGTGTCGTTCATCTGCCGCAGACCCTTGGCCTCGATGATGGCGTCCACCCGCGCCAGCGGCTCACCGCTGCCGGATCCGCTCCAGAGCTCTTCCAGCACCTGCTTGGCGGCGCTCTGGCTCAGCGTGCCGTCGGCCACCCGTGCCAGCAACGCCGCCAGCACCGCCGGGGACACAGGGCAGGCCTCGATGTCCAGCTCGGCGGCGTTGAGCCGGCGCGACAGCTCCACCATGATCCAGTTGCTGGCGGCCTTGGGGGCCGCGCCCGCGCGCACCGTGTCCTCGAAATACGCCGCCATCGCGCGCGACTGCGTCAGCGTCGCGGCGTCGTAGGCCGGCAGGCCATACTGCTGCTCGAAGCGCTGCGCCATCACGTCAGGCAGCTCCGGCATCTGCGCGCCCACCTGCTGCACCCAGCCTGGGGCGATCACCAGCGGCGGCAGGTCGGGGTCGGGGAAGTAGCGGTAGTCGGCCGCGTCTTCCTTGGTGCGCATCGCGCGCGTCTGGCCGCTGTCGGGGTCGAACAGCACGGTGGCTTGTTCGATGGCGTGTCCGTCCTCCAACTGCTCGATCTGCCAGCGCACCTCGTAGTCGATGGCCTGCTGCATGAACTTGAAGGAGTTGAGGTTTTTGATCTCGCGCCGGGTACCGAGCGGCTGGCCCGGCTTGCGCACGCTGACGTTGGCGTCGCAGCGAAACGACCCCTCCTGCATGTTGCCGTCACAAATGCCGATCCACGTGACGATGCGGTGCAAGGCCTTGGCGTACGCCACCGCCTCGGCGCTGGAGCGCAGGTCCGGCTCGGTGACGATTTCCAGCAGCGGTGTGCCGGCGCGGTTGAGGTCGATGCCGCTCATGCCGTGGAAGTCCTCGTGCAGGCTTTTGCCGGCGTCTTCCTCCAGGTGGGCGCGCACCAGGCGCACCGTGCGCTGCACGCGCTGCTGGCTGGCGCCCTTGCCCTGCTCCAGCCAGAACGTCACCGCCCCCCCTTGCACGACCGGTATTTCGTACTGGCTGATCTGGTAGCCCTTGGGCAGGTCGGGGTAGAAGTAGTTTTTGCGCGCAAACACGCTGCGCGGCGCGATCTGCGCGCCGACCGCCAAGCCGAAGCGGATCGCGCACTCGACGGCAGCGCGGTTCATCACCGGCAGCGTGCCCGGCAATGCCAAGTCGACCGCGCAGGCCTGGGTGTTGGGCTCGGCACCGAAGGCGGTGGCGGCGCGGCTGAAAATCTTGCTGCGGGTGGACAGCTGCACGTGGGTCTCGAAGCCGATGACGACTTCGTACCCGTCGATCAAACAAGTGCTATTCATATCAATCTTCCATGCGAGCGGCGCGACCGCCGTTGCCAACCCATGGTCATTCCAGCACCCAGCGGCCGTTGCGGACGATGGCTTGGTACATGGCGTCCGGTGCCAAATCGACCCCCTCAGGCCAACTGACGGCGCCACCCACGACGCCCACCTGGGCAAACACCGCAGGATCACGCAAGGGCGCAAAAACACCTGTCATGTGCGAGGGCAGCATTTCGACGCACCCCGTGCACCCGTCCGCAAAGCTCACTTCCAAAACGCCATGCCGCAGCACGCGCACCGCCACCACAGGTGGCAAGTCGGGCGTCAATCCAACGGCGCAATCGGCAACAAGGGCTGTCGCTGTTGGCATCGTTGCCAGTCCTCCATCAATTCGTCACGGTGCGCCGCGGCCCACTCCAACACCATGGCGTGGGCCCGTCGAGGCAAGGCACCGCGCAACATCGTCAGCGTCTCGATCGCGTACACCGCACTGTATTCGCCGTAGGTGACATGAAAGTGCGCAGGCTCATGATCATCCCAGTACATGCGGATCAGCAAGCCGTAGAACGCGCAGATGGTCGGCATCGGCTCAAACCCCCGGCGGCGCACGCAAGTGCCAGTCGGTGACACGCTGGAACTGGTGCGCCGCGTGCAGCAGCCGTGCCTCGCCCAAGTACGGGCCGATGAGTTGCAGCCCCACCGGCAGGCCACCGTCGCCAAAGCCGGCCGGCACACTCATGCCCGGCAGACCCGCCAGCGAGGCCGGCAGCGTGTAAATATCGGCCAGGTACGCCGCCACCGGGTCGTCATCCTGCGCGCCGATCGGCCACGCCACGCTGGGCGCCACCGGCCCGGCCAACAGGTCGCACTGTTCGAACGCCGCCACGAAATCCTGCGCGATCATGCGCCGGATTTGCTGCGCTTTCAAGTAGTACGCATCGTAGTAGCCATGCGACAGCACGTAGGTGCCGATCAGGATACGGCGCTGCACCTCCGGCCCGAAGCCTTCGCTACGGCTGCGGCGGTACATGTCAAGCAAATCGTCGTACTGGGCCGCGCGGTGGCCGTAGCGCACGCCGTCGTAGCGGCTCAGGTTGGAGCTGGCCTCGGCCGGGGCAATGATGTAGTAAGCCGGGATGGCCAGCTCGGTGCGCGGCAGGCTCACCTCCACCAGTGTGGCACCCAGGCGTTCGAACTCGGTCAGCGCGGCCCGCACCGCGGCCTGCACATCCGGCGCGCAGCCGGCACCGAAAAATTCGCGCGGCAGGCCGATGCGCAAACCCTGCAGCGGACGCGTCGCACTGGCGCCCGGCAACGGCTCGTCCAGCCCACGCGTGTAATCGTCAGGCGGCAGGTCCAGGCTGGTGGCGTCGCGGTCCGGGTCCGGCCCCACCATGGCCGACAGCAGCAGCGCGCAATCCCGTGCCGAGCGCGCCATCGGGCCGGCCTGGTCCAGGCTGGACGCGTAGGCCACCAGCCCGTAGCGCGAGCAGCGTCCGTAGGTGGGTTTGATGCCAGTGATGCCGCAAAACGCCGCCGGCTGGCGAATCGAGCCGCCCGTGTCGGTGCCGGTGGCAGCGGGCACCAAGCGCGCCGCCACCGCAGCGGCCGAGCCCCCCGACGACCCACCCGGCACCCGGGCGGGGTCCCACGGGTTGCGTGCCGGCCCCCAGGCCGAGTGTTCGTTGCCCGAGCCCATCGCGAACTCGTCGCAATTGAGTTTGCCTAGCGTCACCGCGCCCGCCCCGGCGTGCTCGTCGTCGCCCTGGCCCAGCCGCGCCACGACGGTGGCGTCGAACGGGCTGCGGTAGCGCGCCAGCATGCGGCTACCGGCGGTGGTGGGCCAGCCGCGTGTGACCAGTACGTCCTTGTGGGCGATCGGCACCCCCAGCAGCGGCGCATCGTCGCCGCGGGCGCGGCGCTCGTCGGCCGCGCGCGCCTGCGCCAGGCTGGCTTGCACGTCCAGCGCCACGAACGCGCCCAGCTGCGCGTGCGCCCGGATTCGCTGCAGCAGCGCTTGCGTCAGCTCCACGCTGCTGAAGGTGCGCGCGCGCAGGCCCGCCACCAGCTCGGCCACCCCGAGCGTATGCAGTGCTTGGCTCATTCGATCACCTTCGGCACCAAAAACAAACCCTGCTCGGCCAGCGGCGCGTTGGCCAGGTACTCGTCGCGGCGGTTGGGCTCGCGCACCTCGTCGTCGCGCAGGCGCAGCGCCACGTCGGTGAACATCTCGGCAGGGTGGGCCAACGGCACCACGCCGGAGGTGTCGACCGCCTGCATGCGCTCGACCAAACCAAAAAACGCGTTGAGCTGCGCCTGCATACGCTGGGCGCCAGCCTGGTCGATGGCCAGCCGCGCCAGGTGCGCCAGCCGCTCGACATCCTGCAAAGTCAAGGCCATGGAATCGGTCCTCGTCGCGAACTAAGGGTGCCCTGCCAATCGTTGGGCTTGCGGTATTATCCTGGGTTTCACAAACAGGCCCGCTGCCGGCCGCGCCCCTTGCACCGGCGCGCGCTGTTGCCCCCACGGGCCGCACCGGATACGCTCAACCATGTTCGAATCCCTGCGTCGGCACTTTTCGACCGACCTTGCCATCGACCTGGGCACCGCCAACACGCTCATTTACGTGCGTGGCAAAGGCATCGTGTTGGACGAACCGTCGGTGGTTGCCATCCGCCACGAAGGTGGCCCCAGCGGTAAAAAGACGATCCAGGCGGTGGGCAAGGCGGCCAAGGCCATGCTGGGCAAGGTGCCCGGCAACATCGAGGCCATCCGCCCGATGAAGGACGGCGTGATCGCCGACTTCACCGTCACAGAGCAAATGCTCAAGCAGTTCATCAAGATGGTGCACCCGCGCTCGATGCTGCGCCCCAGCCCGCGCATCATCATCTGCGTGCCGTGCGGCTCCACCCAGGTGGAGCGGCGCGCCATCCGCGAGTCGGCCCTGGGGGCCGGCGCCAGCGAGGTCTACCTGATCGAGGAGCCGATGGCCGCCGCCATCGGCGCGGGCTTGCCGGTGGCCGACGCCGCAGGCTCGATGGTGGTGGACATCGGCGGCGGCACCACCGAGGTGGGCGTCATCAGCCTGGGCGGCATGGTCTACAAGGGCAGCGTGCGCGTCGGCGGCGACAAGTTCGATGAAGCGATCATCAACTACATCCGCCGCAACTACGGCATGCTGATCGGCGAGCCTACCGCCGAGTTGATCAAAAAAACCATCGGCAGCGCGTTCCCGGGCTCCGAGGTGCGCGAGATGGAGGTCAAAGGCCGCAACCTCTCCGAAGGGGTGCCGCGCAGCTTCACGATCAGCTCCAACGAGGTGCTGGAAGCGTTGACCGAGCCGATCAACCAGATCGTCAGCGCGGTCAAGATCGCACTCGAAAACACCCCGCCCGAGCTGAGCGCCGACATCGCCGACCGCGGCATGATGCTGACCGGCGGCGGGGCCTTGCTGCGCGACCTGGACCGCCTGCTGAACGAAGAAACGGGCTTGCCGGTGTTCGTCGCCGAAGATCCCCTGACCTGCGTGGTGCGCGGCTGTGGCACCGCGCTGGAGCAGATGGACCGCTTGGGCCACGGGATTTTCACCAGCGAGTGAGGCCCGCGCCGGCGCCGCACGCACCACCGGATGCACGATGCCGCCGGGCACCCTGGACCGCACCCCACCGCCCTTTTTCAAGCAGGGCACCCCAGCGCTGACCAAGCTGCTGCTGCTCAGCGCGTTGGCGGTGCTGCTGATGGTGCTGGACGTTCGGCTGCGCCTGACGCCGCCGCTGCGCAGCGCGATGGCCACCGTGCTGTACCCGGTGCAATGGGTGGCGTTGCAACCCGTGCACGCGGTGCGTTGGGTGGCGGGCTACCTCACCGACGTGCACGCGGCGCGCCAACAGGCCGAAGCGGCTCAGCGGGCGCTGGCGGCGCAAGCGGACCGCGCGGGTTTGGTCGAGCACCTGGCGCAGGAAAACCGCGAGTTGCGCGCCCTGTTGGGGCTGCGCGAGCAGCTTTGGCCGCAGGCGCTGGGCGCCGAGATCCTGTACGCCCTGCCCGACCCGTACCGCCCGGGCGTCGTCATCGACCGCGGCGCCACGCACGGCGTGCAGCCTGGCGACACCGTGATGGACGGCCTGGGGGTGCTGGGCCAGGTGACGCGGGTGCACCCTTGGTCCAGCGAGGTGACGCTGCTGGTCGACCGGCGGTTGGCCGTGCCGGTGCTCAACACCCGCAGTGGCGAGCGCTACCTGGCCTTTGGCAACGGTGACCTGGACGCGCCGCTGCTGACGCTGCGGTTCGTGCCCGCGCAAACCAACTCGGCGGCCGGCGACATGCTGGTCACCAGCGGCATCGATGGCGTGTACCCGCCGGGGCTGCCGGTGGCCCAGATCACGCAGGTGGAGCCGCAGGGCAGCGGGTTTGCCTGGGTCGAAGCACGCCCGCTGGCGCGCGTGCGCGACGCGCTGCACGTGCTGGTACTGCAGCGCCGCGACGCCGACACCCGACGGGCGCAGGGAGGCTGACGATGCTGCCACGTGGAGAGCCTCTGCTGCTGCCAGCCAAGCCGGGTTTCATCTGGGGCTCGCTGGCCGCCGCGGGCGTGTTGATGGTGCTGAAAGGCCAGCTCGGCGCCCCACCGTGGTGGCCGGACTGGCTGGCGCTGGTGCTGCTGTTTTGGAGCGTGCACCAGCCGCGCCGCGTTGGCGTTGGCGTGGCGTTCGTGGCGGGGCTGCTGCTCGACGTGCACCAGGGCGCCCTGTTGGGACAACATGCCCTGGCCTACACGGTGCTGGCCTACGGCGCCGTCTCTTTGCACCGGCGTGTGCTGTGGTTCGACCAGCTGGGGCAGACGCTGCACGTGCTGCCGCTGGTGCTGCTGGCCTACGCGTTGCAGTGGCTGGTGCGCTGGCTGGCCGGCGACGGCCCCCCCAGCGGGGCGCTGTGGGTGGCACCGGTGCTGACGGCGGCTTGCTGGCCCCTGGCCACGCGCGTGCTGCTGGCGCCCCAACGCCGTGCGCCGGACCCCGACGACACCCGGCCGCTGTAAGCTCGCGATGGCGCTGGTCACCGACCCCCAGGACCGCATCGAGCGCCAACGCCGCCGCGCGTGGGTGGCGCTGGGGGTGGCCTGGGCGCTGCTTGGCCTGCTGGGCGTGCGCGCCTACGTGTTGCAGGTGCTGCACCACGATCGCTACGTCGCCCAGGCTGAAGGCAACCGCACCGCCGTCGTGCCGCTGGTGCCGCCACGCGGGCGCATCCTGGACCGCAACGGCATCGTGCTGGCCGACCACGTGCCGGTCTACACGCTGGAGGTCACCCCCGGCCGCACGCCCGACCTCGATGCCACCCTGCAGCGCCTGGGCGAGCTGGTCGAGCTGACCCCGCGCGACCTGCAGCGTTTTCGCCGCCTGCGCGCCGAATCCAAGCGTTTCGATCCGCTGCCGCTCAAAAGCCGCCTGAGCGAAACCGAAATGGCGCGTGTGGCCGCGCACCTGTGGGCGCTGCCGGGCGTGGAGATCCAAGCCCGCCAACTGCGCCGCTACCCGTTGGGTGAAACCGCCGCACACGTCGTCGGCTACATCGGCCGCATCAGCGAGCGCGACCGCGCGCAAATGGACGACTGGCCCGACGAGCGCGTGGCCAACTACCGCGGCACCACCCACATCGGCAAGGTAGGCGTCGAGGCGGCCCAGGAAGAGCGGTTGCACGGCCGCACCGGTTTGGAACAACTCGAAACCACCGCCACCGGCCGCGCGGTGCGCCGCCTCGGCGTAACGCCAGCGCAGGCCGGCGACGACATCCGCCTGGCACTGGATGTGCGGCTGCAGCACCTGGTGGAGCGGCTGTACGGCCGGCGCCGCGGCGCGCTGGTGGTGCTCGACGCGCACAATGGCGAAGTGCTGGCGCTGGTTAGCATGCCGACCTTCGACCCCAACCTGTTTGTCGATGGCATCGACAGCGACACCTGGCGCGAACTGAACGAATCGCTGGACCGCCCGCTGCTGAACCGCGCGCTGCGCGGCACCTACCCGCCGGGCTCCACCTACAAGCCCTTCATGGCGCTGGCCGCGCTGGAGCTGGGGCTGCGCACCCCACAGACCGCGGTGCTGGACCCGGGCTACTGGACGCTGGGCAACCACCGCTTTCGCAGCCACGGGGAAACGGCGCTGGGGATGGTGGACCTACGCCGCAGCATCGTACTGTCGAGCAACGTCTACTACTACACGCTGGCGCACGAGATGGGGGTGCAGGCGATCCACGACTTCATGGCCCCGTTGGGCTTTGGGCAACGCACTGGCATCGACCTGCCGGGCGAAGTGCGCGGCATCCTGCCAAGCCCGGCCTGGAAACGCGCCGCCTACCGCCAGCCGGAGCAGCAACGCTGGCACCCGGGCGAAACGATTTCGCTGGGCATTGGCCAGGGTTACAACAGCTTCACGATGCTGCAATTGGCCACCGCCGTGGCGGCGCTGGCCAACGGCGGCCAGCGTATGACGCCCCACGTGGCCCTCCAAGCGTTGCCGGTCGGCCAGCCTCCCCTGCCCCTGGCCCCGGCCCAGCCGCCCCGGCCGCTGGGGTACCGCCCGGAGAACCTGCGCGTGGTGCTGGACGCCATGGTGGGCGTCACCACCGAAGGCACGGCGGCGCGCGCCTTTGCCGGCGCGCCGTACCGCAGCGGCGGCAAAACCGGCACCGCGCAGGCGGTCACGATCGGGCAGCGTGAGCGTTACGACGCCGCCCGCCTGGCCGAGTACCAACGCGACCATTCGCTGTACGTGGCGTTCGCGCCGGCTGAAGCACCACGCTACGTGGCCGCCGCCATCGTCGAAAACGCGGGCTTTGGGGCGGCCCATGCCGCACCCATCGTGCGACGCGTGTTCGACTACCTGCTGTTGGGCTTGTACCCCAGCGAGGAGGACATCGCCGCGACGCAAAAAGGCCAAACCGCCGCGCCCATCGGCGTGCCGCGGCGCGTCGACGAAGTCCCCTGGCCACCGCGCCCGTGAACGCGCCGGCGGGGTGAGCGCCGGCTCAGTGGCCCCCCACCGTGCCCCAGGCGTCCCACGCCGTTTTGGCGATGAGGACCGTGACCACCAGCAAAAACACCCCGCGCACAAACCCCGCCCCGTGGCGCAGCGCCAGCCGCGTGCCCAACAAGCTGCCCACGACGTTGGCCAGCGCCATCGCCACGCCGTAGTGCCACCAGACGTGCCCCTTGGCGGCAAACAGCGCCACCGCCGCCACGTTGGAGGTGGTGTTGAGCAGCTTGGCCGCCGCGCTGGCGCGCAAAAAGTCGTAGCCCAGCCAGCGCACGAAGGCAAACACCAAAAAACTGCCGGTGCCGGGACCGAAAAAACCGTCGTACAGCCCGATGCCGCCGCCCACCGCGCAGGCTGCCCACGCCTCGGCGCGGCCGCTGAAGCGCGGCCGGTGGTGGCGCCCCAGGTCTTTGCGCGCCAACGTGTACAGCAGCACCGCCAACAGCACCACCGGCAGCGCCAGCCGCAGCGCGTCGGGGCGCACCCGCGTCACCAGCCACGCGCCGGCCCACGCCCCCAGCAGGCACACGCCCACCGCCGGCAGCAGCGCGCGCCACGGCAGGTCCACGCGGCGCGCGTAGCGCCAGGTGGCCGCAGCCGTGCCCCAGACCGAGGCGCTTTTGTTCGTGCCCAGCAATGTGGCCGGGTGCGCGGCGGGAAACGTCGCGAACAGCGCCGGCACCAAAATCAGGCCGCCACCGCCCACGATCGCATCGACAAACCCGGCCAGCCCGGCCGCGGCGGTCAAAATCAGCCATTCCATCGCCCCGATGGTAGCCGCCCCAACGCCCCCACGCGCCGGCGCTTGACGCCCCTGCGACCGTCCACGAGCAAAAAAACCCGGTGCCTGCACCAGGCACCGGGCTACCCCCCAACAGCGTACGCCGTGTGATCAGCGATTGTACGCCGACTCCCCGTGGTAGGTGATATCCAGGCCCTCCCGTTCTTCTTCTTCGCTCACGCGCAGCCCCATCACCATGTCGACGATCTTGTAGGCCACCGCCGCCACCACCGTGGACCACACCATCGTGATGACGATCCCTTCAGCCTGCACCAGCAACTGGCTGGCGATCGAGAAGTCTTCCGCACCGGTGCCCCCCAGCGTCGGCGCCGCGAACACCCCGGTCAGCAGCGCGCCGACGATACCGCCCACGCCGTGCACACCGAAGACGTCCAGCGAGTCGTCGGCACCCAACATCTTCTTGAGGCCCGTCACGCCCCACAGGCACAGGAAGCCCGCCACCAAGCCGATGACCAGCGCCCCCATCGGGCCGACCGAGCCGCACGCCGGCGTGATGGCCACCAGCCCCGCCACCGCGCCCGAAGCCGCGCCCAGCATCGAGGCCTTGCCTTTGTGCAGCGCCTCGCCGATGGACCAGGCCAGCACCGCCGCCGCCGTGGCCAGCAGCGTGTTGAGGAAAGCCAGCGTGGCCCCCGCGGTGGACTCCAGGTTGGAGCCGGCGTTGAAGCCGAACCAGCCCACCCACAGCAACGACGCGCCCACCATCGTCAGCGTCAGGCTGTGCGGGGGCATCGCTTCACGCCCGTAGCCGATGCGCTTGCCCAGCATGTAGGCGCCCACCAGACCGGCCATCGCGGCGTTGATGTGCACCACGGTGCCGCCGGCGAAGTCCAGCGCGCCCTTGCCCAGCAGGTAGCCGCCCGGCCCCCACACCATGTGCGCGATCGGCAGGTAGCTGAACGTGAACCAGATGGCGCTGAACAGCAGCACCGCGCCAAACTTGATGCGCTCGGCAAACGAGCCCACGATCAGCGCGCAGGTGATGCCCGCGAACGTGGCCTGGAACGCGACGAAGATCAGCTCGGGGATCTTGACGTTCTCGGTGAAGGTGTCGGCCAGCGACGCCGTCGTCACCCCTTTGAGGAACACCTTGTCCAAGCTGCCGATGATGGCCCCCTCGCCGCCAAAGGCCAGGCTGTAGCCGTACAGCGCCCACAACACGGTGATCAGCGAAAACACCATCAGCACTTGCATCAGCACCGACAGCATGTTCTTGCTGCGCACCAAGCCGCCGTAAAAAAGCGCCAGGCCCGGAATCACCATCATGATGACCAGCAAGGTCGAGGTCATCATCCAGGCCACGTCGCCCTTGTTCACGGTGACCGCCGGGGCGGCCGATTCCGCTGGCGCCGCCGCAGGCTCGGCCGGCGTTGCCGGGCTGGCCGGCGCCTCCTGCACCAGCGCAGCCGCAGGTGCCGCCGCGGCGCCGTCGTTGGCCGCCTCACCCTGGGCCCACGCTGCGGCTCCCCACAGCAAGCCCAGGCCCAAGCACAAACCCATCATCAGTCGTTTCATTGCAATCCCCTTGCCAACGGTTAGGTCAATCGAATGCTTCACAGGGCGTCCACACCGGTTTCCCCGGTGCGGATGCGAATCACTTGCTCCAGCGGCAGCACAAAAATCTTGCCGTCGCCGATCTTGCCGGTGCGCGCAGCACCTTCGATGGCCTCGATGACCGCCTCGACGCGCTCATCGGGCACCGCCGCCTCGACCTTGACCTTGGGCAAAAAATCGACCACGTACTCCGCGCCGCGGTACAGCTCGGTGTGGCCCTTTTGGCGCCCGAACCCTTTGACCTCGGTGACGGTGACGCCCTGCACCCCAATGGCCGCAAGCGCCTCGCGCACCTCGTCCAGCTTGAACGGTTTGATGATCGCGGTGACCAGTTTCATGGCTTTCCTTTCCTCGTTGGGTGGCTTGCCGCAGCCGCGGCGCATGCTCAGCGTAAGCACGAGGCGTGCCAACCGTGCCCTGCCCATGCTGTGGCATCATCGGTGCTCAGGCCTGACGGGGAGGATCGACAACGATGAGCTTGTGCGTGGTGCGCAGCCGCACGCTGTTGGGGCTGCAAGCGTTGCCGGTGCACGTCGAGGTGCACCTGGCCAACGGACTGCCCAGCTTCACGCTGGTCGGCCTGGCCGACACCGAAGTCAAGGAAGCGCGCGAACGCGTGCGCTCGGCCATCCAGACCAGCGGCCTGGCATGGCCCTCCAACCAGCGCATCACGGTCAACCTCGCGCCAGCCGACGTGCCCAAGGAGTCGGGGCGGCTGGACCTGCCCATCGCCCTGGGCATCCTCGCGGCCAGTGGCCAGCTCGACGCGGCGCGGCTGCACGGCTACGAGTTCGCGGGTGAGCTATCGCTGACCGGTGCGCTGCGGGCGGTGCGCGGCGCGTTGCCGATGGCGCTGGCCGCACGCACCGACATGGTGCATGGTGCACCATCGCGCACCTTGGTGCTGCCCCCAGACAGCGCCGAAGAGGCCGCCTTGGTGCCCGGGCTGACCGTGGTGCGTGCGCGCCATTTGGCCGACGTCGTGCGGCACCTGGCGTTGGCCGCCGGCACCGGCGCGACCAACGACACGGACGGCTGGCGCGTGTTGAGCGGTCAACCCAGCACGCCCGACGCACCCTGCGGCCCGGACCTGGCCGACGTCAAAGGGCAAGCGGCGGCCCGCCGCGCGCTCGAAATCGCCGCCGCCGGCGGCCATAGCTTGTTGTTGATCGGACCGCCGGGCAGCGGCAAGTCGATGCTGGCGCAGCGTCTGCCCGGCCTGCTGCCGCCGTTGGACGACGAGGCGGCGCTCGAAGCGGCGGCGTTGGCGTCGTTGCTGGGGCGGTTTCGGCCCGAACAGTGGCGTCAGCGCCCTTGGGCCAACCCGCACCACACGGCCAGCGCGGCGGCCCTCGTGGGCGGCGGCTCGCCGCCACGGCCAGGCGAAATTTCGCTGGCGCACCACGGCGTGCTGTTTCTGGACGAGTTGCCGGAGTTCAGCCGCACCGCGCTGGAAGCGCTGCGCGAGCCGCTGGAAACCGGCAGCGTGCGCCTGTCGCGCGCCCAGTGGCAGGTGGAATACCCGGCGCGCTTTCAGTTGGTGGCGGCGATGAACCCGTGCCCGTGCGGCTACCTGGGCGCTGCACACCCGCGCTGCCGCTGCACCCCGGAGCAGGTGCAGCGCTACCGCGCGCGCTTGAGTGGCCCCCTGCTGGACCGCATCGACTTGCAGGTGGAGGTGCCCGCGCTGCCCGCCGAACAACTTTTGCAGACGGCCCCCGGCGAGCCCAGCGCCGTGGTGCGCCAGCGGGTGGCGCAGGCGCGCCAGCGCGCCATGCAGCGGCAAGGCGTGGCCAACCACGCGCTGCAAGGCGATGCCCTGCTGCAACACGCGCAGCTGAGCGACCCGGCCCAGCGGCTGCTGCAACAGGCCGCCACGCGGCTTGGCTGGTCCGCACGGGCCACCCACCGCACGCTGCGCGTGGCGCGCACCATCGCCGACCTGGCCGGCAGCGCAGACACCGAACCACAGCATGTGGCCGAAGCACTGCAATACCGCCCCGTCGCGGGCACATTGCCCGCATAATCGCGCAGCAACCTCGTTGCCGCGCCCACCATGCAAGCCGCCACCGACGCCGAACACTCGCCACCTGTGCTGCGCTGGCCAACCCCGCCGTACATCGGGTACGCCAACCCGTCGGCCAGCGGCGGCCCCGAACCGTGTGAGATCGAAGGCATCAACGGCCAGGTGCGCAACGCCGTGCTGGTGGCGCTGGAGCTGGACCGGCGCGTCGCGCAGATCCAGGTGCCGCCGTCGCGCGCCGTCATGCCGCTGCGCTTCGATATGTTTCGCCGGCTCGCGCTGACCACCCCGCTGGCCCCGATCGAAATCACCGAAACGCAGCCTCCGGACAGCAGCTTCGAAGCCTTGGTGCGCTACCGTCCGCACTTGCCGTACCGCATCGTGCTCAGCGACGGCAGCACGCGCACCGGCGACACGATTGGGCACGTGGAGTCCGACGCGGGCGTCTTTCTGTTCGAGCCGATCGACGAGCACGACCGCGTGCGTCGCCTTTTTTGGCCACGCGAAGCCTACCGCGAGCTACAGGTGGGCGAAGCGATCGGGCGCGTGTTGGTCGAGCAGCAGGCCCTGACGCCGGAGCAGGTCGAGCAAGCCGCGCGCGAGCAGGAGGCGCTGCGCCGGCGCAAGCTGGGCGACTACCTGGTCATCAAGGAAATCGTCAAGCCCGAGCAGCTGCTGCAGGCGCTGGAAGAGCAGCAGCGCATGCCGCTGGTGCGCATCGGCGAGGCGCTCACGGCGCTGGGCTTCATTACCGAAGAACAACTGCACGAAGCGCTGCAGCGCCAGCAACAGGAACGCAACACCCCGCTGGGTGAGCTGCTGGTGCAAAGCGGGCAGCTGACGCGCGAGCAGTTGCGCGTGGCGCTGGCGCGCAAGATGGGCTACCCGGTGGTGGACCTGAGCAGCTTCCCCATCGACGCCGACGCCCTGCGACGCGTGCCGTTGGCGCTGGCGCGGCGGCTGCGCATCGTGCCGCTGCTGTGGCGCAACGGCACGCTGATCATCGCCGCCGAGGACCCGTCAAGCCGCGCCACCATCGACGAGTTGGAGTTCACGCTGCAGTGCAAGGTCGTGCCAGCACTGTCCAGCACGCCGCTGGACGCCCGCACGGTCACGCAGGCCTACGCGAGCTTTGGCCTGGACGGCGGCGCCGAGCCCCTGCCACCCGAGCCCACCGGCGGGGCCGAGGCCACCAGCGCCGAGGCGTTGCTGGCTTCGCTGGAGGAAGGCAGCAGCGACGACGACGGCGAAGCGCTGGCACCGGTGGAGCAGTCGGACAACTCGCTGGTGCGGCTGATCAACTCGATCATCATCGAGGCCTACCACCAGGGCGCCTCCGACATCCACGTCGAGACCTTTCCCGGCAAGCGCAAGGTGCGCATCCGCCTGCGCAAAGACGGGCGCCTGCGGCCCTACATGGAGCTGCCGCACACCTACCGCGCGGCGCTGGTGGCGCGCCTAAAAATCATGTGCGACCTCGACATTTCCGAGCGTCGCAAGCCGCAGGACGGCAAGATCGACTTTGCTAAGTTTGCTCCTCAGTATCCCATCGACCTGCGTGTTGCAACCATCCCGACTTACGGCGGTGCCGAGGACGTGGTGCTGCGCCTGCTGTCCAGTGCGCGTGCCATGCCGCTGCACGAGCTGGGGCTGCAGACGTCCATCCTCAGCCGGTTGGAGCAAGCCGTGCAACGCCCGCACGGCATGGTGTTGTGCGTGGGCCCCACCGGCAGCGGCAAAACCACCACGCTGCACGCGCTGCTGCAGCACATCGCCACGCCGGAGCGCAAGATCTGGACCGCCGAAGACCCGGTCGAAATCACCAACCCCGAGCTGCGCCAGGTGCAGGTCAACCCCAAAATCGGCTGGACGTTCGGCCAAGCGCTGCGGGCATTTTTGCGCGCTGACCCCGACGTCATCATGGTGGGCGAAATCCGCGACACCGAAACCGCGCAAATGGCCATCGAGGCCAGCCTCACCGGGCACCTGGTGCTGTCCACGCTGCACACCAACAGCGCGCCCGAGACGGTCGTGCGCCTGCTGGACATGGGCATGGACCCGTTCAACTTCGCCGATTCGCTCACCGCCGTGCTGGCGCAGCGGCTGGTGCGGCGTGCGTGTCCGCACTGCGCCCAGCGCCAGCCCCTGCAGGACGCGCAGCGCGACGAACTCATCGAAGACTACCGCCACCTGTTCCCCGAGGACCTGCGCCCCAGCCCCGAGGCGGTGCTGGCCGAGTGGGCGGCAAGCCTGCAGGGTGCCGAGCCGCTGTGGGTCACCCCCACCGGCTGCCCCCAGTGCGATCACACCGGGTACCGGGGACGGCTTGGGTTGCACGAGCTGCTGATGGTCGACGCACCGGTGCGCCGCCTGATCCAGACCCGCGCCCCGGCCGAAGCGCTGGCGCACGCGGTCACGCAGCACGGACACTTTCGCACGCTGCGGCACGACGGCATCGTCAAGGCCCTGCAGGGCTTGACCACGATCGATGAGATCCGCGCCAGCACGGCGCAGTAAGCCCCGACGGCGGACTACAGCAACGGCGCCAACCAGCGCGCCAGTTCCTCCACCGGCATGCCACGGCGGCGCGCCATATCCTCCAACTGATCGTGCCCGATGCGGCCGACGTTGAAGTACGTGGCTTGCGGATGCGCCAGGTAAAAGCCGCTGACGCTGGCCGCCGGGGTCATCGCCAGGCTTTCCGTCAGCTCCATGCCAACCTCGTGCGCCCCCAGCAGCGCGAACAAGTCCGTCTTGACCGTGTGGTCCGGGCAGGCGGGGTAGCCCGGTGCGGGCCGGATACCCTGGTAGCGCTCGGCGATCAACGCCTCGTTGGTCAGCGCCTCGTGCGGGGCGTAGCCCCACAGTTCTTTGCGCACGCGCTCGTGCAGCCATTCGGCGGCAGCCTCGGCCAGGCGGTCGGCCAGCGCTTTGAGCATGATGGCGCCGTAGTCGTCGTGCGCCGCCTCCAGCGCGGCGGCGCGCTCGTCGGCCCCCACACCGGCGGTCACGGCAAACGCGCCGGCGTAGTCGGCCACACCACTGGCCAGCGGCGCCACGAAGTCGGCCAGGCAGCGGCTCGGGCGCATCACGCCGTCGATCACCTCTTTGGGCGTTTGCTGGCGCAGGTTGTACCAGGTCATCAGCGGCTGCGTGCGCGCTTCATCGGCGTACAGCACGATGTCGTCGCCCTCGCCACTGGCCGGCCACAGCCCCACCACCGCATGCGCGCTGATCCAGCGTCCGTCGATCAGCCGCCGCAGCATCGCCTGCGCGTCGTCGAACACCTTGCGCGCCTGCTCGCCCACCACCTCGTCCTGCAAAATGTCCGGGTAGCGACCTGCCAGGTCCCAGGTCTGGAAAAACGGCGTCCAGTCGATGTAGCGCGCCAGTTCCTCCAGGTTCAGGTTGCGCAGCACGCGCCGCCCCAGCAGCGCCGGGCGCGGCGGCTGCCACGCTCCCCAGTCGATGGGGGTGCGGTTGGCACGCGCCTTGGCCAGGGGCCACAGCGCCACGGGCTTTTTGGCCGCGTGTTGCTGGCGCACGCGCTCGTAGTCGGCCTGCACCTCGGCCACGAACGCGGCGCGCTGCTCGCCCAGCAGCGCCTGCGCCACCCCCACCGCGCGCGAGGCATCCGGCACGTACACCACCGGCCCGCGGTACTTGGGCGCGATCTTGACCGCGGTGTGCACGCGGCTGGTCGTCGCGCCCCCGATCAACAGCGGCACGCCGCGCTCAACGAACCACGGGTCGCGGTCCATTTCGGCGGCCACGTGCTGCATCTCGTCCAGGCTAGGGGTGATCAACCCCGACAACCCCACCGCGTCGGCGCCCACCTCCTTGGCTTTGGCCAGGATGTCGTGGCACGGAACCATGACACCCATGTTGACGACGTTGAAATTGTTGCACTGCAGCACCACACTGACGATGTTTTTGCCGATGTCGTGCACGTCGCCCTTGACGGTGGCGATGACGATCGTGCCCTTGGGCTTGACCTCAGCCCCGGCGGCCAGCATCTGGGCCTTTTCCGCCTCGATGTACGGCACCAGGTGGGCCACCGCCTGCTTCATCACGCGCGCGCTTTTGACCACCTGCGGCAAAAACATCTTGCCCGCGCCAAACAAGTCGCCCACCGTGTTCATGCCCGCCATCAACGGGCCTTCGATCACCTCCAGCGGCCGCCCGCCGCGCGCTTCGATGGCGCGCCAGCACGCTTCGGTGTCGTCGACGATGTGGTCGGTGATGCCATGCACCAGCGCGTGCTGCAGCCGCTGCTCCACCGGCAGCGCGCGCCAAGCCAGGCGGGCGCTGTCGTCCTTGGCCGCGCCTTTGACGTGCTCGGCCAGCGCCAGCAAGCGCTCGGTGGCGTCCGGCCGGCGCGCCAGCACCACGTCTTCGACGCGTTCGCGCAGCTCGGGATCCAGCTCGTCGTAGACCCCGATTTGCCCCGCGTTGACGATGCCCATGTCCATGCCGGCGCGAATGGCGTGGTACAAAAACACCGTGTGGATGGCCGCGCGCACCGGCTCGTTGCCGCGAAAGCTGAAGCTGACGTTGCTCACCCCGCCCGAGACCTTGGCGCCGGGCAAGTTGGCCTTGATCCAGCGCGTGGCCTCGATAAAGTCCACCGCGTAGCGGTCGTGCTCCGGGATGCCGGTGGCGATTGCAAAGATGTTGGGGTCGAAGATGATGTCTTCGGGCGGAAAGCCCACCTCCTGCACCAGGATGCGGTAGGCGCGTGCGCAGATGTCGATGCGCCGCTGTAAGGTATCGGCCTGGCCCTGCTCGTCGAACGCCATCACCACGGTGGCGGCGCCGTAGCGCCGGATCAGCCGGGCCTGGCGCTTGAATTCGGCCTCCCCCTCCTTGAGGCTGATCGAATTGACCACGCCCTTGCCTTGCAGGCACTTCAGGCCCGCCTCGATCACCTCCCACTTGGACGAGTCGATCATCACCGGCACGCGCGCAATGTCGGGCTCGCTGGCGATGAGGTTGAGGAAGCGCACCATCGCGGCCTTGCTGTCGAGCATGGCCTCGTCCATGTTGACGTCGATGATCTGGGCGCCGGCCTCCACCTGCTGGCGCGCCACGGCCAACGCATCCTCGAAGCGGCCCTCCAGAATCATGCGCGCAAACGCGCGCGAGCCGGTCACGTTGGTGCGCTCGCCAATGTTGACGAACAGACTGCCCGGCCCGATGACCAGTGGCTCCAGGCCAGCCAGGATCATCGGGGGCACCGCAGGGGACGAAGGGAATTCGGAAGACACCGCAGTCACGGCCGCACGTTGGTCAAAACATGCCATTGTAGGCGGGCGTCCACGGGCCGTGGACCCGCGGGGCCGGGCGCACGGTCGGCGCGCTACGCCACCAGCGCCGCCGCCGCGCTGGTGCGCACGTAGGCCCACGCACTGGCGCACATGTCGTGCACGTCGTGCGTGGCGCGCCAGCCCAGCACGCGCTGCGCCTTGGCCGGGTCGGCCCAGCACGCGGCCACGTCCCCGGGCCGCCGCGCCGCGATGCGGTACGGCACACGCTGCCCGCTGGCCTGCTCGAACGCGCGCACCATTTGTAGCACGCTGGTGCCCTGTCCGGTGCCAAGGTTGAACACCTCGCACGGCTGCGGGCTGCGCGCCAGGTGGTCCAGCGCCGCGCGATGACCTTCGGCCAGGTCCATCACATGGATGTAGTCCCGCACGCCGGTGCCGTCGGGCGTGGGGTAGTCGTCACCCCAGACGTTGAGGTGTGGCAACCGCCCCGCTGCCACCCGCGCGATGTAGGGCATCAGGTTGTTGGGAATGCCGTTGGGGTCCTCGCCGATCAGGCCGCTGGGGTGCGCGCCCACCGGGTTGAAGTAGCGCAGGATGGCGATCCGCCACAAGGGGTCGCTGGCCGCCAGGTCCTGCAGCATGTGCTCGATGTGCAGCTTGGTGCGGCCGTACGGGTTGGTGGCCCCGGTGGGGTGATCTTCGTCCAACGGCAGGTACTGCGGCTGGCCATAGACGGTGGCGCTGCTGGAAAAGACAAGCTGGCGCACCCCCTCAGCCTGCATGGCCTGCAGCAGGCTCACGGTGCCCGCCACGTTGTTGTGGTAGTACGTCAGCGGCTGCGCCACCGACTCGCCCACCGCTTTCAGCCCGGCGAAGTGCACCACCGCCTCGATGCGGTAATGCCGCAACACCATGCGCACGCGCACGGTGTCGAGCACATCCACCACTTCCAGCGGCGGGGTCTGGCCGATGAGGGCGCCGAGGCGCTGCGCCACACCGGCCTGGCTGTTGGCGAGGTTGTCCAGCAAAACAACCTGGTGCCCAGCCTCGGCCAACACGACGGCGGTGTGGCTGCCGATGTAGCCGGTCCCCCCGGTGAGCAAAATGTTCATACCTGCCTTCCCCTGCCGCGACCGCGCCATCACGGCCTGCTGCGGCTGTGTGTGACGTTCGTGCGGGTCATTATAGGAGGGATAGGAGGGGGTCGACTTGACAGCCGACCGACCTCAGGTGGCACGGCTGATGGTGATCGTGGGGAACTTGCTTGAATAATCCTTGGCGCGCGCGGCCACCGCCAGCGCCACCTGGCGCGCCACCGCCTTGTACTGCGCGGCCAGCTCGCCGTCCGGGTCGGCCACGACGGTGGGGCGGCCGCTGTCGGCCTGCTCGCGGATGCTGCGGTTGAGCGGCAAGGCCCCCAGGTACGGCACCCCCAGCTCGGCGGCCATGCGCTTGCCACCCTCGGCGCCAAAAATATGTTCGGCGTGCCCACACTGCGGGCACACGTGCACGGCCATGTTTTCGACGATGCCCAAAATCGGCACGTTGACCTTTTGGAACATCGTGATGCCCTTGCGCGCGTCGAGCAGCGCAATGTCTTGCGGGGTCGTCACGATCACCGCGCCAGTGAGCGGCACGCGCTGGCTCAGCGTGAGCTGGATGTCGCCGGTGCCGGGTGGCATGTCCACGATCAGGTAGTCCAGGTCCTGCCAGTTCGTCTGGCGCAGCAGTTGCTCCAGCGCCTGCGTGGCCATGGGGCCGCGCCAGATCATGGCTTCGTGCTTGTCCACCAAAAAGCCGATCGACATGACCTGCACGCCGTAGTTGACCAGCGGCTCCATCGTCTGCCCATCGAGGCTTTCGGGGCGACCTTCGATGCCCATCATCATCGGCTGGCTGGGGCCGTAGATGTCGGCGTCGAGCAGGCCCACGCGGGCGCCTTCGGCCGCCAGCGCCAGCGCCAGGTTGACGGCCGTGGTGCTTTTGCCCACGCCCCCTTTGCCCGAGGCCACCGCCACCACGTTGCGCACCTGCGGCAACAACGCCACGCCGCGCTGCACCGCATGCGCCTGGATGCGGGTGGTGATTTGCACCGACACGTTGCCCACCCCCGGCACGCCACGCGCTGCCGCCACCAGCTGGCAGCGCAGCGCGTCGTGCTGGCTGCGCGCCGGGTAGCTCAACTCGACCTCGAACGCCACCTCATCGCCGTGGACCTGCAGGTTTGTCAGCGCCTTGGTGGTCACGAAGTCTTTGCCGGTGTTGGGATCGACCACAGCTTGCAGCGCCTGCAGCAGGGCCTGGGTGTCGATGCTCATGGATGCCTCGCTCCTCGCGTGGGTGATGGATGGTTGCGAAAGGAATAGTCTAGCCGCTGGCACCGCAGGTCTCCGGGGCTCAGCCCGCGGATGCCCTCAGTACAATCCGGGATTCTTTCACTAGCCCCTTGCGTGCTGTCCATGAGCCACCGCCGTCTGTTCGTCACCGCCGCGCTGCCCTACGCCAACGGCCACTTCCACATCGGCCACATCATGGAGTACATCCAGGCCGACGTTTGGGTTCGAACACAGCGCCTGCTGGGCCACGAGGTGCACTTCGTTGGCGCCGACGACGTGCACGGTGCCCCGATCATGATCGCCGCCGAAAAAGCCGGCAAAACGCCCCAGCAGTTCGTGGCCGAGATCGTGGCCGGGCGCGCGCAGTACCTGGACGGCTTTCACATCCGCTTTGACAACTGGCACAGCACCGACGCGCCTGAAAACCACGCGTTGGCGCAATCGATTTACCTCGCCCTCAAAGCGGCCGGCCTGATCGAGCTGCGCACGATCGAGCAGTTTTACGACCCGGTCAAGGGGATGTTCTTGCCGGACCGCTACATCAAGGGCCAATGCCCGCACTGTGGTGCGCCCGACCAGTACGGCGACGCCTGCGAAGCCTGCGGCGCCGTGTACAGCCCCACCGAGCTGCGCAACCCGACCTCGACGCTGTCGGGCGCCACGCCCGAGCTGCGCCAATCGCAGCACCTTTTCTTCAAACTGTCCGACCCGCGTTGCGTGCAGTTTTTGGAGGAATGGACCAGCACCCCCGGGCGGCTGCAGCCCGAAGTGGTCAACAAAGTTCGCGAGTGGTTCACCGTCGGCGACGACGGGCGCGTGGGTCTGAGCGATTGGGACATCTCACGCGACGCGCCGTACTTCGGCATCGAAATTCCCGACGCTCCGGGCAAATACTTCTACGTCTGGCTCGACGCCCCGATCGGCTACCTGGCCAGCCTGAAAAACCACTTCGACAAGGGGCAGGCCGCCTCGCATTGGCACCCGCCCTCGCGCACCACCCAGAGCTTCGAGGAGTTCATCGCCGACCCGGCGGTGGAGCAAATCCACTTCATTGGCAAGGACATCGCCTACTTCCACACGCTGTTTTGGCCGGCGATGCTGCACTTTGCCGGCCGCAAAACACCCACGCACGTGTTCGTGCACGGCTTCATCACGGTCAGCGGCGCCAAGATGTCCAAAAGCCGCGGCACCGGCATCGACCCGCTGCGCTACCTGAAGCTGGGCCTCAACCCCGAGTGGCTGCGCTACTACCTGGCCGCCAAACTCAACCCGCGCGTCGAAGACGTCGACTTCAACCCGGACGACTTCGTGGCGCGCGTCAACAGCGACCTGGTGGGCAAATACGTCAACATCGCCGCGCGCGCCGCCGGCTTCATCAGCAAGCGCTTTGACGGGCGGCTGGGCGCCATCTCGCCCGACGGCGAAGCGCTGCTGGACACGCTGCAGTCGGCGCTGCCCGCCGTGGCCGAGCTGTGGGCCGAGCGCGAGTACGGCAAGGCCGTGCGCGAGATCATGCAACTGGCCGACCGCGTCAACGCCTATGTGGACACCAACAAACCGTGGGAGCTGGCCAAACAGCCCGAGCTGCAGGAGCGGCTGCACGACGTGTGCACGACCTGCATCGAGGCGTTTCGCGTGCTGACCGCGATGCTCAAGCCGGTGCTGCCCGCCACCGCCGAGCGGGTGGAGGCCTTCCTGCGCTGCGCGCCGCTGGACTTTGCCAACGCCGGCCAGCCGCTGGGCGCCGGGCACACGATCGCGCCGTACCAGCACCTGATGCAGCGCGTGGACGCGCAGGCGCTGCAAGCGCTGTTCGAACCGCCCGCGCCACCCAACCCGCCCATGGTGCCAGCGTCCGGCGGCGACACGGCGGCGGCCACGCCGGGTGGCGAGCCCATCGCCCCCACCATCACGATCGACGACTTTGCCAAGGTCGATCTGCGCATCGCGCGCATCGTGGCCTGCGAGCGTGTGGAGGGCTCCACCAAGCTGCTGCGGCTAACGCTGGACGTCGGCGAGGGGCGCACACGCAACGTCTTTTCCGGCATCGCCAGCGCCTACGCGCCCGAGCAGCTCGTCGGCAAGCTCACCGTGCTGGTGGCCAACCTCGCGCCGCGCAAGATGAAGTTTGGCCTCAGCGAGGGCATGGTGCTGGCCGCCAGCCACGCCGATGGCGCCGCCCACCCCGGGCTGTACATCCTGGAGCCCCACCCGGGCGCCGAGCCGGGCATGCGCGTGCGCTGACGGCGCGCGGGCGTATACTTGGGACACCGTGACGACCGCGTGCCCCCAGCACCGCAACCAGCCGCCGCGCGGACTGACCGCGCGGCGCCGGTTCATCACGCGGCTGCGTCATTGCGGACCTCCACGCGCGGGCCAACATCGCCCTCCGTTGGTATTGCACGCATGTGGAGGTTCCCTATGGCCCGCTGGGCACTGCATCCCTTTCACCCCCGCCTACTTGATGACCTGCGCACCTACAACCGCGCGCGCCTGCTGCGCGACCTGGGCGCTGGTGTAACCGTCGGCGTCGTTGCGCTGCCGCTGGCCATGGCGTTTGCCATCGCCAGCGGTCTGCCCCCCGAGGCCGGCCTGTGGACCGCCATCGTGGCGGGCCTGATCATCGCGCTGCTGGGCGGCACGTCGGTGCAAATCGGCGGTCCGGCGGGCGCCTTCATCGTCATCGTCTATGGCATCGTCGAGCGGCACGGCGTCGGCGGGCTGCTGGTGTCCACCTTCTGCGCGGGGCTGCTGCTGTTTGCCATGGGCTGGCTGCGCCTGGGGGTGCTGGTGCGCTTCGTGCCGGTCAGCGTCGTCATCGGCTTTACCAACGGCATCGCGGTGCTCATTGGGCTGTCGCAGTTGCGCGACGCGCTGGGGCTGCAAGTGGCCAAGATGCCGGCGGATTTTTTCGGCATCCTGCACACGGTGGGTGGGGCGCTGTCCACGGTCAACCCGTACTCGGTGGCGCTGGCGAGCCTGTGCGTGCTGGGGCTGTTCGTGTGGCCGCGGCTGTGGGCCACGGATTCGGCCTTTCGCCAGCGGCTGGACGCGCTGGAGGGCGTCAGCGCGCTGCGCGCCACCTCGCGTCTGCCGGCGCCAGTGGTGGCCCTGGTCACCCTGTCGCTGCTGGCCTGGGCGCTGCAGTGGCCGGTGGACACGATCGGCAGCCGCTTTGGCAGCATCCCGCAGGGGCTGCCCGCGCTGGTGTGGCCCGACGTGTCCTGGCAAACCGTGCGCCAGCTCGTCACCCCGACGCTGACCATCGCCTTGCTGGGCGCGATCGAGTCGCTGCTGTGCGCGCGGGTGGCCGACCAGTTGCACGGCGGCCGCAAGCACGACCCCAACCAGGAGCTGATGGCGCAGGGCATCGCCAACGCGGTGGTGCCGTTCATCGGTGGCATGCCGGCCACGGGCACCATCGCGCGCACGGTCACCAACATCCGCGGCGGGGCCACCAGCGGCGTCGCGGGCATGGTGCACGCGGCGACGCTGGCGGCCATCGTGCTGCTGGCCGCACCCCTGGCGCGCCATGTGCCGCTGGCCGTGCTGGCCGGCATCTTGCTGTTCGTCGCCTGGAACATGGGCGAGTGGCGCGAGTTTGCGCGCCTCAAGCACTTCAGCCACCACTACCGCCTGATGCTGCTGAGCACCTTTGCCGTGACGGTCATCTTCGACCTCACGGTGGCGGTGGAGCTGGGGCTGGTGCTGGCGGTGGCGCTGTTCGTACGGCGGCAAAGCAGCCTGTTTCGCGTCACGCTCAACCGCGTCAGCCCTGGCCGCATCGAGGCCCACCTGTACGGCTCGCTCTTTTTTGGCGCCGTCACCAAGCTGGACGCGCTGACCGACGCGGTGGAGCAGGCCGCCGACGGCGTGGACGTGCGGCTCGACGCCAGCGATCTGCAGTTGCTCGACACCACGGGGCTGGACGCGCTGGAGGGGGTGCAACAAGCCATCGCACGCTGCGGCGGCCGCTTGTCCATCGACGGCCTGCACGAGCAGCCGCTGTCGCTGATGCGCCGCAGCGGTTTTCTGGATCGCCTGCACGCCTGGTCGGCTTGGCAGCGTCCGGCCCGCGCCGCCGACCCGACGCCGCATGCGGCCACCCCAGCCGACGATCGTGCCGCGCCCCTAGAATGATGGCTGCACACCTCAACCCCTTCACGACCTGTGCCATGAACCTGCTCGGTTTGCCTGACTACGTCTCCGACGCCACCCAGTTTCTCAACGAGCTCAAGCGCGCCAAGCCGCAGTTGGAGGCCGAGCAACGCGCCGGCCGCGCGCTGCTGTGGGACCGTCCGCAAGACCGCGACTTTGCCCGCCAGGCCCAGGCGGCGCGGGTACCGCAAAAACCCTACGTGTACCAGACCGAACCGTCGTTGCGGTGAACGGCGGCGACGCCACCCTGCCCCCCACCCACGATGAGGGTGCGACGGTCGCCACCGTCGACCAAGTGGCTTTGGCGCGCCTGTACGGCGAGCCCTTGTTCGCGCTGCCGCAGGACCTGTACATCCCCCCCGACGCGCTGGAGGTCTTTCTGGAGGCCTTCGAGGGGCCGCTGGACCTGCTGCTGTACCTGATCCGGCGACAAAACTTCAACATCCTCGACATCCCGATGGCCGAGGTCACGCGCCAGTACCTCGGCTACGTGGAACAGATCCGCCAGCGCAACCTGGAGCTGGCCGCCGAATACCTGCTGATGGCGGCCATGCTGCTGGAGATCAAGTCGCGCCTGCTGCTGCCCCCTGCGCCGCGTGAGGACGGCGAGGACGAGCCTGAAGACCCACGCGCCGAACTGGTGCGCCGGCTGCTGGAGTACGAGCGCATCAAACTCGCCGCGCAAGCGCTGGAAACCCTGCCGCAACACGGACGCGACTTTTGGTGCGCGCATGTGCCGTGGGCGCCGTCGACCGCCCCGAGCTGGCCCGAGGTCGAGGTTGACGAGCTGCGCGCGGCCTGGGCCGCGGTGGTGCGCCGCGCGCGCCTGGTGCGGCACCACACCATCCAGCGTGAGGCCTTGTCGGTGCGCGAGACGATGAGCCAGCTGCTGCGGCGGCTGCAAGGCCAGCGCTTCGTCGAATTCGACGCCCTGTTCGGGCCCGCGCGCGGCGTGGCGGTGGCCGTCGTCACCTTCGTCGCGTTGCTGGAGCTGGGCAAGGAGGGGCTGGTGGAACTGACGCAGGCCGAGCCCTACGCACCCATCTACGTGCGCCTGACCTATACCCCCACCTGATGCCACGGGCCGGCGATGCTAGCATCGCAGCCTTGCCGACCATGAACACCCAGGCCACGACCACCCACGTTTACGACGCCCTCATCATCGGCAGCGGCTTGGCCGGCCTGTCGACGGCGCTGCTGCTGCCGCCGCACTGGCGCGTGGCCATCGTCACCAAGCGCGGTATCGCCGACGGCTCCAGCGGCTGGGCGCAGGGCGGCATTGCGGCCGTGCTGGGCGAAGGCGACAGCTTCGAAGACCACGTGCGCGACACCCTGGTGGCCGGCGCCGGGCTGTGCGACGAGCGGGCCACACGCTTCGTCGTTGAACACGCGCCCGAAGCCATCGGCTGGCTGCGCGCGCTGGGCACCCCCTTCACCCAGGAAGGCGACCGGTTGCACCTGACGCGCGAAGGCGGCCACAGCCACCGGCGCATCGTGCACGCCGCCGACGCCACCGGCGCGGCGGTGCAGCAGACCCTGATCGAGCGCGTGCGTGCCGCCCCCAACATCGACGTGTTCGAGACACATGTGTTGGTCGACCTGGTGCTGAGCGACCGCCATGCCACCGTGCCCGAGCACCCGCGCCGCGTGCTGGGCGCCTACGTGCTGGACGAAGCGCGCGACGAAGTGGACGTGTTCGTCGCCCCGCACACCGTGCTGGCCACCGGCGGTGCCGGCAAGGTGTACCTGTACACCTCCAACCCCGACACCGCCACCGGCGACGGCATCGCCGCCGCCTGGCGCGCCGGCTGCCGCGTGGCCAACATGGAGTTCATCCAGTTCCACCCCACGTGCCTGTACCACCCCAAGGCCAAGAGCTTTTTGATCAGCGAGGCCGTGCGGGGCGAAGGCGGCATCCTGAAGCTGCCGCCGCACCTGGGCAGCCGCCGCTTCATGCCGGACCACGACCCGCGCGCCGAACTCGCCCCGCGCGACATCGTCGCGCGCGCGATCGACTTCGAGATGAAGAAGCACGGCATCCCGTGCGTGTACCTGGACATCTCGCACCAGCCGTCGGCCTTTTTGCACGAGCACTTCCCCAACATCCTCAAGCGCTGCGCCGAGCTGGGCATCGACATCACGCGCGAGCCGATCCCCGTGGTGCCGGCGGCGCACTACACCTGCGGCGGCGTGGTGACCGACCTGCGCGCGCGCACCGACCTGCCGGGCCTGTACTGCGTCGGGGAAGCCAGCTACACCGGGCTGCACGGCGCCAACCGCCTGGCCAGCAACTCGCTGCTGGAGTGCCTGGTGTTTGCCCGCGCCGCCGCGCAGGACATGGTCGCGCACCCGGCGCCACCGCCCATCACCGTGCGCCCGTGGGACGACAGCCGCGTCAGCGACGCCGACGAGCAAGTCGTCATCAGCCACAACTGGGACGAGCTGCGCCGCTTCATGTGGGACTACGTCGGCATCGTGCGCACCGACAAGCGGCTGGAACGCGCGGCCAATCGTATCGAGCTGCTGCGCAGCGAAATCCACGAGTTCTACGCGCGCTTCCACGTCACGCGCGACCTGCTGGAGCTGCGCAACCTGGTGCAGGTGGCGGACCTGATCGTGCGCTCGGCCCAGCAGCGCAAGGAAAGCCGCGGCCTGCACTACAGCCGCGACTACCCCTATACCCTGCCCGAGGCCCGCCCCACCATCCTGGTGCCCGACCCCCGATGACACCCCCGCGCACCCCCTGGACGGCCTACGGCGCCCTGGCCGCCAGCATGGCGCTGGTGGGCAGCTACGTGGCGCTGTCCAAACCGCTGCTGGCGGCGATGCCGGTGTTCGTGCTGGCCTGGCTGCGCTACCTGATCGGTGCGGCCGCCATGCTCCACTGGTTGCGCCGCCCGGCGCACGAGCCGCCGCTGACGCCGCACACCCACGCGCTGCTGTTCGTGCAAGCGTTGCTGGGCAATTTTTTGTTCACCCTGTGCATGCTGTACGGTGTGCGGCTGACCACCGCCAGCGCCGCCGGCGTCATCATGGCCGCCATCCCCGCCATGGTGGCGCTGCAATCATGGTGGTTGCTGCGCGAGCGGCTCGACGCGCGCTCGCTGGGCGCGATCGCGCTGGCGGCGCTGGGCATCGGGTTGTTTTCGCTGGACAAAGGCGCCGCCACGCCCGCTGCCGCACAAGGCACCTGGCTCGGGGTACCGCTGCCGCTGTGGGGCAACCTGCTGGTGCTGGCGGCAGTGGCGTGCGAGGCGGCCTACGTCGTCATTGGCAAACGCCTCACCGGGCGGCTGGCCCCCAAGCGCATTGCGGCGCTGATCAACCTGTGGGGGCTGGTGTTGATGACGCCGCTGGGTGCCTGGGCGGCATGGAGCTACGATTGGAGCCGCATGAGCCTGCCGTTGTGGGCGCTGCTGGTGTTTTACGCGCTGGCGGCCAGCGTATGGAGCGTGTGGCTGTGGATGACCGGCCTGCGCCACGTGCCCGCAGCCCGCGCCGGTGTGTTCACCGTGATGCTGCCGATCAGCGCCGCCACGATCGGCGTGCTGGTGATGGGCGAACGCCTCACGCCGGTGCAATGGGGTGCTTTCGCGCTGGCGCTGGTCGGCCTCGTCGCAGCCACGTGGCCGGACCGCGTTACGTCGCGCACCACAGACCGGTCGGCTGGGTGATCCCCATCCACAGCGCCCAGCCCGACGTGGCCGCCAACGCCAAGCCGGCCAGCCGAATGCCCCAGCCACCGGAGCGCGCCTGGGTCAACCGCAGCAGCAGCCAAGGCCCCGCGGCCAGCGACACCGCCGTGCCCAGCGCAAAGCTGGCCATGATCAGCGCCCCCTGCCACACCGACGCCGACAACGAGGCCACCAGCAGCGCCGAATACAGCAACCCGCATGGCATCAACGCCCACCCCACACCCAACACCACCGGCGCACGCGGCCCCAGACGCGCCAGCACCGGCCGAGCACGCCGCCACACGGCCTGCGCCCAGCCGTCGACGAACGCCGGCTGGCGCGCCTGCACCACCAGCGCCAGCCCCAACAGCAACGCCGCCACGTGCAGCATGGTCCACAAGGGGCGCAGCACCACGGTGTTTTGCCCCAGCCAGCCCATGCCTTGCACGGTGCCCCCGGCCAGCGCCCCCAGCAGCGCGTAGCCAGCCACCCGGCTGGCCTGCCACGTCCACAGCGCACGCTGCGGGTGCGGCCCGGCCGCGCGCGCGATGCCGGCGCACGCGGCCCCGCACATGGCCACGCAGTGCGGCCCCCCTACCAGGCCCATCACCAGCGCGGATACGGTCATCGAAGCAAGCATGGCTGGGATCGTAATGCAGCGGCGCTGGGCAGGGCGGCCTCGCCGCGGATGCCCCCGCGCCGCGCGGGCCGCTGTCAAATGATCTTGGAAAAGCGCGCGCGGTCCTGGTCCAGCTGCAGGTAGCGGTCGAACACCATCGCAATCGCGCGCACGACGTACCAGCCGGTCGGCGTCACCTCAAGGTGCGTGTCGTGCACCCGCACCAGTCCCCACTCGGCCATCTCGCGCAGCTGCTCCAACTCACGGGCGAAATAGACCCGGAAGTCCACCAGGTGCGCCAGGTTGATCGACTCGAAGTCCACCAGCCCTTGGCACATGATGGCCATGATGACGCTGCGGCGCAGCACATCGTCGCGGCTCAGCACGATGCCGCGGATGATGGGCAGCTGCCCCTGGTCGAGCGCGTCGTAGTACTCCTCCAGCGTTTTGGTGTTTTGGCTGTAGGTGGCCCCCACCCGTCCGATGGCCGACACCCCCAGCGCGATCAGGTCGCAGTCGGGCTGCGTGCTGTAGCCCTGGAAGTTGCGGTGCAGCCGCCCCTGCCGCTTGGCCACGGCCAGCGCGTCGTTGGGCAGCGCGAAGTGGTCCATGCCGATGTACTCGTAGCCGGCGGCGCTGAGCATGTCCAGCGCCAGCGCCAACATGGCCAGCTTGTCGGCGGCGCTGGGCAGCTCCGCCGCCACGATGCGCCGCTGCGGCTTGAAGCGCGCCGGCAGATGCGCGTAAGCGTACAGCGCGATGCGGTCGGGACGCAGCTGCTGCACCTGCTCCAACGTGCGCCGCAGCGATTCCGGCGTTTGCTGCGGCAGCCCGTAGATCAGGTCGACGTTGACCGACTCGAACCCCAGCTCGCGCGCCGCCGCCATCAACGCAAACACCTGCTCGGCGGGCTGCACGCGGTGCACCGCTTTTTGCACCGTTGGGTCGAAATCCTGCACCCCGAAGCTCAGGCGGTTGAACCCCAGCCGCTGCAGGTGCGCCAACCGCTGCTGCGTCACCGTGCGCGGATCGATCTCGATCGAGTACTCGCCGCCCGGCACCAGCTCGAAGTGGCGCTGCAACATCCCCATCAAATCGGCCAGCTCGTCGTCCGACAAAAACGTCGGGGTGCCACCACCCAGGTGCAACTGGCTGACGCGGTGCCCCCGGCCGAGATGGCGGGTTTGCAGCTCCAACTCATGCCCAAGGTAGCGCAGGTACTCGGTGGCACGTTCGTGGTGGCGCGTGATGATCTTGTTGCACGCGCAGTAGTAGCACAACGACGCGCAAAACGGGATGTGCACGTACACCGACAGCGGCAGCGCCAACGACCCGGCGCGCCGTTGCTGCAGTGCCTGGATGTAGTCCCGCTCGCCAAACGCCTCGACAAAACGGTCCGCGGTCGGGTACGACGTGTAGCGCGGACCTGGAATATCGAAGCGGCGCAGCAGGCTGGGCTCGATGACGTGTTTCACAACAAGTACGACTCCTTGGGGTATGAACTGTGCCGCAGCGCCCCACGGGGCCTGTTGACGTGGGTCAAACAGCCTGCCACGGCGCCGCGCCCAAGGTCGGTGGCGCTGCGGCGGCACAAGGCAGCGATCACGGTTATCATCCCACCAACGTTCGCCACCGCTGCGCCCATGGACCTGCATTCGATCAAAGTCGCCTGTTCCAGCTGCAACCTGCGCGAGCTGTGCATCCCCGTGGGCCTGTCGACCGATGAGATGGCGCAGCTGGATGACCTGATCAGCACCCGGCGCCGCGTGCGCCGAGGCGCGACGCTGTTTGCCGCCGGGGACGCGTTCACGTCGTTGTACGCGGTGCGCTCAGGGTTTTTCAAAACCGTCATCAACACGGCCGACGGACGCGACCAGGTCACGGGCTTTCAGATGGCCGGTGAAATCCTGGGGCTGGACGGCATCGTGCAGGACAAGCACTCGTGCTCGGCGGTGGCGCTGGAAGACGCCGAAGTGTGCGTGCTGCCGTTTGACAAGCTGGAAGCGTTGTCGCGCGAATTCAGCACGCTGCAGCACCACGTGCACCGCATCATGAGCCGCGAGATCGTGCGTGACCAAGGCGTGATGTTGCTGCTGGGCAGCATGCGCGCCGAGGAGCGGCTGGCGGCGTTTTTGCTCAACCTGGTGCAGCGGCTGCACGCGCGGGGCTTTTCGCGCTCCGAGCTGGTGCTGCGCATGACGCGCGAGGAGATCGGCAGCTACCTCGGCATGAAGCTGGAGACGGTCAGCCGCACGTTTTCGCGCTTTCAGGACGAAGGCATCATCGAGGTGCGCCAGCGCTACGTGCGCATCCTAGAGCCGCAGGCCTTGCAGGCCATCGTCAACCAGGGCGAGCCGCTGTAGGCGCCGCGCGGCCGGCCCAGCACGCCGTCGCCCCTCCCCGCTCTCGGGGCGCCCTCGCCTACCTCGAGTTCGCCGCCGAGCTGGAGCGGCGCCTGGGCGTGGCCGCCCCGCTCGCGGAGGCGCACTGATGGCGGCGGGCAAGCGCAAGGGGCTGGGGCGCGGGCTGGACGCACTGCTGGGCGCGCCGACGGCGGTGGAAGAGGCGCTGCGCAGCGTCGACATCGACTGCATCGACCCCGGCCGCTACCAGCCGCGCACGCGCATGGACCCTCAGGCGCTGCAAGAGCTCGCTGCCTCGATCCGCGCCCAGGGCGTGATGCAGCCGCTGCTGGTGCGCCCCGTGGGCGAGCGCTACGAGCTCATCGCCGGCGAGCGGCGCTGGCGTGCCGCCCGCATGGCGGGTCTGCTGGAAGTACCCTGTCTCGTGCGCGAGATTCCGGACGAGGCGGCGCTGGCGATGTCCCTCATCGAGAACCTCCAGCGTGAAGACCTCAACCCCTTCGAAGAAGCTCAAGGGCTGCAGCGGCTCATCGACGAATTCGGCATGACCCACCAGCAGGCGGCCGAGGCCGTCGGGCGCAGCCGCTCGGCGGTCACCAACCTGCTTCGCCTGCTGCAACTGGCCGAGCCGGTGCGCGAGCTGCTGATGGAGGGGGCGCTCGAAATGGGCCACGCCCGGGCACTGCTCGCGCTTGCCGTGCCGCAACAGGTGGAACTCGCCCGCCGCGCTGCGGTGCAGGGCTGGTCGGTGCGCCAGACCGAGCGCGCCGTGCAGGCGCTGCTTGCTCCGCCCGCGCCCAAACCCGAAGCGGTGAAAGACCCCGACTGGCGGCGGCTGGAAGAGGCGCTTTCCGAACACTTCGGCGCGCCAGTCCTCATCAAGCGCCGCCGCGACGGGCGCGGCACGCTCGAGATCTCCTTCGCCGACGACGACACGCTCGAGGGCCTGCTCGAACGCCTGGGCGTGCGGGCCTGAACGGTCAACCCGCCGCTTGCGCGGGGGGGCTGCCCATCTCGCGCAATTTGCGGTAGAGCGTGGCGCGGCTGATGCCCAGGCGCCTCGCCGCCGCCGTGCGGTTGCCGCGGCTTGCGACGAGCGCCCGCTCGATCGCGGCGCGTGACAGGGTTGCCAGTTCGAACGCTTCTTCCCCTGCGGGGGAAGTGAGCGGCGTCGTTCCGGGCGATCGTTTCAGCGCCGCCGCGAGCCCTTCGGGCAGCGCTTCCCAGCCGATCGCCATTTCTTCCTCATCCACCAAGGCCGCGGCCACGCGCAGTGCCTGCGCCAGTTCCCGCACGTTGCCCGGCCAGGAATAGGCCGCGAACGCGGCGGCCACCTCGGGCGCGAGCCTCAGGTCCCGGTCCGGCGCGCAGGCGCGCAGGATGCGCTCCACCAGCACGGGTAGATCGCTGCGCTCGCGCAGCGGCGGCAAGGTGAGCGTCAGACCCGCCAGCCGATAGTAGAGATCGGCACGGAATCGCCCCGCCTCGACTTCTGCTGGCAGGTCGCGGTGTGTGGCCGCGATGAGCGCAAACTCGACGCGCACCGGTTTTCCGCCCAGAGGCACGACCTCCTTCGTCTCCAGCACCCGCAGCAGTCGCCCCTGCAGCGCGAGCGGCATGTCGCCGATCTCGTCGAGAAAGAGCGTGCCGCCGTGCGCCTCGCGGATGCGCCCGAGGCTCCCCTCGCGGCGCGCGCCGGTATAGGCGCCGGGGGCATAGCCGAAGAGCTCGGCCTCGATGAGCGCTTCCGGTAACGCGGCGCAATTGACTGCCACGAACGGTTTGTCGCGCCGCGGCGAGCTGCGATGGAGGGCTTGGGCGAAGAGTTCCTTCCCCACGCCGCTCTCGCCGCGCAGCAGGATGGGGATGTCCTTGTCGAGCACCCGACGGGCCTGGGCGATGACCCGGCGCAGCGCCTCGTCGCCGGTGTCGAGCTCGGCCAAGGCATCGTTGGCCGGTGCAGGATCGGCGCGGCGGATCACGACGCGCGCGCGGCGTCCTTCGAAGCGCGCATAGAGGGGATTGCCCTGCGGATCGTACAGCAGCACCGGTTCGTCGCCGCGCGGCACGGGGGCGGCGCGGCGGAAGAGCCGTTCCAGTGGCACCGCACCAAGCTCCTCGTGCCGTAGAGAAAAAAGGCGGCGGGCAGCGGAATTGGCTGCCACCACGCGACCGTCGTCGTCCACGCAGACGATGGCGTCATCGACGAAGCTGCCCAGGGCGTGCGCATCGCGATGCAAATGGATGCGCAGGCCGCGGTGGCGGGCGGCGATGGCGTGATTCTCGATGAGGCGAACCGCGGTATTGACCAAGGCGCGGGTGTGCGGATGGTGGTCGTGCCAATCGCAGGAGACGTCGAGCACCGCCACCAAGCGGCCAGTGCCGTCGAAGATGGGGGCGGCGGTGCAGGCGAGAAATTCGTTGCAGCTCAGATAATGCTCCGGCCCCAGCACCTCGACCGGCGCCCCTTCGGCGATCGCCGTACCCACGGCGTTGGTGCCGCGCACGCCTTCGTGCCAGATCGCACCGCGGGCCAGGTGGACCCGTTGCGCGCGTTCGAGGAAGCGCGGATCGCCGCTCGTCTCGACGATGACGCCCTCTGGGTCGGCCAGTACGAGGATGCTGCGTCCAGCGCCGAGATCCCAGAAGACGCTCTCGAATACCGGGCGGGCGTAGCGCAGCCATTCTTCCAATCGTTCGCGGGCGGTGGTGAGTCGAGGCGTATCGACCAGACTCTCCTTGACATCAGGATGTCGATCGCATGAAAGGCCTTTTGCACGGCAGCGCTGCCACGAGCGCACGATCTCGGGTGCCAGGTGCAGCGCGGTGAGCTCTCCCCGTTCGATGAACGTCTGACGGGCGAGTGCGACCGATTCCAGCGATGGAGTCAGCATGGTCATCCTTCGTCCCTCCTTTTCCATGCTTGTATGACTGTTTTTCTTGTTGATTCGTCGAATCTGAGACGATGAGACGGTCGATGTCTCATTTTGCGACGTCTCGCTGAGACAGCATAGCAAAAAAATCCTTGGATCAATGGATAAAGAGGTTCGTTTCAGGATTGGCACGATGCTTGCAATCTCGTCTTGCCTGCGCCTTGGCAAGGGCGCATGGAGTTTTCCATCGGTTTCCTACCATCAGAAGAGGAGAGCAGCACATGACTTATCCGTTCCCTGGCGATCCGTCCGCCCCGGTCCAGTTCAAGGCCAAGTACGACAACTTCATCGGCGGCAAATGGGTGCCGCCCGTCAAGGGGCAGTACTTCGACAACATCACGCCCATCACTGGCAAGGTGTTCTGCCAAGCGGCGCGCTCCACGGCCGAAGACATCGAGCTCGCGCTCGATGCCGCGCATGCCGCCAAGGAAAAATGGGGCAAGACCCCGCCGGCGCAACGCGCCCAGGTGTTGCTCGCGATTGCCGATCGGCTCGAGCAGAACCTGGAAAAACTCGCCTACGCCGACACGGTGGACAACGGCAAGCCGATCCGCGAAACCCTTGCGGCCGACATTCCGCTCACCGTCGATCACTTCCGCTACTTCGCCGGCTGCATCCGCGCCCAAGAAGGGACGCTCTCCGAGATCGACGAAAATACCGTCGCCTACCACTTCCACGAGCCGCTGGGCGTGGTCGGTCAGATCATTCCCTGGAACTTCCCCATCCTGATGGCGGCCTGGAAACTCGCCCCGGCGCTGGCGGCTGGCAACTGCGTGGTGCTCAAGCCCGCCGAGCAGACGCCCGTGAGCATCATGGTGCTCATGGAGCTCATCGCCGACATCATTCCGCCGGGCGTGGTCAACGTCGTCAACGGCTTTGGTCTCGAGGCGGGCAAGCCCCTGGCCACCAGCCCGCGCATCGCCAAGATCGCCTTCACCGGCGAGACCACCACCGGCCGGCTCATCATGCAGTATGCCAGCCAGAATCTCATCCCGGTCACGCTGGAGCTCGGCGGCAAATCGCCCAACGTCTTCTTCGAGGACGTGGCCGCGGCCGACGACGACTTCTTTGACAAGGCAATCGAAGGCATGGTGCTCTTCGCCCTCAACCAAGGCGAAGTGTGCACCTGTCCTTCGCGCGCCCTCATCCAGGAGTCGATCTACGACAAATTCATGTCGCGCGCCCTGGAACGCGTCAAGGCGATCAAGCAGGGCAACCCGCTCGATCCGACGACGATGATCGGGGCGCAGGCTTCCTCCGAACAGCTGGAGAAAATCCTCTCCTACCTCGACATCGGCAGGCAAGAGGGGGCGCAGTGCCTCATCGGTGGCGAACAGGCCAAATTGCCCGGGGAACTCGCCGGCGGCTACTACGTCAAGCCCACGATCTTCAAAGGGCACAACAAGATGCGCATCTTCCAGGAGGAGATCTTCGGCCCCGTGCTGGCCGTGACCACCTTCAAGGACGAAGCCGAAGCGCTCTCGATCGCCAACGACACGCTCTACGGCCTTGGCGCGGGCGTGTGGACGCGCGACGGCAGCCGGGCCTATCGCATGGGCCGCGGCATCCAAGCCGGTCGGGTGTGGACCAACTGCTACCACCTCTATCCGGCGCACGCCGCCTTCGGCGGTTACAAGCAGTCCGGCATCGGCCGTGAGAACCACAAGATGATGCTGGAGCATTATCAGCAGACGAAGAACCTACTGGTGAGCTACTCGCCGAAGAAACTCGGTTTCTTCTAATAGGGATAGGGGGAGGGAAATTCCCTCCCTTCCATTCGATTGTGCTGGGTGCCAGGGGCATCCCCTGGCGCTTTTGTCTGGGAGGATACGATGGCTGCAGAAATGTCCACACAAACTGCATCCGAGGAACGCCCTCCGATGCAAGCACCGCCCCAAGTGATCGCCACGCCGGCCGCGCTCGAGCTCATCAAAAGGCTCCAGGAGAAGTACGGACCCGTGATGTTTCATCAATCCGGTGGCTGCTGCGACGGCTCTTCCCCCATGTGCTATCCGCAGGGGGAGTTCCTCGTCGGAGACAACGATGTGCTGCTCGGCGAGATCGGCGGGGCGCCGTTCTACATCAGCAAGCCGCAGTTCGAGTACTGGAAACACACGCAGCTCATCATCGACGTCGTGCCCGGCCGGGGCGGCATGTTCTCCCTGGAAAATGGCGAAGGAGTGCGCTTCCTCGTGCGTTCTCGGCTTTTTACTGATGAAGAATATGCCGCCTTGCAGGCGGCCGGCAAGGTGTGAGCCTCGTTGCTATGCAACAAATCTCCTTCGACCAGACCCTCTTGACCCCGGGTTGAACTTCCTCTAGTATCTCCTTCATACGATAACAAACGTTCATCGCATCATCATTCGATATTGCGATGCAACAAAAGGAGGGGGAGTGGCGACGACGAGCGCCGTGCGCTGCTCAGCCGCCCGCGTTCAACCGCAGCCCTGACAACCCTGCGCCCCCGAGCCGGGCTGTTTGACGCAGTCCGCGGGCCGCTGATCGGGCGGCACGGGGCAGCGGTTGATCTCCCACGACGACATCGACAGCAGCATGGTCAGGGCGCTGGAGGCCATCGTCAACGCCCAAAAGACAAAGAACGCCAGCGTGTAAACCGCCTGCCGCGACCAACCCAGCGTTTCGCCAGCCCAGTGCAGCTCGTTCGGATCGACAAAGGCGAACACGACCATCTCGATCAAGGCGGCCATCAAGAACGCCGGCCAGGCGATCCACAGCACACGTTGGACACGGGCCATCGGGGGTCTCCTCGGTATCGTTGGGCAAACCTTGTGAACCCCGCCCCAGCGTCGGTCAGCGCTCGCGCGGCAACGTGGGCGACACCACGTGGTTGCGCGCCTGCCCGGCTGGCAGCACCGCTTTTTCGACCTGCAACCGCTCTTGGGCCGACAGCGCGTCCAGCGGTTGCGCCACGCGCGCCGGCGCGGCCTCGCGCGGCAACACCGTGTCGGCGTTGCGCACCGCGATCCACACCGTGATCAGCGAGGCCACCACCACCACCAGCGGCCCCCCGACCACGAGCCACATCATGGGCTCGCGGTACCAGGGGCGGCGCACGGCAGGCGATGCGGCAACGGGGTTCATCGTTTGCATAGTATATGCCCTCATGGGTATCGGCGGTATGCGTGACAACCCGCATGCCGCCGCCGATGCACGCGTCAGCGCGGCACCAGGAAGGTGGTTTTTTCTTTCACGTCGATGCTGCCATCGGCGTTGCGCAAGCGCAACACGATCGGGTGGGTGCCGCTGGCCAGCCCGGGCGGCACCTGCACCCGCACCGCCACCGAACGCACCTCGGTCGGCAGCAGGTGCACCGTCCGGTCGGACACCACCTCGATGCCGGGCAACCCTTCCGCCGAGACCAGCAATTCACGCTCGTGTTCCGACGCGTTCATCATCTGCACGCGGTACACGTTTTCGATGCGGCCCATCTCGACCAGCCGCGCCAGCGCGCCGCGGTCGCGGATCACGTCCACCTTCAGCGGCACGCGCAGCCACAGGCTCACGCCCAGCGCCGCCACGATGGTGAGCAAAATGGCGCTGTAGACCAACACCCGAGGCCGAAACGCGCGCCGGATCATCTGCGCCCCCGTCCAGCCATGGGTCATGCCGTTTTGGGTGGAGTATTTGATCAGCCCCTTCGGGTAACCCATTTTCTCCATCACCTCGTCGCACACGTCGGCGCACGCCCCACAGCTGATGCACTCGTACTGCAAGCCGTTGCGGATGTCGATGCCGGTGGGGCACACCTGCACGCACAGCGTGCAATCGATGCAGTCGCCCAAGCCCAGCGCCTTGGGGTCGGCGGAGCGCTTGCGGGCCCCACGGGGTTCCCCGCGCGCCGCGTCGTAGGTCACGATCATCGTGTCCTTGTCGAACATAGCGCCCTGGAAGCGCGCGTACGGGCACATGTATTTGCACACCTGCTCGCGCATGTAGCCGGCGTTGCCGTAGGTGGCAAAGCCGTAGAAGAAAATCCAGAACGTCTGCCACGGCCCCAGGTCCCACGTCAGCAGCGCCTGGCCCAGCTCGCGTATCGGGGTGAAGTAACCGGCAAAGGTAAACCCGGTCCACAGCCCCACCGCGATCCACGCCAGTTGCTTGCCGGTCTTGCGCACGATCTTGTTGGCGTTCCACGGCCCCTGGTCCAGCCGCATGCGTGCCGAGCGATCACCCTCGAACAGCTTTTCCAGCCACAGGTAGATCTCGGTGTACACGGTTTGAGGACAGGCGTACCCACACCACAGCCGCCCAGCGATGGCGGTGAACAAAAACAGCAACAGCGCCGACACCACCAAAATACCCGTCAGGTAAATGAAGTCCTGCGGGTACAACACCAGACCAAAAATGTAGAAACGCCGTGCTTCCAGGTCAAACAGCACCGCCTGGCGCTCACCCCACGTCAGCCATGGCAGCCCATAAAACACAAGCTGCGTCAGCCACACGAAAAACCAGCGCCATTTGGCAAACAGCCCCGAAACGGAACGGGGGTAGATTTTTTGGCGCGCCGCGTAGAGTGAGACTTCGACCTCTTGGTCGGTCATGGCGGTGGGGTTCGGGTTGCTGCCCATGGGATGCACTCCACAAATGAGAAAACCGGCCCGGAACCTATTGTAGTACCCGGGCCGGTATCAGCGCCTTGATGTTACGCAAACCGCATCACTGCGCGTGCGACAACTTCCAGACGTAGGCGGTCAGCACGTGGATCTGGTCTTGCGTCAACAACGCGCTTTGCGCCGGCATCACGTTGTTGAAGCCCTGGTTGATGGCGCGGACGATGGCCTCCTCGCCCCAGCCGTGCAGCCAGATCTGGTCGGTGAGGTTGGGCGCCCCGGTGGCATGCATGCCCTTGCCGTCCGGCCCGTGGCAGGCCGCGCACGCCGCGAATTTGGGTGCCCCTTGCGCCGCACGCACGCTGTCGTGCGGGCTGCCCGACAGACTGAGCACGTAGTGGGCCAAGTTGCGCACGTCTTCCGGGCCACCCACCGCGGCGGCCATCGGCGGCATCACACCCACGCGGCCCTGCGTGATGGTGGTTTTGATGTACTCGGGGCCGCCGTCACCGCCCAGCCAGTCGTTGTCGGTCAGGTTGGGGAAGCTCTTGCTGCCGCGCGCGTCGGAGCCGTGGCACTGCGCGCAGTAGTTCATGTAGAGGCGCTCACCCACCGCCATCGCGTTGGCGTCCTTGGCCAGATCCTTCGGGTCGGTGCCGCGGAACTTGGCGTACAACGGTTCCACCGCCGCCAACGCCTTGGCCCGCTCGGCCGCCCACTGCTCGTGCGACGACCACTTCAGCACCCCTTGCCACTGGCCGAACATCGGGTACAGCAAGCCGTAGCCCAATGCAAACAGCACCGTGATGATGAACAGGTACACCCACCAGCGCGGCAGCGGGTTGTTCCACTCGCGCAGGTCGCCATCCCACACGTGGCCGGTGGTGTTGTCGGCGGCGGGCATGACGCGGGCCTTGCCGCTGACCCACAGGAAGAAGGCGCACACCAGGATGCTGATGACGGTGAGGCCCGCCACGAACAGGTGCCAGAAATCGCTCGTGAAGTCACTCATGATGGTTCTCCGGATGGGGACTCACTCGCTCTGGAACGGCAACTGGGCAGCTTCTTCGAAACGGCGCTGGTTCTTGCGCGACCACGCCCACACCCAAATGCCGACAAAAGTCACGAAGCTGAGCACCGTGACGATGACGCGCATATCGTTGATGTCCATGGTGAAATCCCCGTTGGTCGTGGTCACTGGGCGCTGCTGGCCGCCGGCTGGGCGGGCGCTTGCGCGGTTTGGGCGGCTTGCTGTACCAGCTTGTCCCACGAACGCGCGGTGCCCAAGCCTTGCAAGTACGCAATCAAGGCCTCCATCTCGGTCTTGCCACGCACCTCATCGGCGGCTTTGGCGATCTCTTCGTCGGTGTAGGGCACACCGAGCTTGCGCAGCGCCGCCATGCGGCCGGGCATTGCGTCGGCCTGCACCTCCCGACGCTCCAACCACGGGTAGGCCGGCATGTTGGACTCGGGCACCAGGTCACGCGGGTTATTCAGGTGGATGCGGTGCCATTCGTCCGAGTAGCGGCCACCCACACGCGCCAGGTCCGGGCCGGTGCGCTTGGAGCCCCACTGGAACGGGTGGTCGTAGACGAACTCGCCCGCCACCGAGTACGGCCCGTAGCGCAGCGTTTCGGCGTGGAACGGGCGCACCATCTGCGAGTGGCACACGTAGCAGCCCTCGCGGATGTAGATGTCGCGGCCGGCCAGTTGCAGCGCCGTGTAGGGCTTGACGCCCTCGATCGGCTTGGTGGTCGAGTGCTGGAAAAACAGCGGCACGATTTCCACCAGACCACCCACCGCCACCACCAGGGTGATCAGGATGATCATCAGGAAGTTGTTGGTCTCGATGCGCTCGTGACCGCTGGGCTTGTGATCGTGTTGAGCCATGTCGGTTCTCCCTCAAACGTTCAGTGCGCGGGCGCTGGGATGGCCACCGGGACGACCTTGCCTTGCTGCGCGGTCTTCCAGACGTTCCACGCCATCACCAACATACCGCCCAGGTACAACAGACCGCCCAGCAAACGGATCACGTAGAATGGGTACGACGCCTTGACCGACTCGACGAAGGTGTAGGTCAACGAGCCGTCCGGGTTGACCGCGCGCCACATCAGGCCTTGCATGACGCCGGCAATCCACATCGCGGCGATGTACAGCACGATGCCCACGGTGGCGATCCAGAAGTGCAGCTCGATGGCCTTGACGCTGTACATCTTGGTCTGACCGAAGAGGCGCGGGATCAGGTAGTACAGCGAGCCCATGGTCACCAAGCCGACCCAGCCCAGCGCGCCGGAGTGCACGTGGCCGATGGTCCAGTCGGTGTAGTGGCTCAGGGCGTTGACGGTCTTGATCGACATCATCGGCCCTTCGAACGTGGACATGCCGTAGAACGACAGCGACACGATCAGGAAGCGCAGGATCGGGTCGTCACGCAGCTTGTGCCAGGCGCCCGACAGCGTCATGATGCCGTTGATCATGCCGCCCCACGACGGCGCCAGCAGAATGAGCGAGAACACCATGCCCAGCGACTGCGCCCAGTCCGGCAGCGCGGTGTAGTGCAGGTGGTGCGGACCCGCCCACATGTAGGTGAAGATCAGCGCCCAGAAGTGCACGATCGACAGCCGGTAGGAGTACACCGGTCGCTCGGCCTGCTTGGGGATGAAGTAGTACATCATGCCCAGGAAGCCCGCGGTCAGGAAGAAGCCCACCGCATTGTGGCCGTACCACCACTGCACCATGGCGTCCTGCACACCGGCATACACCGAGTACGAGTGCGTCAGGCTGGTCGGGATCTGGATGTTGTTGACGATGTGCAGCATCGCCACGGCGATGATGAAGGCGCCGTAGAACCAGTTGGCCACATAGATGTGCTTGACCTTGCGCGTGCCCACCGTACCGAAAAAGACGATGGCGAACGCCACCCACACCACGGCCACCAGCAGGTCGATCGGCCAGATCAGTTCGGCGTATTCACGGCCCTGGGTGTAGCCCAGCGGATAGGTGATCGCCGCCAGCACGATGACGGCCTGCCAGCCCCAGAACGTGAACGAGGCCAGTGCCGGCGCAAACAATTGCGTCTGACAGGTACGCTGCACCACGTAATAGGCAGTGGCGAACAGGCCCGAGCCGCCGAAAGCAAAAATCACCGCGCTGGTGTGCAGCGGGCGCAGCCGGCTGTACGTCAGGTACTCGATGCCGAAGTTGAGCTCCGGCCACGCCAGTTGTGCGGCAATGATGACGCCGACCAGAAAGCCGACGATGCCCCACACCACGGTCATGATGGCGAACTGCCTCACGACCTTGTCGTTATAGACCCCCGTCGCAGGGGCCGCCGTGGTTGCAGACATAGAGACGCTCCTGTTGTGCAAAAACCTACCCGGGGTGCAGTATGGCCAAACGGCCGTCCGCCGCCCTTGACTTATGTCAATCGTGCTTGAGGATGCGCTCGCCCTCGCGCTCGATGTTGTCGAACTGGCCGGACTGCAGCGCCCACCAGAACACCCCAATGATCAGCAGCACCAGCACCACCGACAGCGGGATCAGCAAGTACAAAATCTCCATCGCCACACTCTCCTTGCTGCGCAAGGTTCAACCGGCCGCGGGCGCGGGCGCCGCCGCCAGCGCGTCGCGCCCAGGTGCGGCACCACCGCGCCAGCCGCCCAGCCGCATCGCGTTGCCGATGACGACCAACGAACTGGCCGCCATGCCAAGCCCCGCCGCCCAGGGCGGCATGTAACCAGCCACCGCCAGCGGCACCGCCAACAGGTTGTAGGCGGCGGCCCAGGCCAGGTTTTGGCGCACCACCTTCAGCGTGTCGCGCGCCAGCCGCACCACCTGCACGACCTCGGTCAACCGACCACTTTGCACGACGAAATCGGCGCGCGTCTGCGTCAGCGGCGCGCCGTGCCCAAGCGCAAACGCGACGTCGGCGCGCGCCAACACCGGGCCATCGTTGAGCCCGTCGCCGACCATCGCCACCCGTTCGCCCGCTTGCTGCCAGCGTTGCAGGGCGGCCAGCTTGGCCTCCGGGCTGGCGTCGGCGACGACGTCGTCGATGCCCAGCGCCGCCGCCACCCGGGCCGCCGCCCCGGCGCGGTCACCCGACAGCAGCCGCACGCGCAGCCCCAGCGCGCGCAGCGCCTCGATGGCCGCGCGCGCTTCGGGCCGGATGCCTTCGTCCAGCACGAAGGTGGCCATCCAGCCTTGCTCGTCGCACAGGCACGCGCACGGTGCGTCGGCGGGCAAGCGCACGCCCTGCCCCGCGCTGGCGGCGGCGTCGAGGCCGCAGTGGGCCGGCGAACCCAGCCGCCAGGTGCGGCCGGCATCGTCGGTGGCCACGAGGCCGCGGCCGGGCACTTCCTGCACCGCAAGGTGCGGCGTGTTGTCCATCGGCCCCGCCGCGCCGACGATGGCCCGCGACACCGGGTGCAGCGACACCCGGGCCAGCGCCGCCGCCGCTTGCAGGGCCTGCTCGGGCGCAATGCCGTCGCGCGTCCACACCTGGCGCACGACGACACGGTCCTGCGTCAGCGTGCCGGTCTTGTCGAACACGACGGTGTCGATGGTCGCCAAAGCCTCCAGCGCCTGCAGGCGGCGTGTCAGCACCCCGCGGCGCGCCAAGGCGCCGGCTGCGGCCAGCATGGCCGCCGGCGTGGCCAGCGACAACGCGCACGGGCAGGTGACGATCAGCACCGCCACCGCCACCGCCAAGGCCCGACTGGGGTCCAGCGGCCACCAGTACAGCGCGGCCAACCCCGCCGCGATCAGCACCGCGGCCAAAAACGGTGCCGCGATGCGATCGGCCAGCCGCGCCAGCCGCGGCTTGTCGGTGCTGGCCTGCTCCATCAGCGCCACGATCTGGGCAAAACGGGTCTCGCGCCCCACGCGCTGCAGCCGCACGCGCACGCTGCCGGCCAGGTTGTGGCTGCCCGCGACGACCTGCTCGCCGCGGCGCCGCGTCACCGGGTGCGATTCACCGGTCAGCAACGCCTCGTCCACGGTGGCGGCGTCGCTCAGCACCTCGCCGTCGCCCGGGAACGCTTGCCCCGCGTGCACCCACACCACATCGCCCGGCTGCAGCCGCTTGATCGAGACGGGCTCCAGCGTGCCATCGGGGCGCTCGCGCTGCACGCGCTCGGGCAGCCGGTTCATCAACACGTCCAGCGCCCCCGCGGTGCGGTCGCGCAGCTTGTGCTCCAGGTAGCGCCCGCCGAGCAGGAAAAATACGAACATCGTCAGCGAGTCGTACCAAATGTCGTGCCCCCACGGCCCGGCGGGGTCGAACGTGGCCAAGGTGCTCACCACGAAGGTGATCAGGATGCCCAGCGCCACCGGCACGTCCATGCCGATGCGCCGCAGGCGCAGGTCGCGCCAGGCGCTAGCAAAAAACGGTCCGCTGGCAAACAGCAGCACCGGCACACTCAGCACCCACGAGGCCCAACGCAACAGCTGCACGATGTCGGGCGGGATTTGCCCCGGCTCGGTGACGTACTCGGGCCACGTGTACATCATCACCTGCATCATGCAAAAGCCGGCCACGAACAGCCGCCACAGCATCGTGCGCGTCTCGCGCGTGCGCTGGCTCACCGCCCAGGCTTGCTGCATCGGCAGCAGCCGGTAGCCCGCACGGCCCACCGCAGCGGCCAGCTCCGACAGGCGCGCGCGTGCCGGGTCCCAGCGCAGCGTCAGACGCCGCGTGGCGGCGTGCACTTGGGCGTCCAGCACACCGGACCGCCCGGCCAACGCGGTCTCCACGGTGTCGGCGCACGCGGCGCAGTACATGCCTTGCACGACCAGGGTGGACTCGCACACCCGCTGCGCGCCCTCGTCATGCACGACCGTGAAGTCTTGCTGCTCCAGCGGGTCGTCCAGCACGGTGAAGTCGTCGTCCACCTGCAGCGGGCCACGGTGTCCCGTCCACAGCGCGCTCGCCCCCAGCGGCCGTTGAGGCGGCGCGGGTTGCAGGTCGTTGGAGGCAGACGTCGGCATCGTGTCACCTTAACCGATCGCGGCGCACGGGGGCTTGACCCAAGTCAAAGCACCGCGGCCTGAAAAGGTTGCTGTTGGGCGGCGAGGTGCGGCAGGCGCTGACACACGCGCACACGCCGGTGTGGGTGCTGCGCTGACGGCCTCCTCAGCCGCCCGGCTGGGCGATGAAGGTGTCGCGCCACTGCTGGCGCAGCACGTTTTTTTGCACCTTGCCCATGGTGTTGCGTGGCAGCTCCGCCACGATGGCGCAGCGTTTGGGGATTTTGTAGTTGGCCAGGCGCTGGCGCAGCGCGGCCAGGATCGCCTCGGGGTCCAGCGGCGCGCCAGCGCGCGGCACCACCAGCGCCACGCCGACCTCGCCAAAGTCGGGGTGCGGCACGCCGATCACCGCGCTCTCGGCCACACCGGGCAGCTCGTTGATCGCACCTTCGACCTCGGCCGGGTAGACGTTGTAGCCACCGCTGATGATCAGGTCCTTGCTGCGCCCCACCAGCGTCAGGTAACCGCGCGTGTCGAACAGCCCGACGTCGCCGGTGCGAAACCAGCCGTCGGCGGTGAATTCGGCGCGGGTTTTGTCGGGCATGCGCCAGTAGCCGGCGAACACGCTGGGGCCACGCACCTGCACGCCTCCCACCTCGCCCACCGGCAGCGGTTGGTCGTGCGCGTCGGCGATGCGCACCTCGACCCCGGGCAAGGGAAAGCCCACCGTACCGCCGCGACGTTCGTCCTGGTGCCCGAAGCGCGGATCGGGCCGGTAAGGGTTGGAGGTCAGCATGATGGTTTCGCTCATGCCGTAGCGCTCCAGGATGGTGTGCCCGGTGCGCTGCTGCCACTGGGTGAAGGTGTCGATCAGCAGCGGGGCCGAGCCCGAGATGAACAGACGCATCGAGGCGCAGCGCTGCGCGGTGAGCTCGGGCTCGGCCAGCAGCCGGCTGTACAGCGTTGGCACCCCCATGAAGACGGTGGCGCGCGGCAGCCAGCGCAGCACGGTGGTGGGGTCGAATTTGGCCGCCCACAGCATCGGGCTGCCGCTCAGCAGCGCCCCGTGCACGGCCACGAACAGCCCGTGCACGTGAAAGATCGGCAGCACGTGGATCAGCACGTCGTCGGGCCGCCAGCCCCAGTAGCCGTGCAGCACCCGCGCGTTGGCCAGCAGGTTGCCGTGCGTCAACATGGCCCCCTTGCTGCGCCCGGTGGTGCCGCTGGTGTAGATGATCGACGCCAGCGCGTCCAGCCCCACCGGCGCCGGATCGTGCTGGTCCGGGCGGTGCGCGGCGCGCTGCAGCAGCGTGCCGCTGCGGTCGGCGCCCAGCGTGTACACGAAGCGCGCCCCGGCCGCAAACGCCAGTGCGCTGATGCGGCCAAAACGTTGCGGTACGCACACCACCGCGGCCGGCTCGGCGTCGCGCACGAAGTATTCGACCTCGGCGTCCGGGTAGGCGGTGTTGAGCGGCACGTACACCAGCCCCGCGCGCAGCACGGCCAGGTACAGCATCAACGCCTCGACCGATTTGTCCACCTGCGCCACGACGCGCTCGCCCGGCTGCAACCCGCGGCTCAGCAACTCCTGCGCGATCATGGCGCTGCCGCGCTCCAGGTCGCGCCAGGTGTAGTGCAGCCCGGTGTCGGTCTCGATCGCGGTGCGGTCCAAGTCGGCAGGAAACGCGGCACGCAGCGCCGCGTACAGGTTGCGCACGTCAGGCTCGGGCATGGTCGTTCTCTTGGCTTGCGGGGCGACGCTGAGCCCACCAACCCAGGGCCAGCCCGGCCAGCACCATCGGCAGGCTCAGCCACTGGCCCATGCTCAGGCCCAGCGACAGCAGGCCCAGGTGCGCGTCAGGCTCACGGAAATACTCGGCCACAAAACGCGTCGCGCCGTAACCCAGCAAAAACGCAGCCGACACCTGCCCTGTGCGCCGCGGCCGGCGCGCGTACAGCCACAGCAGCACGAACAGCAGCACGCCTTCCAGCGCGAACTGGTACAGCTGCGACGGGTGGCGCGGCAGCGGCCCCGCCTCGGGAAACACCATCGCCCAGGGCAGTTCGGGCGGCGCCGGCCGCCCCCAAAGCTCGCCGTTGATGAAGTTGCCGATGCGACCCAGCGCCAGCCCCACCGGCACGCAGGGCGCCACAAAATCCATCACCTGCAGCCACGGGCGCCGCTGACGCCGCGCCCACCACGCCATGGCCAGCAGCACGCCCAGCAGGCCGCCGTGGAAGCTCATGCCACCTTCCCACACGGCGAACACCCGCCAGGGCTCGGCCAGGTACACATCCGGCTTGTAGAACAACACATAGCCGAGCCGCCCGCCCAGGATGACGCCCAGCACGCCCCAGAACAGCATGTCCTCGACGTCGCGCGGCTGCCAGCCCAGGCTGCGGTACGGCTCGTGTTGCAAGCGCCACCGCCCCAGCAGGACGAACGCCACGAACCCGGCCAGGTACATCAGCCCATACCAGTGCACCGCCAGCGGCCCGACGCGCAGCGCGACGGGATCAAACTCAGGGTGGATCAGCATGGCGCGATGCTAACCCATCGCGGCGCCGCCGTCGTATGATGGCTGCCGCGTACCCACTCAACGGGCAGACGGAGGAGAGCATGCACCCCGGCACCGAACGACGGCACAACACGCGCTTGCGTGCCATTTTCGACGAGGCGTTTGTCTTGTGCACACCGTTGCTCGACCCCGGGCAAGGTCTCAATGGCCACGCCCTGGACCGGCAGGTTCCATTGCGGTTGCGGGAGCATCTCCCAGATCTGAGGCAGGAAGAGGTGCTGGTGCTGTCCGTCGCGCTGCGTGCCGCATGGACACGCAGACGACTCGGTGGCTGACCCAGCGGTCAGCGGCACACGCGCAACGGATCCCAGGCAGCGCCCGCGCGCTTCACCCCTCGAAACGCGACAGGTCGCGCACCGCGCCCTTGTCGGCGCTTTGCGCAAGCAGCGCGTACGCACGCAGCGCGGCCGAGACCTTGCGCGCGCGCGGCTTGGCCGGCTTCCAGCCCAGCCGGTCTTGCTCGGCGCGGCGGCGCGCCAGTTCTTCGTCGCTGACCAGCACGTCGATGCGGCGGTTGGGGATGTCGATGCGGATGCGGTCGCCGTCACGGACCAGACCAATCGGACCGCCCGCCGCCGCTTCCGGCGACACGTGACCAATCGACAGGCCCGAGGTACCGCCGGAAAAGCGCCCGTCGGTCAGCAGCGCGCACACCTTGCCCAACCCCTTGGACTTCAGGTACGAGGTCGGGTACAGCATTTCCTGCATGCCGGGGCCACCACGCGGCCCTTCGTAGCGCACGACCACCACCTCGCCTGGCTTGACGCGGTCGCCCAGGATGTGCTCGACCGCTTCGTCCTGCGATTCGACCACATGCGCAACCCCTTCAAAGACCAGGATGCTTTCATCGACGCCGGCGGTTTTGACCACGCAACCGTTGGGGGCGAGGTTACCGTACAGCACCGCCAAGCCCCCTTCGGCGGAGTACGCGTGCTCGACCGAACGGATGCAGCCCTGGCGACGGTCATCATCCAGCGACGGCCAACGCGTATCCTGGCTGAACGGCTGCTGCGTCGGGATGCCCGCTGGCCCAGCGCGGTAGAAAGTACGCACCTCTTCCGAGGGGGTTTGCATGATGTCCCACTGGCGCAGCGCGTCGCCCAGCGTCGGGCTGTGCACGGTCGGCACATCCAGGTGCAGCTTGCCGGCGCGCGCAAGCTCGCCCAGGATGCCCATGATGCCGCCGGCGCGGTGCACGTCTTCGATGTGGTACTTGTTGGTGTTGGGCGCCACCTTGCACAGCTGCGGAATTTGACGCGACAGGCGGTCGATGTCGGCCATCGTGAAGGGAATGCCCGCTTCCTGAGCCACCGCCAGCAGGTGCAGGATGGTGTTGGTGGAGCCGCCCATCGCAATGTCCAGCGCCATGGCGTTTTCGAACGCCTTGAAGCCCACCGCACGCGGCAGCACCGACGCGTCACCCTGCTCGTAGTAGCGCCGCGCCAACTCGACGATCAACCGCCCGGCGCGACGGAACAATTGCTCGCGGTCGGCGTGCGTGGCCAGCAGCGTGCCGTTGCCCGGCAGGCTCAGGCCCAGCGCTTCGGTCAGGCAGTTCATCGAGTTGGCGGTGAACATGCCCGAGCACGAACCGCAGGTCGGGCAGGCCGAGCGCTCGACCTCGGCCACCGTGGCGTCGTCCACGTGCGGGTCGGCGGCCATGACCATGGCGTCGACCAGGTCGAGCTTTTTGATCTGCACCGCCTGCTCGCCGGGCACGGCCAGGCGCACCTTGCCGGCCTCCATGGGGCCGCCGGAGACGAACACCACCGGGATGTTGAGCCGCATCGCGGCCATCAGCATGCCGGGCGTGATCTTGTCGCAGTTGGAGATGCACACCAACGCATCCGCGCAGTGCGCGTTGACCATGTACTCGACGCTGTCGGCGATCAGCTCGCGGCTGGGCAGCGAGTACAACATGCCATCGTGCCCCATGGCGATGCCGTCGTCCACCGCGATGGTGTTGAACTCCTTGGCCACCCCACCGGCGGCTTCGATTTCGCGCGCCACCAGTTGACCTAGGTCCTTCAGGTGCACGTGACCCGGCACGAACTGCGTGAAGCTGTTGGCCACCGCGATGATGGGTTTGTCGAAGTCGCCGTCCTTCATGCCGGTGGCGCGCCACAAGGCGCGCGCGCCAGCCATGTTGCGGCCGTGCGTGGTGGTGCGGGAACGGTAGGTGGGCATGGTGCTTGCGGTGATGAGGTGGGGTCTACGACAGGGTGCAGGCTCGCACGCCGCGAGAGCAAGCATCGGCTGCGCTGGCAGGTACGCCGCACCGTCCCGACGATGGTAACAGCACCCGCGCACGCTGCGGGCCAACATGGTCAACGCTGACTGGGCGGCCGCAGCTGGCTGCGGGCCTTGGCCAAACGGGCGGCTTTGCGGGCCTCTTCCTTTTCCATGGCCTTGCGCCGCGTGTAGCCGGACCAGTCGGCCCACCACCACCACAACGCCGCCAGCGCAAACGGCGCCAGCACCCAGGTCCAGCCCCAGTCGGCCACCGGCGGCCACGCCAGCAGCTTCAGCGTCACCAGGACCAAACCCAACACAAGCAGCGCCATGGCATCTCTCTCCCAAACCACGCCGGGCCCGTCCAACCGACCGCCTACGCCCGTTCAGTATCCGTTGCAACAAGGTGTAAACATGCATTGTGCCGTATGGTGGCGAGGCTAGAATGGCACGGAACACCGTCCGTCAACCCTCCTGGAGGAACACACCATGAAGCGCGCACTGCTGATCCTCGCCGCCACCGCTGCCGTGGCCGGCCCCGCCCTGGCCGACGAAGCCCTGGCCAAGGCCAAGAACTGCATGGCCTGCCACGCCACCGACAAAAAGCTCGTCGGCCCCGCGTACAAGGACGTCGCCAAGAAATACGCCGGCGATGCCAAGGCGGTCGACATGCTGGCCACCAAGATCCAAAAAGGCGGCTCGGGCGTGTGGGGCGCGATCCCGATGCCGGCCAACCCGCAGGTCAGCGCCGCGGAAGCCAAGAAGCTGGCCCAGTGGGTGCTGAGCCTGAAGTGATCTGAGCCCCGTTGGCCCCGGGACGCGCCGCCGCGCCAGATCCTTGCCCGGCCTAAACGACGAAAGCCCGCCTCCATGGCGGGCTTTTGCTTGTGGGTCGCCCCGGTGCCGCCCGACGAGGCCGGCGGCGCGGAGCTGGGTTCAGTTGGCCTTGGCCAACTGCTCCAGGATGGCCGGGTTTTCCAGGGTGGAGACGTCTTGCGTGATGGCCTCGCCCTTGGCGATGGCACGCAGCAAGCGGCGCATGATCTTGCCCGAGCGCGTCTTCGGCAGGTTTTCGCCGAAGCGGATGTCCTTGGGCTTGGCGATCGGGCCGATTTCCTTGGCCACCCAGTTGCGCAGCTCGTTGGCGATCTGCTTGGCCTCCTCGCCCTGCGGCAACGGGCGCTTCAGCACGACGAAGGCGACGATCGCCTCGCCAGTCAGATCATCAGGACGACCCACCACCGCGGCCTCAGCCACCAGGTCGGTCTTGGCCACCAAGGCGGACTCGATCTCCATCGTGCCCATGCGGTGGCCGCTGACGTTGAGCACGTCGTCGATGCGGCCGGTGATACGGAAGTAGCCACGGTCGGCGCTGCGCACGGCGCCGTCGCCAGCCAGGTAGTAGCCCTTGAGCTCTTCGGGGAAGTAGCTCTTCTTGAAGCGCTCGGGGTCGCCCCAGATGGTGCGGATCATCGACGGCCACGGCTTTTTGATCACCAGGATGCCGCCTTGGCCGTTGGGCATGTCGTTGCCCTGCTCATCGACGATGGCGGCGAAGATGCCCGGCAGCGGCAGCGTGCACGAACCCGGCACCAACGGCGTGGCACCCGGCAGCGGCGTGATCATGTGGCCGCCGGTCTCGGTCTGCCAGAACGTGTCGACGATGGGGCAGCGCTCGCCGCCAACGTGCTTGTAGTACCACATCCACGCCTCGGGGTTGATCGGCTCGCCCACCGAGCCGAGGATGCGCAGGCTGGACAGGTCCCAGTTCTTCGGGTGGACCTTGTCGTCGGTGTCGCTGGCCTTGATGAGCGAGCGGATCGCGGTCGGCGCGGTGTAAAAAATGGTGGCCTTGTGGCGCTCGATCATCTGCCAGAAGCGCCCGGCGTTGGGGTAGGTCGGCACGCCCTCGAAGACGATCTGCGTGGCGCCCGCCGCCAGCGGACCGTAGGCGACGTAGGTGTGGCCAGTGATCCAGCCGATGTCGGCCGTGCACCAGAAGATGTCGTCGCCCTTCAGGTCGAAGGTCCACAGCATCGTTTGCTTGGCCCACAGCAGGTAGCCGCCGGTGCTGTGCTGCACGCCCTTGGGCTTGCCGGTGGAGCCGGAGGTGTACAGGACGAACAGCGGGTGCTCGGCGCCGACGATTTCAGGCGGGCAGTCGTCGCCGACGCCGTCCAGCGCGTCGTGCAGCCAGATGTCACGGCCCGCCACCATGGTGCAGGCGCTGGCGGTGCGCTGCCACACGACCACATGGCGCACGGTGTCGCAGCCGCCCAAGGCGATGGCTTCGTCGACGATGCCCTTGAGCGGCAGCTCCTTGCCGCCGCGCATTTGGAAGTTGGCGGTGATGACGGCCACCGCACCAGCGTCCTGGATGCGCTCCTGCAGCGCCTTGGCGGAAAAGCCGCCGAACACCACGCTGTGCGTGGCGCCGATGCGCGCGCACGCCTGCATTGCCACCACGCCCTCGATGGTCATGGGCATGTAGATGACGACGCGGTCGCCTTTCTTGACGCCCAGGCTCTTGAGGGCGTTGGCAAACTGGCTGACGCGCGCCAGCAGTTCCTTGTAGGTGACGCGGGTGACCGCCCCGTCGTCGGCCTCGAAGACGATGGCCGTCTTGTTCTCGACGGGGGTGCCCATGTGGCGGTCCAGGCAGTTGTACGAGGCGTTGAGCTCACCGTCGGCGAACCACTTGTAAAACGGTTTGTTGGACTCGTCCAGCACCTGGGTGAAGGGCTTGTGCCAGTGCAGCAGCTCGCGCGCGCGGCGCGCCCAGAAGCCTTCGAAGTCCCGTTCGGCTTCGTCGCACAACGCGCGGTAGGCGTCCATGCCGCTGACGCGCGCCTGCGCCACCAGTTGCGGGTTGGGTTCGAATACGCGGTTTTCCACCAGCATCGACTCGATGGCAGCGCTCGATTCAGCCATGATGTTGTTACTCCTCGGGTGACACAAACAACGGGACAAACCGCGGGGCGGTTGATGATCGGTTACTGTGCCGCTGCGCGCTGACGAGGCCCTTACGCAGCGGGCCTCGGGCCGCGTGCCCCGCCAGCCACTACAATGGGGCGTCCATTTTGTACCCCAGCGTCGACCCACGATGCAAGCTCCCCAGCACCTCAAACCCATCGCCCCGCTGCCGCGGCTGATCTTTGCCAGCCGCTGGCTGCAGTTGCCACTGTACATCGGCCTGATCGTGGCCCAAACGGTGTATGTGTACCACTTCTGGGTGGAGCTGGTGCACCTGATCGAGGCGGCGTTTGGCAACCGCGTGGCACTGGAAAAGCTCGTCACCAGCATCGGCTACGTGCCCAGCGCGCCGCTGGACGGCCTCAACGAGACCATCATCATGCTGGTGGTGCTGGCACTGATCGACGTGGTCATGATCAGCAACCTGCTGATCATGGTCATCGTCGGCGGCTTCGAGACCTTTGTCAGCCGCTTGCGCCTGGAAGGCCACCCCGACCAGCCCGAGTGGCTCAACCACGTCAACGCCGGGGTGTTGAAGGTCAAGCTGGCCACGGCCATCATCGGCATTTCCAGCATCCACCTGCTGAAAACCTTCATCAACGCGGCCAACTACACCGACAAGGTGTTGCTGTGGCAAACCGTCATCCACGCGGTGTTTTTGCTCAGCGCCCTGGCCATTGCCTTGACCGAAAAACTGATTCACCACCCGGGTGACGAGGACGACGGCGCGCACTGAGCACGCCGCCAGCCACCGCACCAGGCCGCCGGCCGGACCTGACCTGCGGCCGACCCGTCGCCCTGCACTGGAGCCACACCATGACCGCCATTCGCCAGGAAGACCTGATCCAGTCGATCGCCGACGCCTTCCAGTACATCAGCTACTACCACCCGCTGGACTACATCCAGGCTTTGGGCAAGGCGTACGAGCGTGAGCAAAGCCCCGCCGCCAAGGACGCCATCGCGCAAATCCTGACCAACTCGCGCCTGAGCGCCGAGGGGCACCGCCCGATTTGCCAAGACACCGGCATCGCCGTGGTGTTCCTGAAGGTCGGCATGAACGTGACCTGGCCCGACGCCACGATGAGCGTGCAGGAGATGGTCAACGAAGGGGTGCGCCGCGCATACACCAACCCCGACAACCCGCTGCGCGCCTCGGTGCTGGCCGACCCGGCCGGCGCGCGCAAAAACACCAAGGACAACACGCCCGCCGTGGTGCACTACGAAATCGTGCCCGGCGACGGCATCGAGGTGATCTGCGCCGCCAAAGGCGGCGGCTCGGAAAACAAGTCCAAGATGGTGATGCTCAACCCGTCGGACTCGATCGTCGAGTGGGTGCTCAAGACCGTGCCGACGATGGGCGCGGGCTGGTGCCCGCCGGGGATCCTGGGCATCGGCATCGGTGGCACGCCCGAAAAAGCCATGCTGATGGCCAAGGAAGCGCTGATGGCGCCGGTCGACATCCACGACCTGATCGACCGCGCACGCCGGGGTGACAAGCTCACCCGCGTGGAGGAACTGCGCCTGGAGCTGTACGATAAGGTCAACGCGCTGGGCATTGGCGCGCAAGGGCTGGGCGGCCTGACCACGGTGGTGGACGTCAAGATCCTGGACTACCCCACGCATGCGGCCAGCCTGCCGGTGGCGATGATCCCCAACTGCGCCGCCACGCGGCATGTGCACTTCCACCTGGACGGCAGCGGACCGGCCACGCTGGAGCCGCCGCGCCTGGAGGATTGGCCGGCGGTCACCTGGACCCCCGACACGAAGAGCGCGCGCCGGGTCAACCTGGACACGCTGACCAAAGACGAAGTGGCCACCTGGAAGGTGGGCGACAAGCTGCTGCTGAACGGCAAGATGCTGACCGGCCGCGACGCCGCGCACAAGCGCATTGCCGACATGCTGGCCAAGGGCGAGAAGCTGCCGGTGGACTTCACCAACCGCGTGATTTACTACGTGGGCCCGGTGGACCCGGTGCGCGACGAGGTGGTCGGCCCCGCCGGCCCCACCACCGCCACGCGCATGGACAAGTTCACGCGCATGATGCTGGAGCAAACCGGCCTGATCGCGATGATCGGCAAAAGCGAGCGCGGGCCGGCGGCGATCGAGGCGATCCGCGACAACCGCAGCGCTTACTTGATAGCGGTGGGCGGCGCGGCCTACCTGGTGGCCAAAGCCATCAAGAGCGCGCGCGTGGTGGCGTTTGAGGACCTGGGCATGGAGGCGATTTACGAGTTCGAGGTGCGCGACATGCCGGTCACGGTGGCGGTGGACGCCACCGGCACCAGCGTGCACGAAACCGGCCCGGCCGAGTGGCGCCAGCGCATCGCCCGCGGCGAGTTCAAGGGCATCGCCATCGCGGCGGCGTAAGCCGCACGTGGCTGCGGTGCCACCCGAACACGTGGTGGCGCGTGCGGCCGCTGCAGGCACGTGCAGCCCGACACGTGCGCGGCCACGGCCGCCCGCACCGGGCCGGGCCAGTGTGCCAACAAGGGTCAGTGCAAATGGCGCGGCTTGCGCGGCCCGCCATGGCCACCGCCGCGCGGCGGTTTGCCCAACTGCAGCGAGTTGACCATGGCATCGAAGCGGTTGGCAAACAGCTGATCGATGGCCTGGATGACGCCCCCTAGCTCGGAGGCGTCAAAATGGCGCTCCATCAACTGCACGACGTCGTGCACCAGCATGTCACGCTGCACCTGCATGATGGCCGCCGGGGTCGGGCCGACGAAGCACATCAGGAAGTCGTCGCGCGCTTCCGTGCCAGGCTCGGCCTCGTCTTCGTCGAACTCGAGATCGTAGAACGACACCTCGATGGCCGCGCCCATGGCGCTGATTTCGTTGAGGCCCATGCACGCTTCTTCGATGGCCAGACGAAAGTCGTCGTCGCCCTCGATGGTCCAGCACATCTGCAACAGATGGGCCTTGGGGTCGAAGCGGATGCCGGGTTCTTCTTCGTAGTTGCTGGTGGCCGCATCCACCAGCGAGCGCGCGCCCACGTATTGCCACAGGGGCCGCAGCGCCTCCTGGATCTGCGGAAAGTCCACGTCGTCGCGCAGGGGCACGTCGCCGTGCACGTGGATCTCAAAAGGCGGGTTGTCCTGGCTCATGCTCGCCACCCATCACGTCAAAAGCCGCATTGTACGACCCGGGGCGGTCGTCGCCCGGCGGCGGGGTGCCCCCGCACAGCGCCTACAATGACGCGCTGCACCGCGGGTGTGATGGAATCGGTAGACATACAGGACTTAAAATCCTGAGGCCCCACCGGGCCGTGCGGGTTCGAGTCCCGCCACCCGCACCACGGTCGCGCCACCGTCAGCCGCGACGCTGCCACACGGCGGCAAAAAAGCCATCGCAACCGTGGCGGTGCGGCCACAGACGCAGGTACGGCCCCTGCACCAGCGCCTGCGCTTGCGGCACGCGGGCCGCAGCCAGCCGCTCGGCGGCGGGTTGCACGACAAAGTCGGGATGGTGGGCGGTGAACGCCGCGGCCACGTCTTCGTTTTCTTCGCGCAGCAGGCTGCAGGTGGCGTACACCAGGCTGCCGCCGGGGCGCACCAGGCGTGCGGCGGCCGCCACGATGCGCTGCTGCAGCGCGGCGTGTTGCGCCACCGAGGCGGGGTCGTGCCGCCACGGCAGCTCGGGGTGACGCCGCACCGTGCCCAGGCCCGTGCAAGGCGCATCCACCAGCACACGGTCGACCTTGCCCGCCAAGCGCTCCAGACGCTCGTCCTGCTCGTCGCGCAGTTGCATCGTGACCACGTTGGTCAGCCCCGCACGGGCCAGGCGCGCGGGCAGCGCCAGCAGCCGCCGCGCCACCGTGTCGAAAGCGTACAGGCGGCCGCTGTCGCGCATCTCGGCCCCCAGCGCCAGCGTTTTGCCCCCGGCCCCGGCGCAAAAGTCCACCACCGTCTCGCCGCGCCGTGCGCCGACCAGCGCCACGATCAGTTGCGAGCCTTCGTCCTGCACCTCGACCCAGCCTTGCTCGTAAGCAGGCACGCCCGACAGCCGGGTGCGCCCCGGCAGGCGCAGGCCGTGCGGCGCGTACGGGGTGGTCGACACGGTGCCGCCCAGCGCCTGTTGCAGCGCCTCGCGCGCCTGGGCGGGGCGGGCCTTGAGGAGGTTGACCCGCAGGTCCACCGGCGCCGGGGCCCGCAGCGCCGCCGCCAGCAGCGGCAGCTCCCCACCCACCTGCGCCTGCAAGCGCGGCACCAGCCACTCGGGCAGCCCCAGGCGCACCGCCTCGGGGGCGTCGTCCAGCGACACCGCTTGCGCCCGGGCTTGCCATTCGGCCACCACCTCGGCCGACGTGGCGTCGGCCTGCGCCAGCCACGGCGCCGCATCGATGGGCCACGCCAGCGCCATCAGGGCCTGGCACGCCGGCGCGTCGTCGCGCAACGCCGCCACGTCCAGCGGGGCTGGCGTGCCACCCTGCAAGCGCTGCCAACGCCAGTGCAGCTGCGGCAGCGCGCGCAGCGCGCCGTACAGGGCATCGGCCAGCGCGTGGCGCAGGCGCTGGCCGACGCGGTTCGCGCCGCTCAGGGTGCGCGCCAGCACCGCCTCGGGCGGCTCAGCAAACCGCAGGGTGCGCTGCAACAGGGTGCCCGCCAAGGCCAGCGGTGGCGTGGGCGCTGACGAGCGCGTCGGGCGTGAGGCGTGCCGGTGTGCCATGGGCGCGATTGTGCGCCACCGACACGCTGGCCACGCACGCGCCGTGCCGGATAATCGCGCCCCATGCCCGACATTGCTTCCGAAGTGCGCCGGCGGCGCACGTTTGCCATCATCTCCCACCCCGACGCCGGCAAGACCACGCTGACCGAAAAGCTGCTGCTGTTTTCCGGCGCCATCCATATCGCCGGCAGCGTCAAGGCGCGCAAGGCCGCGCGGCACGCCACCAGTGACTGGATGGAGATCGAAAAGCAGCGCGGCATCTCGGTGGCCAGCTCGGTCATGCAGATGGAGTACCGCGACTGCGTCATCAACCTGCTGGACACCCCTGGCCACCAGGACTTCAGCGAGGACACTTACCGCGTGCTGACCGCCGTGGATGCGGCGCTGATGGTGATCGACGCCGGCAACGGCGTGGAGCCGCAGACGCGGCGGCTGCTGCAGGTCTGCCGCGCGCGCAACACACCGATTCTGACCTTCATCAACAAGATGGACCGCGAGGTCAAGGCACCGCTGGATCTGCTGGACGAGATCGAGCGCGAGCTGGGCATGACGGTGGTGCCGTTCACCTGGCCGGTCGGCATGGGCAAGCTGTTCCACGGCGTGTGGGACCGCCGCGCCGACCAGATGCGCGTCTTTGCGCCCGGCGAAGACCGCCGCGGCGGCGACGAGGAGATTTTGGCTGGCCGCGACAACCCTGCCATCGCGCAGCGCTTTGGGCTGGAGTGGCAGCAGGCGCTGGACGAGCTGGAGCTGGTCGATGGCGCCACCCCGCCGTTCGAGCACGCGGCGTTTCTGGCCGGCACGCAGACGCCGATGTTCTTCGGCTCGGCGATCAACAACTTCGGCGTCAAGGAGGTGCTGGACGCGCTGGTCGATCTGGCGCCGCCGCCGGGGCCGAAGCCCGCGCTGCAGCGCGAGGTGGCGCCGACCGAGCCCAAGTTCAGCGGCGTGGTGTTCAAGATCCAGGCCAACATGGACCCTGCGCACCGCGACCGCGTGGCCTTCGTGCGCGTGGCCAGCGGCCGCTTCGAGCGCGGCATGAAGCTGCGCATCACCCGCACCGGCAAGGAGTTCAAGCCCAACACGGTGGTGTCGTTCCTGTCGCAGCGGCGCGAGCTGCTGGAGGAGGCCTACGCCGGCGACATCATCGGCATCCCGAACCACGGCCTGCTGCAGTTGGGCGACACGCTCACCGAGGGCGAGGCGCTGCAGTTCACGGGGCTGCCGTTTTTTGCCCCCGAGATCATCCGCAGCGTGGAGGTGGCCGACCCGCTGCGCACCAAGCAGTTGCGCGCCGGCCTGCAGCAACTGGGCGAGGAAGGCGCGATCCAGGTGTTTCGGCCGATGGTCGGCTCGGTGTTGCTGCTGGGTGCGGTGGGACAGCTGCAGTTCGAGGTGGTGCAGCACCGGCTGGAGACGGAGTACGGCGTCAAGGCGCGCATCAGCGGCAGCCCTTACCACGTGGTACGCTGGGTGACCTGCCCGCCCGACAACGGCGGCGAGGCGGAACTGAAGCGCTTCATCGACGCCAACATCCACCGCATGGCGTGGGATGCCGTGGACGCGCCCGCCATTCTGCTCGACCACGCCGCCACGCTGCGCGCGGTGGAAGGCAACTGGCCCAAGATCCGCTTCCACGCGATGCGCGAGCACGCTGGCCTGGTGTTCCACAGCGCCTGACCGCACCCAACCCGCCGTCACCATGCGCCTGTTTGCCCCCCTGTACGAACGTGCCCTGCGCTGGGCGCGCCACCGCCACGCGCCGCGCTACCTGGCGGCACTGAGCTTTGCCGAGTCGTCGTTTTTTCCGGTACCGCCCGACGTCATGCTGGCGCCGATGGCGCTGGCCAACCCGCAGCAGGCCTGGCGGCTGGCGTGGCTGACGACGTGGACCTCGGTGCTGGGTGGGTTGGCCGGCTACCTGATCGGCTGGCTGGCCATGGCCAGCATCGAACCCTGGCTGCTGGCCAGCCGTTACGCGGCCCCCTACCAGCAGGCGATGACCTGGTTCCAGACGTGGGGAGTGTGGGCGGTGTTCATCGCCGGGTTTTCGCCTATTCCGTACAAAGTCTTCACGATCGCCGCCGGTGCGCTGGCCATGCCCCTGCTGCCGTTCACGCTGGCCTCGCTCGTCGGGCGGGGGGCGCGCTTCTTTCTGGTGGCCGCGCTGATGCGCTGGGGCGGCGCGCGCATGGAGCCGCTGCTGCGCCGCCACATCGACCGCATCGGCTGGGCGGTGGTGGCCGTGGTGGCCGTCGGCGCGACGCTGACGTACGCGCTGCGTTGAGTGCAGCGCGCATCGCCGCGGTGTCACCGGTTAGGGCGGCGGCGTGTGCCGCGCTGGACTTCAGACGCCAGCGCCCAGCAACCGCTCGATCGCGCGCGGGTAGATGAGGTGTTCTTGCGTCAGCACACGCGCCGCCAGCGTCTCAGGCGTGTCGCCCGGCAGGATCGGCACGACCGCCTGCTCCAGGATCGGGCCGTGGTCCAGCTCGGCCGTGACCAGGTGCACGGTGGCACCGGCAAAGCGGCAGCCGGCCTCGATGGCGCGCCGGTGCGTGTGCAAGCCGGGGAACGCCGGCAGCAGCGACGGGTGGATGTTGACGATGCGCCCCTCATGGTGCTGCACAAAACCGGGCGTGAGGATGCGCATGAAGCCGGCCAGAATCACCAGACCGCGGCCGTGGGGGTCAAAGCGTGCGATGGCCTGCGCCAGCGCGTCGTCGAAGGCTTCGCGGCTGGGGTAGGCCTGGTGGTCCACCACGGCCGTGGGCACGCCCTGCTCGGCCGCCCACGCCAGGCCCTTGGCGTCGGGGCGGTTGCTGATGACCGCGGCCACCTCGGCCCGGTAGCGCTCGCGCCAGCGGCGCTGCTGGGCGGCGCGCACGATGGCCTGCATGTTGGAGCCGGTGCCCGAAATCAGGATCACCAGCGGTCGTGGGGAAGTAGCGCCTGCGGACGTCATGGCCCGGCAGTGTAACCAACGGCCGCGCCTGTCACCCCGCCGACAGCCAGCGTGCGAGCGTTCGTGCATAAACGCGGCTGCATCGCAACACCAAGGAGTCCGGTATGGATTTGGCCTTTACGCCCGAGGAGCTGGCCTTCCGCGAGGAGGTGCGCGGCTGGATACGCGAGCACCTGGACCCGGCGCTGGCGGCCAAGGTGCTCGGCGGGCTGCGCCTGAGCAAGGACGACATTCAGGGTTGGGCGCGCACGCTGGGCCGCCAGGGGTGGCTGGCGTACCGCTGGCCACGCGCGTTTGGTGGCCCGGGCTGGAGCGTGGTGCAGCAGCACCTGTTCGACGAGGCGCTGGCCGAGGCGGGCGCCCCGCCGATCTTGCCGTTCGGCCCTGTGATGGTGGCGCCGGTCATCATGGCCTTTGGCACGCCCGAGCAGCAGCGCCGCTTTTTGCCCGGCATCGCCAGCGGCGAGGTGTGGTGGTGCCAGGGCTACAGCGAGCCCGGGTCGGGCTCGGACCTGGCCAGCCTGCGCACCCGCGCCGAGCGCGCTGGCGACCACTACGTCGTCAACGGTCAAAAAACCTGGACCACGCTGGCGCAGCACGCCGACTGGATCTTTTGCCTGGTGCGCACCAGCACCGAGGGTAAACCGCAAACAGGCATCAGCTTTTTGCTGGTCGACATGCGCTCACCCGGCATCACCGTGCGGCCGATCCGATTGCTGGACGGCGAGTACGAGGTCAACGAAGTCTGGTTCGACAACGTGCGTGTGCCGGTGGACAACCTGATCGGCGAGGAAAACAAAGGCTGGACCTACGCCAAGTACTTGCTGAGCCACGAGCGCGCCAACATCGCCGACGTCAACCGCGCCAAGCGCGAGCTCAAGCGGCTCAAGCGGCTGGCGCAACAGTGCGGGGTGTGGGACGACCTGCGCCTGCGCGACGCCATCGCGCTGCTGGAGGTCGACATCGTGGCGCTGGAGATGCTGGTGCTGCGCGTGCTGGCCGCCGAAAAGAGTGGCAAGCCGGCGCTGGACATTGCCGCGCTGCTCAAGATCCGCGGCAGCGAAATCCAGCAGCGCTTGAGCGAGCTGATGATGCTGGTGGGCGGGCCGCTGACGCTGCCGTACCTGGAGCCGGCGCTGGAAGGCCGCTGGGATGGCCCCTACCCCGGTGGCGACAGCGCCCTGGCGCCGTTGGCCCCGCGCTACTTCAACCTGCGCAAGACCACCATCTACGGCGGCAGCAACGAGGTGCAGCGCAACATCGTGGCCCAGACGCTGCTGGGCTGACCCCGAACAACCCGCGGAGGTGACCATGGATTTTGATTTCAGCGACGAGCAGCTGCAGCTGCGCGATGCCGTGCAGCGCTGGGCCGAGCGCGGCTACCCGTTCGAGCGGCGCCGCGCCATCGCCGCCGCCGGTGGCTTCGACGCCGGTGTCTGGCGCGAACTGACCGACCTGGGCCTGCCCGGCCTGACCGTGCCCGAGGTCCACGGCGGCATGGGGCTGGGGCCGGTCGAGGCGATGGTGGTGCACGAGGCGCTGGGCGCCGCGCTGCTGCTGGAGCCGCTGGCGCACGCCCACCTGGCCAGCACCGTGCTGCAGCGCCACGCCAGCGCCGCGGCGCAAGCGGCGTGGCTGCCGCGGCTGGCGGCGGGCGAGCTGGTGGTGCTGGCGCACGTGGAAGCGCAGGCGCGCCATCGCTGGGACCGTTGCCACACCGAAGCGCGCCACGACGGCCAAGGCGGTGCGCGCCTGTACGGCGTCAAACACGTGGTGCCAGCCGGCGACCACGCGGCGGCGTGGCTGGTGCCCGCCGTGCACGAGGGGACGCTGGCGCTGTGGTGGGTGGAGCGCGGCGCCCCTGGGGTGCGCATGCAAGGGTACCCGCTGCAAGACGGCAGCCGCGGCGCCGACCTGGTGCTCGACGGCGCCCCCGCCACGCTCGTCACGCGCGCGGGCGAAGCCGCGCTGGCGTGGCTGATGGACGCGGGCATTGCGCTGCTGGCTGCCGAGGCCGTCGGTGTGATGGACCGCACCCTGGCGCTGACCGTGCAATACCTGCAAACACGCAAGCAGTTTGGCGTTCCCATTGGCAGCTTCCAGGCGCTGCGCCACCGGGTGGCCGACATGAAAATGCAGCTGGAGCTGGCCCGCAGCATGGCCTACTACGCCACGCTCAAGCTCGGCGCACCCGAGCCGCAACGCCGCCAGGCGCTGGCGCGCGCCAAGGTGCAACTGGGCCAGTCGATGCGCTACGTTGGCCAGCAGGCGGTGCAGTTGCACGGCGGCATCGGCGTCACCGACGAATACCTGGTCGGCCACTGCTTCAAGCGCCTGACCCAGCTGGAGCTCACCTTCGGCGACACGCTGCACCACCTGGGCGAGGTGGCGGCGCGCATGACCGACGCCGCCGGCGTGACGGCGTGATCCGTGCACCGAACCATGCCTGTGGCGTGTCGCCCGGCCGACACGCTGCGGCGTGGTTCACGGGCAAACCCTGAACCGGCGCCGCGCTGCTGGGGCGGATGATCCTGCCATGAGCGGCCAACCCTACGACACGGATTTTGTCGTCATCGGCTCCGGTTTCGGGGGCAGCGTCAGCGCGTTGCGGCTGGCCGAACAAGGCTACCGCGTCGTGGTGCTGGAGCAGGGTCGCCACTGGCCCCCGCACGAGCTGCCCCACGACAACTGGCAGTGGCGCCGTTGGCTGTGGCGCCCGGGGCTCGGCTGGCGTGGTTTTTTCGCCCTGCGGCTGCTGCGCCACGTCGTGGTGCTGCACGGCAACGCCGTCGGTGGTGGCTCGATCACCTACGCCAACACGCTGCTGGTGCCACCCGACGACGTCTGGCGGCACGGCAGTTGGGCCGGCCTGGACGACTGGGCGCGCGTGATGCCGGCGCATTACGCGCGCGCCAGCCAGATGCTGGGGGTCACCACCAACCGGCGCCTGGCGGCGGCCGACGAGCGGCTGGGCGCGATGGCGCGGCTGGCTGGCGTCGGCGACTCTTGGCAACCGACACGCGTGGCGGTCTTTTTCGGTGATGACCACGACCTGAGCGGCGACCGCGACTACCCCGATCCGTACTTCGGCGGTGAGGGACCGGCGCGCCGCTCCTGCACCGGCTGCGGTGGCTGCATGGTGGGCTGCCGCGAGGGCGCCAAGAACACGCTGGATCGCAACTACCTGCACCTTGCACAACGCCGCGGCGCCACGCTGTACGCCGAAACCGAGGTGGTGCGCATCGTGCCACTGCCGCGCCCCGACGGTGGGCCCGCACCCGATGGACGCCACGGCTACGCCGTGCACGCGCTCGAACACCGTGATGGGCGGCGGCGGGCGCGCGTCTGGCGTGCCCGGGCCGTGGTGTGCGCCGCCGGATCGCTGGGCACCCAGGCCTTGCTGATGGCCGCGCGCCAACGCGGTGACCTGCCACACCTGTCACCAACGCTGGGGCAGCACGTGCGCACCAACGCCGAATCGCTCATCGGCATACGCTGGCCGGGCTGCGCCGAGGACCTGTCGCGCGGCGTGGCCATCGGCTCGAAGATCCAGCTCGACCCGCACACCACCATCGAGGCAACCCGTTACCCTGCCGGCTCCGACGCCATGGCGCTGCTGTCGACCGTGATGGCGCCCGGCGACGGACGGCTGGCCTGGGCGACTGCGCTGGCACGCGGGCTGCTGACGGCCCCGCGCGCCACCTGGCGGCTGCTGCGCCCCAAGGGCTGGGCACGGGAGTCGATGATCTTGCTGTGCATGCAAACGCTGGACGGCACGCTGACGCTGCGCTGGCAGCGCCCTTGGTGGGCGCCGTGGCGGCACGTGCTGCGCAGCCACGGGGCCCCGCTGCCGCACCACATCCCCGCGGCCACCGCGTTTGCCCGTGCCGCCGCCGCGGCCACCGGGGGCGTGCCGATGGCCTCGCTGCCGCAGGTGCTGTTTCACATCCCGATGACGGCGCATTGCCTGGGCGGCGCGGTCATGGCCACCGACGCCACGCGGGGGGCGTGCGATGCGTGGCAGCGCGCTTTTGGGCAGCGCAACCTGTGGCTGGTCGACGGCTCGGTCATCGGCGCCAACCTCGGCGTCAACCCCAGCTTGACCATCACCGCATTGGCCGAACGGGCCATGACCGCGGTGCCCCCACCAGCCCTGGCCACCTGGGATGGCGTGGGCACGCCGATTGCGGCACACTGACGCTTGGCCGACGCACCTACCGGAGACTGCGATGAACGCCTGGCGCCACGACTTTGCCGCCCTGCACCCCGACGACGTGGCCGCCGTGCTGCGCGGTCAGCTGCAGCGCATGCGCCAAGCCGCGCAGCGCGACGGCGCGCCCAACGCGGCCCAACGCCGCACCCACCTGCGGCGCTTGCTGCAAGCGGTATTGGACCACGAAGCCGACTGGGTGCGCGCGGTGAACGCCGACTTCGGCCGCCGCAGCGCCACCGAGACGCGGCTGTTGGAACTGGGTCCGCTGGCGGACCAAATCCGCCACAACCTGCGCCACGTGGCGCGCTGGATGCGCCCGCGGCGCGCGCCGGTCAACCCGCTGTTTTGGCCCGCACGGGCACGCATCGTGCCGCAACCGCTGGGGGTGGTGGGCATCATTGGCGCCTGGAACTACCCGGTGCAATTGACGCTGTCGCCGCTGGCCGACGCGCTGGCCGCCGGCAACCGCGTGCTGCTCAAACCGTCCGAGCTGGCCCCGCACACGGCCGAGCTGCTGCAGCGTGTGTTGGCCGAAGCGTTTGCCTCGGACCACGTGTGCGTCGTCACGGGTGGCACGACGGTGGCCGCGGCGCTGGCGGCGCTGCCGCTGGACCACCTGCTGTTCACCGGCTCCACCCGCGTCGGCAAGCTGGTGGCCCAAGCCGCCGCGCCCAACCTCACGCCAGTGACGTTGGAGTTGGGAGGCAAGTCACCCGCCATCGTCGGCCCCGGTGCGGACGTTGCGCTGGCCGCCGACCGCATCGCCACCGCGAAGGGCTGGAACGCCGGCCAGACCTGCATCGCGCCGGACTACTGCCTGGTGCCGCGCGCGCAGCGCGACGCCTTCGTGCAGGCGCTGCGGCGCAGTGTGCAGCGGCGCTGGCCGCGCGGGGTGGACGACCCCGACTACACGGCCCTGCTGTCGGCCACCGCGTGGCAGCGCCAGCTGCGCCTGGCGCACGAGGCCACCGCGGCCGGCGCCACGTTGGTGCCGCTGATGGGGGATGGTCCGCCCCCGGCCGAGTCAGCCGCACCCCGCCCGGCCGTGCTCGGCCCGGTGGCGGTGCTGGACCCACCGGCCACCTGCGCGCTGATGCAGGAGGAAATCTTTGGCCCCCTGCTGCCGGTGCTAACCTACGACACGCTGCCGCAGGCTTTGGATCACATCAACGCCGGCCCGCGCCCGTTGGCGCTGTACCTGTTCGAGCGCGACCGCGCCACCATCGAGCACGTGCTGGCGCACACGGTCAGCGGGGGCGTCACTGTCAACGACTGCATGCTGCACCAGCCGCAGCACGCGCTGCCCTTTGGCGGCGTGGGTGCCAGTGGCATGGGGGCGTACCACGGGCGGCATGGGTTCGAGCGCTTTTCGCACCTGAAAGGCGTGTACGAGCAGTCGACGCTGGTGGGTGCGGTGTTCGACCGCTGGGTGCGCCCCCCCTACGGGGCGGCGCTGCAGCGGCTGTTGCGCTTCATGCTGCGGCGCTGACCCTTTGGCTGCCGCTGGGGCGTTGGGCCACGCTGGTCAAGCGGGTGCCAAAGGCAATGCCGACGCGGGCGCGGGCGTTGACCGCCCAACCGTTGGCGTCCAGCAGCGGACCGATGTTGCGCTGGCGCAGCTTGAGCGCGGCCAACAGCATCGACGGGCCCGAAATCAGCAGCATCACGCCCAACACGACCAGCGGCACCTGCCACCACGCCAGCTGCATCAGGCCCGCCACCAACGCCGCCAACGCCGTGCCGATGGCCCCCAGCGCCAGGCCGATGGCGGCAAAAACGCCGGCGAACTTGGCAATATCAAACGCCTGCGCGGGTGCGGTGGGCTTGCCTTGCTCGACCGCAGCGGCGCCCTGACTGACCTGCTGCGCCGCGCGCGCCTCCACGGCCTGATCGCGCGCCGCCGCGAACTTGCGGATCTGATCGCCGATCATGCGCGCGATGCGCTTGTAGGGGCGCCAAAACGCCTCGCGCACGCTGATAGGATTTTCCACCACGCGCTGCAACGTGAACTGCCAGTCGCGCCCTTGGCGGTCGACAAAGACACCATGCCGCCCCGGGACCATGAAGTCCGACGTGTCGCCCGCCGTCAGCGCGGCGACCATGGCCTGCGGCGTTTCGCCCGCGCGCTCGCACTGGCCGTACAGAAGGTACAGGCCACTGTAAGCGGCCAGTTGCGCGTGCGCCGCCGTGTCGCCGACAGGCAAGCAAAGCCGGCATTCGCGCTGGTCGATGTACAGCGTGCCGATTTGGAACGCCGCCTGGGCACGGGTGTAAAAGTCCAAAAAATTGACCATGTTGCGCAGCAGCGTGGCGATGTCGCGGCGCAGGTGCAGCAAGCGGCGCAGCGCCTCAATGCCCTCGGCCTCGGCGGCAAACCCGCGGTCGCGCGCCGCAGCGGCGCGCAGCTGGTCGGCAACCCCGTCGCGCTGCCAGTCGTCCAACCAGGCCGCCTCCCAGGCGGCGGCCGGGACGTCGGGCCGCTGCGCCAGCCAATCGCCCCATGGCTGCAACCCGGCACGCAGGGCGCGCCAGTCGGCTTCGCTCAGCACCGCACGCGCGCCCAGCCGGGGCGCCACCGCATCGCGCTGCAGGGTCGCCAGCGCCTCGGCCCACAGCGGGTTGACGGCCGTGCCCTCCAACGGTAACGTGGCCTCGGGCGTGAGGCGCGCCAGCGGCCAGTCGGCAGCCTCCCAGCCGGATTCGGGCACGGTTGCGACAGCCAGCTCCAACGCAGCGACCAAGCGGGGGTCGAACGCCGCCAGCCGGCACCGCACGAAATGGTCGTCCACCTTGGTCGCCACGGCTTGCACGGCGTCCCAGGCCCGTTGCCATGGCCCCGGGTCACCGCTCGGGCGGGCCGCCAGCCACGCCCGCAGCGCCTGCACATCGGCGTCGGCCTGGTCGATGATGGCCTCGGTCACGCCGGGCTGGCCGCTGCGGTCCGCCGCCCCGCCGTAGTCCTGCACCAGCCGCTGCACCCACAGCGCCAGCGTCGGCTGGTCCGCCACCAGGTCCGCCGGCACCACGCCGTCGCCGTTGGGGTACACCGGCGGAAACAACCGGGCGCTGTCGGCCACGTCGACCACGGCCACTGCGTCGACGCCCGGGCGACCCACCCGCTGCAACACCAGCCGGGCCGCGGCGGTCAACACGCGCCCCTCGTCATCGTCGTCGCGCAACGCCGCCAACGGCAGCTGGTCGCCACCGTCCCACACGAGGCCCGGGTCGCGCAGGCGCGCGCACAGCCAGCCCACGGCCTGCAGCACCTCCGGGCGGCGGATGCGACCGTCGGCGTCGGTGTCGAGCCACGCCAGCGTGCGCGGGTCGATCGTCAACCCCTGGGTTGGGCACGCCAACGCCCCCCACAGCTTGGGGTCCAGCGCAGCCAGCGCCTGCAGATCCGCCGCGCTGTCCAGCACGGGTTGGTCAACGCCGCCCACGCGCACGAAGCGCCAGCGGTAGGGGCGTGGGGTGGTGTGTGCGGCGTTGGTCATGGGCGCCCACTGCTCGTGGTGGATGTTGGGCCATCATAACGCCACGGCGCACGGCCTGGGCCACGATCGTCACCGCCCGCCCCCGCCCTGTGGCCGCCGCGCCACACACCATCACGCGTGCAAGCGCGAATGCCGCGGCAGGTGCGCCATCAAAAACTCCATCTGGTCGGCCAGGATGCGCCGGTTGCGCAGAATGAAGTCTTCCCACAGGCTGGGCACGTACGGTGCGTACAGCAACGGCATGTGCGCCTGCTCGGGCGTACGGTTGCCCTTGCGGTGGTTGCAGGCGCGGCACGCCGTCACCACGTTCATCCAATGGTCGCGCCCGCCTTGCGCCAGCGGCACCACGTGCTCGCGCGTCAGCTCCGTTTCGTCGAAGCGGCCGCCGCAGTACGCGCAGAGCTGGCGGTCACGCGCAAACAGCTTGGCGTTGGTCAGGCTCGGCACGATATCGAAGGGGTTGACGGCGGCGTGCCCGCGCGTGCCGATGATCGAATGCACCTCGACGCGCGACTGCCGCCCGGTGCGGGCGTTGATGCCACCGCGAAAGACGGCGATGCGCCCCCCGGCGACCCAGCGCACGTCGCCTGCGGCGTAGTGCAGCACGGCTTCCTGCAGCGTCAGCCACGCTTGCGGCAAACCGTGCGCGGTGAGTTTGAGCACCCTCATGGCAGTGTGTCATAGTAGCGCCCTTTGATGACCCGTGTGTGACCTCGGCGCAACACCCGCATGAACATCGTATTCGGCCTGCACAACCTGCTGCGCCAGCCCCCGCGCGCCCGGGCGCTGACGATCGGCAACTTCGACGGTGTGCACCGCGGGCACCAGGCCATGTTGGCGCTGCTGCTCAACGAAGCGCGTCACCGCGGCCTGCCGGCGTGTGCGCTGACCTTCGAGCCCCACCCGCGCGACTTTTTTGCCGCGCGGGCGCGCAACCCGGCGCTGGCCCCGGCGCGCATCGCCACGCTGCGCGACAAGCTGGAGGAGCTGCGCCGCTGCGGCATCGACGAGTGCATCATCCTGCCGTTCCACGAGCGGCTGGCGGCGCTGTCGGCCGAGGCGTTCATCGACGACGTGCTGGTGGGCGCGCTGGGCGTGCGCTACGTGCTGGTGGGCGATGACTTTCGCTTCGGCGCCGGGCGCCGCGGTGACTACGCGCTGCTGGACGCCGCCGGCGGCGCGCGCGGCTTCGAGGTCGCGCGCATGCTCAGCTACGAAGTGCACGGCCAGCGTGTGTCCAGCTCGGCGGTGCGTGCGGCGCTGGCCGCCGGCGACATGGATGCGGCGGCGGCGTTGCTCGGTCGGCCCTACGCCATCAGCGGCCACGTGGTGCACGGGCGCAAGCTGGGGCGCGCGCTGGGCGAGTCGGGCACGGGACGCGGCGACGGCTTTCGCACCCTCAACCTGCGCTTTTCGCACTGGAAGCCGGCGGCCAGCGGCATTTTTGTCGTGCAGGTGCACGGCCTGGACCCAACCCCCGGCGCCGCGCCGCTGCCGGGGGTGGCCAACCTCGGCGTGCGCCCGTCGCTCGACCCGCGCGACGTCAACGGCGGCCGCGTGCTGCTGGAGACCCACTGTTTGACGTGGCCGGCACGCGTGCAGGCGGCGCTGGCGCACGCGGCGGTGCCCGGCGAGGCCTACGGTAGAATCATCCGCGTCGAGCTGCTGCACAAGCTGCACGACGAACTCCGCTACCCCAGCCTGGATGCCCTGGCGGCTGGCATTGCCCAGGACTGCGCCGACGCCCGTGCCTGGTGGGCCGCCCGTGGCTTGCATAGCGCCCACCATGAAGCCTGACCGCACCCCTGCCGCCGACGCGCGCGACGCGTCCCTGCCCGACTACAGCGCCACGCTGAACCTGCCGCAGACGCCGTTTCCGATGCGGGGCAACCTGCCGCAGCGCGAGCCAGGCTGGGTGCGTCAGTGGGAGGAGCAGGGCTTGTACCAGCGCCTGCGCGACGCGCGCCGCGGCGCGCCCAAGTTCATCCTGCACGACGGCCCGCCCTACGCCAACGGCCGCATCCACATTGGGCACGCCGTCAACAAGGTGCTCAAAGACATGATCGTCAAAGCCCGCCAGTTGGCTGGCTTTGACGCGCAGTACATCCCGGGCTGGGACTGCCACGGCCTGCCGATCGAAAACGCCATCGAAAAGCTGTACGGCCGCGGCCTGAGCCGCGACGACATGCAGGCCAAAGCGCGCGCCTTTGCCAGCGAGCAAATCGCGCTGCAGATGGCCGACTTCAAGCGGCTGGGCGTGCTGGGCGACTGGGAGCACCCGTACCGCACGATGGACTTCAAAAACGAGGCCGAGGAGCTGCGCGCCTTCAAACGCGTGATGCAGCGGGGCTTCGTGTACCGTGGCTTGAAGCCGGTGTATTGGTGCTTCGACTGCGGCTCGTCGCTGGCGGAGTTCGAGATCGAGTACGCCGACAAAGCCAGCCAGACGCTGGACGTGGCGTTTTTGTGCGCCGAGCCCGAGCGGCTGTTGCAGGCGTTTGCGGCGGCTTCGCCGCTGCCGCACGCCGACCTGGCCGCGCTGGCCCAGCGCCCGATCTACGCTGTCATCTGGACCACCACCGCGTGGACCATCCCGGCCAACCAAGCCCTCAACGTCAACCCCGCGCTGCCGTACGCGCTGGTGGACACCCCGCGCGGTCTGCTGCTGCTGGCCGAGGCGCTGGTCGAGCCCTGCCTGCAGCGCTACGGCTTGAGCGGCCAGGTGCTGGCGGTGGCACCCGGCCGGGTGCTGGACCGCATCCACTTCCGCCACCCATTGGCGCACGTGCACCCCGGCTACGACCGCTTGAGCCCGGTGTACCTGGCCGACTACGCCACCGCCGACGACGGCACCGGCATCGTGCACAGCGCCCCCGCCTACGGCGTGGAGGACTTCAACTCGTGCACCGCGCACGGGCTGGCCGCGGCCGACATCCTCAACCCGGTGCAGGGCAACGGCGTCTACGCAGCCGACCTGCCGCTGTTTGGCGGGCAGTCGATCTGGCAGGCCACGCCCGCGATCATCGACACGTTGCGCGCCGCCGACCGGCTGCTGGCCACCCAAACCATCACGCACAGCTACCCGCACTGCTGGCGCCACAAAACGCCGGTGATCTACCGCGCCGCAGCGCAGTGGTTCATCCGCATGGACGCGCCCACCGAGGCCACGCGCGGCATCTTCGCCACCGACCCCGCCCCGCAGACGCTGCGCGAGCTGGCCCTGCACGCCATCGAGCAAACCGGCTTTTACCCCGAAAGCGGCCGCGCGCGGCTGCGCGACATGATCGCGCACCGACCCGACTGGTGCATCAGCCGCCAGCGCTCGTGGGGCGTGCCGCTGCCCTTCCTGCTGCACGTGGACAGCGGCGAGCCGCACCCGCGCACGCCCGAGATCATCGACCTGGCGGCCGACGTCGTCGAAGCGGGCGGTGTCGAGGCGTGGAGCAAACTGACGGTGGCCGACATCCTGCAACGTCTGGGCGACCCCACCGACCCCGCGCAGTACACCAAGAGCACCGACATCCTGGAGGTGTGGTTTGACTCCGGCACCACGCACCACACGGTGCTCAGGGGCAGCCACGCCGGCGCCGGCCACGACGACGGCCCCGAGGCCGACCTGTACCTGGAAGGCCACGACCAGCACCGCGGCTGGTTCCACTCGTCGCTGCTGACGGCGTGTGCAATGCACGGCCGCGCGCCGTACCGCGCGCTGCTCACCCATGGCTTCACGGTCGACGGCCAGGGCCGCAAGATGAGCAAGTCGCTGGGCAACGTCGTGGCCCCGCAGGAGGTCAGCGACAAGCTGGGCGCCGAAATCATTCGGCTGTGGGTCGCCTCCACCGATTACGCGGGTGACCTGGGCATCGACGACAACATCCTGGCGCGGGTGGTCGACGCCTACCGGCGCATGCGCAACACGCTGCGCTTTTTGCTGGCCAACATCAGCGACTTCGACGCTGCGCGCGACGCCGTGCCGGCGGCGCAGTTGCTGGAAATCGACCGTTGGGCGCTGGCGCGCACGGCGCAGCTGCAAGCCGACATCCTGGCGCACTACCAGCGCTACGAATTCCACCCGGTGGTGGCCAAGGTGCAGGTATTTTGCTCCGAGGAGCTGGGGGCCTTTTACCTCGACGTGCTCAAGGACCGGCTCTACACCACCGCGCCCAACAGCCTGGCGCGGCGCAGCGCGCAAACGGCGCTGCACCAGATCACGCACGCGATGCTGCGCTGGATCGCGCCGTTTTTGTCGTTCACCGCCGAAGAGGCCTGGGCCTTGGTCGGACACACCCCGTCGATCTTCACCGAAACCTACCTGGCCTTGCCCACGCCGGACGAGGCGCTGCTGGCCAAGTGGCAGCGCATTCTGGCGGTGCGCGACGCGGTCAACAAAGCCATCGAGGACGAACGCAGCGCCGGGCGCATCGGTCCATCGCTGCAGGCCGAAGTGACGCTGACGCTGCCGCCCGAAGACCACGCGCTGCTCAGCACACTGGGTGACGACGCGCGCTTTGTCTTCCTGGTGTCGGCGCTGACGCTGCAGCCGGGGGCGGCGCTGGCGGTGCAGGTCACGCCGTCGCCGCACGCCAAGTGCGCGCGCTGCTGGCACTGGCGCGCCGACGTCGGCCACGACCCGGCGCACCCCCACCTGTGTGGCCGTTGCACCGCCAACCTGTACGGCGCGGGCGAACCGCGCCACGCCGCCTGAGGGTGCCGCATGGCCAAGGCGTCGTCGCGCGGCATGCTGGTATGGCTGGGCTTGGCGGCGGTCATCGTGCTGCTGGACCAAGCCTCCAAGGGGTTGATCCTGGTGCTGTTTCGCCCCGGCGAGGTGCTGCCGGTGACCAGCTTTTTCAACCTGGTGCGGGTGCACAACCCCGGCGCAGCGTTTTCCTTCCTGGCCGGCGCGGGGGGGTGGCAGCGCTGGCTGTTCCTCGGCATCGGGCTCGTGGCGGTGGCCGTCATCCTGTGGCTGCTGCGCGCCCACCACCAACAAAAGCTGTTTGCCTTTTCGCTGGCGTGCCTGCTGGGCGGCGCGCTGGGCAACGTGATCGACCGCGCGCTGCACGGCTACGTGGTGGACATGTTGGACTTTCACCACCGTTGGCTGGCACCCCTGTTCGCCGGCGGGCACTACCCCTCGTTCAACGTGGCCGACATGGCCATCACCGCAGGGGCCATCGGCCTGATCGTCGATGAGCTGCGGCGCGTGCGGCGCAGCCGCTGACACGCACCCGCCATCGCCACGCGCGTGGCGGACACGCCACAGCCTGCCCCACGCGGGGCTGGGTGGAAAGGCCGGCGTGTGCGTAGAATGCCAAGCCATGGTGCGCAGCAACGATGCATGGTGCCCTGCATGGGGCTGGTGGGTGCCGCTGGGCGTGGCGATGTTGGCCATCATGCCGGTGGCGGCGCAGCCGGTGCAGTGCCACGTGGCCTGGGCCGGGGCGGCGCGCTCGTTCGTCGTGGCCCCCAGCGCCCCGGACGACCCCGTGCAGCCCCTGCTGGAGGGGGCCAGCATCGCGCTGGAAATCGTCAACCGCCTACCCCCCGCGCCCGGCGCCGGCGTGACCGTGCGCACACTGGGGCGCTGGCAGGGTCAGACCTATCTGCTGCACGAAGCGCACTACCTGCCCGGCAGCCCCACCGTAGCGCCCCACGGCTTCACGGGTTTGCAGGTGGTGCGCGAACCCACGCGGGGGCACGCGCTCAGCTACTGGTGCGAGCGCACGGCGGCGGTCAGCGCCGCTGCCGACCCGACCGCTGCCGCGCGCTGACCCTCACCGGTCACGGCAGCAGGATCGTCGAGCCGATGGTCTGGCGCGCCTCCAGCGCCCGATGCGCGGCCTGCACGTCGGCCAGCGCAAAGCGCTGCGCGACGTGGATGCGCACCTGCCCCGACGTCACCACGCTGAACAGATCGTCCGCCATGGCCTGGGTGCGCTCGCGCGAGCGAATGTGCGTGAACAGCGTTTGCCGCGTCACATACAGCGACCCCTTGGGCCCGAGAATGCCGGGGGCAAACGGCGGCACGGGGCCGCTGGCGTTGCCAAACGACACCATCAGCCCAAATGGCTGCAGGCAGTCCAGCGAGCCCTCCCAGGTGTCCTTGCCCACCGAGTCGTACACCACCTTGACGCCCTGCCCGCCGGTGATGGCCTTGACGCGCTCGACAAAGTTGTGCGTGCGGTAGTTGATGCACACCTCGGCACCGTGGGCTTCGGCCAAGCGGCACTTGTCGTCACTGCCGGCGGTGCCGATCACGCGCAGCCCCAACGAGCGCGCCCATTGGCAGGCGATCAGCCCCACGCCCCCGGCGGCGGCGTGCAGCAGCACCCAATCGCCGGCCTGCAACCCCTCCACCGGCCGGCAGTGCTTGAGCAGGTACTGCGCCGTCAGGCCCTTGAGCATCATCGCCGCGCCCTCCTCAAACCCAATCGCGTCGGGCAAGCGGCACACGTTCATCGCCGGCATCACGCGCACGTCGCAGTAACTGCCCGGCGGCTGGGCGGCGTAGGCCACACGGTCGCCCACCTGCAGGTGGGTCACCCCCTGGCCCACCGCTTCGACCACCCCCGCGCCCTCCATCCCCAAGCGGGCCGGCATGGGCAACGGGTACAGCCCGGTGCGGTGGTACACGTCGATGAAGTTGAGGCCGATGGCATGGTGGCGGATGCGCACCTCACCAGGCCCCGGTTCTCCTACGGGCACCTCGGCCAGGCGCATGGCCTCGGGGCCGCCGGGGACGTCGATCAGCACGGCACGGCTGGTGGTGGTCATGGTGAAATGCTCCTTGCGTTCGCGTTGAAGGTGATGGGCGCGCATGGTGCCACATCGGCGGCGCTTGCCGCCACCGGGGCGCTGTCACCCCCGTGGCGCCCGGGGTCGCCGACGGTCGGCTACAGTACGGGCGCATGCCGTCCCCGTCCGTCCCCCGTCACCCGGCCCTGACACTGTCCACGATCGCGCTGCTGACCCTGCCACCGTTGCTGTGGGCAGGCAACGCCATCGTCGGCCGCGTGGCCGCCCCGTGGATCCCACCCATCACGTTCAACCTGCTGCGTTGGGTGCTGGCGGCGTTGTTGCTGGTGCCGCTGGGCGGCTGGATCCTGCGCCGCAGCAGCCCCGTTTGGCACGACTGGCGCCGCTACCTGCTGCTGGGCAGCCTGGCCGTGGCCGGCTACAACATGCTGCAATACCTGGCGCTGCACACCTCGTCGCCGCTGAACGTGACGCTGGTGGCCTCCAGCATGCCGGTGTGGATGATGCTGGTGGGGCGGCTGTTCTTCGGCGCCCCGGTGCAGCGCCCACAGTTGGGTGGCGCGGTGCTGTCGCTGGCGGGCGTGCTGGTGGTGCTGTCGCAGGGCTCATGGGCCAACCTGATGCAACTGCGCTTCGTGCCCGGAGACGCCTGGATGCTGGCCGCCGCCTTCACCTGGTCGTGCTACAGCTGGCTGCTGACACGCCACGACGAAGACCCCCGCGTGCGCGCCGACTGGGCGGCGTTTTTGCTGGCGCAAACGGTGTTTGGCCTGCTGACCGCGGGTGTGTTGACCGCGGGAGAATGGACGTGGCTGACGCTGGCCGCGCCGGCGGACATGCCGACCCGCATCGCATGGAGCTGGCCGCTGGCGGCCATCGTGCTGTTCGTGGCGGTGGGGCCGTCGGTGTTGGCCTACCGCGCCTGGGGCGCGGGGGTGCAGCGCGCCGGCCCCACGGTGGCGGGCTTTTTCACCAACCTCACGCCGCTGTTCACGGCGCTGATGTCCACGCTGCTGCTGGGCGAGCCGCCGCGCGCTTACCACGCGGTGGCGTTCGTGTTGATCGTCGCCGGCATCGTCGTGTCGGCGCGGCGCGCATGACGGTGCGGCGCATGGTGGCCGGCGGCGGCTTGCGCCATGCGGCGTGCGCCGCACCGAAGGTGAGCTTCAAAACGTCCCCGGGTAGGCGCCACCGTCGAGCAGGATGTTCTGGCCGGTGAGGTAGCCGGCCTGCACGCTGCACAGGAACGCGCACACGGCGCCGAACTCCTCGGGCGTACCGAAGCGCCGCGCGGGGATCTGCGCCAGCTGCGCGGCGCGCACCTCGTCCAGCGTGCGGCCGCTGCGCTCGGCCGCGGCCTGCAGCGTGGCGCGCAGGCGGTCGGTGTCGAATTTGCCTGGCAGCAGGTTGTTGATCGTCACGCCCCGGGCGGCCAGGCCGCTGCGCGCCAGGCCGGCCACGAAGCCGGTCAGCCCGCTGCGCGCGCCGTTGCTCAGGCCCAGGATGTCGATCGGCGCTTTGACGGCGCTGGAGGTGATGTTGACGATGCGGCCAAACCCCCGCGCGGCCATGCCGTCGACGGTGGCTTTGATCAGCTCGATGGGGGCCAGCATGTTGGCTTGCAAAGCTTGCATCCACTCGGCCTGCCCCCACTGCCGAAAGTCGCCCGCCGGCGGGCCGCCGGCGTTGGTGACGACGATATCGAAGTCGCGCCCCGGGCCGCCCGGCACGCGCCACAGCGCGGCGCGGCCGGCGTCGGCGGTGACGTCGGCGGCCACGGTCAGCACGCGCGTGGCCGCGCCCGCCGGCAGCTCGGCGCGCAAAGCGTCGGCGGCAGCCTGCAGCGCCGCTTCGCCGCGCGCCGCCATGACGACGTTAACCCCTTCGCGCGCCAGCGCACGCGCACAGCCCCACCCCAAGCCTTTGCTGGCGCCGCACACCAGCGCCCAACGCCCGGCAATGCCCAAGTCCATCGTTGCACTCCTTTCCGTTGCCGCCGCCCCCCACCGCGCCGCTAGCGCCCGGAGCCGGCACGGCTCACCCACAGCACCCCGGCCAGCACCAAGGCGGTGCCGGCCACGATCCACACGTTGAACGGCTCGCCCAGGAGCAGCACGCCCAGCGCCAGGGTGGACAGCGGCCCCAGCATGCCGGTCTGGGCCGTCAGACCGGCGCCGATGCGCTCGATGGCCAGCATCACCATCACCACCGGCGCGGCCGTGCACAACACCGCGTTGGCCACCGACAGCCACAGCACCGGCGCCGGCACCACGGCGGCGTGCAGCGGCCGCAACAGCACAAACTGCGCGATGCACAGCACGCACGCCACCACCGTGGCCAGGCTCACCAGCCGCAGCGCGCCCACGCGCGCCACCATCTGCCCGCTGTGCACCAGGTACAGCGCGTAGCTGACGGCGCTGGCCAGCACCAGGGCGCTGCCCACCACGGTGGCGTGGCCGTCGAAGCGCACCTCGTGCCCAAACACCAGCAGCACGCCGGCGTAGCTCAGCGCGACGGCGCCCCACTGGCGCGCCGTCACCCGCCGGCCATGCAGCAGCCACCCCAGCAGCAGCACCAGCGTCGGGTTGAGGTACAGGATCAACCGCTCCAGGCTCGCGCTGATGTACTGCAAGCCCCAAAAGTCCAGAAAGCTGGCCGCGTAGTAGCCCGTGAACCCCAGCCAGACGATACCGAGCCGGTCACGCCACGTCAGCGGCACGCCACCGTGTGCACGGCGCGTGCTCCACCACGCCATCGCCGCAAACAACGGCAACGCAAACAGCATGCGGTACATCAGCAGGGTGACCGCGTCCACCCCGTGGCGGTAGGCCAGCTTGACGATGATGGCCTTGCCGCTGAAAGCCACGGCCCCCGCCGCGGCCAGCAGCAGGCCACTGCGCTGGCGGGCCTGGGCATGCGCATCCGGGGCGTGGGTGGCGGCGTTGGACGGAACGGAACTCATGGCGACCAGGGGCGCAAGCTGCGCAACCACTGCGGGGCGGGCAGCCCCCAGCGCGCGCGGATGGTTTCGGCGCGGGCCTGCAGCACCTCGCGCGGCGGGTGTTGGGGTTGGCGCTGCGCCAGCACCACGGTGTTGCCCTCGCGCGTGGGCTTGAACACCCACAGGGCCTGGGCGCCAAAGGCCTGCTGCAGCGTCGCCATCGAGCGCGCCAAGCTCGCGCAGCGACCAAACAGGTTGACGCTCATGCAGCCATCGGGCGTCAGCAGTGCGCGGCAGGCCGCGTAAAAGTCGGCGCTGTCCAACACGGGCGCGGCGGCTTCGTGGTCGTACAGGTCGACGCTGAGGGCGTCGACGGCGCCCTGCCACGGACCGTGGTGCACCCAGTGCGCGGCGTCACCCACGATGACCTGCAGCCGCGGGCCGTCGTCGGGCAACCGAAACCACCCGCGGCACGCGGCCACCACCTGGGGGTTGAGCTCCACCGCCGTGGTGTGCATGCCCAGGCGGTGGTGACAAAAGCGGGTGATCGACCCGGCCCCCAGCCCGAACTGCAGGGCGCGCCGCTGCGCCACCCCGTCCGGCTCGACGAACAGCAGCCACGCCATCATGCGCTGCACGTACTGCAGCACCAGCTCCTGCGGGCGCTTCAAGCGCATGCTGCCCTGGATCCAGGGGGTGCCCAGGTGCAGGTGGCGCACGCCGTCCTGCTCGGACAGGGTGACGGGGGGCAACACGGGCGCGTGGCTCATCGCGGTCACACCTCGTCAACGGGCTGCTGCCACACGTCCGGGCGCACCGGCACCCCATGGCGCGCCAGCACACGCGCCCACGCCTGTGCCTTGTGCGCCAGCGACCAGCGGGCGTTGGCCGGGCTGCTGGAAGGCAGTCGCTCCACCGCGACCCCAAGCGCGCGTGTGTGGCGTGCGTGGCGCCAGCTCTCCCCACCGTTGTGCGCCACCGCCCGCAGCGCCGGGCAGCGCTGGCGCAACCACGCCAGGTCGTTGAGCTCGGCGGCGCGGATGGCGCTGTCCAGGCTGCCCTGGCGCTCGCAGCGGGCGTACACATCCCAAATGCCCAGGCCACGCGCCAACACCGCGTCCAGCCGCTGCTCGTAAGGCCACTGCGTCAGCGGCTCGCCCCACAGCAGCCCGAGGATGGCCCAAAAATGGTTGCGCGGGTGGGCGTAGTACTGCTGCACCCGCAGCGACGCGACGCTGGGAAAGCTCCCCAGCACGACGACGCGGGTGGAGGCGTCCAGCACCGGCGGCAGACCCTGCAGGCGTGGGGGGGCGCTCATGGCATCCCCTCCTGCCGCGCCAGCGCGGCCAAGCGCGGCAGCGCCGCGCGCGCGTTGACCGACGTCAACGCAGCCAGCGCCGCCGGCTCCAACCCGCGCAGCGGCGCCAGCGCGGCCCCGATGCGCGGCAACTCCGCCGGGCTGTTGCGTCCCTGCGGCCGGCCCGCGGCGCGCTCGTGCGCCGGCACGTACAACCACTGTGGGGGGATGTCGGGCGCGTCGGTCTCCAGCACGATGGCGTCGGCCGGCGCCGCGGCCCACAGCGCGCGCAGCCGCCGCGCGGTCTCGAACGTGGCCGCGCCCCCAAAGCCCAGCTTGAAGCCCAGCGCCACGAACGCCATGGCCTGCTGCACGCTGCCGTTGAAGGCGTGGGCGATGCCGCCCAGCACCGGGCGGCCCGCGGCGGCCTGCGCGCGCAGGCCCGCCAGCAGGGCGTCGGCGCTGCGGCGCACGTGCACGATCACCGGCAGCCCGTGGCGCTGCGCCAGGCGCAGCTGCGCGCGGTAAAAGTGCTGCTGGCGCGCACGCATCGCCTCGGTGCACAGCGCCGGCACCCAAAAATCCAACCCAATTTCCCCCACCGCCACCAGCCGCGGGTCGTCGCCCCAGCGCTGCAGCGCTTCGTCCAAGCGCCGCACATCGTCGTCGTGCGCCTGCGGCACGTACAGCGGGTGGATACCCAGCGCGTAAACATCCCCGGTGGCGTGGGCCAACGCACGCACCCGCTCAAAGTCAGCGGCCTGCACCGCGGGCAACACGCACCACGCCACCCCGGCCGCCCGTGCCCGCGCACGCTCAGCCTCGGCGTCCGGGCCAAACTCGGGGGCATCCAAATGGCAGTGGGTGTCGATCCACATCGGCCCCGCATTATCCGGCAGCCGCGCGGGCCGCGCTGCCCCCAGGCGACACCGCCGTCGGCGCCATGGGCGTACGATAAGCGGCTGACGATTCGCTTGTGTCCAACGTCTCGGAGGCCCCATGCTCGACCTGTCGCCCACCCGTCGCCGCTTCATCGCCCAAACCAGCGCGGCCGTCGCAACGCTGGCCGCGCCGTGGTCGGTGCGTGCCGACAGCCGCACGCTCAAAATCCTGGTGGGCTTTCCGCCCGGCGGCGGCACCGACGCCATCGCGCGGTTGCTGGCCGATCCACTGCGCGAGGTGCTGGGCATGCCCGTGGTCGTGGAAAACCGCGCCGGCGCCGGCGGCCAGTTGGCAGCACAGGCGCTCAAGGCAGCGCCGGCCGACGGCTACACCGTGCTGCTGTCGCACGACCACACGGTGTCGATCCTGCCGCTGGTGCTGCGCAACCCCGGCTTCGACCCGGCACGCGACTTCGTCGCAGTCGGCGGGCTGGCCACCTTCGTCAACGCCTTGGCGGTGTCTGCGGGCACGCCGGCGCGCTCGCTGCGCGAATTCGTGCAGTGGGTACGCGGCCAAGGCGGCAAGGCGGCGGTGGGCATCCCGGCGCCGGCGTCGGTGCCACAGTTTTTGGTGCAGGTGCTGGCGCGCCAGCAGCAGCTCGACCTGGTGCCGGTGCCGTACCGCGGCAGCGCCCCGATGATGGCGGACATGCTGGGCAACCAGATCCCCGCCGGCGTCGGCTCCATCCCCGACTTCATCGACCACCACAAAGCCGGCAAGCTGCACGTGGTGGCCGTGATGGGCCGCCAGCGCCAGCCAGCCTTGCCGGACGTGCCGACGTTCGCCGAGCTCGGGGTGGCCGGGTTCGAGGAGGTGCCGTTTTATGGCCTGTTCGCGCCGGCGGGCACGCCAGCGGCCAGGCTGGCGCAGCTGGACGCGGCGCTGGCCAAGGTGCTCGCCCAGCCCGCCTTGCGCGAGCGTTTGACCGCGATGGGACTCAACGTCGGTCACATGAGCGGCGAGCAGTTGGCCGCGCGCGAGCGCACCTACCGCGAGGTGTGGGCGCGCATCATCCGCGACAGCGGCTTTCAGCCACAGTGACGGCGGGCTAAGCCGCCACCGCCAGCGGGCCGCTGGCGGTGGCGCGGCATGGCTCAGGCCGGCGCAGCGGCGGTCGTGCCGGGTTCGTCATCGCCCAAAAAGCCGCCCGCGCGCACCGTCAGCACCAGGGTGTCGCGCCACCCCAGCACCCCAGGCTGCAGCGGCTGGATCGGCGTGGTCTCGTGGATCACGCGCGTGTCGTCCAGCAGCAGCAACGACCACGGCTCGGTCAGCGTGAAGCGCTGGCCATTGGGGCCGTCGGCTTCGAACACACGGCTCTCACCTCCCTTGATGGCGTGGCGCGCGACCAAAAACACCGCCACCACGTCCACCCCGTCGCGGTGCGCGCCTTCCGGGGTGGGCCGGCCGATGCCGCCGGTGGTGTCGATGCGAAACGGGTGCGCCTCCACAAACCACGGCTGCGGCCCGCGCAGCGCGCTGGCCACATCGGCCACCGCGTGCAGCAGGCGCGGCCACGCAGGCTGGGTGGTCAGGGCCGGGGTCAACGGCGCAAACCAGCGCCGCATGCCGCCGTGCAGGGCGTTGTACTCGACCGGCTGGTAGTGCGCGCGATGCGGCACCGCCTGCACCTGGCCACCTTCGATGCGGTAGCAGCCGTGGCGTCGACGGCGGTAGCGCCCGCCGTCCTTCAGGTACTCGTCAGGCGGCAAATCATCCCACGCCGGCTGCAGCGCCTGCAGCGCATCCGGCGGCACCCCCAGCCAGGCTGACACGCCGACCGCGTCCAGCACCGCATAGCCTTGGTGACGCAGCGAGGCCAACAGCTCGGCGGGAGCGACGGTCGGGGGTGCAAACGTGGTCGTCATGGCGGAGCACAGTGTAGCCGGAGGACAACCCCTAGGGGTAAACGCGAAGTGGACAACCGCACGCGAACGCGCTAACGTTGCTTTGACAAAGATCAAACCAAGTGCATCCGGAGGGACCGATGGCCACGCTGCACCACGACCCAAGCGACACCTCGTCCAACCCCACCGCAGCGCCCGCGCGCGAATCGGTGTTCGACCTACGGCTGGCTGAGCTGCGCGCCACCGACCCGCTGCGCTGGCTGGCCAAGGGCTGGCAGGACTTTCGGCGCAGCCCGCGCATCGGGCTGTTTTACGGCGCCTGTTTTGCGTTGATGGGGCAAGCGCTGTGGCAGGCGTTTCAGCACGCGCCGGCCTACGTGCTGGCGCTGAGCGCGGGCTTTTTGCTGATGGGGCCGTTTTTGGCGCTGGGGCTGTACGACGTCAGCCGAGCGTTGGAACGCGGCGAGCCGCCGTCGTTGCGCCGGTCGCTGTTGGCGTGGCGGCCGACGCTGTCGACGATGGCGATTTTTGGCGGTGTGCTGCTGATCCTGGAAATGCTGTGGGGCCGCGCCGCCATGGTGGTGTTTGCCGTGACGATGAACACCATGCCGTCCGGCGCCAACATGCTGACCGCGCTGCTCAGTTGGGACAACCTGGAGTTCATCATCAGCTACCTGGTGGTGGGCGCGATCTTCGCCGGGCTGATTTTTGTCAGCAGCGCCATTTCGATCCCGATGATCCTGGACCGCCAGACCGACGCCGTGTCGGCTGCACTGACCAGCCTGCGTGCCTGCCTGAACAACCCCGGCGTGATGTTGCTGTGGGGCGCGCTGATCACGCTGCTGTGCGTGCTGGCGATGGTGCCGGCGTTCCTTGGCCTGCTGGTGGTGGGGCCGGTGCTGGGTCACGCCACCTGGCACGCGTACCGGCACATCGTGCCGCCGCGTGCCGATCCGCTCACGTGTTGACGTCCACCACCAGCCGGCCGCGCACCTGACCGGCCAGCACCGCCGACGCCGCGTCGATGGCCTCGGCCAAGCCGATGGTGCGGCTCAAGCTTTGCAGCGTGGCGTGGTCGAGGGTTTGCGCCAGCAACGCCCACGCCGCCTGACGGCGTGGCATCGGCGCCATCACGCTGTCGATGCCGTACAGCGTCACCCCGCGCAAGATGAAGGGCGCCACGGTGGCGGGCAAATCCATCCCCTGCGCCAAGCCGCACGCGGCCACGGCACCGCCGTAGCGGGTGCTGGCGCAGGCGTTGGCCAGCGTGTGGCTGCCCACCGCGTCGACAACGCCGATCCAGCGCTCTTTTTGCAGCGGCTTGCCCGGCGCGGCCAGCGTCGCGCGGTCGATCACCTCGGCCGCCCCCAGCTGGCGCAGGTACTCGGCCTCCTGCACGCGCCCAGTGCTGGCCACCACGCGGTGGCCGGCGCGCGCCAGCAGCACCACGGCGATGCTGCCAACCCCGCCCGCGGCGCCGGTCACCAGCACCTCGCCGCTGCCGGGGGCCACACCCTGCGCGGCCCAGTGCGCTTGCAGCGCCTGCACGCACAACGCGGCGGTGTAGCCCGCGGTGCCAATGGCCATCGCGTCCCACGCGCTCAACGGCGCCGGCAGCGGCTGCAGCCAGTCGGCCCGCACGCGGGCGCGTTGGGCCAACCCGCCCCAGTGCACCTCGCCGACGCCCCAGCCGTTGAGCAGCACGGCGTCGCCCGGCCGAAAACGCCCGTCGTCGCTGGCCAGCACGGTGCCGGCCAGGTCGATGCCGGGCACCATCGGGAACTGGCGCACCACCGGCGAGCGTCCGGTGATGGCCAACGCGTCCTTGTAATTCAGCGTCGAGTACGCCACCTGCACCGTCACGTCCCCCGCGGGCAGGCGCTCGTCGGGCAGCTCGGTCAATGCGCAGCTGTAGCCGGACGCGTCGGTTTTGTCGATCCAAAGCGCACGAAAGGGCATACGGTGTCTCCTTCAACGGTGTCCAAGCGTAGCATGGTCCACCCGCGGCAGGCGGGGGGCTTCAGGCCGCGCCGGCACTGGCGCGTGCCGCTTCCTGCAGCAGCCGCCACATCACCTTGCCGCTGCCGCTCTTCGGCAGCGACTCGACGAATTCCACGATGCGCGGCGCCTTGTACACGGCCATGTGCTCGTGGCACCAGGCGATGATGTCAGCCTCGCTGACACGGCCACGGGCCTCGTGCCGCAGCACCACCACGGCCTTGACCGTCTCGCCGCGGTAAGGATCGGGCACGCCGATGACGCACGCTTCGGCGATCGCCGGGTGGCGGAACATCAACGCTTCCACCTCCGCTGGCCAGACTTTGTAGCCGCTGGCGTTGATCATGCGCTTCAAGCGGTCGGTGATGAAAAAATAACCCTCTTCGTCCATGCGCCCCAGGTCGCCGGTGCGGAAAAACCGCTTGCCGTCGCGCTCGAAAAACACCGCCGCGGTGGCTTCCGGCCGCTGCCAGTAGCCGTCGAACACCATCGGGCCGCTGACGACGATCTCGCCCGCCTGCCCCACCGGCAGCTCCTGCAGCGTATCGGGGTCGACGATGCGCGCATCGCAGCCGATGAACGGCACCCCCAGGCACTGCGGCTTGGGGCGGTCGGGCGGGTTGTGGTGCGACGGCGCAGCGGTTTCGGTCAGGCCATAGCCCTCGACGTAGCGCAGGCCAAACTGATCCTGCAAGCGCTGCGCGACCGCCGCCGGCATGGCCGCGCCACCACCGCCAATGAACACCAGGCTGGACAGGTCGTAGTGATCGAAGTGCGGACTGGCCAACAGGTCGATCACCATGGTGGGGATGTTGGTCCAGTGCGTCACCCGCCAGCGCGAGATGAGCCGGCCCGCCAGATCCCGGTCCCAGCGCGGCATGATCACCGCCGTCGCGCCCAGGTACACGCTGGTGTGCATGCCCGCCACCATGCCCGTGATATGAAACATCGGCACCACCAGCAGGCCGACGTTTTCGGCGGTGCCGTTGGTCCACACCGCGGCGGCCACCGCGTTGTGCATCAGCGTGCGGTGCGGATGCATGCAGCCCTTGGGCAGCCCGGTGGTGCCGCTGGTGTAGGGCAGCACGGCCAGATCGTCCGGCCCCACCTCGTGCGGCGGCAGGGGATCGGTGCAGGCCAGGGCCTGGGCCCAATCCGCCACTTGGCCATGCGTCAGCGTGGGCAGGGGGTGGCGCGTGGCCAGCCATTCGCGCCACGCGGGGGGCACGGCCTCGCCGTCGAAGGCATCGTCGGGCATCGCATCGCGGTAATGCAGCACCAGCAGGTCGCGCAGGCGCTGCTCGGGCGGCAGGGCGGCGTCGGCCGCGCACAACGCAGGGGCCAGGTCGGCCGCGGCGATGGCCACGCGGGCTTGCGGATCGGTGATGTAGTGGCCCAGCTCGTCGGCCTTGTTCATCGGATTGACCGGCACCACCACCGCGTTGGCCCGCAGAATGCCGTAGTAGGCGACGATGAACTGCGGGCAGTTCTGCAGGAAGAGGATCACGCGGTCGCCCCGCCGCACACCGCGCGCGGCCAGCCAGGCGGCGATGCGCTCGGCTTGGCGCTGCAGCTCCGGATAGGTCATCACCCGGTCGAAAAAGACCGTCGCCGCCTTGTCCGGGTACCGCCGCGCGCTCACCTCCAGGTTGAACCAGAGCGAGGTCTGGGGCGGCTGGATGGTCCGCGGCACACGCGCGGGCCAGACGCGGGCATGCGGCCGGTCGTCGCCGGCGCTGGGGGCATCGCTGGGGGGATGGGTCGCGGACTCGGCGGTGGTCATCGGGCAGTCTCCTCGAATCTTGTCATGCAGTCGTGGGGCGGCACGGTGGGGCCGTGCCGCCAGCGCGCAGCATAGACAGCGCGGGGCCCGCTCGCCAAGGACGGGCCTGTCTCGTGCGAGACAGGCACACCGTCACCCGCGTGCCAGGCCGCACCGCAGCCGCCGACTACCATGTCCCCCCATGGCCAACCCCGCGCCCTCCTCCGGTCCGACACCACAGGCCCCGGCGCCCGCCGCGCCCCTGCCGGGGCTGCTGTGGCTGTTTGCGGCGTGCAATTTCGTGATCGGCACTGGGGCCTTTGGCATGACGGGCTACCTGGGACCGGTGGCCGACGGGCTGGGGGCCAGCGTCGGCGCCGCGGGGCAGACCATGACCGTCTACGCGCTGGCCAACGCGGTGCTGGCCCCGCTGCTGATGGCGCTCACGGCCCGCTGGCCACGGGCGTGGGTGATGCAGGGGGCGCTGGGCCTGTTCGCTTGCGGCACGCTGCTCGGCGCCGCGGCGCCCAATCTGACGGTGCTGATGGTGGGACGGGTGCTGATGGGCGCGGGCGCGGTGTTCACCCCGATTGCCGCCGGACTGGCCGTGCAGTTGGCGGCCCCCGAGCAGCGCGGACGGGCGCTGTCGCGCACCTTTTTGGGCATGAGCCTGAGCTATGTGCTCGGCATGCCCTATGGCGCCTGGCTGGGCCTGCAATGGGGCTGGCGCTGGCCCCTGTTGAGCGTGGGGGCGGCCGCGCTGCTGATCGGCTGGCTGCTGCACCGCCGCCTGCGCGCCGGCATGGACGCCGGCGGGACCTCGCTGCGCGGCATCGGCGCGGTGCTGCGCCGGCGCGACGTGGTGCTCGCGCTGCTGCTGACGCTGCTGTACTTCACGGGCATCTTCGTCGTGACCGCCTACATGGGGCCGGTGCAGCTCGCGCTCAATCCGCTCACGCCGGGCGGGCTGAGCGCGCTGCTGGCCGGCATCGGCGCGGCGGGCGTGGTGGGCACCCTGGGCGGGGGCTGGGCGGCCGACCAACTGGGGCCTCGGCGCACGATCGCGCTGCTGTTGGCCTGTCTGCTATTGACCATGATCGCCGTCCCCTGGACAGCCGGGCACCTGGCCTGGACGGCCGTCGCCTTTGCGGTGTGGACCGTCTGCGGCTTTGGGCTGATGACCCCGCAGCAGTCCCGTTTGGCGGAGCTGGCGTTCACCCAAGCCCCCCTGCTGTTGAGCCTGAACGCCTCGATGGTCTACATCGGCACGGCCCTGGGCTCCGCCATCGGCGGCGCGGCCATCCCCGTCGTGGGGTTCGAGCGTCTGGCGTGGCTGGGCGCGGTCTTCGTCGCCGCGGCGCTGCTGACCCTGGCGGTCAACACGGCACCGCCGCCGGGTCCGCGCCCGCGTTGAATGGCGCCCGGCGCGTGGGGCTGAACGGGGGCGCGGCAGCACGGAACACCCGCCACCGCTATGTAATGGCGGCCATGCGTCGCGCACTGGTGTGGTTGCTGCTGGCTCTGCTGCCCTGGCGGTTGTGGGCAGCGGATGCCATGGCGCTGCAGCCCTGGCACGCGCCAACGCCATCGGTGGCCACACCCATGGCCCCGCAGGACCATACGGCCTCGCACCATGCGATGCACGCCGAGGCGCCCGCGCACGATGCCGCACGGCACGCGGCGCACACGCCGTCGGATGGGACCGCTGCTCACGACTCGGCCCATAGCCTCCACGCGGGATGCTCCCTGTGTGACATTTGTCACAACACGGCGATGGCGGCGCCCGCGACGGCAGCATTTGGCAACCCTGTCCCGCATCGCTGGGGCCTGACTCAGGCGCACCTGCCGCCGACCCCGGCGATGGCCCCGCCGCACAAACCCCCGATCGCCTGAACCGGCCCGCGTTCCGTCGCCGGCGGTCTGGTGCGCCGCCGCGCGCCCGTCCCGTTTCCGGAGATCGTTCATGCCCCGTGCCCTTCCCGGGCGGCGCTGGCTGGGTCCGCTGCTGGTGGCGGCCCTGACCAGCGCGCACGCCCAGACCCCCCATGTTCACCCCGGTGGCTCGACCCCCGGTGCGTCCACCCCCGCAGCCCGTGCGGCCCCATCGGCTCCAACGGCCCCGCCATCCGGCCCTCCGCCGGCGGGGGACGCCTCCACCGACCCCGCCACCGCGTGGCGCGCGGCCAACGACGCCGTCGGGGCTTTCCCGCGCGGACACGCCGACATCCTGCGCTGGGAACAGGCCCAGGGCCTTGGCCCGCGCCCGGCACCCGCGCCCGACACCGCCACCTGGTCCCTGGACGAGGTGGTCCGTCGCGCCCTGCTGGCGCGTCCCGATCTGCTCGTCACCCCAGGGTTGGGGACGACCGAGCGGCTGCGCCTGGCGCAGGCCGCGGCGGCCGTCGTCCGGGATGCGCAAGCCGCCTGGATCGAGGCGGTGGCGGCGCGCCAGGTGCGCCGGCTGGCCCAGGACGCCCACACCGCCGCCGACGCGGGAGCCGAGCTGGCCCGGCGCATGCGCCAGACCGGCAACTTCAGCGCCGAGCGGCAAGGGCGCGAAACCCTGCCGCTGTGGGACGCCGACGCGCGTGTGGAGCACGCCATCGCGGCCGAACAGCAGGCCGTGGTGCGGCTGTGGCAGCAGATCGGTGGCGGCGAATCCCCCGAAGCCCTGGCGCGCCACCTGCCCGACACCCTGCCCGCGCGGCCCAGCCTGGCGGCAACCGATGTCCGCGCCACCTGGGCCGCCCAGGTACGCGAGCGGCACCCCGACTGGCGCCGCCTGCAGCTCGACGCCCAGCGGCAGCGCGCCGCGTTGCCCCCGGGTGCCTGGGACGAACTACAGACCGCCTGGGCGCAGGCCGTCGCGCGCGGCCTGCCGGACGCTCCGCGGTGGGATCCGACCGCCCCGCGCTGGCCGCACGCCTGGGACCAGGCGCTGGCGGCGCACGCCGCGCTGACACGGCTGGAGCGCCGGCTGGACGGCGACCTCGACCTCGCATGGGCCAACGCCCGACGCGCCGCGGAACGGGCCGAACGCCAGCGCCACCGCGTCCTGCCCGCCCTGCAGGCGCTGGAGGAAGAAACCCTGCTGCGCTACAACGGCATGCTGGCCAGCACCTGGGAGGTGCTCGCCGCCGCGCGCGAGCGCATCGCCGCCCAGCAGGCGGCGGTCACCGCCGAACGCGACGCCTGGCTGGCCTGGCTGGACCTGCAAGCCGTGCTGGCCGGCCTGCCGCTGAGCGAACGGGCCATGTCCGCCCCTGCCGATGCCCCCGCCACCCCCGCGAAAGGCCACTGACCATGGAACGCCGCCGATTTTTTGCGCAGGCACTCGCCGGCACCGCTGCCGTGGCCAGTGCCGCCGTGGCCCGCCACGCCCTGGCCGGCCTGCCCGAGCCCGTCATCCGCACCGGCACCGACACCGCCGGGCCGTGGATCCCGCCCGGTGTCACCGGCGCCGGCCGTCCCTACCGCCCCGTCGTCACGCTCAACGGCTGGACGCTGCCGTTTCGACTGAAGGACGGTGTCAAGGAGTTCCACCTGGTGGCCGAACCGGTGGTGCGCGAGTTTGCGCCCGGCTTCACGGTCAATCTGTGGGGCTACAACGGTGCCAGTCCCGGCCCCACCATCGAGGTGGTGGAAGGCGACCGGGTGCGCATCTACGTCACCAACCGGCTGCCCGAGCACACCACCATCCACTGGCACGGCCAGCGCCTGCCCAACGGCATGGACGGCGTGGGGGGCCTGAACCAGCCGCAAATCCCGCCCGGCAAGACCTACGTCTACGAGTTCGTCGCCCGCCGCCCGGGCACCTTCATGTACCACCCGCATGCGGACGAGATGGTGCAAATGGCCATGGGCATGATGGGCTTCTGGGTCACGCACCCCAAGGGCCGACACCCCTGGATCGCCGAGGTGGACCGCGACTACTGCTTCCTGCTCAACGCCTTCGACGTCACGCCGGGCGCGCGCACCCCCAACGTCAACACCATGCTCGACTTCAACATCTGGGCCTGGAACAGCCGCGTCTTCCCCGGCATCGACCCGCTGGTGGCGCGCCTGGGCGAGCGTGTGCGCGTGCGCATCGGCAACCTGACCATGACCAACCACCCCATCCACATCCACGGCATCGAGTTCGAGGTCACCGGCACCGACGGCGGCCCCGTTCGCCCCGAGGCACGTTGGCCCGAAGTCACCGTGGACCTGGCCGTCGGGCAGATGCGGCAGATCGAATTCGTCGCCGACGAGGAAGGCGACTGGGCCATGCACTGCCACAAGAGCCACCACACCATGGGCGCCATGGGCCACGGGGTGCCCACGATGATCGGCGTGGATCACCGCGGCCTGGTGCAGCGCATCCAGCGCGTCGTGCCCGACTACATGGTCATGGGCGAACGCGGCATGGCCGACATGGGCGAGATGGAAATGCCCCTGCCCGACAATACCTTCCCGATGATGACCGGTACCGGCCCCTACGGCCCGGTCGAGATGGGCGGCATGTTCACGACCCTGAAGGTGCGCCGCGACCAGGCCCCGGGCGACTACCGTGACCCGGGCTGGTACCGCCAACCGCCGGGCACCCAGGCGCGCCCGGTCGAGATGACCGAGGCCCCCGCTCTGGCGCCTGCCGGTGCGCCGCAGGGCGCCGGCCACGGCCACCATGGCCACCATGGCCACCATGCCAACCCCGCCGCTCCCACCACGCCCGCCCCCTTCGACGCCCGCAAACCCACCGGAGGACACCATGGCCACCCCCACTGACCCCCTGCGCCGTGCGCTGCTGGCCGGCCTGTCGGCCCTGCCCCTGCTGGCCACCGCCCATGGACCACAGAGCCACGCCTCGCATCCCCGCGCCGCCGCGCTGCCCCCGGAGCAAAAGCCCTGGGGCATCGCGGGTGACCCCGCGCGCGTGACCCGCACCATCGAAATCCGCATGGGCGACGACATGCGCTTTCAACCCGACCGCCTGGCCGTGCGCGAAGGCGAGACACTGCGCCTGCGCGCCGTCAACCGCGGGCGGGTGATGCACGAGATCGTGATCGGCACGCCCGAGGAACTCGCCGCCCACGCAGAGCTCATGAAAAAACACCCCGGCATGGAGCACGACGAACCGCACATGGCCCATGTCCCGCCCGGGCGGCGCGGCGATATCGTCTGGCACTTCAACCGCCCCGGCGACTTCGCGTTTGCGTGCCTGATCGCCGGCCACTTCGAAGCGGGCATGGTCGGCCGCATCCGGGTCGAGCCCGCTGCACAGGAGAAGACACCATGAAACGACGCGACTGGATACGCTGGGGCGCAGTATGGCTGGCCGCCTCGGGCACGGGGCTGGGCATGGCCCAACCCGCCGCCCCCCTGGTGGAGGTGTGGAAAGACCCCCAATGCGGCTGCTGCAACGACTGGATTCGCCACCTGGAGGCCAACGGTTTTCGAGTCCAGGCCTTTGACAGCGGTAACGCCGGCATGCGCCAGCGGCTGGGCATGCCGCAGGCGCTCGGCTCCTGCCACACGGCCCGGGTGGGTGGTTATGTGGTCGAGGGCCATGTGCCTGCGGGGGACATCCAGCGCCTGCTGCGCGAGCGGCCTGCGGCGCTGGGCCTGTCGGTGCCGCGCATGCCGGTGGGCAGCCCCGGCATGGACGGCCCCGAGTACGGCAACCGCCGCGACCCCTACGACGTGCTGCTCGTGCAGCGCGACGGCTCCACCCGGGTGTATGCCAGCTACCACCAGACGCAGTCGGCCGCCCCGGCGGCCACCGCCGACCGCTGGGCCGAAGGCGAGGTACGCCGCATCGACCCCGCCACGGGTAAAATCACGCTGCGCCACGGCCACATCCCCGACCTGGACATGCCCCCGATGACGATGGTGTTCCAGGTGCGCGAGCGCGCGCTGCTGCAAGGCCTGCAAGTGGGCCAGCGGGTGCGCTTTCGGGCCGAGCAAGCCGGCGGCGGGTACTTCGTGACCGAGATCAAGCCCGCACCGTGAGCGCCGCGCTACGATGGCCGCCATCATGAACAGCTTCGTCGATGCCACCCTGATCGCCGCCGACAACGCGCTGCGCACGCTGCTGGCGCCGCACCGCGCGGCGCGCCCCACCCCGCAGCCGCCGGCCGAACTCGCCGCCCACCCGGCGGCGCTCAGCGACGCCGAGCAGCGCTTGAGCGGCGCGCTGATGCGCGTCAATCACGTCGGCGAAATCTGCGCCCAGGCGCTGTACACCGGCCAGGCCTACGCCGCGCGCATCGCGCCCGGCGCAGCGGCGGCGGACCAGGAGCGCACCACGCGCCACCTGGAAGCCGCCGCGCAAGACGAAACCGACCACCTGGCGTGGTGCCAGCAACGGCTCGACGAGCTGGGCGACCGCCGCTCGCTGCTGTGCCCGCTGTGGTACGCCGGCGCGTTTGCCATCGGCGTGGCTGCCGGCCTGGCCGGCCGCGGGGTCAGCCTGGGCTTCGTCGTCGAAACCGAGCGCCAGGTCGAAGCGCACCTGGACGGCCACCTGGACCGCCTGCCCGCGCACGACCATGCCTCGCGCGCCATCGTGCGGCAGATGAAAGACGACGAAATCCGCCACGCGCGCGACGCGCTGCACGCCGGCGGCGTGGAGCTGCCCACCCCGGTCAAGTGGGCCATGCGCGCCGCGGCCAAGGTCATGACGACGGTGGCGTACCGGATCTGACCCCGCCGCGAACCGCGCCCACGCTCACCCGGCGCCGGGCCGCGGCCTGGCGGCCGCGGACAGCGGTCAAGCCGCCGCTGGGTCCGCCGAGGCGGGCGGCGGCCCGTCCACCTCGACGACCTCAAAGCTCGTTGTGATCTGCGCCGTTTTGCCCAGCATCACGCTGGCCGAGCAGTACTTGTCGTGGCTGAGCTCGATGGCGCGCTGCACCGCCTGCACCGGCACCCCCCGCCCCTGCACCACGAAGTGCATGTGGATCTGGGTGAACACCTTGGGGTCGGTGTCCGCGCGCACCGCCTTGAGCTGCACCTGGCAGCCGCGCACGTCGTGGCGTCCGCGGCGCAGGATCAGCACCACATCGTAGGCCGTGCAGCCGCCGGTGCCCGCCAGCAGCAGCTCCATCGGGCGCGGTGCCAGGTTGGCCCCGCCCAGCTCGGGCCGCGCGGCGGCGGGCGCGCCGTCCATCGCCACCACGTGGCCGCTGCCCGTGCGCGCCACAAACCCCATGCCCGAGCCCAGCCCCAGCGGGCCGCTCCACGCCACCGTGCATTCCATCGTGTCCACCTCCTGCACCCCGCCACACGCGGGGATGTTGCAGCGCAATATAAGCCGTGTATAATACGAACCGTTGTCTCCTCTGCCCTCTATGGGTGGTTCATGACCCGGACGTCTGACGGCGTTCGGGTCTTTTTTTGCCGAGCCCGGCCCGCCGCGGCCAAGCCCGAGGCGCCGCGTATCATACGATGATGGCCGACACCCCCCGCACCGCCCTGACCCCACAGGACTACCTGAAAAAAATCCTCACCGCGCGCGTGTACGACGTGGCGCGCGAAACGCCGCTGGAGCCGGCGCGCAACCTCAGCCGCCGGCTGCACAACAAAATCCTGCTCAAGCGCGAAGACCAGCAGCCCGTGTTCAGCTTCAAGCTGCGCGGGGCGTACAACAAACTGGCCCACTTGTCGCCCGAACAACTGCAGCGCGGGGTCATCTGTGCCTCGGCCGGCAACCACGCGCAGGGCGTGGCGCTGGGCGCGCACAAGCTCGGCGCGCGCGCCGTCATCGTCATGCCCACCACCACGCCGCAGGTCAAGATCGACGCCGTAAGGGCGCTCGGGGGCGAGGTGGTGCTGCACGGCGACAGTTATTCCGATGCCGCGCAGCACGCCGCGGAGCTGGCGCGCCGCGAGGGTCTCACCTTTGTGCACCCCTTCGACGACCCCGACGTCATCGCCGGCCAGGGCACCATCGCGATGGAGATGCTGCGCCAGCTGCAGGGGCTGGGCTCCAACCGGCTGGATGCCGTGTTCGTCGCCATCGGCGGCGGCGGGCTCATCGCCGGCGTGGCCAACTACCTCAAGGCGGTACGGCCCGACATCCGCGTCATCGGGGTGCAAATGGACGACTCCGACGCCATGCTGCGCTCGGTGCAGGCGGGCCAGCGCGTACAGTTGGCCGACGTCGGGCTGTTTTCGGACGGCACCGCGGTCAAACTGGTCGGCGAGGAAACCTTCCGCATCGCGCGCGAGCTGGTGGATGGCTACGTCACCGTCGACACCGACGAGGTCTGTGCCGCCATCAAAGACGTGTTCGTCGACACCCGCAGCATCGTCGAGCCCGCCGGCGCGATGGCCGTGGCCGCGATCAAAAAATACGTCGCTGAGCGCAAAACCAAGGGCGAAACCTACGCCGCCATCCTGTGCGGCGCCAACATGAACTTCGACCGGCTGCGCTTCGTGGCCGAACGCGCCGAGGTGGGCGAGGAGCGCGAGGCGCTGTTCGCCGTCACCATCCCCGAGGAGCGCGGCAGCTTTCTGCGCTTTTTGCAGACCATCGGCACGCTGCCCGGCGGCCCGCGCAACGTCACCGAGTTCAACTACCGCATCCACGACACGCGCGTGGCGCACGTCTTCGTGGGCTTGACCACGCACGGCCGCGGCGAAAGCGTCAAGATCGCCGCCGCGTTCGAAAAACAGGGCTTTGCCACGCTGGACCTCACCCACGACGACTTGGCGCAGGAGCACATCCGCCACATGGTCGGCGGCCACTCGCCGCTGGCGCAGGACGAGCGGCTGCTGCGCTTCATCTTCCCGGAGCGCCCCGGCGCGCTGCTGAAGTTCCTCACCCTGATGCGCCCGAGCTGGAACATCAGCCTGTTCCACTACCGCAACCAAGGCGCCGACTACGGCCGCATCCTGGTCGGCCTGCAGGTGCCGCCCAAGGACGGCAAAGCGTTCGAGCGATTCCTGCGCGAGCTGGGCTACCCCTACGTCGAGGAAACCGACAACCCGGTGTACCGGTTGTTTTTGCGCGGCTCTGCTTAACAGGCGGTTGAAAAACTGCAGCGGTAGGCCATCTGCGGCGTTGCGCGATGCTCGCTCCCTCGCCTATCTGTTTGATAGGCTTCGGTCGCTGTGCTCCGTGCGCCTTGCATCTGGCCATCCTCGCGACGTTGTTCAACGGCCTGTTAACGTGGCGACGGCGTGCGAGGTGGCACCGCAAGGCGCACCGCAGGTGTGCCATCGCCGCTGGCCAACCAAACGGCATCGCGCTCGACGCGCTCAACCCGCCCGCCACCGGGCAGCGCCGCGCCCACGCGGTAAGCACGTGGCGGGTCGCCATCACGCGCCAACAACGCCGCGCCGCGGCCGCGGGTATCCGCCACCACCCCCAGCACACGCCAGGTGCCCGCGCTGGCAACAGGTGTTGGTGCGGTCGGCGCGGGCGCATCGCCGCCGGTGGCGACGCGCCCCGACCCCAGCGCGCTGGCCATGCGCATGGCGTCCACCTCGGTCACGGCCGCCACCGGCACCAACCCCTGCGGCCCGTCCAGCACGGGCTGCACTTGCCCCCACACGCGCCACCCTAGGGCAGCCGCCCACCAACCCGCCACGGCCCAGGCCAGCAGCGTGCCCAGCCATGGCCACACCCCTCCTGACGTAGGGCGTTGGAACGGAGTGGACGGAGCATGTCGACGCATGGCCCTGCATTATCATCGCGCCCATGTCCGCTGTCACACGTTGGTCCACCGTCACCCGCAGCCGCCGAGTCACCGGCGGTTTCACCCTGGTCGAGTTGCTCGTCATCCTGGTCATCATCGGCGTGCTGGCCGCGCTGATCGTGCCCAATGTCATCGGTCGGGCCGACGAGTCCCGGGTCACCGCAGCCCGTGCCGACGTCGGCAACCTGATGCAGGCGCTCAAGCTGTACCGTCTGGACAACCAGCGCTACCCGTCGCAAGAGCAGGGGCTGCAAGCGCTGGTGCAGCGGCCCACCAGCGGCCCTCCCGCCCCCAACTGGCGTCCCTACCTCGACAAACTGCCCAACGACCCGTGGGACCGCCCGTACCAATACCTGAACCCCGGCGTGTATGGCGAAGTGGATGTCTTCTCACTCGGCGCCGACGGCCAGCCCGGCGGTGACGGCCTCGACGCTGACATTGGCAGCTGGCAGTGAGCCGAGCCACCCACGCTTGGGCGGCCCGTGGGCGGTGGGCTTGACGCTGCTGGAACTGCTGGTGGTGCTGGCCATCGTCGCCTTGGCCAGCGCTGGCGTGTTGCAAGCTTGGAGCTCGAGCCCCGACCGTGCGCTGGATCGGCAAGCGGCGCAGCTGCAAGCCCAGATCGAGGCGGTGCGGGCCTACGCCCGCGCAGCCGGTATCACCGCCACGTTGGAGTGGGACGACAACGGCGTGCGCTGGACGGGGCTACCCGAGCACGCCCTGCCCGAGCTGCCGCGCCAACAACCCTGGCTGCGCGCGGGCACCCACGCGTGGCTGGAGCCCACGGCGCTGACGTCGTTGGTCATCGATCCCGAACCGATGGGATCGCCGTGGCGGCTGACGCTGCAAACGGACACGCACCAGCGCACGCTGGTGTTCGACGGATGGAGCGGCGTCGATGTGCCGTAGCAACCCACAGTGTCGCCTCGGTGGCATCACGCTGGTCGAGGTGTTGGTGGCGTTGACCATCGTCGCCACCGCGGCGCTGGCGGCCCAGCACGCCGCCGACGCGCTGGTGCGCACGGCGCAGCGCGAGCCGCTGCAGTGGCTGGCGCAGCTGTGCGCGCACAACGCCCAGGTGGCGCTGCGCCTGGCGCCCACCTACCCGCCCCCGGGTCAAACCACCACCACCTGCACCCAAGGCGGCCATGCGCTGGCGGTGACGGTCGACATCGACACCACCCCCAACCCGAGTTTTCGGCGCGTGCAGGTGCGCGTGCGCGAGCCGGACAGTGGCTATGCGCTGGCCACGCTGACCACGGTGCTCGGACGGCATTGACCCTGCCATGCGCTGCGCCCGTGGCCTGACCCTGATCGAGCTGCTGACGGCGCTGGCCGTGCTGGCGGTGCTGGCCACCCTGGGCTGGCGCGCGCTCGATGGACTGTTGCACACCCGCGACACCGTGCAAGCCCGCAGCAGCGAACAACTGGGCTGGCAAAGCGTGTTGGCGCAATGGCAGACGGACCTGGACCATATGCTGACCTTCGACCCGGCGGCTGGCGGCGCAGCGCCTGCGGTGTGGTCGAGCGATGCTGGCACGGTGCGTATACTGCGCCGCCCACCGGATCCAGACGATGCGACGCCTGGCTGGGTGGTGGTAGCCTGGGCCGCTGTCGACGAAGGGCGACGCTGGGCCAGGTGGGCGTCCCCGCCGCTGACGTCACTACCCGCCGTGCAAGCCGCGTGGGCACAAGCCCCGCAGCGCGCGCGCGCCGAGGGCGTGCGCACGGTCGCCATCGCTGCGGTGCGTGTGCACGTATGGGGTGACAACGGTTGGAAAGAGTCGCCCCGAGACCCTGCCGCGGCCTCGTCCGCCCCGAAAGCGGTGCGGCTTGAACTGACGCCCGCGCCCGACAGCCACTGGCGCGGCCCGCTGACAGTGGACTGGTTGGCCGCCAGCGTCGCCGGGGGGAAAACCCCATGATCCACGCTGCGCGCGGGGCCGCCCTGCTGGTAGCCTTGTTGCTGATGGCCGTGGTGGCTGCCCTCGGGGCCGCGGCGTGGTCGTGGCAGTGGCGTGCCTGGGCCGTCGAGCGGGCCGAGCGCCAGCAGGCGCATGCCTCGTGGCTGCTGACCGGTGCGCTGGACTGGGCGCGCCTGATCGTGCGTGAAGACGGGCGCGCATCCACCATCGATCATCTGGGTGAACCATGGGCCGTGCCGCTGCAGCCGACCCGCTTGGGCACATTCTTGCGCACCGACCCCACGGTGGCCGACGACGACCCCGCGCAGGCGGCGTGGCTGTCGGGCCGCATCGAAGACGCCCAGGCACGTTTGAACTGGCGCAACCTCATCGACACCGGGGTGCAACCCCCCCGCCTGGCACCGCTGCCACTGGCCGCGTTCGAGCGGTTGTATGCCGTGCTTGGACTCCCCAGCGCGGAGCTGCACAGCGTGGCCCAGCAGTTGCTGGCCGCCAGGCCAAGCGCAACGCAGCCCGCTCGGAACCTGCCACCGCAACGCCTGGAGGACCTGCGCAGCCTGGGGTTGAGCACAACGAGTCTGACCACTTTGCAACCGTGGACGACGTGGCTGCCCGAACCGACACCGGTCAACGTCAACACGGCCCCCGCGCCGGTGTTGCGCGCCGTCATCGCGGGCCTGGAACCGGAAGAGGCCAAACGCCTGGTCACCGTGCGCAACCAGCGCCCGTTTGACTCACTGGGAGCCCTCAGCGCCCAGCTGCCGCGACTGGCCTCGGTGCTGCAACCGACCCAGTTGACGGTCAGCAGCCGCTACTTCGTCGTCACGGGTCAGTTGCGCCTGGACGACCTGGAGGTCGAACAACACGCGCTGCTGCGCCGCGATGGCACACGCGTGACCGTGCTGTGGCGTACGCGCCGCACCATCCCCTTGGCCAGTGCGCTGCCCGACTGATGCCGATGCTATGCTTGCCGCGCCACGCCGCGCTGCACCCTGGCCGCCCATGCTGATCCTTCGTCCTTGCCTGACCATGCCCCCCACCGCCAGCGGCGGTACCCCAGCCATCTCGGCGTGGCACTGGGCGCGGCTTGATGACGCGGGCGCCACCGTGTTGGCGCAGGGACGCGCGGGCTCGGAGGCGTTGGGTGAGCTGGGGTCCGCGCAGACCGTCGCGCTGCTGGTGCCCAGCGCCTGGATCGCCTGGCACTTGGTGCAATGGCCCGGCGGTCGGGTCGCACGGCAGGCCGAGGCGCTGGCGGGCTTGCTGGAAGAACACCTGCTGCAAGACCCTGCGCAGCTGCACTGGGCCATCGGCCCTCAGGGCCCCGACGGGCCGGGCAGCGCGTGGGCAGCCGCTGTGCGCGACGCCGACCTGGCCGCTGCGGTGGCCGCGCTCGAGACCTTGGGCTGGACGGTGCAGCAGCTGGTGGCCGAGGCGGCCCCCTGCCCAACGCCCAGGCTGTGGGCGCACCTGTTGGACGGCACACCGCGCGTGGAGCTTGCCTGCGCCCATGGCGTGTTCAGCGCGCCGCTGGCCGACGCCGGCCCGGTGTGCGCCTGGTTGCTGGACGACGCCACACCCATCCAAGCATGGGCCGACCCGGCCTGCTACGACCTGGCCCGCGAAGCACTGCCCGCATTGCCCTGGCAGGTGATGCCCAACGCCCTCGTCTGGCGTGACGCGCTGGACAGTGGGGTCGATCTGGCCCATTTCCACTGGCGCCGCCGCGTCGGTGGTGGTTGGCGGCAGCGGGCTGCGCGCGCGCTGCGCGATGTGGCCACGGCGCCGGCATGGGCTGGCGCGCGCGGGGGGGTCGGCGTGGCCGCCCTGATCGGCCTGGGCGCGTTGCCACTGGCTGCATGGCAAGCGCAGCGCGCCGAGCAGGCCCTACGCGCCGAGACCCAGCGTGTGGCGCGCCAGGCCTTGCCGGGCGCGCCGGTGGTGCTCGACCCGGTTCGTCAGCTGCAGCAGGCCCTGCAACGTTCCGCCGCAGCCCCCCCACCCACCGCGCTGGAGCGCTGGCTGCACACCTGGGGGACGCTGGGCGGTGCCGCGCCACAGCGCATCGAGCTCGACGGCACCCACCTGACGATGGTGTGGAGCGCACCCGTGCCGCCGCCAGCGTTGCAACGTGCGGCTCTGGCCGCGGAGCTGCCGCCGCCGCAAGGCGACGGCAACACTTGGCGCTGGACCTGGCAGGAGGCGCGCCGATGAGTGCACGCCGCTTCGTACCATCGCTGCCCGCGACCAAAGCGGCGCTCACCGCCCTTGCGCCGCGCCGTTGGGCCGTCATCGCTGCCGTGCTGTTGGCGTTGTACGGCATCGGCGTCGTGGTGCCAGCCTGGCGCACGCTGCAGCAGGCACCCGACGCGCAAGCGCGCGCGCGGGCCGAACTGCAGCGCGTCACGGCCCTGGCCCAAGCGCTGGCCGACGCCCGCCGCAGCGCCACCACCGGCCCCGCCGCGGCCGCCGCCGTGACCGTCGACACGGCGGCCTTGCTGGACCTCAGCACCCGCTGGTTGGGACCCGAGACGCGTGTCACCCGTGACGGCGATGGGTGGGTGGTGCAATGGCAGCGCGCCCGCGCCGAAGGTTTGGCGACCTGGCTGCCCGCCGTGCGCACGCAGTTGCGGCTGGTACCCACCGGACTGCAGGCGCAACACGATGCCGCCGACGGCTCCTGGCGCGGTCAGGCCCGGTTGCAATCACCAGGAGGAGCACGATGACGCCCGCCCGCCGAAGGTTCGGGTGGGCCGCGCTGGCCGGTGCGTTGCTTGGAGGCGCGCTCGCCACCCTCGTGTACGCCCCCGCACGCTGGGTCGATCTGGCGCTGCAGCGCGCCAGCGCCGGCCAGCTGCGCTTGCTGCACCCCCAAGGCACGCTGTGGCAAGGCAGTGGCACGCTGTGGCTGCGCGGCGACGGCGGCGCCCTGACCCTGCCCGGACCGCTGCAATGGACGCTGCACCCCACGCTGACGGGAGCGGCCCAGGGGTTGGCCTGGACGCTGCACCTGCCGTGCTGCGCACCGCAACCGTTGCAGGGCTTTGTCGGCCGCACCGCGGGCGCCACATGGCTGCAAACCGAAGCGTGGCAGGCGGCCCTGGCGTTGGACATGTTGCAAGCCCTCGGTGCCCCTTGGAACACGCTGGGCCTGCAAGGCCGCGCGGTGCTCGACCTGCAGCCCATGCGCTGGCCACTGGGTGGCACAGCCTCGGCCCCGGCGTGGCAAGTCGAGGTGGTGGTGCTCGACGTGGCCAGCGCCGCCAGCCCGTTGCGGCCTTTGGGCAGTTACCACCTCACGTTCGCGGGACAAGCCTCCCAACCGCCTCGCATGACCGTCACCACACTGCACGGTGACCTGCAGCTGCAGGCCGAAGGTGGCTGGGCCAGCGGGCGGCTGTACCTGCGCGGCGTGGCCGAGGCCAACCCGCAGCGGCTCGACGCCTTGTCCAACCTTCTCAACCTGCTGGGGCGCCGTGATGGAACGCGGGCCCACCTGAGCATTGGATCCCCCCCATGACCATCTCAAACCGCCTGCCTTGGACCCGATGGTGCGTTGGCGCATGGTTGGGCTGGTGTGCCCTGGCCATCCCCTTGGTCACCACGGCACAAACACCCGCCGCGGCGGCGCGCGCCGTTGGGGCCATTACCCTCAACTTCAACGACGCCGAGATCGAGGCGGTCGCCCGCGCGCTGGCGGCGGCCACGGGTCGTGCGATCGTGGTCGATCCGCGCGTCAAAGGCACGCTGACGTTGGTGACCGACGCCCCGGTGCGCCTGCCTGCGGCGTTGGCCCAGTTCGGCGCCGAGCTGCGCCTGCGCGGCTACGCCTTGGTGGAGTCCGCCGGCATCCTCAAAATCGTGCCGGAGGCCGAAGCCAAGCTGCTGGGGGGGCCTGTGCTGACCGACGCCGCCCCAGGCGCGGGGGAAGGCCAGCTCGTGACGCAAATCTTTAGGCTGCAGCACGAAAACGCCAACCAGCTCGTGCCGATCTTGCGCCCGCTGATCAGTCCGAACAACCCGATCACCGTCAACAACACGCAAAACGCGCTCATCATTACCGATTACGCCGACAGCCTGCGGCGTATTGCACGCATCGTGGCGGCGCTGGATGTTGGCACGGCGACCGACCTCGAAGTCATCCCGCTGCAGCATGCGGTGGCCAGCGACATCGTCGGCTGGCTGCGGCAATTGCTGGATGACGACGGTCTGCCCGGCGCACAGCGTCAACCCGGGGGACCGCGCACGACGGTGCTTGCTGACTCCCGCTCCAACAGCGTGCTGCTGCGCGCCAGCCATCCGGCGCGGCTGGCGCTGGCGCGTGCGCTGATCGAGCGCCTGGACCGCCCCAGCGCCGCCACCGCGGCGGCCAATATCCACGTCGTCTACCTGCGCAACGCCGACGCGACGCAGCTCGCGCAAACGCTGCGCGCCGCGCTGGCGGCCACCGCCAGCGCCGGCGACAGCGCCGCAGCGAGCCCCACGCCGGCGCCGACCGCCCAAGCACCAGGCGGCTTGGGTGGCAACACCTCGCCGACCGCCGGTGCCACCAGCGGCGCCGCCTCGCGTGCCGCGGGGACAGCGATCACCATGGCAAGCGCTCAGGCAACCGGCGGCCAAGTGCAGGCCGACCCCGCCAACAACGCCCTCATCATCACCGCGCCCGAGCCGCTGTACCGCGAGCTGCGCCGCGTGATCGACCAGCTCGACGTGCGCCGCGCGCAGGTTTATGTGGAGAGCCTCATCGCCGAGGTCAGCGCGGACAAGGCCTCCGAGATCGGCGTGCAGTGGCAAACCGTGCTGGGCCGCTCCGGCGATAGCGCCATCGGGCTGTTGGGCACCAATTTCGGCACCGGCGGCGCCAACATCCTCAACCTGGCCACGCAAAATGGCGGCCAGGGTCAACTGCCTGCCGCGGGCTTCAACGTCGGGGTGGCTCAGCGCATCGGCGGGGTCTATGTGCTCAGCGCGCTGGCGCGGTTTTTGGAAACCGAAGGCGACGCCAACATCCTGTCGACCCCCAACCTGCTGACGCTGGACAACGAGGAAGCCAAGATCGTCATCGGGCAAAACGTCCCCTTCATCACCGGCCAGTACACCGCCAACAACACCAACCAGGGCGCGGTCAACCCGTTTCAGACCATCGAGCGGCGTGACGTCGGCCTGACGCTGCGGGTGCGCCCACAGATCAACGAAAACGGCACCGTCAAGCTGCAAATCTTCCAGGAGGTCAGCAGCGTGCTGCCCAGCTCGGTCAACAACCCCAGCGGCCTCATCACCAACAAACGCGCCATCGAATCCACCGTGCTGGTGGATGACGGCGGCATCGTCGTGCTGGGTGGCTTGCTGCAAGATGAGTACGGCGGCAACCAGGACAAGGTGCCCGGCCTGGGGGACGTGCCGGTGCTGGGCAACCTGTTTCGCAGCGAAAAGCGCTCGCGCAAAAAGACCAACCTGATGGTCTTTTTGCGCCCGGTGGTGGTGCGCGACGCGCGCGCCGGCGACGCCTTGGCCATGGACCGCTACCAGTGGATGCGCAGCCTGCAGCAACAAGCCCAGCCCGAGCCCAGCCGCTGGCACCCGATCCAGGACGCCCCCGTGTTGCCGCCGCAGTGGCCACTGACGCCCGCTGTGGCGCCCGCTGTCGACGCGGCGACGCCAACGTCCCCGCCGGATGCCGCCTCACCCCCGCCGCCCGAGCAATGAGCAGTGCCACCCACCCCCTGCCGTACGCGTGGGCGCGCGCGCACGGCGTGCTGTTGCAGCTGGACCGCGGCGAGCGCTGGTTGCTGGTGCGCCACGATGGCCCGCCCAGCGCCGCCACCGCGGCCGCCGTGGCCGAGGTGCAGCGCGTGCACGGCCCGTGCCGCTGGCAACTGTGTGCCGCGCAGGACTTCGACGCACGGCTGCAGGCTGCCTACGCGGGCGGCACGGCATCCACTGCGGCTGCCGTGGTCAGCGAGGTCGAAAGCGTGGCCGACCTTTCCAAGCTGATGCAGGATTTGCCGCAGATCGAGGACCTGCTCGAAGCCGCCGACGACGCGCCCATCATCCGCATGCTCAACGCGCTGCTGACGCAGGCGGTGCGCGAGCGCGCCAGCGACATCCACATCGAGCCGTACGAGCGCCACTCCAGCGTTCGCTTTCGCGTCGATGGCACGCTGCGCGAGGTGGTGCAGCCCAACCGGGCGCTGCACGCGGCGCTGATCTCGCGCCTGAAGATCATGGCCGAGCTCGACATCGCCGAGAAGCGCCTGCCGCAGGACGGGCGCATCGCGCTGCGGCTGGGTGGCCGCGCGGTGGACGTGCGCGTCTCCACCCTGCCCAGCGCCCACGGGGAGCGCGCCGTGCTGCGCCTGCTGGACAAGTCCGACGGCGTGCTCAGCCTGGAAGCCGTCGGCATGCAGGGCGCAACGCTGCAGGCGTTCGAGCGCCTGGTCGCGCAGCCGCACGGCATCGTGCTCGTCACCGGCCCCACCGGCAGCGGCAAGACCACCACGCTCTACGCGGCGCTCCAGCGCCTGGACGCGCAGCGGCTCAACATCATGACGGTGGAAGACCCGATCGAATACGAGCTGCCCGGCATCGGCCAGACGCAGGTCAACCCCAAGATCGACCTGACGTTTGCCAAGGCGCTGCGCGCGATCCTGCGCCAGGACCCCGACGTCATCATGATCGGCGAGATCCGCGACCACGAGACCGCGCAGATCGCCATCCAGGCGTCGCTGACCGGCCACTTGGTGCTGGCCACGCTGCACACCAACGATGCGCCCAGCGCCGTGACCCGGCTGATCGACATGGGCATCGAGCCCTTTTTGCTGTCCAGCTCGCTGCTGGGCGTGCTGGCGCAACGCCTGGTGCGCAAGGTCTGCCCCAGCTGCCGCGGCACCGGTTGCGACGCGTGCGGCCGCAGCGGCTACCAAGGGCGCACCGGCATGTTCGAGTTGATGGTCGTTGACGACTCCATGCGCTCGCTCATCCATGAACGGGCGCCCGAAGCAGCGCTGCGCGAGCGTGCGCTGGCCGGCGGCATGACGCCGCTGCGCCAGGCCGGGCAAGCGCTGGTCGACCAGGAGCTGACAACGGCCGAGGAAGTGTGGCGCGTCACGCGCGACTGACCGTTGGCAGGACGACCCGATGCCCAGCTTTCGTTACCAGGCCCTGGACGCCGACGGCCGGACGCGGCGCGGTACCCTGAGCGCTGACAACGACCGCGCGGCGCGGGCGCAGCTGCGTGCCCAAGGCTGGGTGCCGCTGAAGGTGCAACCGCGAGCACCACGGCGGTTGGGCCGCGCCCGGCGCGGCTGGACGGCCACCGAACTGGCCAACTGGACACGCCAACTGGCGGTGCTGGTCGGCTCGGGCCTGCCGCTGGAGCGCGCGCTGGCCGCCCTGGCCGACGAGGTCGAAGACCCCCGCCAGCACGCGGTGCTGACCGAGTTGCGGGCCGACGTCGGCGGCGGCAGCACCCTTGCCCAAGCCCTGCAACGCCAGCCCCACCTGTTCGATGCGCCGTACTGCGCCGTCGTCGCGGCGGGGGAAGCCAGCGGCCAGCTCGGCACGGTGCTGCAACGGCTGGCCGACGAGCGTGAGGCGGCCGACGCGCTGCGCCACAAAGTGCTGTCGGCAGCGCTGTACCCAGCCATCCTGACCGTGTTCGCGCTGGCCATCGTGGTGTTTTTGATGACCTACGTGGTGCCCCAGGTGGCGCAGGCGTTTGCCAGCAGCAAGCGTGCCCTGCCGTGGTTGACGACCGTGGTGCTGCAGGCCAGCCACCTGCTGCGCCAATGGGGCTGGCTGCTGCTGCCGCTCGGGGTCGCGGTCGGCTTGGGGTGGCGCGCGGTGCGCCGCTGGCCTGCCGGGCGGCTGCGCACCGACCGCGCGTGGCTGCGCCTGCCGCTGCTGGGCCGCCTGGCGCGGCAGTACGACCTGAGCCGCTGGGCCGCCACGCTGGCGCTGTTGGTGCAAGCCGGCGTGCCGCTGCTGCGTGCGCTGCACACCGCCAACCAAACCCTGCGCAACCACGTGCTGCGTGGCCAAGCCGACGCGGCGCTGGCGCTGGTGCGCGAAGGCGCCCCGCTGGCCGCAGCGCTGGCCACCCAGCCCGACCTGGGTGGCCTGGTCGTCACCTTCGCCCGGTTGGGCGAGCAAACCGGCCAGCTGGGCACGATGCTGCACCGCGCCGCGCAGCAGATGGCCGACGACGCCCAACGCCGCACGCTGCGCCTGACCACGTGGCTGGAGCCGCTGCTGATCATCGCCATGGGCGGCGTGGTGCTGGTCATCGTGCTGGCGGTGATGCTGCCGATCATCCAACTCAACCAGTTGGTGCGCTGACACACGCCATGGCCACTGACGTCACCACCGCAGCGGGCACAGCGGGCCTGTGGCTCCCCACCGCCCGCCACGTGCCGTCGCCGAACCACGGGCCGCGGCCGGCCGGTGTGCAACCGTGGCTGGTCGTGCTGCACTCGATCAGTCTGCCGCCCGGGCACTACGGCGGCCCGTACATCGAGCAGCTGTTCACCAACACGCTCGACTGGGACGCGCACCCGTACTTCCAGTCCATCCGCGGGCTGGAGGTGTCGGCGCACTTCCTCATCCGCCGCAACGGCGAGCTGGTGCAGTTCGTCGCCTGCGAGCGCCGCGCCTGGCACGCTGGCCGCTCCTGCTGGCAGGGGCACGACAACTGCAACGACTACTCCATCGGCATCGAGCTCGAAGGCTTGGAAGGCACCCCGTTTGCCGACGCGCAGTACCCCGCGCTGGCGGCGCTGCTGGCCACGCTGCGCGCGCACCTGCCGACACTGCGCGCGGTGGCCGGGCACGAGCACATCGCCCCCGGGCGCAAGGCCGACCCCGGCCCGGGGTTCGACTGGGCACGGCTAGTGCGGCTGACCGGCTGGCCCGCGGCCTGGTTTGCCAGCACGGCGCCGGCCGCCCCCACCTCGGGTTGACCCCAGGCTATCGCCGCCACGCGGCGTCGTAAAAAATTTCTACCCCCACGCGCTTGCACCCCGCGCCAGCCCCGCTACACTAGCGGTAGTGTTTTTCGGCCGCCGTGCACACTAGATCTAGTGTTGCGCCGCACACAACCCTGATCCGCCGACGATCCGCGAGGAACCATGCAAACCACCCTCTCCTCCCCCACCGTCACCCCTGTGGCCAGCACCGAGGCCCCGCGCGCCAGCAGCCCCACGACGTTGCCCAACTACCAGATCATCCGCCGCAACGGTGCGGTGGTGCCGTTCGAGCCGGCCAAGATCGCCATCGCGATGACCAAGGCCTTTTTGGCCGTGCACGGTCCGCAAGGCGCGGCCAGCGCCAGCGTGCGCGAAACGGTGGAACGCCTGACGCAAAACGTGGTGCGCGCGCTGATGCGCTCGCGCCCCGGGGGTGGCACCTTCCACATCGAAGACGTGCAAGACCAGGTCGAGCTCGGCCTGATGCGCGACGGCCACCACGAGGTCGCGCGCGCCTACGTGCTGTACCGCGAGCGCCGTGCCCAGGAGCGTGCCGCGCGTGGTGAAGCGCCGGCCGCGCCGGTGCAGCCCACCATCCACGTGCTCGACGGCGGCGAGCGCCTCCCGCTGGACCTGGATCGGCTCAAGGCGCTGATCCACTCCGCCGTCGAAGGCCTGGGGCCCGACGTGCAGGCCGAACCCATCGTCGCCGAAACGCTGCGCAACCTCTACGATGGCGTGCCGCTGGACGAGGTGCACAAAGCCGCCATCCTGGCCGCGCGCACCAAGATCGAAACCGACCCGGACTACACCTACGCCACCGCGCGGCTGCTGCTGCACACCATCTACAAAGAGGTGCTGGGCGAAGAAACCACGCACGCGCAGATGCGCGAGCGCTATGCCGAGTACTTCCCGGCGTTCATCAAGCAGGGGGTCGAGGCCGAGCTGCTCAACCCCGAGCTGCTCACCTTCGACCTGGCCAAGCTGGGCGCGGCGCTCAAGCCCGAACGCGACCTCAAGTTCGACTACCTGGGCCTGCAAACCCTGTACGACCGCTATTTCCTGCACGTGCGCAAGCGCCGCATCGAACTGCCGCAGGCGTTTTTCATGCGCGTGGCCATGGGGCTGGCGCTCAACGAAATCGACCGCGAGGCGCGCGCCATCGAGTTTTACGAGGTGCTGTCCAGCTTCGACTTCATGAGCAGCACACCCACGCTGTTCAACTCCGGCACGCTGCGCTCGCAACTGTCGAGCTGCTACCTCACCACGGTGCCCGACGACCTCGAAGGCATCTACGACGCCATCAAGGAAAACGCGCTGCTGTCCAAATTCGCCGGCGGCCTGGGCAACGACTGGACGCGCGTGCGCGCGCTGGGCAGCCACATCAAGGGCACCAACGGCGAAAGCCAGGGCGTGGTGCCGTTCCTGAAGGTCGTCAACGACACGGCGGTGGCCGTCAACCAGGGCGGCAAACGCAAAGGCGCCGTGTGCTGCTACCTGGAAACGTGGCACCTGGACATCGAAGAATTCCTGGAGCTGCGCAAAAACACCGGCGACGACCGCCGCCGCACGCACGACATGAACACCGCCAACTGGATCCCGGACCTGTTCATGAAGCGCGTGATGGACAACGGCGACTGGACGCTGTTTTCGCCGTCCAGCGTGCCGGACCTGCACGACAAGGTCGGCAAGGCGTTCGAAGAAGCCTACGTCGCCTACGAAGCCAAGGCCGAGCGCGGCGAAATCCGGCCGTTCAAAAAGGTGCGCGCGGTCGACCTGTGGCGCAAGATGCTGACGATGCTGTTTGAAACCGGGCATCCCTGGATCACGTTCAAGGACCCGTGCAACATCCGCAGCCCGCAGCAGCACGTCGGCGTGGTGCACTCGTCCAACCTGTGCACCGAAATCACGCTCAACACCAGCGACACCGAAACAGCGGTGTGCAACCTCGGCTCGGTCAACCTGGCGCAGCACCTCAAAGACGGCCCCCACGGCAAGGAGCTCGACCACGACAAGCTCAAGCGCACCATCACGACCGCGATGCGCATGCTCGACAACGTCATCGACATCAACTACTACGCGGTCAAAAAGGCGCGCGACTCCAACTTGCGCCACCGTCCGGTGGGGCTGGGATTGATGGGCTTTCAGGACGCGCTGTACGAACTGCGCATCCCCTACGCCTCGCCCGAAGCGATCGAATTCGCCGACCGCTCGATGGAGGCGATCTGCTACTACGCCTACTGGGCCAGCAGCGACCTGGCGGTGGAGCGTGGGCGCTACTCCACCTACAAAGGCTCGCTGTGGGACCGCGGCATCCTGCCGATCGACTCGCTGGATCTGCTGGCCGAGCAGCGCGGTGGCTATCTGGAAGTGGACCGCTCGCGCACGCTGGACTGGGACGCGCTGCGCGCCAAAATCCAGCGCGACGGCATGCGCAACTCCAACTGCATCGCCATCGCCCCCACCGCCACCATCTCCAACATCGTCGGCGTGGACGCCTCGATCGAGCCGTGCTTTGGCAACCTGTCGGTCAAGTCCAACCTGTCGGGCGAATTCACCGTCATCAACCACTACCTGGTGCGTGACCTCAAGCGCCTGGGCCTGTGGGACGAGGTCATGATCATGGACCTCAAGCACTTCGACGGCTCGCTGTGGCCGATCGACCGCGTGCCGCGCGAGCTCAAGGAGCTGTACCGCACCGCGTTCGAAATCGAACCGGTGTGGCTGGTGGAAGCGGCCGCGCGGCGCCAGAAATGGATCGACCAGGCGCAAAGCCTCAACATCTACATGGCTGGCGCCTCGGGCAAAAAGCTCGACGAAACCTACAAACTCGCGTGGATTCGCGGGCTCAAGACCACCTACTACCTGCGCACCACCGGCGCCACCCACGCCGAAAAGTCCACCGTGCGCAGCGGCGCGCTCAACGCCGTGCCCACCGCCACCGGCGCGCCGCCTGTGGCGGCCGCGGTCGAGCCGGCCACCGACATCAAGTTTTGCGCCATCGACGACCCCGGCTGCGAAGCCTGCCAATAAGCAGCCGGTCTGTACGTCCAAGGGAAGGTCGATCCAACAACGCCGCCTCGGCCACACTGCTGCAGCCGCCCGCGCAGCGTTTTTGCCGGCCTTCCCTTGTCAAGGCACAGCCATCTTTGAATAATGGAAACGAAACGGAATCGACCATGTTGACCTGGGACGACACCACCCCGACCGTGACAACCAACCCCACGCGCCACGCTGCTGGCGGTGCCGGCACCCCCCCGAATGCCGGCGGGGTGTTGGGCGTGCAACCCGCAGCGGCCGCCGCGGGCTTGGACTACGTCTCCCCCGTCGCGGCCCATGTGGCCGCCAGCGCAACCGCCACGCCGCCCGCCAGCGGCCCCACGCAGGCGTCGCGCGCGCAGGCGGCCAGTTTTCGCCGCGTCAACGTGGCCGACAAACGCATCATCAACGGCCAGACCGACGTCAACCAGCTCGTGCCGTTCAAATACAAGTGGGCCTGGGAAAAATACCTCGCCTCCTGCGCCAACCACTGGATGCCGCAGGAAATCAACATGTCGCGCGACATTGCGCTGTGGAAAGACCCCAACGGCTTGACCGAGGATGAGCGCCGCATCGTCAAGCGCAACCTCGGCTTCTTTGTCACCGCCGACTCGCTGGCGGCCAACAACATCACGCTGGGCACCTACCGCCACATCACCGCGCCGGAATGCCGCCAGTTCCTGCTGCGCCAAGCGTTCGAAGAAGCCATCCACACCCACGCCTACCAGTACATCGTGGAGTCGCTGGGACTGGACGAAGGCGAAATCTTCAACGCCTACCACGAAATCCCATCGATCCGCGACAAGGACGAGTTCCTGATCCCGTTCATCGACGCGATCATGGACCCGGCGTTCAAAACCGGTACGCCGGAAAACGACCAAAAGCTGCTCAAGAGCTTGATCGTTTTTGCCTGCCTGATGGAGGGGCTGTTTTTCTACGTCGGCTTTACGCAAATCCTGGCGCTGGGCCGTCAAAACAAAATGACCGGCGCGGCCGAGCAGTACCAGTACATCCTGCGTGACGAGTCGATGCACTGCAACTTCGGCATCGACATGATCAACCAGCTCAAGCTGGAGAACCCGCACCTGTGGACGCCGGAGTTCAAGCGCGAGATCAAGGAGCTGTTCCTCACCGCGGTGGACCTGGAATACCGCTACGCCGAAGATACGATGCCGCGCGGGGTGCTGGGCCTCAACGCCAGCATGTTCAAGGGCTACCTGCGCTACATCGCCAACCGTCGCGCCACGCAAATCGGTCTGGAGCCGCTGTTCCCCAACGAGGACAACCCGTTCCCGTGGATGAGCGAGATGATCGACCTGAAAAAGGAGCGCAATTTCTTCGAGACCCGCGTCATCGAGTACCAGTCCGGCGGCGCCTTGTCGTGGGATTGAGACCCGGCCCCTGAGCCAGGTCCGCCGCAGCGCTGCGCCGCCGTCACCGTGTTCCCACCCGCCAACCTGAGACAGGAGAACCTCATGGCAACCGCGAAGAAGGCCGCCGCTGCGGCCACCGAGCCCGCCAAGAAAAAGACGGCCACCACGAAGACGGCAGCGCAGCCCACCGCCGAGCCCGCCACAGCAGCCGCGCCGACGAAGAAGCGCACCAGCAAGGCGGCCAGCGCCGCCACCCCAGCCCCCGCCGCGGCCACCAAGGCCACCAAGGCCGCAGCGGCGCCAGCCAAGAAGGCCGTGGCCGCCAAGGCCCGCACGTCGGCGGTGGGCGACACCCAAGCCACCGCAAAGACCGCCACCAAGACAGCCGCGGCGGCCCCCGCGAGCGCGAAGAAGTCTGCCAGCCCGAAGACCACGGCCAAGACCTCGCCAACCGAGAAAGTGACCGCCGAAGCCGCGGCCGCCACCAGCAAGGCCAAGACCGGTGCCGCCCAGCCTACGCCGGCCAAGGCCGCAGCCAGCAAGCCCCCAGCGGCCCGGGCCAAGGCGGCGGCGACCAAGAAGGCGGCCGCTCCCGCCAAGTCTGCCAAGGCCACCACGGCCGCAGCGGCGCCGGCCAAGAAGGCCGCCCCGTCGAAGGCTGGCAGCGGCGCCAAAACCGCCGCCCAAAAGTCCGCTGCCCCTGCACCGGCGGCGCAGACCAAACTTGCGCCGACGGCGGCGTGGCCTTTCCCGACCGGTCCACGGCCCTGAGGCCGCCGCGCGGCTGGCGCGGCACCCGCCCCGCCCGCCGCGTCAGGCCTGCACGTCAAAGCCGGGCGGCAGGCTCCAGTTCTGGCCACCACGGGTGGCGATTTTGATGGCCCCGATGCGGTTGCCCAGCCGGGCCGCGCGCAGCACCGGCCAGCCCTGGGCCAAGCCGTACAGCAACGCGGCGCGGAAAGCGTCGCCACAGCCGGTGGGGTCGACGATGGCGCTGGCCGGCTCACCCGGCACGCGCGTGGCTGTGCCCTCGACCCACACGTCGCAGCCGAGCTCGCCCAACGTGACCACCAGGGCACGCAGGTGGCGTGACAGTTGCGCCAGCGTCAGCCCCGTGCGGTCGCACAGCAGCCGCGCTTCGTAGTCGTTCAGCGCCGCCCAGTCGGCCAGCTCCACCAGGCGTAGCAGCTCCTCGCCACTGAACATCGGCAGCCCCTGCCCGGGGTCGAACACGAACGGCACGCCCGCCGCGTGCAGTTGGTGGGCGTGCTCCCAGGTGGCTTGCTTGCCGTCGGGCGACAGGATGGCCAGCGGCACGCCCGAGGTGTCGGCCACGGGATTGGTGTGCGCCAGCGCCATCGCGCCGGGGTGGAAGGCCGTGATCTGGTTGTTGTCGCGGTCGGTCATGATCATGGCCTGGGCGGTGTAGTGCTCGCCCAGCACCCGGATCGCGCCGGTGTCCACACCCAGCGCGCGCAGCCGCTGCAGGTAGTGCCGGCCGTCCTCGCCCAGCGTGGCCACGGGCCGCACGGCGGCGCCCAACTGGCGCAGCCCATACGCGATGTTGCCAGCGCAGCCGCCGAACTCGCGCCGCAGCGCCGGCACCACGAAGGCCACGTTGAGGATGTGCAGCTGATCGGGCAGGATGTGGTCGGCAAAGCGGCCTTCGAAGTCCATGATGGTGTCAAACGCCAGCGAGCCGCAAACAAGAATGGTCATGGTGTCAGGGGATCAGGGGTAAAACAGCACCACCCGGTAGCCGTTCATGCGGCTGGCTTGGGGGTGGTCGAAGGCCAGCTCGAACTGCAAGGGCCACTCGGTCGCGGCGGCCAGCCGTTCGGTCGGTTGCGGCCACTGCGGCGGCAACCATACCCGGCGCGCCAGCGGTTCGCCCTGCGCGTCGACCAGCGTCAACTCCAGCGCCGGGGCCTCCACCTCGGCGTCGGCCTGGTTGCGCAGCACCAGGTGGAAGCTGTAGCGGTCGGGGGCACGGCGCAGCAGCACCGACCCCTCGACCACCACCGCCCCGGCCGGGCGCTGCCGCCCCACCGTGCAGCCAAGCGGCTGGCAGGCCAGTTCGTACCACGGCAGGGCTTGCGGCCAACGCGCCAGCACCGCCGCCCGCCCCAGCCAGGCCAGTTGCGCCAGCAACAGACCGGTCAGCCCCAGCGCCACCGCCGCCAGCACCGCGCGCACCAGCGGGTGCTGCCAGCGCGCGCGGCGACGCGCCTGGCGCACAAACGCCGGCTCAGGCTCAGGCTGCGAAACGGGCTCGTCCGGCCGCGACGCCGGCTCAGGCTCAGGCGCCCAGGCAGGCGCCGGCGGCTGGGGTGCCGCCTCGGGCTGCGCAGGCGCCGCCACGGACTGTGGCTGGGGCCCGGGTTCGGCCGGCGCCCCCGCGGGCGGCGGTTCGACCAGGTGCTGCGCCGCCGTGGGGGCTGGCGTTGCCGCGGTCTCGGGCAGCACCCGCGCGTCGGGCGGCTGACTCGGCGCCGGGGCTGGCTCCGGCTGCAAATCCTGCGTGGCGTCGAACACGTGCTGGCACCAGCCGCAGCGCACCCACCCGTCGGCGATCTTGAGTTGATCGACGACGACGCGAAACGACGTGCCGCACGAGGGGCAGCGGGTGACGAAGCGCATGGCGCGATTATGACGGTGCCCGCACGCGGTGGCGTGCCGGCGCGCGCGCTCACGCGGCCGCGGTTCGTGTGCCCGTCATCAGGATCCAGCCGTCCAGGGCGTCGTGCACCTGCAACGCCAGCCAGGGCGCGTAGGCGTCGCGCAGCTCGTCAGCCTGGCGCTGCAAGATGCCGGCCAGCACCAGATGGCCACCCGGCGCCACCAGGCTGCTCAGCAGCGGCGCCAGCACCTTCAGCGGCGTGGCCAGGATGTTGGCCAGCACCACGTCGTAGGGGCCTTGGGCACGCTCGGGCAGTCCCGCGCGCAGCGTCACGCCGTTGGCCGCGGCGTTGGCTTCGGTGGCCTGCACCGCCGCGGGGTCGATGTCCACCGCGTCCACCGCCGCCGCGCCATGCTTGGCCGCGGCGATGGCCAAAATGCCCGACCCGCAGCCGTAGTCCAGCACCCTGCAGCCCGTCACCCCGTGGGTGGCGATCCAGCGCAGGCACATGTGCGTCGTGGGGTGCGTGCCGGTGCCAAACGCCAGCCCGGGGTCGAGCCGGATCACGGTGCGCGCCTGCGCCGGCGGCTCGTGCCAGCTCGGCACGATCCAGAACGCCGGCGTGATCGGCACCGGGTCGAACTGGGTCTGCGTCAGGCGCACCCAGTCGGTGTCGGCCACCGGCCGCACGCCCAGCACCGCGCACTCGGCAAAAAAGTCCTGCGGCGCCAGCAGCGCCGCCGCTTCGCGCGCCTGCGCTTCGGTGTCGAACAGCGCCACCACGCGTGAATGCTGCCAGCCCGCCGCCGGTGGTGGCAGCCCCGGCTCGCCAAACAGCGCCCGCTCCGCCGGTGTGTCGGCGTCGGCGTCTTCCACGCTGACGCTGAGCGCGTCCAACGCTTCCAGCGCGTCGCACACGTCTTCCACGCGCGGCTCGGGCACGCGCAGCACCAGCTCGAACCAGCGCGCTGCCGCGCCGGCGGTGGGTTCAGGCACGCTCACGTTGGGCCAACCAGCTCTCGAGGTAGTGGATGTTGGTGCCGCCGGCCTCGAAATTGGCGTCCACCATCAGCTCGCGGTGCAGCGGCACGTTGGTCTTGATGCCCTCGACCACCACCTCGGCCAGCGCGCCGCGCATGCGCGCCAGCGCCTGTTCGCGCGTGTCGCCGTGCACGATGATCTTGCCGATCATCGAGTCGTAGTTGGGCGGCACGCTGTAGCCGGTGTAGATGTGCGAGTCCACCCGCACCCCGGGGCCACCCGGCGCGTGCCAGGCGGTGATGCGCCCGGGCGACGGCGTGAACTTGTACGGGTCTTCGGCGTTGATGCGGCACTCGATGGCGTGCCCCCGCAGCTCGATTTGGCGTTGCGTGAACGGCAGCTTCTCGCCCGCGGCGATCAGGATCTGCTGGCGCACGATGTCGATGCCGGTGATCATTTCGGTCACCGGGTGCTCGACCTGCACGCGCGTGTTCATCTCGATGAAGTAGAACTCACCGTTTTCGTACAGGAACTCGAAGGTGCCCGCGCCCCGGTAGCCGATTTTTTTGCACGCGGCGGCGCAGCGCTCGCCGATGCGCGCGATCAGCCGTCGCGGAATGCCGGGCGCGGGCGCCTCCTCGATGACCTTCTGGTGGCGGCGCTGCATCGAGCAGTCGCGCTCGAACAGGTACACCGCGTTGCGGTGCTGGTCGGCCAGCACCTGGATCTCGATGTGCCGAGGGTTTTGGAGGAATTTCTCCATGTACACCTCGGGGTTGTTGAAGGCGACCGCGGCCTCGCTCTTGGTCGTCTGCACCGCGTGCAGCAGGGCCGCCTCGGTGTGCACGACGCGCATGCCACGCCCACCACCGCCGCCGGCGGCCTTGATGATGACGGGGTAGCCGATGCTGCGCGCGATGCGCTTGATCTCGGCCGGGTCGTCGGGCAGCGCCCCATCGGACCCCGGCACGGTGGGCACCCCGGCCCTGATCATGGCCTGTTTGGCCGACACCTTGTCGCCCATCAGGCGGATCGACTCCGGCGTCGGTCCGATGAAGACAAAGCCGCTCTTTTCCACCCGCTCGGCAAAGTCGGCGTTTTCACTCAGGAAGCCGTAACCCGGGTGGATGGCTTCGGCGTCGGTGACCTCGGCGGCCGAGATGATGGCCGGCATGTTGAGGTAGCTTTGCGCCGACGGCGCCGGGCCAATGCAGACCGCTTCGTCAGCCAGCTTGACGTACTTGGCCTCGCGGTCGGCTTCGGAGTACACCACCACGGCCTTGATGCCGAGCTCTCGGCAGGCGCGCTGCACGCGCAGCGCGATCTCCCCGCGGTTGGCGATCAGAATCTTCTTGAACATGGCCGCAGCGACTCACTCGAGCACGAACAGGGGTTGCCCGTATTCCACGGCCTGGCCGTTTTCGACCAGAATCTCTTTGATGATGCCCGCCCGATCGGCCTCGATCTCGTTGAGAATCTTCATGGCTTCGATGATGCACACCGGCTCGCCCTCCTTGACCGCCTGGCCCACTTCGACAAAGGGCTTGGCACCGGGGCTGGGGGCGCGGTAGAAGGTGCCCACCATGGGCGACTTGATCACATGGCCCTGCGGCACGGGTGCGGCGGTCGGGGCGGTGGCGGGCGCCGCGGGTTCGGCCGGCGCCGGCACCGTCAACACGGCGGGCGCGGGCATGGCCACGGGGGCCGCAACCACGGCTTGGGCGGCTGGTGCGCCCTTGACGATGCGCACCTTGCCTTCGGCCTCGGTGATTTCGAGTTCGGAGATGTTGGACTCCGAGACCAGGTCGATGAGCGTTTTGAGCTTGCGCAGATCCATGGTGACTCCGTATATGCTCCGAACTGGCAGGCATCGCGCCGGCAACGGCGCGCAAGGAGGGCGCAATATACACGAAGCCGACCCCACCCACACCACCCCCCTGAACGGAGGACTCGATGATCGAAGCCGCTGACGCCGTGCCGACGATGGCGCTGCCCGGGCTGGCACGCGCCCTCATCGCGCAGGGCCAGTTGACCCAGCAGCAGGCGCAGCACCTCTACGCCGAAGCGCAGCGCAAGCGCACGGGCTTCATCGCCGAGCTGATCGACAGCCGCACCGTGTCGCCGCGCGAGCTGGCGCACACCATGTCGCAGGCGTTTGCCGCGCCGCTGATCGACCTCGACGCCGTCGACCCGCAGCGCCTGCCACAGGGCGTGCTGTCGGCGCGCACCTGCCAGCAGTTTCGCATCGTGCCGCTGGCGCGGCGCGGCAACCGGCTCAGCCTGGCCACCGCCGACCCGTCGGACCTGCAAGCGGCCGAAAAGGTCAAGTTCGAAACCCAGCTCACCGTCGACTGGATCGTGGCCGAGGTCGACAAGCTCGACCACCTGGTGCAGTCCTACACCACCGGCGCCGGCCAAGCGTTGCAACACATCGTTGGCACCGAGTTCGACTTTGCCGCCGCCGGCATCGAAATGGCGCCCGCCGAGCAGGAGCAGGACACGCCCTCGGAGGTGGAAGACGCCCCGATCGTGCGCTTTTTGCACAAAATGCTGCTCGACGCCTACGCCATGCGCGCGTCGGACCTGCACTTCGAGCCGTACGAGCATTTTTACCGCGTGCGCTTTCGCATCGACGGCCAGCTGCGCGAGGTGGCCACGCCCCCGATCGCCGTCAAGGAAAAGCTCGCCTCGCGCATCAAGGTCATCTCGCGGCTGGACATATCGGAAAAGCGCGTGCCGCAGGACGGCCGCATGAAGCTCAAGGTCGGGCCGGACAAGGTGATCGACTTTCGCGTCAGCACCCTGCCCACCCTCTTTGGCGAAAAGGTCGTCATCCGCATCCTCGACCCCAGCAGCGCGCAAATGGGCATCGACGCGCTGGGCTACGAGCCCGACGAAAAAGAAAAACTGCTGGCCGCCATCCGCCGCCCTTACGGCATGGTGCTGGTCACCGGCCCCACCGGTTCGGGCAAGACGGTGTCGCTGTACAGCTGCCTCAACCTCCTCAACGAACCCGGCGTCAACATCTCCACCGCCGAAGACCCGGCCGAAATCAACCTGCCCGGTGTCAACCAGGTCAACGTCAACGAAAAGGCGGGGCTGACCTTCGCGGCCGCGCTGCGCGCCTTCCTGCGCCAGGACCCCGACATCATCATGGTCGGCGAAATCCGCGACCTGGAAACCGCCGACATCGCCATCAAGGCTGCGCAAACCGGCCACCTGGTGCTGTCCACGCTGCACACCAACGACGCGCCCTCGACGCTGACGCGCCTGGTCAACATGGGCGTGGCGCCGTTCAACATCGCCGCCAGCGTCAACCTCATCACCGCCCAGCGGCTGGCGCGGCGGCTGTGCCCCAAATGCAAAGCACCGCACCACGACATCCCCCGCCAGGCGCTGCTGGACGCCGGCTTCACCGAAGACGACCTGGCCGGCGATTGGCAGCCGTACAAGCCGGTCGGCTGCTCGGCCTGCCACGACGGCTACAAAGGCCGCGTCGGCATCTACCAAGTAATGCCGGTGTCCGAAGCCATCCAGCAGCTGATCCTGCGCGGCGCCAGCGCTGTGGACATCGCGCTACAGGCGCGCCGCGAAGGCGTGCGCACGCTGCGCGAGAGCGGGCTGCGCAAGGTTAAGATGGGCATCACCTCGCTGGAAGAGGTGCTGTCGGTCACCAACGACTAGCCTCAGGGCTCCCAGCGGCACCACCACCCACCGCCACACACCATCGGGGAACGCGCATGGCCACGGCAACCCAAACCGCCCGCGAACACATCTTCGAGTGGGAGGGCAAGGACCGCAACGGCAAAGCGGTCAAAGGCGAAATGCGCGCCGTTGGCGAAGCCCAGGTGCAGGCGCAGCTGCGCCGTCAGGGCATCGTGGTCAGCAAGGTCAAAAAACGCCGCCTGGCCTCGGCCAAGCGCATCAAGCCCAAGGACATCGCCATCTTTACGCGGCAGCTGGCGACGATGATGAAAGCCGGCGTGCCGCTGCTGCAGGCGTTCGACATCGTCGGCCGCGGCAACCCCAACCCCAGCGTGGCACGGCTGCTGTACGACATTCGCACCGACGTCGAGACGGGCACCTCGCTGTCGGCGGCGTTTCGCAAGCACCCGATGTACTTCAACGCCCTGTACTGCAACCTGGTCGAAGCGGGCGAGGCGGCCGGTATCCTGGAAGAAATCCTCGACCGTCTGGCCAGCTACCTGGAAAAAACCGAAGCCATCAAAAGCAAGGTCAAGTCGGCGCTGATGTACCCCACCGCGGTGCTGGTGGTGGCCTTCATCGTCGTGTCGGTCATCATGATCTTTGTCGTGCCCGCGTTCAAGGAGGTGTTCACCTCGTTCGGTGCCGACCTGCCCGCGCCCACGTTGGCCGTCATCGCGATGAGCGAATTTTTCGTCGCCTACTGGTGGCTGATTTTTGGCGTACTGGGCGGCGGACTGTACTTTTTCTTCCAGGCCTGGCGGCGCAGCGAGAAAGTGCAGCGCTTCATGGACAGGCTGCTGCTGCGGCTGCCCATCTTTGGGCCGCTGGTCGAAAAGTCCGCCATCGCGCGCTGGACGCGCACGCTGGCCACGATGTTCGCCGCCGGCGTGCCGCTGGTGGAGGCGCTGGACTCCGTGGGGGGCGCCGCCGGCAACTCGCTGTACGCCGAAGCCACCGAAAAAATCCAGCAAGAAGTCGCCACCGGCACGGCGCTGACCCAGGCCATGACCAACACCGGGGTGTTTCCGTCGATGGTGCTGCAAATGTGCGCCATCGGCGAAGAGTCGGGCGCCATCGACCATATGCTCGGCAAAGCCGCCGACTTTTATGAGCAGGAGGTCAACGACATGGTCGCGGGCCTCTCGAGCCTGATGGAGCCCATCATCATCGTCATCCTGGGCACCATCATCGGTGGCATCGTGGTGGCGATGTACCTGCCGATTTTCAAACTCGGGGCCGTCGTGTGACCACAGCCGTCGCTGGCGGGACCGTCGCGCCGCTGCCGCCGGACATGCGGCGCAGCGCCGCGCTGGTGGTGGACGCCAACCCCACCGCCCGCATGACGGTGGCCGGCCAGCTGCGCGCGTTGGGCTTCAGCTCCATCACCCAGGTCGGCCGCATCGCCGATGCGCGGCGCGAAATCGAGCGCCACCCGTTCGACGTCGTGGTCTGCGGCGACAACTTCCCGCGCGGCGGCTCCGGCCAGGCGCTGCTGGACGACCTGCGCCGCAGCGGCCTGCTGCCGTTTGGCACCGTGTTCATCCTGATCACCGACGAGGCCACCTACCTCAAGGTGGCCGAGGCTGCCGAATCGTCGGTGGACAGCTACATCGTGCGTCCGTACTCCGCCGGCAGCCTGTACGACCGCATCGAGCAGGCGCAACGGCGCAAAGTCGCCCTGTGGGACATCCACCGCGCGCTGGAAGAAGGCCGGCACGACGATGCCGTCGAGCTGTGCCTGCAACGCTTCGCCAGCCGGGGCCCGCAGTGGCTGCAGGCGGCGCGCTGGGGCGCCGAAATCCTGCTGCGCCTGGGGCGGCTAGGGCAGGCGCAAGCGCTGTTCCAATCGATTTGGGACGCCGATCCCAAGCCGTGGGCGCTGCTGGGCGTGGCGCGCTGCCAGCTCGACGACGGCGCCCCCGCGGCGGCCGAACAAACCCTGCGCCAACTGCTGGAGCTGCACCCCGACGACCCCGACGCGCTGGACGTGCTGGCGCGCGTGCAAACGGAGCTGGGGCAGTTCACCCAGGCGCTGGACAGCCTGGAGCGGGCGCTGGAGGCTACGCCGCTGGCCATCGGCCGCCAGCAGCGGCTGGGCATGCTGGCGTTTTTGATCGGCAACCGCGACAAGGCGGTGGAGTTGCTGCAACGCGCCGCCACACTGGGGCTGGACTCCAAGATGTTCGACGCCGAAAGCCTGGTGCTGCTGGCCATCGCTGCCTACGAGCGCGACGACGCCGACGAGCTGCAGCGCCACCGCGCCGAGCTGCACAAGCGCGCCGCCGCCGACCCCGACGACGCCCGCCTGCAGCGTTTCGTCCAGCTGGCCGACGCGCTGCAGCGTGCCCAGACCGGCCACGCGCTGGACGACGACGTTGCGCGCTGGCACGACGACGCTGCCACGCCCGGCTTCACGATGGAAGCCGCCTGCAACCTCCTGGCGGCGCTGGCGGCGCTGACGCACCGCGGCCAGCTCGCGCCGCAGCCGGCGCTGGTGGAGCGTGTCGGCCTGCGCTGGGTCACCTCCAAGGCGATGGGCGAACTGCTGGCCAGCGCCGCGCGCCACCACACCCCCTACGCCGAGCAGTTGCGCCAGTGCGAAACCACCATGGTGCAGCGCATCGAGGCGGCGCTGCGCCGCGTTGGCGACGGTGACCCCGTCATGGGCCTGGCGGAGCTGGTGACCCTGGCGCAGCAGACCTACAACGCCCGCGCGGTGGAATCGGCCTGGCTGGTGCTGCAGCGCCACCGCAACCAACTGCCCAACGGCGAGCGCTGGCACCAGCAGGTTACCACGCTGCGCGCCGCCTACGGCACCGCGCGCCACCGCGCTGCGCTGGGCGACCCCCGGCTGCGCCCCGCCGGCGGCATCGCCCTGGGGCCGCTGGACCGCCGCCCCCTGCCCCCACGCCCTGACCAGCCCGCATGAACCCTTGGGACTTGTACGGCGCCACGGCCCTGGTGGTCGATGGCAACCCCACCTCGCGCTCCATCCTGGTGGCGCAACTGCGCGACCTGGGCGCGGCCACCGTGGCCCAGGCGCCGCGCATCGCCGACGCGCGCCGCCAGCTCGAATTTCGCACCTTCGACATCGTGGTGTGCGAGCAAAATTTCCCCAACGACCACGGCACCGGGCAGGAGCTGCTGGACGACCTGCGCCGCGCCGGGCTGCTGCCCTTTGCCACCGTGTTCATCATGGTCACGGCCGAGGCCACGTACGCCCGCGTGGCCGAAGCCGCCGAATCGGCGCTGGACTCGTACCTGCTCAAGCCGTTCACGGCGCGTCAGCTGGCCGAGCGCATCGGGTACGCCCGCCACCGCAAAACCGTGCTGCGCGACATCTTCAGCGCCGTCGAAGCGCAGGACTTCGAGCGCGCCGCCGAGCTGTGCCTGCAACGCTTCCACGCCCGGCAGGACTACTGGCTCTACGCCGCGCGCGTGGGTGCCGAGCTGCTGCTGCGGCTGCACCGCTACGACGAAGCGCAGCACCTGTACGAAGCCGTCGTCGAGGCCAAAGCCCTGCCGTGGGCCCGGCTGGGCGTGGCGCGCGCGCAACTGGATGCGGGGCAACCGCAAAAAGCCAGCGGCACGCTGCAGGCCCTGCTGGACAGCGATTCCGGCTACGCCGACGCCTACGACGTCATGGGCCGCGCGCAAATCGAGCTGGGCAACTTCGACGCCGCGTTGGCCGCTTACCGCATGGCCACCGAGCTCACGCCGTACTCGATCAGCCGGCTGCAACGCCACGGCATGCTGGCGCACTACTGCGGCCAGTGCGAGCTGGCCGAACAGATGCTGGCGCGCAGCGTGCGCCTGGGGCTGGACTCCAAAATGTTCGACGCCCAGACGCTGGTGCTGCTGGGCTTCATGCGCTTCGAAGCCAGCGACCGCAAGGGCCTGCAGCGCTGCATCGACGACGCCGGCCGCATCCTGGAGCGCCACCCCGAATCGCAGCGCCTGCAACGGCTGGTGCAGGTGCTGCACATCGCCCAGTTGCTGCTGGAAGCGCAAGTCGCGCGCGTGCTGCAGGGCTTGCGCGCCATGATGGCGCAACTGTTGGACGAAGGCTTCGACTTCGAAGCCGCCTGCAACCTCGCCACGCTGCTGGCGTACACCGCGGCACGCGCCATCCAGATCGACGAAGTCGAAGAGCGCCTGACCGTGCTGGGGCGGCGCTTTTGCACCTCCAAGGCGCTGACGGCCCTGCTGGCCCAGGCGGCCAGCGCCCACCCGCCCTACGCCGAGCGGCTCAGCGCCCTGTACAACGACGTGCTCAGCCTCATCGAAGGCGCCATGCGCCACAGCCTGGCGGGCAACCCGCGCGCCGCGGTGCTGGAGCTGCTCGCCCACGGCCACGCCACCTGCAACGCCAAAATCATCGAGTCCGCCTGGGGCACCCTCAAACGCTACCAAGCCTGCATCGACGACGCCGAGGCGCTGGCCGCGCGGCTGCAGCCACTGCGCACACGCTACCAGTCGTGGGCCAACAAACCCGTCATCGGCGACAAAGCCGCGCGCCAGGCGGGCGGCGTCAGCCTGCGCGTCATGGACGTCAAAAGCACCGAAACCTGAGCTATAATGCGCACCTCACGGGCCGATAGCTCAGCTGGGAGAGCGCCGCGTTCGCAATGCGGAGGTCGGGAGTTCGATCCTCCTTCGGTCCACCACGTGGGTTCTTAGCTCAGTTGGTAGAGCAGCGGACTCTTAATCCGTAGGTCGTAGGTTCGAATCCTACAGGACCCACCAGAGCATAAAACCAAAACCCGCGCACACATTGATATCAACCCAAAGCGTGGGACAGTCCTATTGCCACGTCCCGTCCTTTGCGCCACAATGCGACCCATGATGACAGTACGGCACGGGGCAACGTGCGCCGCCTGGGCGACGCTGGGGCTGGCTTTGGCGTTGGCGGGGTGCAGCACGCCGCCCAAACCGGCGGCGCAGGCGCCCGCGCCGGTGGTGGTGGCGCCGCCCGCACCGCTGCCTGCCCCAGTGCCGGAATTCACCGGCAAGGTGTCGCTGGCCAGCACCGAGCGTGAATACCGCCGCGACGGTGCCGCCCATCTGTATGAGCGTTATGCCAACCGCATCTACCGCGGCAAGTTGCCGCCGCTGCTGCAGGCGGTGGGGGTGATGCGGCTGACGATCGGCTCCCAGGGTGAGCTGCAGCGCCTGGAGTGGATGCGTGCGCCGGACCACGTGCCGCACGTCAAGGCCGAAATCGAGCGCATGGTGCAGGCGGCGGCGCCGTTTCCGGCGGCGCGGCGGCTGGGCAGCGTGGTGTACACCGACACGTGGTTGTGGGACAAGAGCGGGCGCTTCCAGCTGGACACGTTGACCGAAGGTCAACTGGACCGGCTGCCGGCCACCGCGCCGGCCAAACCCAAAGTCAAGGCACGCTCGCGCAGCACGGCCAGGGCTGGCGCCCAAGGGGCTGCGGTGGCGCTGTCGGACGGGATGGCGGCCGATGGCGCCGCCGCTCAGGCGCCGCGCTGACGCTCGCGCACCGACGACCACACCGACGCCACGATCAACGCCACGCCGACCAGGCCGGTGACGACTTCGGGCACGTGCACGACGGTGCCCATCAGCATGATAGCCGCCAACGCGCCGATGGCGTAGTGCGCACCGTGTTCCAGGTAGCGGTACGCTTGCAGCGTGCCGCGCTGCACCAGGTACACGGTCATCGAGCGCACGAAGATGGCGCCGATGGCCAGTCCCAGCATGATGACGACGACGTCCTTGGTGATGGCGAAGGCGCCGATGACACCGTCGAACGAAAACGACGCATCCAGCACTTCCAGATACAAAAAGCTGGCCGCGCCGCTGCGCTGCACGGTGGCCACGGCGGCGTCGCCCTGCTCTTCGCTTTCGAACAGCGCCCCCACCGCGTCCACCGCCAGGTACAGCACGATGCCACCGATGCCGGCGACGAAAACCCGCATCTGCTCCGCGTCGGGCACCCACCAGCGCGTCGAGAACACCACCAGCATCGCGATGAAGACGCTGATTTCATCGAACTTGGCCGCACGCACCATGCGCCGCTCCAGCGGCCCGAGCCAGTGCGTTTCTTTGTCGGCGTCGAAAAGAAAATTGAGAAACACCAGCAGCAAAAACGTGCCGCCGAAGGCCGAAATGACCGGGTAGGCGTCGGTGAGCACACGGGCGTAGGCGTCCGGCTCGCGCAGCGCCAGCCACACGGTGTCGAGCCAACCCAGGTCGGCGGACACGGCGACGATGACGATGGGAAAGACCAGCCGCATGCCAAAGACGGCGATCAGAATGCCCACCGTGAGGAACAGCTTTTGCCACAGCGGGCTCATCGTGCGCAGCACGCTGGCGTTGACCACCGCGTTGTCGAACGACAGGCTCACCTCCAGCACGGCCAGCACGGCGGTGATCCACAGCGCCGTCCACAGCCCCTGCGGTGTGCTCAGGCCCCACCACGCGGCCAGCGCCAGGCACAGCGCCGAAAACGCCAACGAAAACCCAAAGTGACGGATCATGGCTGGACCTCATAAGCCAGGTGGCCGCCCACGAGCGTGGCACGCACGCGCGCCGGCAGCTCGTGCCCTTCGAACGGCGTGTGGCGGCCCTGGCTGACGAGCGCGGCGGGCTCGACCCGCCACGGGTCCTGCGGCGCCAGCACGCAGACGTCGGCCACGCCGCCCACGGCGAGCCGCCCCAGGCTGGCGCCCAGCGTGCCCAGGCGCGCGCCCAGCACACGCGCCGGGCCGAGGGTGAGCACCTCGACCACGCGCGCCAGCGGCACCCGGTCTTGCTCGGCCCACTTGAGGGCCACCGCCGCCAGCAGCTCCACCGCGGTGGCGCCGGGCGTGGCCTCGCCAAAGGGCAGCAGCTTGTCGTCGGCCGACACCGGGGTGTGGTCGGACACCAGCGCGTCCAGCGTACCGTCGGCCAGGCCTTGGCGCAGCGCCTCCCGGTCGCGCTGCTGGCGCAGCGGCGGCTGCAGGCGCAGCCGGGTGTCGTAGTAGCCGATGTCGGTGTCGGTCAGCATCAGGTTGTGGATGCTGACGTCGGCGGTGACCGGCAGACCTTCGGCTTTGGCGCGGCGCACCAACTCGACGCCGGCGGCGGTGCTCAGGCGCGCGATGTGCAGCCGCACGGTGGCGCTGGGCGGTTGGCCAACGACGCTGCGCAGCAGCTCCAGCACCGTGTGCAGGGCGATGACTTCGGCCGCCGCAGGCACGCCCGGCAGCCCCAGCCGTGTGGCCAGCGGTCCGCTGGCCATGACGCCTTTACCGAGCCACGGCTCGTCGGGCCGCAGCCAGACGGTGTAGCCAAAGGTGGCGGCGTACTGCAGCGCACGCAGCAGCACCTGGGTGTTGACGATGGGGCGGTCGGCTTGGCCAAAGCCGACGCAGCCACGGTCGCTGAGCTGCACCATTTCGGCCAGCACCTCGCCGGCCAGCCCGCGCGTGAGCGCCCCCAGTGGCAGCACACGGCAGCGGTGCAGGGCTTCGGCGCGTTGGCGCAGCATGTCCACCAGGCCCGGCTCGTCCAGCACGGGGTCGGTGTCCGGCGGGCACACCAGGCTGGTGACGCCACCGGCCACGGCGGCGGCGGTTTCGCTTTCCAGCAGCCCGGCGTGCTCGCCGCCGGGCTCGCGCAGGCGCGCGCACAGGTCCACCAGGCCCGGCAACACCCAGCAGCCGCTGGCGTCCAGCACGCGGTTGGGGGCGAAGTCGGCCGGTGCGCTGCCGATGCCGATGATGCGCCCCGCGGCGATGGCCACGTCGGCCACGCGGTCGGTGCCGCTGGCGGGGTCGATGACACGTCCGTTGCGAATCAGCAGCTTCATGCTTCGTTGCCCGCGATGATGCCCATGACCGCCATGCGCACCGCAATGCCAAAGGTGACCTGCGGCAGCACCACGCTTTGCGCGCCGTCGACGACGCTGGAGTCGATTTCCACCCCGCGGTTGACGGGCCCCGGGTGCATGACGATGGCGTCGGGCTTGGCCCAGCGCAGGCGCTGCGGCGTCAGGCCAAAGCTTTGGTGGAATTCCTGGCTGGAAGGCAGCAGCGCGCCGCTCATGCGTTCGTTTTGCAGCCGCAGCGCGATGACGACGTCGCAGTCGCGGATGCCTTCTTGCAGCGAGTGGCACACGCGCACGCCCAGCTGCGCCAGGTCGGACGGCACCAGCGTGCGCGGCCCCACCACCCGCACGTCCGGGCAGCCCAGGGTGGTCAGCGCATGGATGTCGGAGCGCGCCACACGCGAGTGCAGCACGTCGCCCACGATGGCCACCGACAGGTTGCGGAAGTCACCCTTGTAGTGGCGGATGGTGTACATGTCCAGCAGGCCCTGGGTGGGGTGAGCGTGGCGTCCGTCGCCGGCGTTGATGACGTGCACGTGTGGCGCGACGTGCTGCGCGATCAGGTACGGCGCGCCGGATTCGCTGTGGCGCACGACAAAAATATCGGCCGCCATGGCCGACAGGTTGGCGATCGTGTCCAGCAGCGTTTCGCCCTTGGCGGTGGACGAGCGCGCGATGTCGAGGTTGAACACGTCGGCCGACAGGCGCGTGGCGGCGATTTCGAACGTGGTGCGCGTGCGCGTGCTGTTTTCAAAAAACAGGTTGAACACGCTTTTGCCACGCAGCAACGGGACTTTTTTGACCTCGCGGTCGTTGACGCTGACGAACTGCTGCGCGGTATCGAGGATATGCAGCAGGATGTCGCGCGGCAGCCCTTCGGTGGACAGCAGGTGGATCAGCTCGCCGTGGCGGTTGAGCTGCGGGTTGCGGCGGTTCATCGGGGCGCTCCTTGCGCGCGGCGCGGCAGCAGAGCAAAGCCAAAGCGGCCGTCGACGCTGCGGGTGAGCTCGAACGACTGCTCGGGCGGCAGCGGCAGGCGCACGGCGGCCGCATCGGCGGCCACCGGCAGCTCGCGCCCACCGCGGTCCACCAGCACCGCCAGGCGCACGCTGGCCGGGCGGCCGTGGTCGAACAGTTCGTTGAGCACGGCGCGCAGCGTGCGGCCGGTGTACAGCACGTCGTCGATCAGCAGGATGTGCGCGCCTTCGACGTCGAACGGCAACTGCGTGCGCGCACCGGCCGGCGCCAGCCCGCGCTGGGCGTAGTCGTCGCGGTGCAGCGTGGAGGCGACCACGCCCGCCTGGCCGGGCAGGCCCAGCTCGCGCTGCAGCCGCTCGGCCAGCCAGGCGCCGCCCGAGGCCACGCCCACCAAGTGCGTGGGCTGCGGCCCCGTGGCCAACAAGCCTTGCACGGCGCGCTTGAGCTCGGCGTACAGCGACTCGGCGTCCAGCGCCAGGGTGCCCGATGTCGGCGGGGCGGTCATGGCAGGCTCCTCAGGTATTGTTCCAAGATGATGCAGGCGGCGGCGGCGTCGGCATCGTGCGCGCCCAGTGCGTGGGCCTGCGTGGTGCTGTAGCGTTCGTCCACCTCGACCACCGGCAGGCCAAAGCGCCCATGCAACTGGCGTGCAAACCGCTGCGCGGCGCGGGTGTTGTCGTGCCCGGCGCCGTCGGGATGGTACGGCACCCCCACCACCAGCGCGTCCGGCTGCCACTGCCGCAGCAACGCCTGCACGCGCTGCCAACGCGCGTCGCCTTGCTCGTGCAGCGTCGACAGTGGGCTGGCGGTGCGTGTGATGCGGTTGCCGCTGGCCACGCCGATGCGGCGCAGCCCCCAGTCGAAGCCAAGGAAGGTTTGCGCCCGCGCGGGCACCACGCCCCACACGGTCAGGCCCGCCCTGCGTTTGGCGTCAGCATCCACGGCTGCAGCCCCAGCAGGGCCAGCGCGCGCTCGTAACGCTGCGCCAGCGGCACATCAAACAGCAGCGACTCGTCGGCCGGCACGGTCAGCCATGCGTTGTCGCCCAACTCAGACTCCAGCTGCCCCTCGCCCCACGACGAGTAACCCAGCGCCAGCAGCATCTGGCGCGGCCCGGCGCCCACCGAGACGGCTTCCAGCACGTCGCGCGAGGTGGTCAGCTCCAGCCGGGTGCCAGCCACCCGCAGCGTGGACGCGTAGGCGGTGGGGGGCGCGGTCCCCTCCTGCCCGGCGTCGTCATCCGCAGCGCCGGCCAGCGGTACCGGCTCGCCGATAGCTTCGTGCAGCACGAAGCCGCGCTCGGTTTGCAGCGGGCCGCCACGCAGCACCGGCATGTCGGCCCAGTCGGGACGGCCCAGCGGCAGCTCCAGCCGCTCGAACAGCTCCCCCAGCGTCACGCCAGCGGGTTTGTTGATGATCAGCCCCAGCGCCCCCTGCGGCGAATGCTCGCACACGTACACCACGCTGCGGCCAAACAGTTCGTCGTTGAGCCCGGGCATGGCGATCAAAAAATGATGCGTGAGGTTGATGGGGGCAGAATCCGAACTCATAGGCGTCCGATTGTACGGTCCACCCCATGCAGCACACCCCACGTTACGACAGCGGCCTGATGTGGTTTCGGCGCGACTTGCGCGTCGAGGACAACGCCGCCCTGTACCACGCGCTGCGCCAGTGCCGCAAGGTGTGGTGCGCGTTTGTCTTTGACACGGCGATTTTGGAGCCGCTGCGCCAGCGCGGCCTGAACGCCGACCGGCGCGTGGAGTTCATCCACGAAAGCCTGCTGGACCTGGACGAGCAGCTGCGCGCGCTGGGCCGCGCGCACGGCACCGAGGGGGTGGGCCTGATCGTGCGGCACGCGGCCGCGGCCGAGGCCATTCCGCGCCTGGCGGCGGAGTTGGGCGTGCAGGCGGTGTTTGCCAACCACGACGACGACCCTTACGCGCTGCAGCGCGACGCGCGCGTGTTGGGCACGCTGGCGCACCAGGGCGCGGTGCTGCACACCTACAAGGACCACGTGATCTTCGAGCGGCGCGAGGTGCTCACCGCCAACGGGCGCCCGTTCACCGTCTTCACCCCGTACAAAAACGCCTGGCTGCGGCAGCTGACGCCGTTTCATCTGAAGGCCTACCCGGTAGAGCGCTACGGCGCGGCGCTGGCGCCGGTACCCGCGCACCTGGCGCAGTCGTTGCCCACGCTGGCCGCGTTGGGCTTTGCCGCCACCAACCTGCGTCAGTTGCCGATGCGCACCGGCACACGCGGCGCGTACGCCATGTGGGAGGATTTTTTAGGCCGCATCGAGCGCTACCACCTGACGCGCGACTACCCCGGCGTCAAAGGCCCGAGTTACCTTAGCACCCACCTGCGCTTTGGCACGCTCAGCATCCGCACCGTGGCGGCGACCGCCCACGCGCTGCACACGCAGGGGCAAGCGGGCGGCAGCGCGTGGTTGAACGAGCTGATCTGGCGCGACTTTTACCACCAGATCCTGGCCAACTTTCCCCATGTGGTGGGGCATGCGTTCAAGCCCGAGTACGACCGCATCCGCTGGGAGCGCGGCCGCCACGCCGACGCGCTGTGGGCCGCGTGGTGCGAGGGGCGCACCGGCTACCCGCTGGTGGACGCCGCGATGCGCCAACTGAACCAAACCGGCTACATGCACAACCGGCTACGCATGATGGTGGCGAGCTTTTTAACCAAGGATTTGGGGCTGGACTGGCGCCGCGGCGAGCAGTATTTTGCCGACCACCTGCTGGACTTCGACCTCGCCGCCAACAACGGCGGCTGGCAGTGGGCGGCGTCCAGCGGCTGCGATGCGCAACCGTATTTCCGCATCTTCAATCCAGTGACGCAAAGCCGCAAGTTCGACCCCCACGGCAAATTTATTCGGCGCTACGTGCCAGAGCTGGCCGGCCTGGACGACGAGGCCATCCACGCCCCCTGGTTGTGCAGCCCGGGCGTGCTGGCTGCTGCCGGCGTGACGCTGGACAAAACCTACCCGCGGCCCATCGTGGACCACACCGAGGCACGCCAGCGCACCCTTCAGCGCTACGCGGTGATCAAGGCAGCCGGCTGAAGCGGCACCGCCGTCACAGCGGCACCATCTCGAAATCTTCCTTGCGCGCGCCGCACTCCGGGCACGTCCAGTTGACGGGCACATCTTCCCAGCGGGTGCCGGGCGCCAGGCCGTGCTCGGGGTCACCCGCGGCTTCGTCATAAATCCAGCCGCAGATCAGGCACATCCAGGTACGGTAAGGGGTCGTCATGGCCACCAGCAAGCTCGCAAGGGGTTGTCGATAGAATGGCGGGCATTGTAGTGCCGCCCATGACCACCGCCGACCACGACAACGCCCCCGGCATGCCTTGCGTGCTGTGCTTCAACGCCAACGATCCGTGTGGTGCGGCGGGTGTGGCTGCCGACATCACGGCTTTGGCCAGTGCCTCGTGCCACGCCTTGCCGGTGCTGACGGCCGTGTGGCTGGGCGACACGCGCCAGCGCACCCACCTGCTGCCGCTGGACGCCGACTGGATCGACGAGCAAGCCCGCGGGGTGCTCGAGGATATGCCCGTGCACGCCGTCAAATTGACACTGGCCGGCAGTGCCCAGGGCATGGCGGCCATCAGCGCCATTTTGAGCGACTACGACGAGCTGCCCGTGGTGACCTACGTGCCGGAGCTGGCGGCGCTGGATGACCCCAGCCGTGAAGCGCTGCTGGAAGCCGGCACCGAACTGGTGCTGCCGCAAACCGACGTGCTGGTGGGCAACCACCACACCCTGGCGCGCTGGCTGCTGCCCGACTGGGACGATGACCGCGCCCCCGGCCCGCGTGATATCGCACGGGCAGCAGCGGCCCACGGCGTAGCGGCCACCTTGGTCACCGGCCTGGCCAGCGGCGAGCGCATCGACAACCAGCTGGCCACGCCCGAGGTCGTGCTGGCCAGCGCGCCGTTTGAGCGCATCGACGTCGGCTTTGTGGGTGCGGGCGACACGCTGGCCGCGGCACTGGCGGGCTTGCTCGCGCACGAGGCCGAACTTGGCGAGGCGGCCACGCAGGCGCTGGCGTACCTGGACCAAGCGCTGGCGCACGGCTTTGTGCCCGGCATGGGCGGCGCCGTGCCGCAGCGCCTGTTTTGGGCCGATGCGCCCAGTGACGACGACCACGACGACAACCCATGAGCGACCGCAACCTGACCCTGTTCGACCGTGCCAAGGCCGTCATTCCCGGTGGCGTCAACTCGCCTGTGCGTGCCTTCAAGGCCGTCGGTGGCACACCGCGCTTCATCACCCGTGCGCAAGGCGCCTACCTGTGGGACGCCAACGGCCAGCGCTATATCGACTACATCGGCTCGTGGGGGCCGATGATCCTGGGCCACGGCCACCCGGAGGTGCTGCGTGCGGTGCAGGCCGCGGTGCAGGAAGGCTTGTCCTTTGGAGCCCCCACCGAGCGGGAAATCGAGCTGGTGGAGGAAATCCTGCGGCTGGTGCCCAGCCTGGAGATGGTGCGGCTGGTCAACTCCGGCACCGAGGCGGGCATGAGCGCCATCCGCCTGGCCCGAGGCGCCACCGGGCGGCCCAAAATCATCAAGTTCGAAGGCTGCTACCACGGCCACGCCGACGCGCTGCTGGTCAAGGCCGGCTCGGGCCTGGCCACCTTTGGGCACCCCACCAGCGCCGGGGTGCCGCCCGAGGTGGTGCAGCACACGCTGGTGCTGGAGTACAACAACGTCGAGCAGCTGGAAGCGGCGTTTGCCGAGCACGGCGCGCAGATCGCCGCGCTGATGATCGAGCCCATCGCGGGCAATATGAACTTTGTGCGCGCCAGCGTGCCGTTCATGCGGCGTTGCCGCGAGCTGTGCAGCCAGCACGGCGCGCTGCTGGTGTTCGATGAGGTGATGACGGGCTTTCGCGTGGCGTTGGGCGGCGCGCAAAGCCTGTATGCGCAGGCCATCCCGGGCTTTGCGCCCGACATGACGGTGCTGGGCAAGGTTATCGGCGGCGGCATGCCGCTGGCTGCCTTTGGTGGCAAGCGTGCGGTGATGGAGCAACTCGCGCCGCTAGGGCCGGTGTACCAGGCCGGCACCCTCTCGGGCAACCCGGTGGCCACCGCGTGCGGGCTGGCCACGCTGCGCCTGATCCAACAGCCGGGTTTCTTCGACGCCCTGGCAGCACGCACACGCGCGCTGGTGCAAGGGCTGCAAGCCGAAGCCAACCGCGCAGGGGTGCCATTCAGCGCCGACTGCGAGGGCGGTATGTTCGGGTTTTTCTTCTTGTCCGAGCTGCCGCGCAACTACGTCCAGGTCATGGCCAGCGACGCAGCGCGCTTCAACCGCTTTTTCCATGGCATGCTGCAGCGCGGTGTGTACCTGGCCCCGGCGTTGTACGAGGCCGGCTTTGTGAGCGCCGCGCACACCGACGCCGATATCGAAGCGACGCTGACCGCGGCCCGCGCCGTGCTGGCCGAGCTGACCTGACGCACACCGGCACCAGCACCGACAGCCCTTACGCTTCGGCGCCCTGCGGCACCAACCGGCGTGCCAGCAGGGCACCGCGCACCGGCTCGCCCAGCGGCACCCAAACCCGCAGTGGGTTACCGGCGGCCACGGTGATGGGCTCGCCATCGGCGTTTTGCATGCGCTCCACCCGCACGCAGCGGTTGCCAGCGGGGTGGATCACCTCCAGCTCGTCCCCCACGGCAAAGCGGTTTTTGGTTTCGACCAGCGCCCAGCCGTCGGCGCGCACGTCGAGCACATCGCCCACGTATTGGCTGCGCGTCGGGGTCGAATGCCCCTGGTCGTAGTTCTGGTAGGCCTGCGCGGGACGGCGCACCAGCAAGCCGCTGGTGTAGCCCCGGCTGGCCAAGCCCTCCAAGGCGTGCAGCAGCGCCGGGTCAAACGGCCGGCCCGCCACTGCGTCATCGATCGCCTGACGGTACACCTGGGCGGTGCGCGCCACGTAGTACACGCTCTTGGTCCGCCCCTCGATCTTGAGCGAATCGACGCCGATGCGCACCAAATCCTGCACATACTCCACCGCGCGCAGGTCGCGGCTGTTGAGGATGTAGGTGCCGTGCTCGTCTTCCATCACCGGCATTAGCTCGCCGGGGCGCGACGCCTCCTCCAGCAGCCACACGCGGTCGGCCAACGGGTGGCGCCGGCCGTCGCCGGTGGTGGCCCGCATCGCCTCGGCCTGCGCCTGCTCGTAGGCAAAGTCAAAATCGGCGCTCAATCGGCCCGCCGTGGTATCGTCGTCGGGTGCCTGCGCCCCGCCGCAGCCGCTGCCGCAACCCGCGCCGGCAAGCGGCTCGACATTGCCGGTCTCGGTCTCATCCGCCGCATGGGTGCGGTAGCGCCAGCGGCATGCGTTGGTGCAGGTGCCTTGGTTGGGGTCGCGGCGGTTGAAGTAGCCGCTCAGCAGGCAGCGCCCCGAGTACGCGATGCACAGCGCGCCATGCACAAACACCTCCAGCTCGACGTCGGGGCAAGCCTCGCGGATCTGGGCAATCTCCTCCAGGCTCAGCTCCCGGCTCAGGATGATGCGCGCCACGCCTGCACGCTGCCAGAACTTGACCGCCGCCCAGTTGGTGGTGTTGGCCTGCACCGACAGGTGGATCGGTATCTCGGGCCAGCGGCCGCGCTCCATCTCCTCGCGCACCAGCATGATGAGGCCGGCATCGGCCATGATGAGGGCATCCGGGTGCAGCTCGACCACCGGCGCCAGGTCGCGCAGGTAGGTGCGCACCTTGTCGTTGTGGGCGATCAGGTTGCTGGTGACAAAGAAACGCTTGCCTCGCGCATGCGCCTCGGCAATGCCCTGAGCCAGCTGCTCGAGCCGAAACGCGTTGTTGCGCGCCCGCAAGGAGTAGCGCGGCTGACCGGCATAGACGGCGTCGGCGCCAAAATCAAACGCGGCACGCAGGTGCGCCAGCGACCCAGCGGGCAGCAACAGTTCGGGGGCAGTGCGATCCATCACCCGATTATGGCCCCCGCGCTTGGCAGGCGGCGCCGGCCCCGGCTGGGCCAGCAGCGTGCGCGGAGCCGGCCAGCGGCATCGGGCTCACCTGTTGAGCCTGATGGCGGCGGACAATGTGTCCACGCCCGCCGTGCGGGCCCTGCACAGTTGCCGATGAACCATGCAGCGCGCTGTCCGCTCCCCTCTGGCCGCATTCCTGCGCCACCGCTACCGCGCCCATGTACAGGGCTGGCTGCTCGCATCCGTCGGGGCGATTACAGTGGCCTATGTGGGCACGCTGCCCAACGAGCCGCCGTGGCTGGCCTGGCCGGCTTCGTTCCTGAGTGCGCTGTTCGTGGTGAGTCTTGTGGTGGCGCTTTCGGCGCTGCTGCGCTTGCCCTGGTGGCTGTGGATGCCGTTGACCCTGGCTTCGATGGCCGTGGAATGGGCGCTGCGGCAGCTTTTACACCGCCCCTGGCGGCGCCGACCGCAGCCGCGCGAGCGCTGGCTGAGCAATCCGTTTGCGTGGTGGCAACGACGGCGGTTGAGCCGCCTGCGCCGACCCCGAAAAACGGGGCGGCCTGCGGCCTCTGTCATTCCTTTTCCGCGTGCGGCGGTGCCCAAGGCACAGGCACGCGAGTTCACCCGCGCACCCTGTCAGCCAGCCTGGTCGGCCGACGGGCTGTTCACCTACGTTGTCGAGGCTTTCGGGGATCACTGGACGTTGTGGATGATCAGCGCACCGCTGTGGATCCTGTTGTGGTTGTGGCTGATCGCGGATCAAACATTTCTGGTCGCGCTGTTCCTCACCCTGATTTTGTCGTTTGTCGGTAACCTGCTGCTGGTGATACCGCTTGCCGCTGCGGTGCTGGCGCTCGCTACGACACTGCTTGTTGGCGCGGGGATGACGCCGCTTGCGCGGCAGGCGGCTGTGGCACGGTGGCAGGCGCAGCGCGCCATGCCTGTCCACACGGCCCAGGCCCACACGCCGCCTCCCCCCAGCCAGCCCATCCACTGGGTCTGGCCGTTGCTGTTGGGGCTGTGGATCGGGCAGGCGTGGGGGAAGGATGAATGAACAGTCAGCCGCTGGTCTCCACCGGGCTCACCCCATGAGCCACCTCCTGCCGCATCATCGGCGGCATGGAGGATTTCGTCGCCAACATTTCTGCCGTCGTCTCGCCTGCGCCGGGCTGCGCTGCGCCCTCGATACGCGCGCGGCTGTGGCTGCCGGGGTACGCCTTTGCGCCCGAGGACCGCTTCTTTCGGTTGTGGCTGCTGCTCGCCGATGGGCGCGTGCTGGCCTTGCGCCTGCCCTACGGCGCGCAGCCGGATGACGCGCTGATTGCGCCTATCGTGGCGGCATTGGCCGATGATCTGCGCGGCGCGCGCTGGGAGGTGGAGATTGCGGGCCTGGGGCCGGTGGCCGTGCTCTATGCCGCGCCGGTGCTGCCGCTGCCTTCGCGCACGCATGCGGGCTTTGTGTTCGATGCCGACTACCAGCGTTTTGTCACCCAGCTTGATGCCGAGGTGATGCGGCTGCTGCTGTGGCTGGAACGCGCGCCTACGCCGTCGGCCGTGGCGCCAGGACCTGGTGAGGCGCCGCACCCGGTGCCTTTCCGCTTTCTCGTCTCGGTGCGCAATTACAACCGGCTCGCCACGCTGCCGCCTGTGCTGCGCGAGCGGCGCATGCAGGCCTTGCGGCGCTTTCCAGCGCTGGTGGCACCGATTCTGCTCACCTTCCACCATTCGCCCAATGTGCAGGGTGGCAAGCGCCACGCCTGGCGCGAGAAGGACGAGGCGATGGAGGCAGTGATCGACCAGGGGCGCGACCTCACCGGCGCGCTGGCGCAGCACTACGGGATTTCGCGGGGGCTGGTGCGCGCGCCGGTCAACACCCTGCTGTGGCCGGCGCCCAGCCATGTCGCCCGGCGCGGGTATCTGGCGATGCTCGATGCGCTGCCGGCCAACCAGCGCCCGGATGTGGTCGAGTTCGAGCGCTGGCAGTTGTATCTGGCCAATTACTTTGCGCTGCTGGGCGAGACGGAGAGGGGCGATCCGCTGCCGCAGCCGCCGGCGGTGCATCGCGGCGCGTTTCGCCTGGGCTGGACGCGCACCTGGGAGACGGCGGCGCGGCGCTATGGCAACCTGCACCCGGCCTTGGCCGATTGCCGCGACTTCCTCGCCGCCGTGCGCAACCGGGCGGCGGCGCTATTGCGCCGACCCTATGGCCCCTCCAGCGGGCGGCTGACCGCCGGCTGGCTGGCCTGCCATGGCCTGCTGGGGCTGCTTGAGGCCTCCCAACGCTGGCACCGGTATCAGCCCGCGCGCGATCCACGCTGGCGTGTGCCGGAGGGCTTCCGCCTGCCGGCGATCCTGGGCGAATACACGGCCGACGGGCACAGCGCGCGCGAACTCCTCACCCCGCAGGCGCTCGCCGAGGAAGGCGCGGCCATGCATCACTGCGTGGCAAACTATTGGCCGGAGGTGGTGAACGGAGATCGGCTGTTTGCGCTGCAACTTTCCGATGGCGAGCGGGCCACGGCGCAGTATGCCGTGGATCCGCCGTATGCGCCCGACGAGGGAACGCGCTACGAGCTGGTGCAGTTGCGCGGGCCTTTCAACCGGCAGGTGAGCCGGGCCATGCAGGCCTGGGCGGCGCGCATCCTAACAGAGCTCAATGCCCCGCAGCGCGCCGATGCCCGCGCGCAAGCCTACGATGCAAGCCTGGCGCTGAATCATGTTTGGCGCGATGCCCGCCAAGAGGCTGCCGTGCTCGATGCCAAGACCGAGCGCCAGTTGGCCGCGGTGCTCGCCTGGTTCGGCACCACCCCGGTGCCGCAGGATGTCATCCTTGCCGACTTCATTGCCGGCTTCCAGTATCACGAAGGCCCCAAGCTCGAGGATGAGCTTGCCCCCGGCCAGCCGCTTGATCTGGTGCGCGAGCCTGACAACCCGCACGACCGGCAGGCGGTGCGCATTGACTGGCATGACCACAAACTCGGCTACGTGCCGCGGCGGAAAAATGCCGATATAGCCGCGCGGCTGGCGCGTGGTGAGCGCCTGCAAGCGCGCATTATCGCCGTTGACCGCGCCGCCGACCCTTGGGCGCGGGTGGAGTTTGTGGTGCAGGCGGCCACCGTGACACCGGAGGTTGAGCATGCCACCGCATAAAGGCTTTTTTACGTAGCAGAGCGGGATCACCCCGATGTGTCTGTCTATCCTGCCGACTTGAACCGTTGCCACCTACCAATCGCAATCGCAGTCGTCCCCGCCACCGAAGAGCGAAAACAGCGCGGAAATCCCCAACGCGATGAAAGCGAACTTGAAAACGCCGCTGGAAAACGGCCGGTCGGCGCGCCAGAAGAAGACACCCAGCAGCAAAACCAGCCCGAAGATAACGAAGCTTTCCGTGGCGATGCCGGCGATGAGGGCAAGGAAGAGATCGGTGATCATGGGGCCTCCTCTGCAGACCGGCCCATTGTGCGCGGGGGACAGGCTCAAATCATGAGCCTATGCACGGCTACTTTTGGCGTAAAGCCGGGCCACCGCCGCCGCCTCCTCGGCCACGCGGCGGCGAAGCACCTTGGGGCGCTCCACCACCACATGCCGCCCATGGCGCAGGATGTCCATGATGAGCTCGCGCTCGTCGGCATAGGGCACTTCGAGGCGATAGCTGCCATCGGGCAGCGTCGTGCCGACCTGATCCTTATGCCAGCGCTCCTCCCGCACCCAGCGTGCGCGCTCGGGAGAAAAGCGCAGCACGGCTTTCGCTTTGGGCTTGCCAGCAAAAATGCCGTAGGCACTGGCCAGATGCGCATCGAGCTGGGCGTCGGGGATCTCCTTGGCGGCTGGCCGCAAGGGCTTGACCCGCTGCAGCGTGTCCAGCGCAAAGGTGCGCAGCCCCCGCCGCCAGTGGCACCAGGCGTCCAGATACCAGTTGTCGCGGTAGTGCACCAGCCGCTGGGGCGAAATGATGCGCGTGTTGGTCTCATCCCGCGCACGGCTGTAGGCGGCGATCTCCAGCCGCCGTCGCTCAAAGAGCGCCTGGCTCACCTCGACGAAAAAGCGTGGCTCCACCGCCCGCCGCGCCACGGATAGCAGCCGCACGCGCCGCGCGATCGCTTCGGCGCTGTGGCCGCCTGCTTCGAGCAATGCCGCCAACCGCGCCGTCAGCGGGGCCACATGGGCGGCCAGCACCCCAGGCTCGATGTCGGCCAGGAGTTTTTGCGCGGCCAGCAGCGCATACAGCTCGCCTGCCGAGAACCACAGCCCCGGCAGTTCGTAAGCGGGACCCGTGGCCGGCGCGCCGTCAAAACGATAACCGCCGGCTTGCCGGTCCCAGACGATGGGGGCATGCAGCCGCTCGCGCAGATATTCGAGGTCGCGCTTCAGCGTCGCGCGCGACACGCCAAGTTCTTCCAGCAGCGTCGCGAAGGACACCACCCGCCGCTCGTGCAGCAGTTGGTCGATTTTGTAGAAGCGCTCGGTGCGGTTCATGGCGGGGCTGCCTCCCCTGACCCTTGCCACGTGCTCCAGCCGGCCGGGCCGTGGCTGGCCAGCCCCAGCGCCTGAAGCGCATGCAGTACCGCTTCCACCGCGCGCGCCGGTTGGCGCTTAAAGTGCGCGGCCAACACCTCCAGCGGCTGCGGCTGGTTGGTGAGCAGGTCGCGCACGGTCTGAATCTGCTCGCGCAGGTCCTTGGGCCAGTTCTTCGCGCCGGTGGTTGGAGCGGCCTTGGCGGTTGCCTCGTCCTCGCCCAGGTCGACCTCGGTCTGCACAGGGGTGGACGTAGTCGTAGCAGGCTCCGCTGCCGCAGGGTTCTGATACTCCGGGCGCAGCCAGCGGATTTTGCCCTGTGCCTCCTCGGCGGCGCGGCGCGCATTGAGGGCGACCAGGCGGGACAGCAGCTCTTCTTCTGCCGCCGCCTGTTCGGGGGCTTTGTCGGTCAGCGGCGTGGTGGCGCCGGGGCGGCCGATGAGCAAAGCGGCCAGATCATCCCAGCCATAGGCGGCAAACACGGCGCGGTCGAGGTCGTCGTGCAGGGCCTTGAGCACGCTCACCAGCCCGGCCTCGTGGATGGCCTTGTCCTTGGCGCTCAAGGGTTCACCTATGCGCAGTTTTTCCAGCACGTTGTAGAGGCCGGTGAGGGTGAGTTCCGGATGGGCGGCCTGCTGGCGCTTGCGATGGGCGTCGATCTGTTCGGCCAGCTCGGCAATGCGCTGGCGAAGCTCGGGGCTCAGGCCGGTGTCTTCGTCGGGGAAGGGGAAGGTTTCAAAGCAGCGGGTTTTGTTGTAGCGCGGACGATCTTCAAGCGTGCCGCCCACCGCCAGCGCCCATGCGACATGGATTCGGGAGGAGAGCACGCCCAGGTGGTAGGCATCGGTTATGGCGATATTGACCAGCATGTTATCCGGCAGGATGTCGGCCTCAAGAAACTGGAATAGGCGGTGCTTGGCAGTTTCCACCGTGGCGATATAGCGGGGCAGGCCGGCAGACATTGAGCGCCATTCGCGACGGGGTTCACCAAAAATCCACCAGTTATTGCGGTAGCTGGCGCGCTTGTTCTGGTCGCGTTCCGGTTTGACTCGCTCCAGTACCCATTGGTAGATGGCCGGATGGCAGCGGCGTACCTCGTCTTCGGTCAGGCCAAAGAGGTCAATGACCAGTACGCCACGGGGTTTGTCGGTCAGGTCACGGCCATTGCGGTAAGCGCGGATGACGCTGTGGTTGGATAGGTTCAGCCCCCTCTCCCCCAGCCCCTCCCCCGCGAGGGGGGAGGGGAGAAAACTGCCGGCAGTTAGTTGTGACGCATCCAGTAACGGAACACGGCCTGCCCCCTCCCCCCTCGCGGGGGAGGGTTGGGGAGAGGGGGAAAGCGCAGGCAGGTCTTCCGGAGTGACAATAAAGCCCGCGCCTATTAGTTGAACACCACGAGAAGCGATATTGGCATTGGCCCACAAGGCCACCGCCCCCGCCACATTCGCACCGATGGTCAAATCCGCATGAATGGTGCCTTCGCGTTCGGCAAGGGTGACTTCGTGGGCGTCTTCGCCGGTTTCGCGCTCGGCGGTGACGGTGAGGAGGGTCCCCCTCCCAACCTCCCCCGCAAGCGGGGGAGGGGCTTGTACCCCCACGGTCATGGCGATGCGCACGGCAGCGCCGTCGGCGGCGTCCACCCAGGGGTGGTCGGGGATGGCAAAGGCCAGCGCCAGCGGGTTTTGTTTCGCCCCAAGCTGGGCTTCGAGCACGCGGCGGTTGAAGGTCTGCTTGATGCTGTTGGTGGTGATGAAGCCAAAGCGTTTGGCCTGACCTGCGCGCACGGTTTCGGCGGCGATGTGCCACCAGTACATGACGAAGTCGGCGGATTCGGGTACTTCCGGCCAGGTGGCGCGCACGGCGTCCACATAGCCATCGCCTAGGGCCTGTTAACACTATCGCAACGATTCGACGATCAGTGCGAAGTGGATGAAGGCCGCGAACATGACGTCGAGCTTGTCGAAGCGGCTGAAGATGCGGCGGAACCCTTTCAGACGGCGGAACAG